>CAZSZO010000007.1:0-128575 GCA_964611125.1 uncultured Phycisphaeraceae bacterium | reverse complement strand
GCACCTTGTAGGGGCAGTTGTTGGCGCAGTACCGCGTGCCGATGCAGCGGTTGTACGTCATGTAGTTGTGGCCCTCTTCGCCGTGCACCGTGGCGTTGACGGGGCAGACCGTCTCGCACGGCGCGTTCTCGCAGTGAACGCAGGCGACGGGCTGGAAGATCATGCCCACCTCGGCCGACTGGCCCCAGTCCTCGCCGCCGCCCTTGGTCAGGTCGGTGCTGGAGCGGAAGTACCGGTCGACGCGGATCCAGGCCATCTCGCGGCCCTTGTTCACCTCGGCCTTGCCCACCACCGCGATGTTGTTCTCGCTCTGGCAGGCGATGGTGCACACGTTGCACCCGATGCACTTGGCCAGGTCGATGCTCATCCCCCACTGCGGGCCGACGGTGTACTTGGCGGGCTTGCCCGCCTGGTCCACCACGCCGGCCTTGGGGTCAGCGGGCGAAAGGTTGTAGGGGTGCGGGTAGATGCCCACGTTGGCGGGCATGTGGCTCATCTCGCTGCCCTCGAGCCGCTCTCCGAAGGACAGCACCTTCTCGCGTCCGTAGGGGTCTTTGACGACTTCGGGCTTGCCCCCGCCGTGCTTCTCCCACGCCGGCAGGTCGACCTCGCGGATGATCGCGCGGCCCTCCATGCTCCAGTGCGTCTGGGTGCAGCTGATCTTGTAGCTCTCGCCCGTCGGCTTGACGGTGACGCCCGAGGCGGTCCAGGCATTGGCCTCGCTGCGGAGCGCAAAGCCGTTGAACCCCACGCCCTGACCCACCAGCCCGATCGCGCTGCGGCCCCCGGCGGGGTGAACGACGATCGTGTTGTCCGGCAGACCCGGAATCGCCCAGAACGCCATCTTGACCGTCCGGCCGCCCAGGGTGATCTCACCCACGCGCCCGGCGGGCTTGTTGTCAGTCTCCGATGACTGCCGCAGGCCGAGCTTGTCGGCGGTGCGGACGCTGATCAGGGCGGGGTTGTCCCAAACGACGTGCGACGCGGCGTCGGGAAGCTCCTGGATCCAGCCGTTGTTCAGGAAGCGCCCGTCGTAGCTGGCGTTCACGGCGAAGACCACGTCGAGCTTGCCCTCGCTGGGCGGAGCCCCGAGGGCGATCTTGGGCGCCACCGCCGCGACCTTGGTGAAGTCCGCCTCGACCGCCTTGGGCGCGCCCGCCGCGGGGCCGGTCCCGGCGAGCACGCCGTCGAACAGGGCCCGCCGCCACTTCTTCTCGAATTCCGCGTCAGCGGGCTTGCCGCCGAGCTTGCCGGCCCAGACGGCCCGGACCAGGTCGTAGCCGACGGGCTTCTCCTCGCCGGCGATCATCGCGAGCAGCTCGATATCGCTCCGCCCGCCGAAGAGCGGGGCGATCATCGGCTGGATCGGCGCGATGGTCCCGTCGACGGCCTCGGTGTCGCCCCACGCCTCCAGGTAGTGGCAGCCGTTGAGCCGCCATGTGGACGCGGCGACCGTCTCGTTGTGATCGACGCTGAGGGTGATGCGGTGCTGGGCCTTGGCGAAGTGCTTGGCGAACTCGCAGTTGGCCGGCGCCGAGTAGACCGGGTTGCACCCCAGGGTGATCACCGTGTTGATCTCGCCCTTGGCGAGGCGGTCGGCCAGGGCGCCGATGCGGCCGAGCGACGAAACAGCCTCGTCGGCCGACGCGGGGACATAGGCGATGGTCTTGCCGATGTTTCCGAGCGCCGCATTCAGGGCCGCGACCAGGGCGTGCACCTGCGGGCTCTGCGAGGCGCCCGCGACGATCAGCGACGCACCGCGGGCCTCGTCCGACAGGATGTCCTTGGCCAGCTCATCGACAAAGCGGGCGTCGATCCCGGCGGGCTCGCCCGGGAGCGCGGCGAGCGCATCGGCCAGCACCTTGCCCGCCCCGGGCCGCTTGGTCAGCACCGCCCGCGCGAGGGCGATGGCGAAATTCGGAACCAGCGACGGCGCCAGCGGCAACCGGTGATCGGCCGACGCCCCGGTGATGCTGAAGCCCGACTCCACGACGTACAGACGGCTCATGCCGTCCTTGGCGGCATGGACGTGACGCGAGGCGCCCCAGCCGCGGCAGTTGGCCAGCGCGCCGGGCTCGAACTGCAGGAAATCGCGATCGATCGAGACGATCACACGGGCCTTGTCGATGGAGAGCAGCTCGCGCATCGGCGCGCCGAAGGCGATCTTGGCGCCCTCAATGGGGCTGAAGTTCTCCAGCGCGTCGAAGGGCGCCAGCTCGGCCTCGGGCCAACGGGCCTTCACCTTGGCCGCCATCGCCGCGAGCGTCGGGCCGCCGGCCTTGTTGTAGATGATGGCGAGGTTCTTGCCCTTGGAATCGAGCTTCGCGGCGTGGGCCGTCCACCACGCGGCAAAGTCGTCCCACGTCGCCTCAACCGGCGCCTCGCCCCGCACGAAGACGGGGTGGACCAGGCGGTCGGGGTCGTACATGTCGAGCACGCTGGCCTGCGACCAGACCGAGCTCTTGCCCTGGTTGATCGGGTGCAGCGGGTTCCCCTCGACCTTGGTCGGGCGGCCCTCGTGGGTCTCGATCAGCAGGCCCTCGGCCCCGCCGCCCGGAAGGGGCATGCTGGTGGCGTAAAAGAGCGAGCGGCCGGGAACGACCTCCTCGGGGACGCTCTTTGAATAGGGCAGGATCTTGTGATCGGGGCGGCGGCACGCCGCGAGCGTGGAGACGCCGGCGAGGGCGAAGCTGGCGCCCATGAGCTTGAGGAAATCGCGGCGCGACTCGCCTTCGAGCAGCTCGCTGGCCCCGGCGGGGAACTCGCGGTGCAGGTGCTCGCGGAACTCGGGGGTGTCGGCGAGGTCATCGAGGCTGCGCCAATACAGCTGGCCGGTCCCCACGCCGACGCCCCTGGGGGCGACGCGCCCCTTGTCAAGGGGCAGGCCTTCCTTCTTGCTCGACGGGCATTGATCGCTCATGGGTAGCCTCGACCTTGCTCGAACTTCGCCAACGATCCGGACCGAACGCTCAGGACCAACAAGACCTCGAACGAGAAGCGGAGAAGCGGGTGACGGATGGCCTCGTCGCGGCCTCGTAGTAGCCTTAGTAGTGGCAGGAACCGCAGCCCTGCGGCGGCTCCAGGCGCGTCTTCTCGAGCAGCGTGGCCCCTTCCTGGCGGCGGGCCGCGTTGACCTTCATGTCATGCTCGACCCAGAAGAGCTGCGTCACCCGCTCCTTGCCCACAATGTTGGGCGCCGGGTCGCGGTGGCACTCAAGGCACCACCCCATCGACAGCGGCTGGTTCTGGGCCACCACCGGCATGCGGGCGATGTTCCCGTGGCAGGAATAGCACGACACGCCGGCATTGACGTGCGAGTTGTGCGGGAAGTTGCGCACGTAGTCGGGCAGCTTGTGAATGCGCCGCCACTCGATCGACTGGTCCGCGTTGTAGGCCTCGCGGATGAAGTCCGTGTTCTTCTTGTGGTTCATGTTCACCGTCGGGTCCCAGGCCTTGAGCTTGTTGGCCTCGCCATGGCAGCCGATGCAGGTGGCCACGCTGGGGATGTTGGCCTCCGGCGAGACCTCAACCTTCGTGTGGCAGTAGCGGCAGTCCATGCCCAGTTGGCCCGCGTGCAACTGGTGGTTGAACCCGGTCCCCGGCTGGACCGGTTCGTACCCCACCGACCAGTACTTCGGAGTGAAGTAGTACCACACCCCACCCACCGCCAGCGCGGCGGTACTCAGCGCACCCCCGGCGAAGAGAGCAGGAAGGGCGTTGACCCACTTTGGGAAAATCGTTGACACGAGGCCTCCTTAAATGGAAGCAACGCAAGACCGGCTGTACGGTCCCGCCCGAAAAATTACCGCTGAACAGAAATTGCCCGCCGTCGAGACTGAAGATCTTCTCAAAACCCTTAGGGACCGTCAATCAGGGGGATCGTAGTGAACAAATTGGCGCGCAATTCCTGTCCGACCGAACCAATTGCCGTGAGCGTAGAAGGTTCTTCGGTCCTTGGCAACTCTCCCTCCACCAGCCGGACGGGTTTCGTCTGTGCATATGCTTGACCGACCGGGTGAGCAGAAGCGTTCAAAACGCTCAAAATTGCACGGCACAATCCTCTGTCGGAGCTTTCCCCATGACCGCAACGCCCCACGCGACCGTTCCCACCCTACTGGCTGGCCCGGCCTTGGTCGGCGGGTTCGCCACCGCCGTGGCGATCTGGGGCGCGGCGTTTATCGGACATTCACCGGGCCTGGCGTTCGGCGATCCACTGATTCGCGTCACCCCGGTGCTGCTCATCGGGGTGATCGGCGCTGTGCTGGTGGGGCGAAGCCTTGCGCGGCAGGGCGCGAGCCTTGGAAGTTGCCTCGCTGCGGGCGGCCTGGCCGGGCTGGTCACCGGTCTGCTGAACCTGATCATCCTCGGATCGGTCATCGCTGCGTCGAGCAGCGAGCAGGGCTTCGTCAGCGGGGCCCTGGGCTATGTGGTCGGTTACCTGATCTTCGCGCCGTGCGTCGGGGCGATTGGCGGGCTGCTGGGCTCTCGCCTGGCCGCGCCGCAGGCTTTAACTGGCCCGCAGGATTCTCGCGATTGGCTCGCCCGCTTCGGCGTGGTGAACGCGCTGGCGATCGTGCCGCTGCTGTTCGTCGGCGGGCTGGTCACCAGCAGCGCCAGCGGCATGGCGTTTCCGGATTGGCCGACGTCCAACGGGCGGGCCATGTTCCTCTACCCGCTTTCGCTGATGATGAGCGACTACAAGCAGTTTTATGAGCACAGCCACCGGCTGTTCGGCATGCTCGTCGGCATCTCGACCATCACGCTGACGGTCTACACCCTCGTCTGTGAGAGGCGGGCCTGGGTCAAGGGCGCCGCGATTGGCCTGCTGGTGCTGGTCATCGGACAGGGCGTGCTGGGTGGGCAGGGCCGGGTCGTCGGCAACAGCCCGTTGATGGGCATGCTTCACGGGATCCTGGGGCAGCTGACTTTCGGCGCCGCGGTGGCCCTCGCGGCCTGCCTGGGACGGGGCTTCCGCGAGGCGACCTCGACCGGGGTCAGAACCGTCAGCGTCACGGTCGCGGCGCTGCTGCTGGCGAGTCTGGTGCTGCAACTGGGTCTGGGCGCCGCGTACCGGCACCTGGGGCACAAGCACGTGATGTTCACCCACGCCGTGACGGCGATCCTCCCGACGATCTTCGCAGCGATCGCGGGGTTCTCCGCCGCCCGCGGCAAGGCTGGCAGCCCGGCCGAGCGTGGGCTCGCCCGCCTGGGCAAAGGCCTGATCCATACCACCTCGTTTCAGTGGATTCTGGGTATCGCGGCGTTTGTTGCGGTGCTCGCCTATCCGGCCACGGCCACCGAGGACCGCAACTGGATCCGCATCATAACGGGCACCGTACACCACTTTAACGGGGCGATCATCCTGGCCCTCGCCTCGCTCGCGGCGGTGTGGGCCGTCCGCCTGGCGCCGAGCCGGGCTGCCCCACCGGTTGCCCAGGGTGCTCCGGCCTAATCCCTTGCCGACTCAGTTCACTTCAGCGCGACTCAACAAACACGTGGCGACGCCTGCTCCGCCCGGGGATGCAACGGGCCGATGAGAAATCGGAACGAATGGAGGGTTTGCCGTGGCGCGACGGTTTGGCCCTGCGCCCATCCAGGCAATGCCGCGGCGAGCGGTTCGTTGAGCGATCAGCCGATGTGAGGCCGAAGCGTTTCCCCAGCGGCGTCCACGGAAGGAGCATCCCTTGGCGGCCACTCAACCCAGTCCTCTACCCGGTCCTGCGAAATCCGGCGGCGCCAAGCCCGGGCCGACGGCCAAGCCGAGCCCATCGCCCGCAACTCCGGCCGGGGCCCAGCCGACGATCGTGATCGACTCGAACTACACGCCGACGGCCTCGATGGAGCCCATCGGGCCCGGGCAGTTCGGCGTGGACGAGGCCCGCCACCTGCTGTGGCGGGCGGGCTTTGGCGGCACACCCGGGCAGATTCACACCCTGGTGACCTGGGGGCCGGAGAAGGCCGTCGAGCACCTGGTGAAGTACGACGATGTGCCGGCCGACCCGATCAAGCCCGACCAGTTCGACCGCGGGATCATGCGGCCGCTCACGGCTGAGGAACGGCAGATGCAGCGGAAGGCCGCGTCGGCCCGCGACGAGGAGACGCTGGCCCAGCTGCGCGTGAAGCGGCAGAACGCCGAGCAGACCGATCGCGAGCAGGCCCGCTCCATCCAGCGGTGGTGGCTGAAGCGGATGATCGAGACGGGCCGGCCGCTCGAAGAGAAGATGACGCTGCTGTGGCACGGGCACTTTGCGACCTCCTACCGGACGGTGGAGGACAGCTACCACATGTTCATGCAGAACTGCATGTTCCGCAAGCACGCCACGGGCAACTTCGGGGACCTGCTGTTCGGGATCATCCGCGACCCGGCGATGATCGCCTACCTCGACAACAACGACTCCAAGAAGGGCAAGCCCAACGAGAACCTGGCCCGCGAGCTGATGGAGCTGTTCAGCCTGGGCGTGGGGGTCTATAGCGAGCAGGACATCAAGGAAGGCGCCCGGGCCCTGACGGGGTACAGCTTCCGCGACGACGACTTCGAGTTCGAACGCAACAACCACGACGCGGGCGTCAAGACGATCCTCGGCCGCACCGGCGCCATGAACGGCGAGGACTTCGTGCGCACGATCCTCGAGACCCGGGCCTGCTCGCGGTTCATCGCGACCAAGCTCTACCGCTTCTTCGTGCGCGACTTCCCCACCGGGGTGAAGCGGTATGACGAGCCCGCCGACGCGGTGATCAAGGAGCTGGCCTCGGCGTTGCTCGCCAGCCGCTACGAGCTGCGGCCGGTGCTGCGGAAGCTCTTCCTGAGCCGGCACTTCTTCGACCCGGGCGTGCGCAACGAGCAGATCAAGTCGCCGGTGCAGCTGGTGGTCGGCGCCATCCGGAGCCTGGGCGCCCCCCCGCGTGACCTGGGCACGGTGCTGGACGCCTGCAACCGCATGGGCCAGAACATCCTGTTCCCGCCCAGCGTGAAGGGCTGGGACGGCGGGCGGAGCTGGATCAACACCTCGACGATGTTCGTCCGCCAGAACACGCTGGTCTATCTCATCACCGGCAAGCGGCCGCAGGGGAAGGACGGCCTGGCCGAGGATGAGCGGTTCAGCGGCGCCGAGCTCGTCGAGCAGCTCGCCGGCGCCTATGCCGAGGCCCGGTCGGAGAACCCCGAGGACCGCCTGGATGCAGTGCTGCGCTTCGCCGTCGGGCGGACCGATGTCGGGGCCCGCGACGCGCTGATGAGTTTTTTCGCCTCACGGGGCCACAAGCTCGACGGCGAGGCGATGACGCAGCTGATGCTGCTGATCACCGCGCTCCCCGAGCACCAGCTCTGCTGACCGACCCCGCCGGCCAACCCCACTGATCCCCCCGATCGACCCTGCCTCCCAACACGACCCGTCCCGGTGAGCCACCCATGAGCACCGACCACATCGCCTTCACCCGCCGCCAGTTCCTCATCAGCGGCGTGTCTCTCGCCTCCGCCGCGGCGACGATCCCCGGCTTCCTCAACAGCACCGCGCTGGCCCTGCCCATGAACGCCTGGGGCGGCAGCGGCATTCCCGGGGCGCCGGAGGACCACGTGCTGGTGGTGGTGCAACTGTCAGGGGGCAATGACGGGCTGAACACGGTCGTGCCCTACACCATGGCCGATTACTACCGGGCCCGCCCGGGGATCGGGATCCGCGAGGACAAGGTGCTGAAGCTCTCCAAGTCGGAGGTGGGGCTGCACCCGGGCCTGGCGGGCGTGCGCGACCTGTATGACGACGGGCTGGCGGCGATCATCCAAGGCGTGGGCTACCCCAACCCCAACCGCTCGCACTTCAAGAGCATGGACATCTGGCACACCGGTGAGACGACCGGCTCGGGGAACGGCTGGCTGGGGCGGTACTTTGACAGCGAGTGCTGCGGCTTCGGCAAGGGCGAGAGCGGCCAGGCGGAGCGCAAGAGCGACCCCGACCCGCAGGTGGCCATCGCCATCGGGCACGAGGCCCCGCTGGCCATGCAGGGGCAGAAAATCCGGCCGGTGGCGTTCGAGTCGGCCGACCTCTTCCGCTGGACCGGACGGGACGTGGGCAAGGATGTCAACAAGGCGTACGAATCGATCACGCGGATCGAGGCCGCGCACGCGGGCAACCCTGATTCCAACGCCTCGTTCCTCACCCGCACCGCCCTTGACGCCCAGGTGAGCAGCGACACGATCCGGCGGGCCGTGGCCACCAAGCCCAGGACCGCCTACCCCGGCGGCGAGCTGGCCAAGAACCTGCAGATGGTCGCCAGCATGATCGCGGCGGGGCTCAAGACCCGGGTGTACTACGTCACCCTCGGCGGCTTCGACACCCACGCCGGTCAGGGTGGCGAAAACGGCCGGCACGCAAACCTGCTCGGGCAGGTGGGCGGGGCGATCAAGGCGTTTTATCAGGACCTCAAGGCGCAGGGCAACGACGGGCGGGTGCTGACGATGTCGTTCTCGGAGTTTGGCCGGCGCGTCAGCCAGAACGCCAGCCAGGGGACCGATCACGGCACCGCCGCGCCGGTCATGGTTTTCGGACCCATGGTCCGCCCGGGGGTGCTCAACCCGCACCCCAGCCTGACGGACCTCGACTCGGGGGACCTCAAGTACACCCAGGACTTCCGCGATGTGTACGCGGGGATCCTGGAAGGGTGGCTCAAGGCCGACAGCGCCAAGGTGCTGGGCGGCCCGCGCCGGGCGATGCAACTCATCCGCAGGGTGTGACTCGGCCCGGCCGGGGGGGCCTGAGCTGCAATTCCCCTCGCTGGCTGATCTGGGGCGCGCACTCAGAGCGTGGAAGGTTTGTGAGAATCCCCCTGCGTGGGGCGGGTGAACGCTCAACCAGCCGGGTGTTCCTGCCGATCAACCTTCCTGAGGTTGCCCGCACCCGATGACCATCACCGCACCCATTTCGAACCCCCTCCGCAGCGATCTGGCGGGTGATCCCGACATGCTCGAGATCATCCAGTCGTTCGTTGAGGAGATGCCCGACAAGGTCACGCAGCTGGAGAGCCTGTGGAAGGACCAGCGGCTGGACGACCTGCGGCGGATGGCCCACCAGCTCAAGGGGGCGGGCTCGGGGTACGGGTTCCCTTCGATCACGCAGGCGGCGGGGGCTGTCGAGGCCCTGCTCACGGCGATGGGCCACGACGCCAAACCGGGCGGAGTGGATGATCTTCGCTCCAAGTACGAACTTCTGGTTTCGCTGTGTCGCCGCGTCGCGATGTGAATCGGCGGGCTTGCGTAGGTGGTGAGGGATTCCGCAGGACTTCGGGAGTGGCTGGCCCCGTGCAAAGCGCTGAAACCAAGCCGACCGTTCTCTTCATCGACGATTCCGTCGACGCCCACCGGCTGATCCGCGCTCGCCTCAAGCACGAGTGCCTGGAGCTGGTGGACGCCCTCTCGGGCCCCGAGGGGATCGAGATGGCCAAGAAGACGCGGCCGGCGATGATCCTGCTCGACCTCGACATGCCGGGCATGGACGGCTTCACGGTGCTGCGCAGCCTCAAGAAAGAGCCCGTGACGGCCAACATCCCGGTGGTCGTGCTGTCGGGCATTCAGGACGCCGACGACAAGGTGACGGCCTTCGATCTGGGCGCGACCGACTATGTCTGCAAGAACCTGGGCAACCCGGGCGACCTCGCCGAGCTGCGGGCCCGCATCCGGGCCGTGCTGCGGCTGGAGCGGCTGCTGCGGCTGCTGTCGGAGCGGGCGGAGATCGACGGCCTGACCGGCCTGGGTAACCGCCTGCAGTTCAACCGCCGGTTCATCCAAGAGCTGTCGGAGAACCAGCGCTTCGGCCACCCGATCTCGCTGGCGATCTTCGACGCCGATCACTTCAAGAAGGTCAACGACACCTTCGGCCATCCCGCCGGCGACGATGTGCTGGTGGGTATCGGCAAGATCATCTGCGCGTCGTGCCGGCAGAGCGACGTCCCCTGCCGCTTCGGCGGGGAGGAGTTCGCGCTCATCATGCCCAACACCGCCGCGGGCGATGCGCTGAACGTCTGCGAGCGGGTGCGCCGCACCCTGGAGTCGACGGTGTGGCCCCGCCACCCGGAGCACACGGTGACGATCTCGGTGGGCGTGGCGGGCTTCGAAGGCGCCACCAGCCTGTCAGTTGAGCAGATCGTCGAGCGGGCCGACAAGGCGCTCTACGAGGCCAAGCGCGCGGGGCGCAATCGCGTCGTGCTCGCCACCGACGCCGGCGTGCTCCGCAAGGCCGGCTGAGCGGCCAGACCCGCCAAGCTCAGAACGGGAAGATCACCCCCGCGTAGACCATCAGCGAATCCCGCCCGGGGTTGCGCTCGTCGCCCTGGATCCGCGCGTTGGAGATGTGGTGGTACCGCAGGCCCAGCTGCAGTCGGGTCCCCGCCTCGTCAAGCTCCTTGGTGAAGCCCACGCCAAGGCGGGGGGTGAAATCGAAGCTCGTGCCCCCGTCGGGCACCTCGTCGAACGCGAACAGCAGACCGATTCCCGCGTCGCCGTAGACGGTCCAGTCGTAGTCCTTGTCGTGCCAGAAGTGCCAGCGGAAGACCATGTTGGGGTTCACGCCGCCGGTGTCCTCGCCGGCCTGCGCAAAGTACCAGCCCCCCAGCTCCACGGCGAACTCGATGTCCTTGGCGATGAACGTGCTGAAGGCCACGTGGGCGTTGATATCGAGATCCTTCTTGAAATCATGGGCCGCGCCCCCGCCGATGGTCACCCACCAATGCCCGTCGGACTGACCCCAGCGGCCCCGCGTCTCCTCCTCGCGGAGCTCGGGCCGCATGGCGGCCTCGGGGGCGATGGTGAGCGGGGCCGTGCCCTCGGGGCTCAGGGTGAGCTCGGGCAGGCTGAACTCGGGGCCCGCCGCGTTGGCGGCGCCTGGGCCGCAAACCATGACGGCAGCCCCGGCCAGAAGGAGGAGCGAGGCGAACGGGGCTCGTGTGAATCGCGGCATCATGTCCAGAGCCTATCGTGGCTGAGCCCCGCCGTCACATGACCCATCGCCATCCGCCCGCAACTCCGGACCCCGATCAACCGGCGCCTCGCGCCAACGCGGCCGGGTCAGGCGCGGGGGTACGGGGGGCGGGAGAGGCGGAAGCGGGAAGGGCGGAGCCACACGTGGTCTCATCTCGCCTCGACCGCCTGGAGGAAGCCTCGAGCTACACCGACCGCTCGGTCGAGGCTCTCACGCAGCAGCTCGTCGAAGTCGATCGCGTCGTCCGCCGCCTCGCGGGTCGCGTCGCCGAGCTGGAACGCAAGCTCGCCGACCGCTCGTCGGGCGAGAACCCCGCCGGCGGTGAACCAGACGGGGGCGCCGACGGTCCCGGCGACGAGGCCCTGCGCGGCTGATCACGCCTGCAGGATGGTCCGCCCGGTCATCTCCGCAGGCTGGGGCATGCCCACCATCGCCAGGAGCGTCGGCGCCACGTCGGCCAACCGGGGACGCGCCTCGCGAACTTCCGGCTTGAACCACCCCGATGGGTCACGATCGCCCCGCAGGCTCTTGCCCTTGAACGCTTCGCCGATCACCAGCAGCGGCACGTCAAAGAACGTATGGGCGGTGTGCGGACAGTTCGCATCGGAGTCCCACATCTGCTCGGCGTTGCCGTGATCGGCGCAGACCACCAGCGAACCGCCCCGGGCCAGCACGGCGTCGACAATCGCCCCCACGCACTGGTCGGTGACCTCCACGGCCTGGATCGCGGCCTTGAGGTTGCCGGTGTGCCCGACCATGTCGCAGTTGGCGAAGTTCACCACCAGCACATCTTCGCAATCGGACGCCGCGAGCCGTGCGAGCACCGCATCGCGCACCTCGCGCGCGGCCATCTCGGGCTTGAGGTCGTAGGTCTTCACCTGGGGGGACTGGGGGTTGGCCCGCGTCTCGCCCGGGAAGGGCTGCTCGCGGTAGTCATTAAAGAAGAAGGTCACGTGCGGGTACTTCTCGGTCTCAGCGCAGCGGAACTGGCGCAGGCCCGCCTTGCTCCACACTTCGCCGGCGATCCCGTGCATCGGCGCCGGCTTGCCGAAAACCACGTGCAGCAGCGGGGTGAGATCCTCTGACCACGCCGTCATCGCGGCGAAGTAGGTGTTCAGCTTGGGCCCGCGATCGAAGCCGCGCGCGCCCGAGTCGGGCGAGGCCTTCACGCCCGCCCAGGCCTTGTCATCCATGATAAAGGCCATGGCCAGCTCGCGCGGGCGGTCGCCGCGGTAGTTGTAGAAGAAGACCGTGTCGCCCTCGCCGATGCGGAGCTTCATCGCGCTCTCACGAGAAGCGCTCGGAGCGATCATCGTCGGCGTCACAAACTCATCGCCCCCCTGCGTGGGCGAGATCGGCTTCTCGTAGTACGCCCCCACCGCCGCCTCTGCGCTCGCGGCGACCGGCGCCGGCGCCCCCGCCACCCCCACTCCGCCGCGCCCCGTCAGGGCGTCGTACGCGAGCTTCACCCGCTCCCAGCGGAAGTCGCGGTCCATGGCCCAGTACCGCCCGGCCACGGTGGCGATCGAGCCCACGCCGATGGCCTT
The DNA here is from genome assembly GCA_964611125.1 of uncultured Phycisphaeraceae bacterium. Lineage (GTDB taxonomy): Bacteria > Planctomycetota > Phycisphaerae > Phycisphaerales > UBA1924 > JAEUIX01. The sequence goes on along the minus strand of CAZSZO010000007.1, from coordinate 116,061 downwards.
GATCTGGGCCTCCACCTCGCCGACATACCCGCGCCCGGCCGTCGGCGGCGTGTCGCGCCCGTCCATGAACAGGTGGACCGCGACCTTGTCCGGGGCGATCCCGTGCTTCTTGCAGGCCTTGAGGAGCGCGTAGAGGTGCGAGAGCCGGCCATGCACCCCCGCCTCGGAGCAGATGCCCATCAGGTGAACAAGCTTGCCCGCGGCCTTGGCCTTCCGCAGACCCTCCTGCACCACCGGGTTGTCGGCGATCGCCCCCGACTCGCAGGCCTTGTTGACGCGCAGCACTTCCTGGTCGACGATGCGGCCCGCGCCGATGTTCTGGTGCCCAACCTCGCTGTTGCCCGTCTGGTCGGCTGGCACGCCCACATCGGGCCCGCTCGTCTTGACCAGCGTCCACGGCCAGTCGCGGCGCAGGCGGTCATCCACCGGCTTCTTGGCGAGCTTCACGGCGTTGAAGGCGTCGTGCTCGGGGTGGGGGTTCTCACCCCAGCCGTCACGGATGATGAGCACGATCGGAGGGCGCTTGGTGAGGTTGGCCATGCGCTGAGTGTAGTGGACGCGCGGGCCGCCGCGGCGCCTGCGTCAACGGGCGCGGCAGCGCTTCAGCCCCGCCAGCTCCACTCGCGCCGGGCGGCCTCGACAATCCGCTCGGCCGTGCGCACGTTGGCCAGGCCCGCCGCGGCGTCGATCTCCGGGCGCGAACCGGTCCGCACGGCCTGCAGGAACGACGAGATCTCGGCGACGATGGGCTCCTCGTCATCGACGGTGAGCTCCTCGATCTGGACGAGCTCGTGCCACTTCATGTTCGTGAGGTCCTCGCCCTTGCGCAGGGCCTCGCGGACGTCGATCATCTGGGCCTCATTGGCGGTGCGCCGGATGACCACGCCCTTCTTGGAGGCGTAGTCGATCTTGACATACGCGTTCTCGCCGGTGATCCGCGTGACCCGCTCGGTCTTCAGGGCCAGGCGGCTGGTCGAGATGCTGGCGACGCAGACGCCCTTGGGCCCCCGCCAGGTGAGGCGGGCGTTGCACACGTCTTCGTGCTGGGTGATGACGGGGACGCCGCTGGCCTGGATCTCATCGGGCTCGCGCCCGCCCATGAGCATGATGACCACATCGAGGTCGTGGATCATCATGTCCATCACCACGCTGGTGTCGACGCTGCGGAAGGTCATCGGGCTGACGCGGTGCACCTCGATGAAGCGTGGCACGATGTCCTGGCCGTTGGCCGTCTCGCGCCGGAAGGCCCGCATGATGGGGTTGAATCGCTCGATGTGGCCCACCATCAGCAGGGCGCCGCTCCGCTGGGCCACATCCTTGATGGCCAGGGCCTCCTCGACGTTCCCGGCCAGCGGCTTCTCGATCAGGCAGGCCACGCCGGCCTTGAGCAGCGGCTCGGCCTGGGCCCGGTGGTGCGTGGTCGGCACCGCGACGCTGACCACATCAACCCCCGCGGCGAGGAGCTGCTCGACAGTCTCGAACGCGCTGCAGTTGAACTCCTCGGCGATGGCCTCGCGCCGGTCTTTGTTCATGTCCACGACGCCCACGAGCTGGGCGCCCGCAAGCTGGTGGTAGACGCGCGCATGGTGGCGGCCCATGCGGCCAACGCCCACCACGCCGCAGCGGAGGGGGCGGACTGGCGCACCTGGCGTTGATGCAGGGGCCGCCGGGGCGGTGAGGTCAAGCTGCGCCGGGGTGGTGGTCGGAGTGGTGGTCATGAACTGGATCGCTCCGGCGTCGCCGCGGTGCGCGGCGCGCTTCTCCACCCCCCCGCTTCCCCCCAAAGCCGACCCCGCGGAACTTGCCGCCCTCGTTACTTGCCCAGGGCCGTCTGCACGGCCTTGACGTAATCGGGCTTGGAGCGGGCGCCGATGATCGTCGTCACCAGAGCGCCGCCCTTGAAGACCAGCACCGTGGGGATCGACATGATCCCGAAGCTCGCTGGGATCGCCGGCTCGTTCTTGTCGGTGTTGAACTTGCCGACCTTGATCTGGCCCTTGAACTCGTCAGCGATCTGTTCGATGGTGGGGCCGATGGCCTTGCACGGGCCGCACCAGTCGGCCCAGAAATCCACCAGGACAGGGACGGCGCTCGCCTTGACCTCGGTGTCCCAGTTCTTGTCGGTCAGCTCAAGCACATTTGCGCTCGCCATGGTGTCACTCCGAAAAAAAGGCTCGCCCTGTTGGATGCTCAGTCTAGGCGGGCGGTTCACCGTTCCAGAGGCGAACGCGGGGCCGCCTCCACCGCCGCGCGAGGCCCGGAAACGGCCTCCGGCGGGCCACGCGGCCGCCAAGGCGATCTCACACCTGCCAGACTGACAGGGCCGCGCGGTGGGCCGGCACGTCATGCACCCGCAGCAGGCGGGCCCCGGCCCGCACGTGCGCAATCGAGAGCGCCAATGTCCCGGCGATCCGCGCCCGGGGCGGCCCGCCGGGATCCATGCCCGCGGCCCTGGCGGTGAAGCTCTTGCGCGACAGCCCGCTCATGAGGGGTCGGCCCAGGCTCAGCAGGGCCCCGCTCCCGCGGATCAGCGCCAGGTTCTGATCCACCGTCTTGCCGAAGCCCAGGCCAGGGTCCAGCACGATCGCTTCCGCCGGGAGCCCGGCCCCGAGCGCCGCCGCGAGCCGGGCGGCGAGCCATGCGCGGACCTCCGCGACCACGTCGGCGTACCGAGGGGCTTCCGCGGGCTGGTACTGATCCGAGAAGCGATCCTCGCCCGGCGGGCGCAGGCGGTGCATGAGCACCAGCCCGGCCCCACGCCGCGCCGCCAGCGCGAACATCGACGGATCCTCGCCGCCGGCGGAAACGTCGTTGATCGCATCAGCCCCGGCGTCGAGCGCGGCGTCCGCCACCTCCGCAAGGGTCGTATCGACGCTGATCGGCGGCGCCCCCCCCACCCCGGCCCCGTCGCCCCACTCGGCCCGCACCGCGCGAATCACGGGCGTCACCCGCGCGATCTGCTCCGCGGCGCTCACGCGGGCGCTCCCTGGGCGAGTGGATTCGCCGCCGATATCGAGCATCGCGGCGCCATCGCTGAGGGCCCGCCGGGCCGCTTCGAGCGCCGCGCGCGGATCGAGCGCCTCACCGCCGTCAGAGAAACTGTCGGGGGTGACATTGATGATGGCCGCCACTCGCGGCGCACTGAGATCGAGCGTGCGCACTCTACTGACGCGCCACAACGTCGGCGATTCAGGCGGCGTTGGGGCGGGGCGAGACATGCCTGAATGGTTGGCGGAGGAAGCGCCGGTCGCCGAGCCGCGGGCCAAAAGCAAAGAGGCCCCGCGGCTATAAGCCAGCGAGGCCTCAGGGGGGGGTGCAGAGATAGGCGGACAATTCCGAGTATAGCGTCAGAAACCGGGCTGTCCAGTCCCTTCCTTCTTCTGAGGACGGCCTTCGGGGCCCGCCTCGAGCGCCTCGTCGTCCGGGCTTTGGAAGGACTTGGCCACCTCAGAAATCACCTTGATGCTAGGGGCCGGTAAGTAGATGGTTCCTTGGATCGAACCGGCCTTGGGCGCCAGCGACAACGCGAGCGGCGGCAGCGTATCGGGCACATCCACATTCGGGGCGGGCATGCCAACCATCGCCGCAAAGGGGATCACCGTGTCAAAGAGCCCCTTCACGCTGATGTACAGCTCCGCAAAGCGGCCCGGAGGGAGCTTCTCGGCGACCTGGCTCACCACCTTATCTTTACCGAGCGAGGCTTCGCCGCCGGCGGCGTTGATGGCCGAGGTCATCAGGCTGCTGCTCTTGCTAAAGGTCATCAGCACGCCGCCGTCAACCTGGGCGATATAGCCGCTTGGCCCCTGCATGGGGCCGAACAGGCCCTGGTTCATCTGGACCGACATCGGGTTCTCGGGGTCGGGCAGCAGCCGCATCTCGTACACATCGACCTTCTTGCCGGCCACTTCCTGCCCGCCCGCCGTCCACTTGATCTTCGCCGTGTTGGACTTCTCCGCCTGATCGAACTGGGCCTTGATCGCCGCGACCGCCGCGGCGTTGTCGGTCGTGGCGGTGTAGCTCACCGTGTTCGACAGCAGGCCGCTCATGATCCCACCCGGGGCGAAGCCCATGGAGAACGCGGCGCCCTTGGTGGTGTCGAGGTTGCGGACGAACTGGGCCATCATGTCGGCCTGATCATCCTTCTTGCCGGCCTTGGCCTTGTCCTTGTTGGGGACCTGCGCGGCGAAGTCCTTAAGCCACTGCTTGATCTCCGGCGACGACACGTCGATCGCCCCGGCCAGCAGATACGCCCCGGCGGGCAGCTTGGCCATCAACTCGCCAGCCTTGCCGGCGGTCGAGGTCATCTTGGCCATCCGCGAGCCCTCGGCGAAGGCCACGGCGAAGTCGAAACCCGCGCCGAGGTTGTCGATCTTCATGCCGGCCACGGCGCCGCGCGAATCGGCGACGAATCCCTTCACCATCCACTCCGCAGCGGCGAAGTTGGGCTCATCGCCGCCCATCATGGCCATCTGGTCGGCCATCTGCTCCATGCGGTCCTTCATGGCCGCCTCAATCAGCGGCTTGGCGACGGGCATGTTGATGATCACGCTGAAGTCAGACCGGTCGGAGAGCTCGCTGGCGTTCTTGCCGACCATCGCCTCAAACGCGGCCTTGTTGCCACCGGCGCCGGAGAACGCCTCGAGCACATCCTTGCGCGGGCTGACCGCGGCGAAGCCCTCGCCGATGTCCTTCACGAACACGTCCTTGCCCTCGATCTTCGCCGAGTCGATCTTGCCCGGGCCGGAGGACTTCACGCCGAAGTTCGACACCAGGGCCGCGTAGTCGGTGGTGGGAATGAGCGCGACGGCGCGGGGCTGGCGGTCCTCCTCGGCGCCCCCCTCCTTGTCGGGGGCATAGACGATCAGCGCCGCCGAGCCGCTGAGCTTCAGGCCCTTCTCGAGCCCGGCCATCATGAGCATCTGGTTCATGTCCGGGAGGGGCTGGCCGACGAGCAGAGCCATGCTCTGGATGTTCTTCTGGAGCACCTCGACGCTGGGGATGGCGACCACGGCCAGCGCATCCTTGGGGCAGCGATCCACCACCGGCGGCACGGCCAGGGCTGGCCCCACCGAGCAACACAACCCGGCGACGCCGGCAAGCAGAGCAGGAACAACAGACCGCATCGGGCGACGCATGAGAGTCCTTTCGTTTGGTATTTGACAGGTATTGCACCCTGACCCACGGTATGCTTATCGGGCGGATCGGGCGGTGAGTATATTGGAGGCCGCCCCACGGGGTTTCGCTCTGCAGTCCGAGTCGCGGCTTCGCCTGAGAGCCGTTCATCCGCTTCCCTCGCGGCGAGCACGCGTCCTCTAATGGACCCCATCTCAGTACATCGGGCTGGTTCCGAGCAACCGAGCCGGTAGAGTCGGTTCGGCGCGGCCGTTCGAGTTCTGCGGCGTCTCTCTCGGCGCCGACCTCGGACCGACCGCGCATTGAGATTCAAAAGGGAGTGTCGTTATGAAGACTCGCAATGCGTTCGTGATCACCTGCGCCTGCATCGGAAGCGTCGCCGCCATCGCCTCGGCGGGGCAGATCAATGTCTCCGACATCGGCGGAGGCATCATCCTCAACTCTGGCCCGCTCAGCCTCACCACCTTCGGCAACGGTCCGTCGAGCTGGACCAGCGCGTCGCTGGCCGCCGTGCACACCTCGCTCAATGCCGGCGGCGTGAGCACCAACGGCAAGATCACTTTTCTCGCCGTTGATTCCGACAACGGGCTCTCGCTCCTCGCCCTGGTCGATCAGCAGCTCGTCGGCGGGCTCTCCACCCTCGGCCATGTCCGCATGGACTCGGTCGCCAACGGCACAAGCCTCGCGTTCGTCAACGACGCCGCCGGCGGCGTCACGGTCACCCCCAGCGGCCTCGGCTCGCGGACCGCTTCGGGCGAGTTCGTCTGGAACAGCAACGGCTCCGGCGTCGGCTTCGCCTGGGCTGGCCTCAACGCGGGCAACACCATCACCTTCCGCTTCAACCGCTCCTCGGGCTCAACCCTTGGGCTCGATGACCCCTCCACCTTCCAGTTCATCAACTGGACCGGTTCGGCCTGGGCGCCCGTCAGCGTGAGCGCCAACCTCCTCAGCTTCACCGACACCAACGACTTCGGCTTCGCCGCGTCCGTCGTCGTTCCCGGCCCGTCCGCCGCGGCCATCGCCCTGGGCGCCCTGCTGCCCATCGTTAGCCGCCGCCGGGCCCGCTGATCGCTGATTGTCGCCAAATCCACATTCGTTCTCGATGGGGCCCGTCCAGGGCCTCTTTCTTTTTGACCGCCGAGTCCCCAAATAAAGCGGCCCGGTCAGAGACCGGGCCGCAGGTGAGACAGGTGAGACAGGGTGAATTGACCGTCGCCGGATCAGTTGTTGGCGATCAACTCTTCGAGCGTCGGCTGGCGGTGCTCGACGATGATCTGGGGCGACGGGGCCTGACCGGGGTTCTCGGCGGCCGCGGCGGCCTCCATCTCTTCCTTGGCCTTGCGGTTGCCCAGGAAGTTGGCCTCCAGCTCAAGGCGGATCTTCTCCATGGCCTTGTTCTGGATCTGCCGGACGCGTTCCTTAGTCACGCCGATGATCTGCCCGACCTGCTCGAGCGTCATGGGCTTATCGCCCTCGCCGCTCTCGAGGCCGAAGCGGTGCTCGATCACGGTGCGCTCCACGTCGGTGAGGTCGGCGCGGTTCTGGAGGACAATCCGCTTGACCTCCTCGGCCGCGTCCTTCTCAAACGTGTTGCGCTTGGTCTCGAGGAAGTTGGACTTCTCGAGCTTGGGATCGAAGTCGGTCGGGAACCGCTGGCGGTACTTGCTCAGCTTCATGCCCTGGCGCGAGAAGGCCTTGAGAATGGCCCGGCAGGCGTACGTGCTGAACTTGTAGCCGCGACCGGCGTCGAACTTGTCCACCGCGCGGAGCAGGGCCATGTTGCCCTCGCTGACCAGATCAGCGAAGTCCACCTCGCTCATGCGGGTCCGCTTGGCCATCGCCAGCACCAGCGCGAGGTTGGTGTTGGCGATCTGCTCGCGGATCAGGTCCGCGCGGCGGTACCAGCCCAGCATCTCATCCGCCTGCTCGGGCGTGGGCTTGCGGGCGGGAGTCGACCAGACCTCCTGCTGCAGCTTCCACACCCGGTAACGGGCGTAGTTGAACTGGTGGAAGAGCACCTTCTCCTCGGCGCCGGTCAGGATCACCTGCTGGGCCGTCTTGATGGTGCGGGTCCGCCCCGAGAGGTCGTCCATCACCGGGTGGTACCAGCTGGTGTCGGGCTTGGCGATATCCGGCGCTTCGTCATAGATCTTGACGATCGCGTCGCCCTCGTAGAAGGCGGGACTATCGATGAAGTCCTGCTCGCTGGCGAGCAGCTGAGACAGGAGGGCTTCATCCTCCCGGCTCAGCTTGCGCGTGGTGCGGCGCGCCGGGGCGTCGGTCGCCTTCCGGCCGGGGGTCGAAACGTTCATTTCGACCCGACTCCGACGTCGGTGCTGATCAAGCGGGCTCAGCGATGTGGGCGCTGTGCGAGTCATTTCTTTCTTCCTGGCGGACTTGTTGGTCCCTTTAGGCTTCACAGTCGGTCTTTCTCGTCCGACTCGGGCGTCAATCTGTTCGGTTATTGATCGTACCTCTTTGTTGTGGTCGGCCTGCCTCCTCCCGGGTGCTGCCTTCAGCACGTCGGGAATCAGAAAGCCACTCTATTGGATCCTCCGGCAACTTCTCAATCAACTCTTCACCGTTCTCGACAGGTCATGCGTTGGCGGTGTGGAAAGTTCAGATGCTGCCGACTCCCACTTCATACGCGGATTTCGGCGTTTCGTTTCGACTCTTCTCAAAGTATCTGTAAATTGCCCCCTTTTTGGGGCGTCGCTTTCCTGCAATCTTCAAAGTGACACTGGGTCGCCGCTGCTCGCGCCGAGCCACCTACCGGACCTCAAGAACACCCACCCTAAAGGATGCCACAGCACCCGAGGTTCACACGATCTGGACACCGCCTGATCGATGGGAGGCTCAATCTACTGCCTTTTTCCTAGCGCGGCCAGCTGTTTGGGCATTTCTTCTACAAGTTGATCTCGTCCAATTCGCCCAGGGGTTCTCGGACGATCGACCGACTATACTGAGCCGCCGCGTAGGCCCAGAGGGGGCCGGGGAGCCCCAACTGGCCAGCTGGATGGCCAGGCCCGGGCGGCGAGCCTGAACGGCCCGCCAGCGACCCTCGACTCCCCCAGTTGCCCGCGTTGGCGCTGGCGCCGACCTGAACCGACCCTTCAGCCTGTGGAGACCCGTCATGGCTTATCAGCTCCCCGCTCTCCCGTACGCCTTCACCGCGCTCGAGCCCTTCATCGACGCCAAGACGATGGAGATCCACAGCCAGAAGCACCACGCGGCGTATGTCACCAACGCCAACAAGGCCCTGGAAGGCACCCGCTGGGCGGATCTGTCGGCTGAGCAGATGATCACGAAGCTCGCCGAGCTGCCCGATGACAAGCGCGGGCCGGTCCGCAACAACGCCGGCGGGCATGTCAACCACTCGATGTTCTGGCGGATCATGGCCCCCGCGGCGCAGGGCGGTGGCGGCGCCCCCACCGGCGAGCTGGCCGACGCCATCAACCAGTCGTTCGGCTCGTTCCAGGCCTTCAAGGACCAGTTCACCCAGGCCTGCCTCGGGCGGTTCGGCTCAGGCTGGGGCTGGCTGGTGGTCGCCGGGGGCAAGCTCAAGATCTGCTCGACCCCCAACCAGGACAACCCGCTGATGGGCGAGGCGATTGCGGGATGCAGCGGCACGCCCGTCCTGGGGCTGGATGTGTGGGAGCACGCGTACTACCTCAACTACCAGAACCGCCGGCCCGACTACATCGGCGCCTGGTGGAATGTGGTGAACTGGGCCGAGGTGGCCAAGAACCTGCACGCGGCCCACGCCTGAGGCACCGCTGAGCCGGATACGGCCGAGGGCGAACCGGCGCGCTAGCGTTTGGGATGAATCGACTGACCCTGACGGTGGTGCTGCTGCTTCCCTTGGTGATCGTGGCCGGCCTGGGCGTGATGGCCTTCGGCGAGGCGAGCAAGCGTCGCGGGATGGAGAAGGCCCGGATCGAAGCCCGCCTGGCCGCGGCTGAGGAAGCGGCCCGGAAGAGCGCCAAGCGCGCGAGCTTCATCAGCGAGGACTCGACGGAAGCGGCATCGCGGGAAGCGGCGAGCGCAGGCGAGCGGCTGGCGTCTGATGGCGCCGCCGACGGAGAGCAGCCCAAGCTGGTGCGCCCTGAGAGCCTGCCGCAGGGGTTTGTGCTGGTGGTGAAGGACCTCACCGGGCTGGCGACGGCGGATTCGCCGATCTACCTCGCCAGCAACCACAACGGCTGGGATCCTGGCGACGCCAAGATGAAGCTGACGCCCCGCTCGGATCTGCGGTGGCAGATCGTGATCACCAAACTCAAGAATGACGCGCCGCTGGACTTCAAGTTCACGCGCGGGAACTGGGACCGCGTCGAGCTCGCGACCGACCTCTCGGAGATCAGCAACCGGGCGCTCCCCCAGATCGACGCCTCGAAGCTCGGGCCCAACGAGCAGCCGGTGCTGGAGTTCGAGGTGCCCAGGTGGGGCGACCAGCGCCCCAGCGCCGGGGCCCGCCCCGACCTCGACCCCTATTACAAGCTCGACGTCGTCGGCACGGCCCGGCGAATCCAGGTTCCCGGCGGGGGCGTTCCGGCCAACCGCGATGTGATCGTCTGGCTGCCGCCGGGCTACGACGACCCGGCCAACGCGGCCCGCACCTATCCGGTGCTGTACCTGCAGGACGGGCAGAACCTGTTCCAGAAGATGCCTGTGATCCCGGCTGAGTGGGGCGTGGACGAGGCGGCGACGGCGCTCATCAAAGCGGGCAAGATCGAACCGCTGATCGTGGTGGGCATCCCGCACAGCCAGAAGGGACGCCTGACGGAATACCTGCCCTTTGACGCGATCGATGGCGTGAAGCCGCGGGGCGAGGAGTATGTGGACTTCCTGGTCAACGGCGTCATGCCGCGGGTCGAGCGCCAGTTCCGCGTGAAAAAGGGCCCCGAGAACACCGGCGTGGGCGGCTCTTCGCTGGGGGCGCTGATCGCGCTGCACGCGGCGACCCGCCACCCCGACAAGTTCGGCAAGGTGCTGTGCGAGTCGATGTCGTTTGTCGCGGCCGGCGGCGGAAGCGGCGAAGGGCGGGCCCAGGCGTTCTTCAGCAAGCAGAACCGCTGGCCAAGCCGGATCTACTTCGGCATGGGCGGGCGTGAGCTCGGGGGCGACCCCGGCAAAGCGACGCAGAACGCGGCGTACGTCGCAGGAATCAAGACCTTCAGCGAGAGCGTCGCGGGCAAGCACCTCAAGGCCGACCAGATCAAACTGGTGATCGACGCCGACAGCGAGCACAACGAGACGGCTTGGGCGGCTCGGCTGCCCGGGGCGCTTGAGTTCCTCTTCCCGGCCAAGTGAGGCCGTGGTGGAGCACGGTGCGTGCTGGTGTGCCCACTCAATCTTCGCCCGGGGGCCAGGCGACCCGCCGGGGGGAACAATCCGCTGATGCGACTCCCGCGGACGGAAGTGTTTCGGGCTTTTCCTGAGCTGGATCGATTCAGCGACGAGGAGTGCCGCGCGTGGCTGCGCCGGGCGTGGCGGGCGCAGCGGTGGCGGTTGACGCTGGGCAGCCTGGGGGGCGCCGCGCTGGCGCTGGGGCTGGCGGCGGGCATGTTCGTGCTCGGTGGGATGCTGGTCAGCCGCCTGGGTCTGACGGGCTCGCGGGCCGAGGGCCGAACGCTGGCGGGGGCGATGCTGTGGGCGGTGCTGACGGTGCTGCCGGCGGGGCTGACGATGTTCGCGATCCGCGATTGGTCGCTGCGGCGGGCGGTGCGCTCGCAGCTGAGCTCAACGCGCTGCCCGGGGTGCGACTACCAGTTGCTGGGCTTGCCCGTCCGGGAGGGGGCGGTGACATGCAGCGAGTGCGGCCAGCGAATCACCCCGGCGGAACTGGGCGTATCTCTAGAGGATCTGATGCCAGCGCGATCGGCAACCTGAGTGAAAACACGGAGCTTGCGGGCAGCGATGTCGCGATGCAGGCGAAGTTCTTGCTCATTTGACCGATTTCGTTGCTGCGGCGGCCGGAGAATGCCGCTTCGAGCCGGCTTGCCCACGGCCGACCCATCGTGAATGAAAAGACCCCGGCGCGGGCCGGGGTCGGGGTCGGACATGGGAACGACTGAGCCCGATTACTTGGCGAAGCCGGCCATCTTCTTCAGGCCTTCAACCCACGCGGCGCCTTCGGCCTTGGCCGTGGCGTCAACCGCGTCGAAGTAGGCGTCGGGGAGCTTGTCGCTGGTGGCGCTGACCAGGGCGTCGACGCCCGAGGTCACGATGTTGCGGCTGAGCTTGTTGTCCTTACCGTCCTTGAAGGGGTCGGCCGCGCCGACGAGGGCGGTGATGGCGGCCTTGAGCTTGTCGCCCGGGATCGACTCCATCTTGGCCATAGCGGTCGCGTCCTCGGTCCCGAAGACGTCCTTGACGATCTTCTTGCCCGCGGCGAAGACCGCGGCGGTGGGCTGGCCGTCGGCGTTGGCGGCGGCGACGATCTGACCAACCGCCCACATGGCGGCCTTGCGCTGGGGGCCGCCGTGCTCGTCCCAGTGCATCTTCCACTTCTCGCTGAACTTGTAGTTGTTGTAGTTGTACATCTCGAACTCAAGGGGCGGGTGGCCCGCGGCGAGCATGTCCTTGTCGATCTGAAGGTGGCAGCTCACGCACATCTTGGCCCGGACGGCCAGGTCGTTGGTGTCGATCATCCCGAAGTCCTTCTCCAGGCCTGCGGCGCCGATGGCCTTGCGCTGGCCGTCGGTCCAACCGTCCTTCTGGTGCGGGGTGTTCCACTTCTCGGCCGGGCCGTGGCAGCTCTCGCAGCCAACAGCCTCCTTGGAGATGTCCTTGAACTTGTCACCCTTCTTGGGGGCATCCTGGGCGTGGCACTGAAGGCACTTGGCGGACTTGGCGGCGTCGTCGATCTTCATCGCCGCGGCGATGTCCTTGCCCTTCTTATTGGTCAAGCTCTTGAAGGCCTTGGAGTGGGGGTCGCTGTCAGCCCAGATGGTGTTCTCATCGCCCACCTGGCGACCCGAGTGGGGCTTGGCGTCGCCGGTATGACAACCAGAGCCCACGCATGAGCCGCTGCCCAGATAGAGCAGGTTGGGATTCAGCTCGTGCACGCCCGGCCCGAACTCGAGGCCTGCGGCGGGGGCGGAGTTCATCGGGCTGATCAGGGCGGCGAGGCCAATGACCGCAGCGGTCCCGGTGGCGCCAGCGAGCCAGACGACGGAGGCGACGTATCCACGGCGTGAGGTCGACTTCATGCAGGGGTCCTTTCGAGGTGGTTTCAGTTGGGGGGGAACGGGAGCGGGCGGGTGCGGGCGGCCGCCAATGAGCGGGCGCCAACGGCGGGCTTTTGGTATCGGCGCGGGGGGAGCCGCAAGCCCACTCGCACCGACGTATATCTCACCAGATCCGGGCCCGTCCGTCAACCGGCAACAGGGCGCAGTACCTGCGCGGACGATTCAAGCACGATGTCTTCGCCCGGCGAGGCGGGCTGGATGCTCGGAAGAGGCGTGGTCGGCCGGACTGTGAGGCGGGTTGTGCAACTTCCCGGCGGGTTTGCTAGGCTGGGCTTGTTGCCCGAACGCGCAGGCGCAGGGCGACCGCTCGGAACCCTCGCGGACCCCGAGATGGGTCTTTCTCTTGATTTGTCCGGGAGTCTCGTATGCAGCCTGGTCCTCCATCTCCGAACCCTCCGCAGCCGACGCCTCCCCCCACCCCCCCGACTCCCGTTCCCCCGGCCGCTCCGCAGTCGGCCGCCCAGCCGCCAGCCGCGGGCGGGGCGCCGGTGCCGGGAGCGGCCGCCCCCGCGCCCCCACCGGCACCCGTACCCCCCGCAGCCGCCGCGGCCAAGCCAGCAGCGCCAGCTGCGCCGGCCAAGCCCGCGGCCGCGCCGGCCCCGGCGAAGATCGTCACGGTCGCTTCGATTGGTGGCGACGATGAGGACACCGAGGTTCTGGACGATCCGGCCGAGATCGCGGAGCTGAAGAAGATCGACATTTTTGCGGATGTGCCCGACAGCGTGCTGCAGATGTACCCGGGCACGGTGGCCCGCCGACGGTTCAAGGCCGGCGAGATCATCTGCACCGAGGGCGAGGGCGGCACCACGGCGTTCTACATCGCCGAGGGTGAGGTGGACATTTCGATCCGCGGGATGGACCGGGCGGAGCGGAAGCCCAAGGGGGGCCTGCTGGCGTCGATCGGGCGGATCTTCGGGCAGGGCAAGATCTCGGGCACGCACGAGAAGGCGGCCGAGTCGCTGGTGCCGGTGGACGCTTCGGTGGATCTGCAGTATGGCAAGCTGGTGGCGACGCTCAAGCAGGGCGAGGTGTTCGGCGAGATGTCGTGCCTGTCGCGGGCGCCGCGCTCGGCGACGGCGGTGGCCAAGACGGATTGCGTGCTGCTCGAGGTGCTCCGCAACATGTACGAGCGTCTGCAGAACAGCAAGACGTTCAAGGCCAAGGCGGAGCAGAACTACCGCAACCGGGCCCTGGCGGGGCACCTGCGGAACGTGTCGATCTTCGAGTCGCTGCCCGACTCGGCGATCGAGCGGCTCAAGACCGTGTGCGAGCTGGTGACGATGCAGCCCGGGCAGGTGATCATCAAGGAGGACGACCCGGCCGACAGCATGTTCATCATCCGCCTGGGGCAGGTGCGGGTGAGCAAGAAGCTGGCGGGCGGCGAACTCACGCTGGCCTACTTGACCAAGGGCGACTGCTTCGGCGAGATCGGCCTGCTGGGCGGGACCAAGCGGCTCACCACCTGCACGGCGTACGACCACCCCAAGTCGGTCCAGGGCACGGCCCGCGTGGGGTACACCGCCAAGCCCTCACGGGTGGAGTTGGTCAAGATCAAGCAGGCGGATTTCAACTGGGTGACCAGCGAGTTCCCGGATGTGAAGGCCAAGCTGGAGGCCCTGGCGGGCGCCCGCCGCAAGGCGACGTTCCACGCGCAGCAGCAGATCGCTGAGTACAAGACGCCCAAGCAGGTCGAAGACCTGGGTCTGCTGCAGGGACAGGGGCTGCTGCTGATCGACCTGGAGAAGTGCACCCGCTGCGACCAGTGCGTGCAGGCGTGCGTGGAGAGCCACGACGACGGCGTAACGCGCCTGGTCCGCGAGGGCCCGCGCTATGACCAGCACCTGGTGCCGTCGCGCTGCCGCATGTGCCTGGATCCGGTGTGCATGATCGGCTGCCCCGTGGGGTCGATCCGCCGGACCAAAGACCTCAACATGCTCATCGAGGACTGGTGCATCGGGTGCGGCGTGTGCGCCAACCAGTGCCCGTACAACTCGATCCAGATGCACTCGGCGGCGGAGTTCGCCGCCAAGTCGGCGGCGGCCGACGGCAAGCCCGCGGCGCCCGAGCGCAAGGAGCGGGCGGTGGTCTGCGACCAGTGCAGCAGCCTGCCCCAGGGGCCCGCGTGCGTCTACGCCTGCCCGCACGACGCGGCGTTCCGCGTCAACGCCCGGGAGTACTTCCAGGTGAAGATCGAGGCCCGGCAGGCGGCCGGCGTGTAGTTGAGCCGCGGCGCAGGCGGCGGCGGAGTTGGGCCGGGGATGCGGGGCGGGGGGAGTCGGTTTCGGCGGAAGTGAAGGTCCGGATACGTGATTCGAGAGGCGCGTCCATGCTGATTGACAAGAAGCAATACCCTTGGATGGTCCTGTTCCTGATCGCTTCGGCGCTCGCGACGATCATCTTCTTTGTTGATGCGCCGCGCCACTTGAGCGGGCCCAACGGCTCCACGGCGGTGGGGCTGACCTTCGGCATCCTGGGCTACCTGCTCATGCTGTTCTGCGCCTTCCTGGGTGTGAAGCGGCGGGTGCCGCACTGGCGGCTGGGCCGGTCCCAGACCTGGCTGCGCGGGCACATCTGGTTCGGGCTGCTGGTGTCGGTGCTGGTGGCGTACCACGCCGGGTTCCGGGCGCTCGACTGGATCGGCTGGACGCTGTGGGCGGTGCTGATCGTGGTGACGGTGAGCGGCGTGGTGGGGCTCTACATCCAGCAGACGGTGCCCCGGATCCTGCTGCACGGTCTGCACCCGCTGCCCAGCATGAACGCCGAGAGCCCGGCCCAGCAGATCCGCGAGATGATGGAGGACTGTCTGCAGCAGGCCAAGGCGACGGTGGAGGAGTACGGCTGCGCTGACAAGAACCTGGACAAGCCGGCGCCGGAGGTCCCGATCATGACGGCGGCGCCGGCAACGCCCGCTGCCCCGGCAGCGACAGCCGCGGCAGCTCCAGCGGCTCCGGCCGCGCCCAAGCCGGCGACCCCAGCCGCGGCTGCGGCGCCGGCGCCCGCTGCCACTCCCGCGCCGGTGGCCGGAGCGGCTCCGGCGGCCGCCGCGGCCTCAGCGACTCCGGCCGGCGCGGTGGCGACGGCGCCTCCGCCGGCGCCCAAGCCCGCGGCGCCCGCCCCTGCCGCGGCCCCGCCCAAGCCCGCGGCGCCCAAGATCGACAAGCCGATGGGCGGCGAGCCGGTCCGGCAGTTCTGGCTGACCATCGGGGCGAAGTTCTGGCGGGGCGAGGGCGATTCGGTCCTGCGGAACGAATCCGCCTCGGCGTCAGTCTTTGGCGCGCTGCGGACGCAGACGCCGGTGCACATCCATCCCGGCATCACGTATCTGGAAGAACTCGCGGCGCGACGCCGCCAGTTGGAAACGCAGCGCCGCTGGATGCGGATTCTGCACGGCTGGCTGATCGTGCACGTACCCTTGTCATGGGGGTTCATCGTGCTGGTGGCGGTGCACGCGGTCTACGCCATTCGCTACTGGGGCATGCGGGTCGGCTGACCCGCCGGCGCCGCGTGGCCGGTTGTCTGCTCATGACCTGACCTGCTGACCTGGATCCTCGCCCGAACTCGCCCACACTCGCCCAACACTCGCCTGGAACGCCGGTATGCCCAATATCGAATCACGCCCGATCTCCGAGCGCATCGACCTGACGTACGTCAAGCGGAAGCACTGGCCGCAAACGTCGATGTTCACCTACTCGGCCTTCGCCTGCGCCGGCGTGGCCCTGGGGGCGCTCGTGCTGGCGGGGCTGAGCGCGACCAACACCGTTGCGTCCTATGCGTTCTATTCGTCGGGCCAATGCACCAAGCAGCACTCGATGTTCGCCAACAACTGCGCCGCGTGCCACGTCTCCGACAGCGCCGACGGGCAGCACTCCGCGGCATCGTTTCTGCTGCCGGTCTCTTCCGAGAAGTGCCTGGACTGCCACGAAACCGTGGCCACGGCCCACCACCCCTCGCAGCGGCTGTACCTGGGCAAGGAGCGGAAGCTCGACGGATACGCCCACCCGGTGCGGATGTCGAGCGACTGCGCGACCTGCCACGTCGAGCACCAGGGGTATGACTACGACCTCAACCGCGTGTCCGACGCCACCTGCACGCAGTGCCACGCGGACCTGACGAGCGACGGCTACGCGGCGGGGAAGGCTCCCGCGCAAGCCACGCTGGCCAACGCCTCGAACTTCGGGGCCAAGGCCGGCCACCCGGAATGGGCGGTCCTCAAGTCCGGCGAGCCGGACCCCACACCGTACAACTTCGGCCACAAGAAGCACAACGACCCGTCGATCTGGCCGCGCATGCAGGAGGCGCTGGGGGCGATCCGCGAAGGGAAGTCCCCGGCGGGGATCGACACCGGGCGCGCGATTCACGTCGAGATGCGTCAGGGGAAGGACGGCCCCGAGTACGCGATGTCGTGCACGTTCTGCCATGAGACCGAGGCCGACGGCGGCTACATGCGGCCGATTGAGTTCAACAAGCACTGCATCGACTGCCACAAGAGCTCGCTGGGCGTGGTGGGCGCCGCGGGAGATTCGATCAAGCTGGGGTCGCCCAAGTCGCTTGACCGGCCGCAGGCGCTGCCGCACGGTTCGAGCGAGCACGTGGCGGAACTGGTGAGCAAGGCGATCTTCGAATTCGTAGCCGAGGACCCGCCCGTGTTCGTCCCCAAGCCGGCCGAGGCGGCGGGCGAAGAGAAGAAGGAAGAGAGCGGCGGCGGCCGGCGGCGGCGCGGTGGCGGCGGTGGCGGCGGTGAAGGCGAGGCCAAGCCCGAGGCGAAGCCCGAGGACGCCCCGGCCGAGCAGCCCAGCGGCGGCGGGCGTCGACGCGGCGGAGGGGCGGGAGAGGCGGCCAAGCCTGCGGGGCCGAAGTCGAAGCTCAAGACCTTCGCCGACAAGGCGGCGTTACAGGAGTGGATGAAGGAGTCGCGCACCGCCGTGCTGAGCAAGCTGCGTGAAGACAACTGCGGATTCTGCCACCAGCAGATCACCGACGGGCCCAAGGAGGCGCCGGAGCTCTTCCAGATCAGTCCGCTCCGGATCCCCGATGTCTGGCTGCCCAAGTCGCAGTTCAGCCACAATGCCCACTCGATGGTGTCGTGCGTTGACTGCCACAACGAGGGCAAGGTGAAGGTGACCGAGAGCGAGAAGACCACCGACATCCTGCTCCCGGGCATCGAATCGTGCCAGAAGTGCCACGCGCCTCAGACCAGCACGATCGAAGGCGGGGCCCCGTTCAATTGCGTGCTCTGCCACGGGTATCACCAGAAGATGCCCAGCAGTGTGATCGGGCGCAAGACGATCGCGCAGATCCTCCAGGGCGGCACGGCGACGGTGGGCAACATTCCCGCCCACCCCGTCATACCTCAGGGAGCAGGCGGGCCCACCAAGAGCGGCAAGGCCGACGACAAGACCCCGGCGAAGGCGCCCGAAGCCCCGGCGGCAACCCCCACGACCCCCCCGGCCACGACCCCCCCGGCCACGACCCCCCCGGCAACAACCCCCCCGGCCGCCCCGCCGACGAAGTAGCGTGAGTCGCGACCCGGAGCCGGGCGATGGGCAGACCGCTGCGCATCTTGTTTCTGGTGCAACCGGGCAATGTCTCGCGCGAGATTTTTCACGACGCCATCCGCGGGTTCGAGCGGGCCGGGCACCAGTGCCTGAGGGCCGAGCTGGCCCCGATCTGGGCGGCCTTTGAGGCCAATCCGGGCCGACGGGCCCAAGTGGCGAGCGAAGCCACGGGCCAGGTCAGCACGGCGATCCGGGCCCAGCGGATCGACCTGACGGTGGCGATGTGGTCCAACGCGCTGTCGACGCTCATGCACCAGCCGGCGCGGGGGGGCCAAGGGCCCGGGCCGGGCCGGGTGATCCCCTGCTTTGAAGCCATGACGCCCCCGTGCCCGCACCTGATGTACTGGCTCGATGCGCCGCAGTGGGCCCAGTCTGGGAGCGTGCCGAAGCTGCAGCCAAGCGGGCTCTTCGCCAGCCGCTGGCTCTTCAGCGTGGTGAATAACGAAGCGATCGCCGAGGAGATGCGCCGGGTGATGGGCTTTGCGCACGCGCGGGGGATGCCCTACGGGGTGTGCGAGGAGACGTTCAAGCCCAGCCCGTGGGCGGCGATGGGCGAGCGTGAGTTCGATCTGGCCTTCGCCCTGGGCCCGGGCGACGCCCCGCCGACCGACGCGATGCGCGAGGAGTTGGAACGAGACCGCCCCGACGTCATGCGGATCAGAGCGGACCTGGCCAGGGGCCTGGGACTCGAGGCGCTCGTGGACCGGGCCCCCTCGGCCCGGCGCGACGGGGTGCGAAGGCTGCTTCAAGGCCTCGTGGAGCGGCAATTGAGCGAACCCCACCGGCCAATGCTCGAGCGCCTGGATGCTCTGGTCAGGCAGGACGGCGCGGCCGAAATGAAGGACGGCGCGGAGGCCCTGCTCGCCGATTGCCAGCTGTTCATCGACGCCAGCGCGCAGATCCGGCGGATCGACTCCTGGCGACGGGCGTTCACCTTCGTGTTCCTGGCCCGGCAGCTGCGGTGCGTGCTCTTCGGCGGGGCGGACCTCGCGGCGGCGGGCTGGGGTGAGCTGGCGGCGGGCGGGGGCGGGGGCGGCAAACCCGGGGTGACCTGGCTCGGGCATGTGCCGCACACAGAGCAGGCGGCGGTGTACTCGCGGGCCCGCCTGGGGTTGTCCGTAATGCGGTGGCAGGATGACGTCGGGGTGAATCTCAAGCCCTTTGAGATCACCGCCAGCGGCGCGGCGGCCCTGGTGGGCCGCAGGGTGGGCCTGGAGGACCTGTGGGCGGAGGATGAGGAGATCGTGGTGTTCAGCGACCCGGGCGAGGCCCTGACCAAGGCCCGCCGGCTGCTGGACGAGCCGGAACGCCTCGAGCGGATCGCCGCGACGGGCCGGGCGCGGACGCTGCGCGACCACACCTGGCGGCTGCGCTGCGGGCAGATCCTGGCCGAGGTGGGTCGGGGGTGCGGGCAGTGGTGAGTTGGGCCGCTGGCGGGGAGTTGGCGGAGAAGTCCGGATTGGTTGCATCCGCAGGGTTTCTTCCTCAGTATGAACACTTGGTAAGCCTCTGGAGGTGCTGAGTATGGGTTCCCCGCGCAATTTCCGTCCCCGGATCGGGGTGGCTTTCTTGCTCGTTTCGGCTACCGCCGGGTGTGCACTCGCTTCGAGCGGGCCCGCCGGGAACAGCGACGTGCGGGCTGAGGGTCCATCGCGGATGGCCTCGCCGCTGGTTGCTGACGGGGCCGAAGACCTGTATCACCCAGCCCAGGTGCTGGTGCGGTTCGGGCCGGGGGCGACGGCCGAGCAGGTGCGGGCGGCGCATCTCGCGGCGGGGGCGATGAAGACGCTGCGGAGCTACACGCTGGTTCCGGGTCTGGAATGCGTGGAAGTGCCGCTGAACGGGGCCCCCGCGGCGGTGGCGGCCTACAGGGCGAGCCCGGGCGTGATGTACGCCGAGCTGGACTATTGGCGGCATGCGATGGCTCAGAGCACGCCGTACGGCATCACGCTGGTGGCTGCGCCGGCGGTGTGGGCGGGAAGCACGTCGGCGGGCCGGCGGGGCGGCGGGGCCCGCGTGGCGGTGCTGGACACGGGTGTGGACCTCGCGCACGAGGACCTGCCGGTTCCGGTGGCCATGCAGTCGTTCATTTCGGGACAGGCTGTGGATGACTTCAACGACCACGGCACGCACTGCTCGGGCACCGTGCTGGCCCGCGACAACGATCTGGGGGTCATCGGCGTGGCGCCCGAGGCCGATCTGATGATCGCCAAGGTGCTCTCCAACGGCGGGAGCGGCGCGAGCTCGGGCGTGATGGCCGGGGCCGAGTGGGCCGCGGCCAACGGGGCCAATGTCATCAGCATGTCGCTGGGCGGCGGCGGATTCTCACAGGCGGAGGCGGACGTGTACGCGGCGGCGGAGGCGGCGAACGTCCTCGTGGTGGCGGCGGCCGGAAACTCCAACAGCAGCGATCCGTCTTACCCCGCGGCGTACGACGCGGTGATGTCGGTCGCGGCGGTGGATGCGAACCGGAACCGGGCGGGGTTCTCGAATTTCGGCCCGCTGATCGATATCGCAGCCCCCGGGGTGAGCGTGGAATCGACGATTCCGCACCTGACCGAGCAGAACGTGTCGACGGCCAGCTGGGACGGGGTCGCGCGATCGAGCGCGATCGTGGGCGGCAGCGGGCAGGGGTCGGCGACAGGCGCGGCGATCTTCTGCGGCGTGGGTAACCCGGCGGACTTCCCGCCCGAAGTCTCGGGGAACATCGCCCACATCCGGCGGCGGGGCGTGAGCGCCGCGACCGGGAGCACGCTGACGTTCCGCGAGAAGACGGAGAACGCCATCGCGGCGGGTGCGACGGCGGTGATCGTCTCCAATGACAACGGCGGGGTGTTCAACGGCACGCTGAATACGGATGTGAGCATCCCGGTGGTGGCGATATCACAGGAAGACGGCGATGCGCTGCAGGCGATCAGCGGCGTGCAGGCGACGGTCTCGGTCGCGCAGGGCCAGGTGACGCGGGCGGATCCGTACGCGTTCTTCAGCGGGACGTCGATGGCGTGTCCGCACGTTGCCGGTGTGGCGGGGCTGCTGGTGGGCGTCTATGGCCCCAGCAACATCACCGTTGCTCAGTTGAAGCAGGCGCTGATCGACACGGCGGAGGATCTCGGCGAGCCCGGGCGGGACGACCAGTTCGGCGCGGGCCTGGTGCGGGCCGATCTGGCCAAGGCCCGGCTGGACACGATCATCACGCCCAGGTGCCCGGCGGACTTCAACAGCGACGGCAACGCCGATCCTGACGACCTGTCGGATTACATCGCGTGCTACTTCGGCACGCCGGCGTGCGACCGGGCGGACTTCAACGCCGATTCGAACGTCGACCCCGATGACCTGTCGGACTTCATCTCGGCGTACTTCGGCTGCTGAGGCGGACCGACTCGCCTAAGCACGGCAGGCTCTCTGACGCGCGGCGGGCCGGGCAATAATCTGGCATGTCTGAGGCTCAAGATCCCCGCGAATCGACGGGCGATTTGACGGGTGACCGGTCTGGTCACGCGCGCAACGACGGCTACGGCGGTGACGGCGGCGCGGCAGATTCGCGGCGCTGGCGGCTGGGCATGGGCGGCGCGGCGGCGCTGATTGCGATCGCGATTGTGGCGGCTGGGTCAATCTGGGTGCTGCGGCTCATCGGGACGCACGCCGCGGCGGTTGCGCGCCAGGCCCGCGAAGCGGCGGCGGAGCGGGGGGGCATCGCGCGGAACGAGGCCCAGGCGATTCAGGCCGAGGCGGAGGCGGAGCTGCGCAGCCAGGGGTTGCTGGGTGGTGGCGAAGGCGGGGGCGAACGGGGGGGCGACGCGGCGCTGGTGGCGGGGCTGATCGAGGCGTTGATGGCGGGGCCATCGCTTGAGGGCGACGCGGGGGAGAAAGCGCGGGCGCTGGTTGAGCAGGCGGACGCGCGGGTGGGCGAGGGGGCGTTTGCGCGAGATCCGGCAGGCGAGGCCGCGGTCTGCTCGGCCCTCGGCCGAGCCTGGCTGAAGCTGGGCGACCGGGCGCGGGCGGCGGAGCGGTTGCGGCGAGCGATCGACTGGCGGCTGAACGATTCGGGCGGGAGGGGAAAGGGGAGAGGCGAGGGGGAAGGGGACGGAGCGGAGCTGGCGCGCGACCGGGCGGCGCTGCGCGCGGCCCAGGAGCGGTAGCGGGAGCGGCGTCAAGCAGGGGAACGGTGAGCGAATCGGCTGGCCGACAGGGTCAATAATTCGGCCCGTTTCCGGCCCGCAGGGGCGAATTTCAGGAAAAGCCCGGGAAGTCGACTGGATTGCAACCACGGGGCGGATTTGGGCGCATAGTACTGTCGGAGTGTCGGCGTCTCATCGCCGAGGTTTTTTCGTCCGCAGAGGTCGGGGGCGGTAGCCCGACCAACGGAGCGCGCAAGCGATCCGGGGCCAAGGCCCGGCCGGGGAGGGCTGGGCGCAGGCCTTCTGCCGCCCTCAAAGCCGATTCCTGGGTGAAACTTTCTCGCACTCGTGGGCGGGTTTGAGGTACCATTGGGAGATTACGCCATGCACAACGGTCCCCTCCCGCTCGCACAGACAACGCCGGCGGATGGGCATGGCGAAGCCCCCACTCCTGGCGCACCACCGATGAGCACCACCCACGCGACCCCTCCCGCGGCCCCTGCCGGGCACATCCACCTGGATCCGGACGAATCGCACGACCCGCACGCGACGCGGTTCGGCGACTTTCTGAAGGCGGCGATCAAGTTCTCAGCCTCGGATCTGATCGTGAAGACCGGCAAGCAGCCGGTGATCCGGTTGCGCGGCGCCCTGAAGTCCCTGGACACCGAACCGGTGACGCCCAAGGAGTTCATGGACATCACCAAGCACATCCTCGATGAGGAGCAGATGGCGGATCTGCACAAGTTCGGCTCGGTGGACTTCGCGTACGACTACGACGAGCACAACCGCTTCCGCGTGAACCTGTTCCAGGCCCGCGGGAAGCTGGCGTGCGCGTGCCGCCTGATCACGAGCAAAATCCGCCGCTTCGAGGAGCTGTTCCTGCCCGAGTCGATGTCGGAGCTGGCGATGCAGCCCAACGGCATCGTGCTGCTGAGCGGCGTGACGGGCTCGGGCAAGTCGACGACGATCGCGGCGATGCTCGACTACGTCAACGAGCGGAAGCCGGTGCACATCGTCACGATCGAGGACCCGATCGAGTACATCTTCACCGACAAGAAGGCGACGATCAACCAGCGCGAGATCGGGATCGACTGCCTGGACTTCAAGATCGCGCTGCGGGCCCTGGTGCGTGAGAACCCCGACATCGTGCTTGTGGGCGAGATGCGCGATAACGAGACGTTCGAGGCGGCGCTGCACGCCGCGGAGACGGGCCACCTGGTGTACGGAACGATCCACGCGTCGAGCGCGACGCAGACTTTCAGCCGCATCTACGGCCTGTTCGAGGCGGAGGAAGTGGAGCAGGTGCGGCGCATTCTGGCCTACCAGATGCGCGGCTTCGTCTATCAGAAGCTGCTGCCGACGCTGAAGCCCGAGATTCACCGCATCCCGGCGATCGAGGTGCTCATCAACAACACGGTGGTGCAGAAGCACATCCTTGAGGGGCGCGAGGGCGAGCTGCGCGAGTACCTCAAGACGGTGGAGGCGCGGCAGAGCGGGATGAAGGACTTCAACGCCGCGCTGGTGGAGCTGGTGGAGAAGGAGCTCATCCACGTGCGTGTGGCGATGGAGGCGACGCCCAACCGAGACGAGCTGACGATGCGGCTGAAGAAGCTGGGCGGCCCGAGCCGGTGATTGGCCGGTGAGCGGCAGCAGGGTCGAATGAGGCTTGCGGGCTCCGCCCGGGCGAGGTTTTTGCGCGATCTCCTCGCACCGACCGCGGGCTCGCCGCTTTCCCCCGACCATTCCTGCGTCTGAACCGAGATTGGCCCATGCCGCGCCGGCGACCAGGGGCTGCGGCTCAGGCTCGGGCCTGGGCGGCAAATCGCGGGGAACCGTTCACACGCGGGGCCCGAACATCGGTATCCTTATGCCCTCTTGGCCCCGCCCCCTCCTGGGGGCACTGGGGTCGGTCTGGTTCTTCATGTGGTCCGCACTTTTCCGCTTTGGGAGTCGGCATGCCAACGACGGGCTTCGCTACCACTTTCTTACTCGCTGAAGGCCGCACCCTGGCGGAGGGCCTGCTGCTGGTTTCGCCGTGGAAGCCGCTGGTGTACCTGCTGACGCTGGCGGGGTGGGCGTGGATCGTGTCCCGGGTGTTCGACAAGCATGCGGCGCGGTTCTTCCTGCCGCGGACGACGTGGAACGCGGTTCACCTGGTGGCGGCGACGGCGGGGATCGTGACGGCGTTCGTGATGCCGGTGGCGGGGATCGGCGGGTTCTTCGCGGGCTGGGGGGCGATGCTGGCGCTGCTGGGGGCGCCGCTGGCGGCGTATGTCATCGCGTCCAACCGCGACGAGCGGGTGCCGGTGGAGCACCGGATCAGCCTGCGGATGAAGAAGCCCAGCGAAGCGGAGATCGAGGCGCGCAAGAAGGCCAAGGGCGCCGGGCAGGTCAAGCTGGCGATCAAGGGCCCGGACAAGGCGGACGTGCTGGCCCCGCCGGCGGCGACGCCCGAGTACGAAGTGCGGACGGCTGCCGAGGCGATGTACCTGCAGGCGATCGCCAAGCGGGCGTCGCAGGTGGACGTGGCGCCGACGGGCAAGGACGGGACCTACGCCCCGTCGTACCTGATCGATTCGGTGCGGCAGCCGGGCGACCCGATGCCGGCGGCGAACGCGCTGAAGCTGATCGACTTCTGGAAGTCGTGCGCCAAGCTCGACGTGAACGACCGGCGGCGGCGTCTGCAGGCGGAGCTCAACGTGGCCGAGGGCGGGAACGTCCACAAGGTGCGGGTGACGAGCATCGGCGTGCAGGGCGGGATGCGGCTGACGCTGCTCTTCGACGCCGACCAGGTGGTGCGGCGTAAGCCCGAGGAGCTCGGGCTGCTGCCCGACCAGATGGCGGAGCTCAAGGTCCTCACCGGGCAGACGCTCAAGACCTCTGACGGCGACCCCTACCCCGAGACCGTCCGCAAGGGCGTGGTGCTGGTGGCGGGCCTCCCCGACGGCGGCCGGACGACGACCCTGCTCTCATTGCTGCAGATGCACGACGCCTATGTGCTGAGCGTGGTGACGGTGGAGGTTGAGCAGCAGGGCGTGCTGGAGGGCATCCGGCACAATGTCTTCGACCCCACGGCGGAGGGGGCGGACTTCGGGACCACGGTGCGGTCGCAGTTGCGGCGCGACCCCGATGTGCTGGGCGTGGCGGAGATGCCCGACGCCAACACGGCCAAAGAAGTGGCCAGGGCTGATCTGGAGCGCACGCGGGTGTACGTCTGCGTGCGGACCGACAGCGCCCTGGCGGCGGTGGAGGCGTACATCAAGGGCGTGGGGGACAACGAGCTGGCGGCCAAGGGGCTGGCGGGGGCGGTGGGGCACAAGCTCATCCGCCGGCTGTGCACCAACTGCCGCGTTGCGTATCCGCCGTCGCCGGAGATGCTCAAGAAGCTGGGGATCGCCGATCCGAAGCAGGTCCCGCAGCTGTTCAAGAAGGGCGGGCAGGTGCTGATCAAGAACCGGCCCGAGGTGTGCCCGGTGTGCGCGGGGATCGGGTACTTCCAGATGGAGGGCGTCTTCGAGGTCTACCGCTTCGGGGACGAGGAGCGCGAGCACATCGCCCAGGGGAACCTGGCGGCGCTCAAGGCCTCGCTGCGGAAGCGGAACCTGGCGAGCATGCAGCAGGCGGCGCTGCGGAAGGCGATCTCGGGGATGACCAGCGTCGAAGAAGTCACCCGCGCGACCTCCGGCGGCGCGGCAGGGTGATGCGGCCGGTCGGGAAGGACCGAGCGGCGGGCGGCCGGTGAGGCCGGGCCGCGGTTGACAGAGCGGTTGTTTCAGCGGTTCTTGCTTCAGTGGTTCTGTGACAGGTTCTGTTTCAGGCTGGCGGGTTCGGATCGGAGCAACTCCCATGATCATGAGCGTGATCGTCATCGCGGTGGTGCTGCTGGTGGCTTACCTGTGGTCGATCCGCGGGTTCTTCTCGGCGGTGCTGCACCTGGCCTGCGTCCTGGCGGGCGGCGCGGTCGCCTTCGCCGTGTGGGAGCCGGTCTCCAACGCCCTGCTCGGGGGCGGCGACTTCATCGGGAGCGTCGCGTGGGGCCTCGGGCTGCTGCTGCCCTTCGCGGTGGTGACCGGGGGTCTGTCGGCGGCGGTGAACTCGGTGGTGCGGGCCAACGCCAAGTGCGAGCCGATCGTGGACATCGTCGGCGGGGGCGTGTGCGGGGCGGGGATCGGGCTGATCGCGTCGGGCATGATCGCCCTGTCGGTCTCGATGATCTCGAGCAAGAGCGACCTTATGGGCTTTGCGCCCATTGAATCGGATAACGGCGGCTCACCGGTGCGGACGGGCGGGCTGTGGCTGCCGGCCGACAAGCTGGTGGCGGCGCTGTACCAGCACGCCTCGGAGAACGCCTTCGCCAGCGACACATCGCTGGCCCGGTACTACCCGGACCTGGCGGATCGCGGTCACCTGATGAAGCTGGGCCCCGAGGACGCAACGCTGAAGTTCGCGGCCCGGCCGGGTGATGTCTCGCTGGTGGGACGCTACACCGTCAACGACGGCGGGACGCTGGCGGTTCCGGACCTGACCAAGGACACGTACGACGCCCGCTCGCAGAAGGTGAAGCTGGTGTCGGGTGAGGACGTGACGTCGGGACAGCACCGCATCGAGGGGTACGTGATCGCCCCCAAGGCGGGTCTGCGCGAGTCGAGCAGCCAGGTGGTCTTCGGCAACGGGCACCTGACGCTGCTGTGCGAGAACCTCGACGGGACGACGCAGGGACTGCAGCCCTTCGCGATGATCAGCCAGGCCAAGGGTGACAAGCCGCTCGCGGGTCGCTGGCGGTTCGACAGCAAGGGGATCTTCCTGAGCTCCGTCGGCGGCGGGTCGGAGCCGCGGATGGCCTTTGAGTTCCTGGTGCCCAAGGACAGCAAGCCCATCGCGCTCTATGTTCGCGGGGTGCGGCTGGCGGTGGGCGAGGGCGAAGGGGAGGCCTTCACCGTGAAGGCGGCGTTCTCGAAGTTCGCCGACACCAAGGCCCGCGACGAGGCCATCAAGAACGGGGCGCTGCTCAACGCGTCAACGGCCCCGGTGGGCGCCGAGCTGGACAAGTCGGGCGTGACGGCGTGGAAATCGAACCCGCAGACGCAGCCGCAGGGCGGCCCGGCGGTGAGCGTGAGCAACACGCTGAGCCTGATGCTCAACAAGGGCAACCTCCGCGACATCCAGGCCGACGACCAGAACAAGATCATCGGCGGCACGGCGGAGTTCTTCGCCAATGAGAAGTTCGAGCGCGGCGGCGAGAAGTCGCTGATCGTCAACAAGCTGCTGGTCGACGCGACCACGGTCATCGTGCAGGTGAACGTCAGCCCGGGATCGGACTTCGACCTGCTGGCGGGCTCGGCGGCGGCGGCGGAAGGCGCCCCGACGCTGGTGGACGACCTGCCCCAGCCGCAGCGGCACCAGTGCGTGGGCTACCTGTACGAGGACGGCAAGACGTTCAAGATCCGCTACACCCCGGGCAACCCGATCACCAGCAAGGACGAGCTGCCGGGCCTGAGCAAGAGCCGGACAGACCAGAAGCTGACGCTCTTCTTCCGCTGCTCGCTGGGTGTGAAGATCCAGTACTTCGCAATCGGGGGCAAGGCGATCAAGGAGATGTCGCCGGTGGTGCGGCTGGAGACCCCGCAGAACAAGTGATGGTTGGGGGGAGGGGGGGCGGGAGCTTGGCGCGCGGGCGGAGCGGGGCGCGGCCGGGCTGTGTGCTAGCGCGCAGGGGCGAGGCCGGAACACCGTGCCTCACGGTTGGGCGGCATGCATTGCGCACGTTGTGTACCCGGGCGGCCTGATGGCGCCGCTGCGTGCTGCGCGCAGGGACATCGCCGGAACGCCCTCCCTTACGGTCGGGCTGCATGTTTTGCGCGCGGGGGGCCAAGCGGCCCCGCTGATCAGCGGCGCTCGCGGCGTTCGCGCTTGGGCTTGAGCAGGTCGGAGAGCCCCGCGGGGACCTCGGCGACCGTGCCCCAGCCGGTCTTGGACTTGTTGGTGGCCGGCGCGGCGGCGTCGGCGCCGTCCTTGCCCTTGCCGCCCTTCTCGCCCTTGGGCTTGGCGGCCTTCTCGGCCTTCTCGCCGGCGGGCGCCGGGGCATCGGGGGCGTCGCCCTCGGCCTTGGCCTTGGGGGCCTTGGGCTTGTCGCCCTTGGCCTTCTCGGCGGGCTTGCCGTCGGTCTTGGCTTCAGTCTTGGCTTCGGGAGCGGTGGTGGCGGCGGCGCCAGCTTCGCCCGCGGGGGCGGCCACGGCGTCGGCGGGCTTCTCAGCGTCGCGCCGGTCGTCAATGTCGAGCTTGCGGTCGGGCTTGACGTGGAGCTTGATGCTGGCTTCGAGCTCGGCCTCGAACTTGATGTGGACCTCGTACT
The DNA here is from genome assembly GCA_964611125.1 of uncultured Phycisphaeraceae bacterium. Taxonomy (GTDB): domain Bacteria; phylum Planctomycetota; class Phycisphaerae; order Phycisphaerales; family UBA1924; genus JAEUIX01. The sequence continues at coordinate 87,653 of CAZSZO010000007.1, read as the reverse complement.
CGCCGACGCGCTTGATGACCGAGCCGATGCGGACGTCGCGCTGCTTGATGCCGACATGCCCCTGGCCGGCGAGGAGGTCGCAAAGGTCCTGCTGGGTGACGCCGCCGTAGAGGATGCCCTGATCGTTGCACGAGCGGATCAGCGCCACCTCGTGGCCCTGCAGCTTGGCGATGAGGGCCTCGCGCTGGCGGCGGATCTCGGCGAGCTCGCGCTGGGCCTCTTCACGCTTGCCCTTGAGCTGGGCGATCTTCTCTTCGCTGGGGGTCGTGGCGTAGCCGCGGGGCAGGAGGAAGTTGCGGGCGAAGCCCTTGCGGACCTTCACGACATCGCCGACGATGCCGGAGCCTTCGACGTTTTCAGTGAGGAGCAGTTCGAGAGTGCGAGCCATGGGGCGCTGTCCTTTCTGGCGGGCCGCCCTGAGGGCGGGGCCGGAGAGTTAGGAGCCGCGGACGCGGGCGCACGGCCCGGGCGGCCCCAACTGGGGTCGAGAGTCTAGGAGCCGGATGAGCTCCGGTCATGGGCAGGGGACGAAAATCGGGTTCTGCGGCGGCCCCAGAGCCCGAGAGCCAGAGCCCGAGAACTGAAGCCGGATTAGAAGGGGATGTCTTCCTCGCCGATGGCGGGCGGAGCGTCGGCGGCCGGCTGAGCCGGGCGGCCGGTGCGAACCTGCGGGGCCGGGGGGGCCGACTGGTCGTACTCGTTCCCACCGTTGGAGCGGCTGTAGCCCCCCCCTCCACCCCCACCCCCCCCACCCCCCCCACCGCTGGAGCCCTCAGCGCCAGCCCGGGAGCCGATGAACCGGAAGTCCTCAACGACGACCTTGATCTTGCTGCGCTTGCCGCCGCCGTTCTTGTCCTCCCAGGTGTCCTGCTTCAGGCGGCCGCTGACGAACAGAGGGCTGCCCTTGGAGGTGTACTGCTTGAGGAGCTCGGCGGCCTTGCCCCAGGCCTCGCAGTCGATGAACGAGACCTCCTCGCGCTTCTCGCCCTGCGGGGTGGTCCAAGTGCGGTTGACGGCCAGGGCGAACGTGCCCACGGCGGTGTTGGCCGGGGTGAAGCGGACTTCGATGTCGCGCGTCATGTTGCCCATCAGGATGACTTGGTTGAAGTTGGCCGCCATGGGTGCGCTCCGGGGTGCGCTTCGCGCAGGGGTGAAAGTCGAGCAGACGCCCGCCAAAGGGGCGTCGACACGGGTCGACACCCCGATCCTATCAGAATCCGATCAGGGTGTCCAGTGATGCTGATTCAGCGGGCGGCGGGCTCGGCCGCGGGGGCGGCGGCGGCGGCCGTCGGGGCGCCAGCGGTGGTCGCGGGGCCGGTGGGTGCGGCGGCCGGGGTGGGGGCGGCCCCGGGCGCCGGCGCGGCGGCGGCGCGGAGGTTGGCCTCGATGGTGAGGTCAGCCTGGCCGTCGGCGTTCTTCATTTCCTCGACGGAGAGGTGATCGGCCTTGATGATCTGGGTGCGGAGGACGACTTCGGAGAGGTTGAAGCCGCGCTCGATGGCGCCCATCTTGTCGGTGGCGACGGAGAAGAAGCAGAGGATGTACATGCCCCGCTTCTGTTTGTTGATGGGGTAGGCGAGGGGACGATCGGCCCACTTCTTGAGGGCGATGATCTCGGCGCCGTTCTTGGTGAGGATTTCCTTGATGTGGCCGACGGAGCCGGCGAGGTCGGTCGCGGCGGCCTGGCCCAGGAGGAACATCGCTTCGTAGTGAGTCGTGGGGATCATGCGCATGGGTGTGTCTCTGGAATGCTCGTGAATGCTCGAAAAAACTCGGTCAGGAATCGGGACTGATGTGGCGGTGGTTTGGAGGGTGGAGAGGGGACTTGGGGGACGGGTCAGGGCGGGGGTCTGGGGGGCGGCGGGGGCTTCTCGCTGCCGGCCGGGTCGCGGGTGTTGAAGGCGTTCATGGCGGCGACCACGCCGCGGGAGGCGAAGGCCTGCACGGCGTCGGCGACGCGATCGAGAACCGGGTCGAGGCGCGCGAGCTGGTCGGCGGTGAAGGCGCCCAGCACCCAGTCGGCGGGGTCGTCGTAGGCGGCGGGGGGCGGATCGACGCCGATGCGTAGGCGGGGGTAGTCGCTGCGGCCCAGAGCCCGTTCGACGTCGGCCAGGCCGTTGTGGCCGCCGCTGGAGCCGGACTGGCGGATGCGGATCTGCCCGAGGGGCAGGGCGTAGTCATCGACGAGGACCAGGAGATCCTCCTGCGGGGAGAGCTTGTAGAAGTTGAGGGTCTCGGCGACGGGGGCGCCGGACCGGTTCATGAAAGTGAGGGGCTTGAGGAGGATGCAGCGCTCGGGCGCGGCGCCGGCCCCTCCCCCCCCTCCCCCTCCGCCCCCGGAGCGGCCGGCGGGGCCGCTGGGGGGGGGGCCGATGGGGGCTTCGAGGACCATGGCGTTGAACTTGGAGCGAGGGATCCCTGCGGGCGCGTGGCGCTTCGCGACGCGGTCGACGGCGAGAAAGCCGGCGTTGTGGCGCGTGCGCTCGTATTCGCTGCCGGGATTGCCTAGTCCGACGATCAACTTCATGGCGTGGGGTGGCGGGGCGGGGGCGTAGAGAGGAGTTACTTCTTGGGCGCGGCGTCCTTCTTGGCCGGGGCGGCGCCGGCGGCGGGCTTGCCGCCCTTGCCGGCGGCGTCGGCGGCGGCCTTCTCGGCGCGTTCCTTCTCGCCGATGACTTCGGGCTGGGTGGCCTCGGCGCCGACGACGGCGGCCTCGGCGGCGACCTCTTCCTTCTGAACGATGATCTGGGCGACGACCGCGTGCGGGTCGGTGAGGAGCTTCATGTCGGGCGAGGGGAGCTTGACCTTGTCGGCGGTGATGGACTCATCGACATCGAGGTCGCCGATTTCGACAGAGACCTTCTCGGGGAGGTCGCGGACGCGGCACTCGATCTCGATCTCGTTGGTGGGGTGCATGAGGATGGCGCCGGCGGTCTTGAGGCCCTTGGCCTCGCCCAGCAGCTCGACGTGGACGCGGGACTTGACGCGCTCGTCGAGGTCTACGCGGGCGAAGTCGGCGTGGACGATGGTGTCGCCCAGGTAGTCGAACTGGAGGTCCTTGAGGAGGAGCATCTGGTCGGCGGAGGCGCCGGGGTACTCGAGGCGGAAGACCTTCTCGCCGGCCTCGATGTGGCGGACGGCGTCGCGGCCCTCGAAGTTGACGGCGATGGGGGCCTGGCCGTGGCCGTAGATGACGCCCGGGAGGAGGCCCTTGGCGCGGGCCCGCTGGGCGTAGCGGGTGCCGAGGCGTTCACGGGGGGTGGCGCGGAGGACGGGTGACTTCTCGTGCATGGGTGGGTTCCTTTCAAGCCTCTCGCCGCGAGCGGACCGGCGCGCGCCGGCCGCGGACGGCTACCTGCTGAACTATCTCTTGACTCCGGCGTTGTTCTTGAACAACGCGCTGATGGACTTGTTGAAATGGATGTTGTTGATCGCGTCGCCGAGGAGCTCGGAGACGCACAACTCGACGAGCTTCCCGCGCAAGGGGTCGAGGCGGGGGCCGCAGGGGATGGTGTTGGTGACGACGACCTGGCTGATGTTGCTCTTGGCGAGCTTCTCGACGGCCTTGCCGGCGAAGACGCCGTGGGTGGCGGCGGCGATGACTTCCTTGGCCCCGTGCCGGAAGCAGAGCTCGGAGGCCTCGACAACGGTGCCGCCGGTGGAGATCATGTCGTCGATGAGCAGGACGGTCTTGCCCTTGACGTTGCCGATGATGTGCTCGGTGAGGACCTCGCTGCCGCTGACGCGCCGCTTGTTGATGATGGCCAGCTCGCCCGAGAGCAGGTTGGCGTACTGCTCAGCGACCTTGACGTTGCCGACATCGGGGCTGACGAGGCAGAGATCGCCCAGGCGGTCGCGGATGCCCTGGAAGTAGCGGTTGAGCACCGGCATCGACGAGAGGTGATCGACGGGGATGTCGAAGAAGCCCTGGATCTGGGCGGCGTGCAGGTCGACGGCCAGGACCCGGTTGGCGCCGGCGGCGGTGATGAGGTTGGCCACCAGCTTGGCGGTGATGGGGGTGCGCCCGGCGTCCTTGCGGTCCTGGCGGGCGTAGCCGAAGTAGGGCATGACCACGGTGATGCGGCTGGCGCTGGCCCGCCGGAGGCAGTCCATGAAGACCAGCAGCTCCATGATGTTGTCGTTGACGGGGTAGCAGGTCGAGAGGACCACGAACACGTCGCGCCCGCGGACGTCCTCATCGACACGGACGATGACCTCGCCGTCGGGGAAGGTTTCGATGTGCGCGGCGCCGCGCTGCAGCTTCAGGTGGTTGCAGATGCGGTCGGTCAGCTCGAGGCTGGTTCGGCCGGCGAAGATCTTGAGTTCGTAGCCGTTGACGCTGGTGGCGGGGCCGCTGCTCATTGGACGGGCCTCCTGGCGGGCGAACCCTGGCCCGATGCATGACCCGAGGCGTGCCGGCCCCGGTAGATGGCGTCGACCTCGGCGAGCTGCTCGGGAGTGTTGATCGAGAGCACGTCCTGCGGGGGCACGGCGTCGATGACCTCGACCTTACGGCGCTCGGAGAGCAGCATGGCGGGGACGTCAGTGATGTAGTACTCGCCTGACTGCTCGTTGCGCTTCAGGCGGGCGAGGCAGTCGAAGAGAGCCCGGCAGTCGAAGCAGTAGTAAGAAGGGTTGACCTCGCGGATCTTGAGCTGCTCGGGCGAGCATTCCTTGTGCTCGACGATGCCGGTGAAGGCCCCCGCGGCGTCGCGCACGATGCGGCCATAGCCGGCCGGGTCCTCGATGACGCTGGTGGCCAGCGTCGCCTCGGCCCGAGAGTCGACATGGCGCCGCAGCAGCTTGAGCAGCGTGTCAGGGCGGATCAGCGGGCCATCGCCGGCGAGCACGAAGACCGGCTGGCCCGGGGCCAGCGCCTGGGCCGACAGGGCCTGGGCGCACGATTGCACGGCGTGCCCGGTGCCCAACTGCTGGTCCTGGACCGCGAACTCGACCCCCATGCCGGCGGGGAGGCCCATGGTGCCCTCGAAGGCGGAGCGGACCAAATCCTGCTTGTATCCCACGACCAGGATGATCCGCTTGCAGCCTGCGGCCCGGCAGGCGTCGACCACGCAGTGCACCATCGGCCGGCCGCCGATGGGGTGGAGGACCTTGGGCAGGTCGGAGCGCATGCGGGTGCCCTTGCCTGCGGCGAGGATCACGGCGATGGGCGGCTGGGGCTTGATGGGGGCCGGGGTAGTCATGAGGGGGTCGGTGATGCTGCGAGGCGGCGGCACTGGACGCCGGGGGCGGTCGATCGCCGGTTTGGGGGCGTGCGGGCGGGGTTGGGCGAGGCGGGCGGCAGGGGGCAGCCGGAAAGGAAGCTGGCCGACCAGGATTCGAACCTGGACAAGCAGTACCAAAAACTGCTGTGCTACCGTTACACCATCGGCCAGTATGCGGCCGGACGAACCTCCTGAAAGAGGCCTGGGAGGCGGATTCGGCGATGCCGAAGCCGACACCCGAGCCGGGTGCGAGGACCGATCGTTCGCGGTCCTCGCAGACCGTCCAGATGGTGATGGACGGCGGTGGAGGCCGCGGCATGTTTGCCGGCGGGAACACTCGGGGCCGCGTCGCCAGAACGGCGAAGCGGAAACGAGCCCGACAGCCGAAGCTGGACCTTCCATCAGCCGCGATGGGAAGACCCATGACCGCGCCTCGATCGGGCTTTGATTGGGTGCAATCAAGGCCTGACGTCCGTCGCGGTCGGCTCCGAACTGTCGATGATAGGCGCCGGGCAATCAGGGCTCCGCCGAATCGGGCGGAGTCGAGTCAGTCTGGGTTGCCGTCGGGATCGGTTTCTGGGTCGATCTCGGGGGGTGCGGCGGACTCGCCCTGATCTTCGCGTAGGGCGTGCTCGCAGATGACGTCATAGCACGTCTGGAGGAGGCCCAGGAGGGGGAACTTGCCATCGGCGAAGGGGGTTGGGCCCAAGCGGCGGAGGAGCACGTGGCTGGCCTCGGGGCGGACGAGGGGAAGGTCGAGTTCTTCAAGCTGGGGGCCGAGGTGCCAGAATTCCGCGAGGCAGAGCTCGAGGGCTGGGGCGGGCTCTTCACCGACGCCTGGGATGCGGGGTGAATAGGCGGGAACGGGGCGTTCTCCGCCGGGGACCAGGCCGGGGGAGCCGCCGGGGACGCTGGGGGCGCCGGGCTTCTGACGGGCGCTGGAAAGCAGCGCCCGCTTCTGGCGGAGGCGCTCGAGGAGGTCTTCCTTGGACATGCCGCGCAGGGCGAAGACCATGAAGGGGTCGCGGCTGACGCGCTCAGCGAGCAGGGCCATGACGCAGCAGACGTGCTTGCACCAGGGGCCCTGGACAGGGCTTTGCGCTTGAGCTGGGGCGGGGCCAGCGGGGCCGGCGGGGTGGACGAAGGGGTCGCCGTCCGCGGGTGCGGCCGGAGTGGTCGGGCCGGGAAGCGTGGGGCTTGCGGCGGGGCCTGCGGCGTCGGGCGCGTTGGCGAAGGGGGCGTCAGCGGAAGCCTCGGCGGGGTCCGCGAGTGGGCTGACGCCTGGGGGTGTGGGGGCTGGGGGCGTGGGGGGTGGTGTGGCGGAGCGGTCCTGGGTCATCACCAGCGGGGCGGTGAGGATGCGTGCGGGGTTGCGGGCGCACGAGCACGAGAGGGCGAGGTCGGAGTTGTCCTGCGGGAAGAGCCGCAGGTGGAGCGGGGCGAAGAGGTCCTCGATACCCGGGGGCACATCGCCGGAGAGCAGCCCGGCGAGGTGGCGGGCTTCTTCGAGCATGGCGGTGGTGGCGGCCTCCCACTGCTCGTGGGTGAAGACGGGCATGCGGATGTCGACGGCGTAAGCCGAGGGCATGCGGCCCTGCACGCGGGCGGAGATGTGCCCGGGGTTGATGCTGAGGGCGCGGGTCTGGCCCATCTTGGCGTAGGCGAGCCCCTCGGTGAGCGCCGCGTTGGGGGCGTGGTCTTCGATGAGGCGCATCCAGCGCTGGCCAGCCCAGGCGAGCTGGGCGCCGTCGCGGTTCTCGAGGCGGACACCGCCGCGAACCTTGCGGGGGTGCATGGTGGGCTGCGGGGCGCGGGGCTCGAAGCGGCGGACGGGCTGACCGCCTGGGCCGTAGGCTCCTGGCGGATTGGCCTGTGTGGGGCCGATTGGAGGGCCGGCTGGGGGGGCGGAAGCGGCTGGCGAGGTCGGGGCGACGCGCGGCGCCGGGGAGCCTGAAGAGCCCTGAGAACCTGACGGGTTTGGGGGAACAGGGGTCATGCGTGAGGGAAGTGGCGAGCGATGGGCGCGTTCAGACGACGCCCCATCGGCGGTGCGATGGCGCGCTTGAACGGAATCAAGAGCGTAGGGGCGCCCTCGCGGGAATCACAGGCGGGCGCGGATCTTGTCGAGGATGAGGCGCGACTTGGCCTCATCGCCGAACGTGCCCACGCGGACGGTGATATCGGTGAGCTTGCCGTCGGGCGAGGCGTTGAGGTTGAGGGAGATCTGCGTCTTGTCGGCCTCGCGGGCCTTGATGATGGCCTGCAGGGCATCCTTGCGGTCATCAGTGAGGGCGAACTGGAGGTCGTCGACGAGGGCGGCCTTGGCGGCGTCGTACGCGCGATCGAGCGGCGCCGAGAGGGTGGTCTTCATCTCACCCTTGACGTAGGCGTAGGTGCCGACGCCCGCGGCGGCGACAGCGGCCACGATGCAGCCCGAGAGCGGGAGCAACAGGCCAGCCGAGAGCAAGAGGCAGGCGGCGCTGGGGAGAAACCGATGCGACATGCGGCGAGCTCCGAGTGGGCCTTGGGAGGGAGGTCGGGCCAATGCTATCGCGGTCCGGTTCAGGGCCGGCGTCGGCGGCGTTACTCTTCGCCTTCCTCAGCGACGGCGTCGGGCCGCAGCGTGAGGACATCGCGGAGCTGGGTGAGGGAGAGCTCGGTGAGCCAGGCCTCGCCGGAGCCGATGACGTTGTCGGCGAGGGCCGACTTCTGCTCGATCATCTGGTCGATGCGTTCCTCGAGCGTGCCGGCGACGACGAACTTGTGCACCTGCACCGTGCGGGTCTGGCCGATGCGATAGGCGCGGTCGGTGGCCTGGCTCTCGACGGCGGGGTTCCACCAGCGGTCGAAGTGGAAGACGTGATTGGCGCCGGTGAGGTTGAGGCCGACGCCGCCGGCCTTGAGGGAGAGGACGAAGAGCGGGGCCGAGCCGTCGCCCTTGTTGAAGGAGGCGACCATGGCGTCGCGATCCTTGGCGGGGGTGCCGCCGTGGAGGAAGAGCACTTCGCGATCGAGCTCGTGGCGGAGCATGGTGGAGAGGATCTGGCCCATCTGGCGGAACTGGGTGAAGATGAGGGCCTGGCCGCTGGTGGCGAGGACTTCCTCGAGCATCTGGATGAGGCGGACGCACTTGCCGGAGCGGTGCGGCGGAACGAGCTCGACGCCGGCCGGGATGGCGTCCTCGTCGCCGGGGTTGGCGAGGGCGTCGCTGGCGGGCGAGGCAGGGGCGGGTACGTGGGTGTCGAGGTGCTTGAGGAACTGGCGCGGGTGGTTGCAGATCTGCTTGAGCTTGACGAGCCCGGCGAGGATGACGCCGCGGCGCTGGATGCCTTCGGCGGTCTCGGCGGAGGAGAGCATTTCCTTGACGGTTTGTTCGTAGAGCGCGGCCTGCTCCGGGGTGAGGTAGCAGTATTCCTTGGTCTCGACCTTTTCGGGGAGGTCGGCGATGACGGTGGGGTCGGTCTTGAGGCGGCGCAGGACGAAGGGCTGCACCATGGCGCGGAGCTGGCGGGCGCGATGGGGGTCGTGGTAGCGCTCGATGGGCACGGCGAAGCGGCGGCGGAAGTCGTTGAGCGACCCCAGGAGGCCGGGGTTGAGAAAGTCCATGATGGACCAGAGCTCGCTGAGGCGATTTTCGATCGGCGTGCCAGTAAGGGCGACGCGGCGCGGGGCGTCGAAGGCGCGGATGGCCTGAGTCTGCTTGGTGCCGGGGTTCTTGATGTTCTGGGCTTCGTCGAGGGCGATGCGGCCCCAGGGGATGGGCTCGAGGCTCTCGCGGTCGCGATGGGCGAGGGCGTAGGTGGTGACGACCAGGTCGCTCTTGGCGCAGATGTGCAGGAGCTCCTCGCCCTGGGGGCGGGTGGGGCCGTGGTGAACGTGCACCACCAGGGCGGGGGCGAAGCGGCGCGTCTCGCGCAGCCAGTTGCCCACCACCGACATCGGCACCACCAGAAGCGTCGGGCGGGCGGGTTCCTCCGGCGGGCGGCTGAGCCGCTCCTGCAGCAGCAGGGCCAGAAACTGGATGGTCTTGCCCAGGCCCATGTCGTCAGCCAGGCAGGAGCCGAGGCCGAAGCGGTCGAGGAACGCCAGCCAGGACAGGCCCTTGAGCTGGTAGGGCCGTAGCGAGCCGACGAAGCCCTCGGGGGGGGTCAGCATGGGGAGTTGCTGATTGGCGGCGGGGTCGCTGAGGAGGCTGGAGATCCACCCCGTGGCGTCCATCCCCAGCACGGGAAGGCCGGTGGAGCGGAGCTCGGCGTTGTACGCCAGGCGGATGGCCTTGCCCAGCTCCATCTGGCCGCCCGGGTTCTCGCGAATGAACTGGACCGCGGCCTTGACGTCTTCGGGGCGGACCTCGACCCAGCGGCCGCCGACGAGCACGAGCGGCGAGCGCAGATTGGCCAGCCGCTCGAACTCCTGGAGCGAGAGCACCGTCTGCCCGATGGTGACATGCCAGCGGTAGTTGACGAGCGTGTCGAGGCCCACGCGGCTGCCGACCGAGGAGGGATCGGAGCCGGGGCCCTCGGGCGTGTCGCCGCTGTCGATGCGCAGCCGGACGCCCAGGCGGGTGCCGGGCGAATCCCACCACTCGGGCGAGAGCACGCCGAAGCCCTGCTCGATGAGCACGGGGCGGATCTCGCGCAGGAACTCGTAGGCCTGATTGGTGGCCAGCGCGATCTCGGAAGGCTCGCTGGACTTGAGGGCGTCTTCGAGAGGTTTGTAGAGGCGGGCGGCCCGGCCGAGCTCGGCCAGGAGGAGTTCCTGGGGCTTGTCGACGTGCTTGCCGCCGACGGTGGCGCTGTCGGTGGGGAGGATCCAGATGTCGCGGGCGTCGAGCATCAGCGAGGGATTCTCGACCGACTGGAGGTGGAGGGTCATCGGCCAGGTGAGGGACGAAGCGGGGGCGGCGAACTCGGGCAGGTCGGACATGTCGACGGGTTCGCTGAGGCGGACGCAGAGGCGCCAGGCGGAATCGGCCGCCCGCTGGTCGAGGACGCCGATCCAGGAGCGGACGCGCTTGAGCAGTTCGGGGCGCTGGGCGCCGACGGCGGGGACAGCGTCGCCGGCCTCGAGCAGGCCGGAGAGCCACTGCACGTGCGGGTCGCCGGCGCCGGTGGGGCCGGGGAGGGCGCGGCGCGACTCGATGGTCTCGATCATGTTCTCGTCGGCCATGACGACGCGGCACTGGGCGTCGAGCACGCGTACGAGAAAGTCCTCGAGCACCGGCCAGGGCTGGTTGGTGAAGAGATCGTCGGCGGCGCGGGCGGCCGGGGGCATGGCGGCGAGGAGCTTGGCCAGGCGGGTGGCGACCTGCTCATCGGCCAGCCAGGGCTGCCACAGGCCGTGCAGCGTTCCCGAGAAGTCCTGCACCAGGGTCGGCACCAGGCGCTGCTGCACCATCAGCCAGCGGACGAACCGGGTCGCGGCGGCGAAGAACCGCATGCCGGGGCCGAGGGCGAGCGTCGCGTCGGGGCCATCGCCATCGGCGCTGGCGGCGTTTTCGATCCGCTCCACCACGCGCGGGAGGTGGAGCGGCGGGACGCGGAGCGAGGTGACGGTGAAGCGGCCGAGCCGCGCGGCGACGGGCGCCAAGGTTCCGCCAGAGCCGTTGGCGGCGTAGCCCTCGCCAGCGGAGTTTTCGGCGCGACCTTCGGCATGGGTGAGGCGGGAACTGGCGAGCGGGAGGCCCGAGCGGGCCGGCAGACGGAGACGAACAACGCCCGCGGCGAGGGGCGCCTCGGGGGAGAATCGGCCCAGCAGGCCGATGAGGGCCTCGGCCGGGAGGGCGGTGGGGTGGGGCGTGGGCTGATCGCCGTCGAAGGGGCGATCGGCAGGCCTGTCGGCATCAACGCCAGCGGGCGCGGCGGACGGACCCTCGGCCCAGAGGTGGAGCGCCCCGTCGAACCAGTTGGCGTGCAGCACGTGAAAGGGCATGGATGGACGGCGGCCGGGGCCGGAGGGGGGCGAGGGTGGGAGCGGGAGGGGGTGGTGAATGAGGACGGGGGGAATCGAACCCCCGACCAACGGATTAAAAGTCCGCTGCTCTACCGGGCTGAGCTACGTCCTCGGGGTGCTCTGAGGGGTAAGAGGGCGAGAGAGGGTGTGGAGCGGTTGTCCATTTCAGGCGGGATCGGCGTGCGGGGCGAACGGTTGGAGCGGCGTTCAAACGGGCCAACGCCCTCGCAGCGAGCACACCTCGCGACAAGGGGTCTTTGGTCGATTTCCGTACGCTGCGATGGTAGCGCGCCGGGCGTCTCGACGGGGCCGCTCAGCGCGACTTGGCGGTCGCTTGCGCCATGTTCATCAGCAGGCGGGCGTGCCGAGCGGTGGCGCCCTGGTTGGCGAGGATGCAGGCCCGGGCGCGCTGGGCCATCTCGGCCCGCCGCGGGGGGTCGGCGAGCAGCGCGGCGAGTCGGGCGGCGAGGCTCTCGCGGGAGACGATCTCGAGCGCCCTGGCCTCGGCGAGGGTCCGGACGATCGAGTCGAAGTCCTTGTACGCGGGGCCGATGAGGACGGGCTTGCCCAGCGCGGCCGGCTCGATGGGGTCGGAGCCGTACAACCGGCCGAACGATCGGCCCATGACCACCACATCCGCGAGGGCGTAGGCCGCCCGAAGCTCGCCAATGGTGTCGAGGAGGAATCGATCGGCAGGGCGGCCGGCGGCGCCGCCCCCACTCCCAGCGAGAGCGCCGGCCCGGGAGCGACGCACGCACCCGGGCAGGGCCTGCGCGGCGTCGTCGAACCGTTCGGGCTTGCGCGGGGCGCAGAGCAGTTGGGCGCCGGGCGGGCAGGCGGCGTGCAGAAGGGCCTCTTCGTCTCCGGCCGTGCTGCCGGCGACGATGAGCGGGCGGGCGCGATCGACGCCCAGGTCGCGGGCGAGCTGGGCGGCGGCGGGGACATCATCGGTCAGCGACGCGGCGTCCCATTTCATGGAGCCGGTGATGGTCACGCGCTCAACCGGCGCGCCCATGGCCAGGAACCGCTCCGCGTAGGCCTCGTCCTGAACTGCGGCGAAGGCCAGCGAGGCGAAGCTGCGGCCGATCCAGCGGCGGATGCGCCGGTAGCCCTTGAACGACCGCTCGGAGAGCCGCCCGTTGATCACGCCGACGGGGATCCCGCGCCGGCGGCACGCCGCGATGAAATTGGGCCACACTTCGAGCTCGACAAGGCCCACGGCGTCGGGGCGCACGGCGTCGAGGAACCGGCCGACGGCCTGGGAAAAATCGAGCGGATAACGCACCACCGGCCCCCTCTCCCCGCCGCCGCCGGGCGCCTGGTCGCCGAACAGCTCGCGGGCGCGGATGAGGCCGGTGTCGGTGGCGGCGGCGACGACGACCTCGGCGTGCGCGCGCAGCAGCGGGACCAGCCCGCGGAGGGCGTTGACCTCTCCGACCGAGACGGCGTGCAGCAGAATGCGCGGGCGGCCGGGCGCGGCGGCGGGGAGCGGGGCGAGCTTGCCGAAGCGCTCGGCCCAGCCTCCACGAGCCTTGCGGGCCCAGGCCGGTGAGAGCAGCACGGCGCCGACGGCATAGGCGAGATCGAGCGAGTTCATGGACGAACGATCGAGGCGTCGGAGCGAATCAAAGGAAATGGGCAGGCCGGGACTCGAACCCGGGACCCTTCGCGTGTAAAGCGAATGCTCTAGCCAACTGAGCTACCCGCCCGAGGGCGCTTGGCCGAAGGGTAGGGCGAGCGGGGGGCGGCCGGGGACGGTTCCAGACGCTGCTCCATCGACTTGAGCATGCCCCGGCGCTTGAAGGAGAGCCATGCGGCCCGGGCCGCCGCGACGCGCTGGGCGAGCCCGGGGCCAGACCGCTGGTCGCGCCGGGTCTTGGGCCGGGCGAGGAAGGGCGGGCGCGCGGCGAGGGCGGCGGCGTCGCACATCGCGCCCAGGGCGTCGAGCAGGGCCCGCAGCGCCATGAGCCCGACGCCGGTGGTCCAGGGGTCGAGGGCTTCGTCAAAGAACTCGATCGTGAAGCGGAGCCGCTTGAGGCGGCGGCGCAACTCGTGGAGCTTGTCGACGACTGGTGCTCGCTGGGCATCGGCGCGGCGGACGCGGGCGAGGGCGTGCGTGAACGCCGCGGTGGCCTCAGCAGCGAAGTCACCGGCGGGGCCTGCCGGGCGGGCGAGGGCGCGCCGAGCGGCCCGCAGGACGGCTTCGACGCCCGAGCGGTTGAGTTCCAGCCGGAACTCGTGGAGTTTCCACGCGCGCATGGCCTCGATCAGGCGGCGGGTGCGCTTGGGCGCCTTGGCGGCCTCGAACTCATCGAGCAGAATGTCGAGATCGCGGACGCCTCCCGCATCGCGCCGGCAGAAGCGCAGGGCGGCCCGCAGGGCCCGACAGTCGATGGAGCCGAGCCTGCCGCGGAGGGCGAAGACGGCGGCGTCGGCCCGGCGAGCGGTGACGCGGAGCTGGTGGATGGTCTCGCGGCTGGGCGGGCCGTGCTGCGGGTGGGCGACGGCGGCGACCCGCCGGGCCAACGCATCGAGCCGCTCGCGGAGGCGCTGCCGGGCGGGCCGGGAGAGGCCGGGCTGGACGGGCGACGGCTGGCCGGGCGGAGGCGGTTTGGGGCGTGTTGGCGTCACGGTGGGGTGGGGGGCTCGGACGGTCAACGTTATCCCGAGGCCCACGCATCCGATGCCTCCCAAAAACCGAATAAGCAGGGGATCCGGGCGGTTCGCAGTTGCGTGGTGGGGCCGGGCGGGTCACACTCTTGGTGAGCTCACCGATGCTGGTGGAATGGATGCGGCCATTTTGTCGAGTGCTCTCGCCGCGATCCGTGCGGGGCGGGTGGGCGCTGGGCTGCGCGTTCGGGCTGGCGGGGCTGTGGCTGGCGCCGGGCGCCGATGGCGCGGCGCCGGCGCGTGCGGATATCGCGCGGGTCGTGGCGCCGCTGGGCGACCGGTACGCGCAGCTGGCGGGCATTCAGGAGTACACCGGCCGGTTGATCGTAAAGCCCTGGCGGGCGAACGAGCTGGTGGCCCGCGGGGCGACTGCGGACGAAGCCGCGGCGACGGAGGCGCGGGCGGGGGCCCGGCTCCAAGACCGGATAACCCAGCGCGTGGCGGCGACGGGTGAATGGCTCGTGAGCGTGCCGGATGGTCGGCTCGACGGAGAGTTTGCGCAGGAGCTGGAGGGCACGGGCGACTACCAGTACGCCCAGCCCGACTGGATGTGCTTTCCTGCGACGGCGCCCAATGACCCGGGCCTGGCGGCCCAGCACCACCATCGCAGCATGCGCTCGGCATGGGCGTGGGAGTTTTTTACCGGCTCGCCTGCGATCACGTGCGCCGTGGTCGACACCGGCGTGACGCTGAATCACCCGGATCTGGTCGGCCGGCTGGTCGAGGGGTACAACGTGCCCGACCAGCGCAGCCAGTCGGCCGGGGGCGATGTGAGCGATGTCAGCGGTCACGGCACGGCGGTAGCCGGGTGCGTCGCGGCGACGGGCAACAACGGCGCGGGTGTGTGCGGCATGGGGTGGGGATTGCGGCTGATGCCGGTGCGGGCGTCGAACCTGCCCAGCGGCGGGGCCTCGATCTCCGCGATCACCGCCGGGGCCCGCTGGGCGGCCGACAACGGCGCGCGGGTGGTGAGCGTGTCGTACACGGGGATCCAGAACGCGGCGGTGCAGACCACCGGGGCGTATATCCGGGGCACGGGAGGCCTCCTGTGCTGGGCGGCGGACAACTCGGGCCGTAACTGGTCGACCTTCGACTGGCCGGACGTGATCGTGGTGGGCGCGTCAGAGCCGGACGACACCCGGTGCGATTTTTCGAGCTTCGGCTTCGCCATCGACTGCGTGGCCCCGGGGCGGAGCATTCTGACGTGCGCGGCGCCCGGGGCGGTCGGCGGCGGCGACGGGTACGCGCCGGTGACGGGCACATCGTTCTCAACGCCGATCGCGGCGGGCGCCCTGGCGATGATCTGGTCGGCCCGGCCGACGCTGCCCGCGGCCGAGGTGCTCGATGCCCTGCTGCTGGGGTGCGATGATGTCGGCGACCCGGGTGACGACGCGATCTTCGGGGCGGGGAGGATCAACCTGCACCGGGCCCTGTCGATCGTGCTCAACGGGGCGGCGGCGCCGATCCCGGCGCCGGATGAGTATCAGGCCGTGCAGGGACGGGCTATGCGCCTGGATGTGCTCGCCAACGACAGCGACCCCCTTGGCGGCGCGGTGGTCATTGACACGTTTGGCGCTGCGTCGGCGGGCGGCGGAAGCGTCGGACGCTCGGTGGGCACGGGGCCGGGCGGGCGGGATGAGTTGGTCTTCACCCCCGCAGCCGGCCCGGCGGGGATCGGGGCGGACACGATCACCTACGCCATCAGCAACGGCGGGTTGGGCGCGCCGGCGGCGACGACGGTGCGGGTGAGCGTCATCGACCCGGCGGACCTTCAGCCCGCGGTGACAGTTCAGGCGCCCGGGCCAGGGCTGAAGGCGCGTTACTACGACCTGGACGAGCCGCTCCTGATCCCAAGCTTCCAGGGCCTGGCGAGCTTCTTCACGGGGACGTGGGATCGGGTGGACTTCGCGCCCAGCGATGGAGATTTCGCCGACTCGCTGCGGATGGACAACGTGGGCGCGACGGCGGAGGGGTATCTCAGCGTGCCGGCCGACGGGGTGTATGCGCTAACGCTCGAGGTGGATGACGGCGGGCGGCTGCTGCTGGACGGGCGGGAGATCGTCCGGGCGGAGGGACGGTCGGGGAGTCGGCGCGTGACCGGGCTGGCCGGGCTGCGGGGCGGGGCCCACCGGCTGCGGATCGAGTACTTCGAGGCCCAGCTGGGAAGCGGGCTGCGGGGGCTCATCAGCGGTCCGAACCTGCCCGAGCAGGTGCTGGGGGGGAACCTGCTGTTTCAGGAGCAGCCGCTGGCGCTGGACGTGAACTTCGACGGGCTGGTCGACCCCGACGACCTGTCGGATTTCGTGACGCTGTACTTTGCGGGGAATCAGCAGGCTGACTTTGACGGCGACGGGCAGCTCACGCCTGACGATCTGTCGGACTATATCGCGGGGTTCTTCACCCCCTGACCGAGACTCCCGCGCGGGCGGGGGAGAAAGCACGCCCATGCAACCAGACGCCCGAGCAGCATCAACACGCAGACGGCGGTGGACCGGGATCACGGCGCTGTGCATGCTCGCGGCGGGGGGTTCGAGTTCGGCCCAGCCGATGGGCGGGCCCGATGCGGTGCGCTACGACGGCGACAAGGTGGTGCGGGTGCAGATCCGCTCGGGCGAAGATCTCGCGGCGCTGGAGGCGCTCAGCCCCGACCCGTGGATCTGCCGGCAGCCGGGGATCGGTCCGGTGGACTACCGCATCCCGCGGGAGAACTTCGGGGCCCTGCAGGCGAGCGGGATCCCGTTCCGGGTGCTGGTTGAAGACGTGCAGTCGCTGCTTGATGCGGAATCGCGGCGCATCCGCGACTCGCGCCTGGAGGGCGGGGGGCCCGGGGGCGTGTGGTTCAACGACTACAAGGACTACGCCGCGATCAGCAGCTATGTGGATGTGCTGGTGGGCCTGCGGCCGAGCGTGGCGTCGCGGATCTCGCTGGGTCAATCGCTGCAGGGGCGGGAGATCTTCGGCATCCGCATCGCGGCCCCGGGCGCCCCGGCCGACAAGCCGGCGATCTTCCTGCATGGGTTGCAGCACGCCCGCGAGTGGATCACCGGCGCCAGCGTGATGTACCTGGCCGACCGGCTGGTGCGGACCCAGGCGACCGACCCCGCGGCAGCGCGGGCGCTTGAGTCGTTTCAGTTCGTCATCGTGCCGGTCGTGAACCCCGACGGCTACGCCTACACATGGACCAACAACCGGCTGTGGCGCAAGAACCGGCGGGCGAACCCCAACGGCAGCACGGGCGTCGACCTCAACCGCAACTGGAGCATCGGCTGGGGCGTGACCCCCGGCTCGAGCGGCACGCAGGGCAACGACACCTATCGAGGGGCGTCGGCGTTCAGCGAGCCCGAGACGCAGACGCTCCGCGACTTCATGAGCGCGCGCCCGTACATCAAGGCCCATTTCGATGTGCACTCCTACTCGCAGCTGATCCTGTCGCCCTGGGGCTACACGCGCGACCTCCCGCCCAGACACGCCCTCTTCGTCGATCTGAACGACGTCCTCCGCCAGGGGTTCCTCTCGGCCCACGGCACGCCGTATGTCGCAGGCCCGACGTTCACGACGATCTACCCGGCATCGGGCACGGCGAGCGACTGGAGCTATGGCGCCCGGGGCGTGCTTGGGTGGGGCTTCGAGCTGCGCGACACGGGCCAGACGGGGTTCATTCTGCCAGCCAACCAGATCGTGCCGACCGGCGAAGAGATGTACAGCGCGGTGCTGGCCCTGGCCGACGCGATCGCGCAGCCGATCCGCTTCACGCTGCCTGACGGCGCGCCGGCGCTTGTCCAGAGCGGCCAACCGACCGGCGTGCGGGTGGTCATCTCCTCGCTTGCGGGGGTGCTCGACGCGGGCTCGGCGCGGCTGCGATCGCGCGTGGGCGTCACCGGCGAGTTCGTCAGCACGCCCCTCACGCTGGTTGCCGGCGATGAATACCTGGCCACGCTGCCCGCGGGGGCGTGCGGGGCGCGGATCGAGTTCGCCTTCGCGGCGACGGCGAACGGCGGCGCCCCGGCGGCGTCAGCGACGATTGCGGCCCAGACCGCGACGGTGCAGGACCAGGGCGGGACGCTGGTGCTGACGGCCTGCCCCGGCTGCCCGGCGGACTTCAGCCGCGACGGGGTGACGGACCCTGATGACCTTTCCGACTACATCGGGGCGTACTTCGACCCCCGTCCCGAGGCGCCGCCGACGGACTTCAATGGCGACGGCCGCACGGATCCTGACGACCTGTCGGACTTCATCTCGGCGTACTTCGCGGGCTGCCCCTGAGCGCGGGCGCGGCGTCCACCCCCCATCCACCCATCGCCCACCCCCCCGCCCGCGCGGCGGGATCACCCCGCGCCGGCGACGCGTTCGGCTTCGTCAAGCGAGGTCGCCCCGCGGGCCGCGAGCAGCCAGCCCGACTGGAGCAGGGTGGTGAAGAGGCCCTTCTCAGCGATCTTGCGCATGCCCGCGATGGAGGGGTCGCGGATGATGGCGTCGCGGAGCTCATCGGTGAAGTCGAGGAGTTCGAAGATCGCGCGCCGGCCGCGGTAGCCTGTGCGCAGACACGCGAGGCAGCCGTCGGCCTTGTAGGTCTCGGTCTTGCCCTCGAGCCACTTGCCCATGCGGGTGGAGAGGCCGGGGGGCACGCGCACGGGGATCTTGCAGTTCTCGCACAGCGTGCGGCAGAGGCGCTGGCCCAGGACCAGGTCGAGGGCGTTGGCGACCAGGAAGGGCTCGACCTTGAGATCCAGCAGGCGGAAGGTGGCGGTGAAGGTGTCCTTGGCGTGAACGGTCGAGAAGACGACGTGGCCGGTGATGGCCGCCTGCATGGCGGTGCGGGCGGTCTCCTCGTCGCGGATCTCGCCGACGAGGATCACGTCGGGGTCCTGGCGGAGGACTGAGCGGAGCAGCCCGCCGAAGGTGTTGCCCTTGGCCTCGTCAACGGGGATCTGGGTGACGCCGTCGAGCTGATACTCGACGGGGTCTTCGATGGTCACGACGTTGCTCGACTCGCGATCGACTTCCTTGAGGGCGTTGTACAGGGTGGTGGTCTTGCCCGAGCCGGTGGGCCCGCAGACCAGGAGCAGGCCCTGCTCCTTGTCGCAGGTGCGCTTGATGCGCTCGTGCATGTAGGGCGGCATGCCCAGTTCGGTGAGGCTCTTGGGGGCGTTGGCGTTGTCGAGGACGCGGATGACGATCTTCTGCCCGTGGACCGAGGGGGTGATCGAGACGCGGTACTCGACGCGCCGGGCCTTGAACCGGGAGGAGAAGTGGCCGTCCTGCACCGCGTCGCGCCCGGCCTGCTGCATGGAGCAGGCGGCCTTCAGGAGGCCCTGGATCAGCTCGCCCACCTTCTTGGGCAGGTCGCAGATGGGGACCATCTGCCCGTCGACGCGCATGCGGACGTTGGTCATCTCCATCTTGGGTTCGATGTGGATGTCGGTCGCGCGGCTCTTGCCGGCCAGCAGCAGCAGCAGGCGGGTGGCCGACGGCCCCTCGGCGTCGCCGGTGAGCGCGCCGGAGGGCTGGCCGCGGGCGTCGATGATGCCCACGGGTTCCTCCGAGCCTTCGCCCTTGGGGGGAAGCGACTCGATCATGGAGCGGAGCTCGGCCTTCCACTGGGAGGTCGCGTCGATGGTCTTGCCGCGGGCTTCCTCGCGGACCTCGCCCAGCGACTGCTCGATCTCGACGGAGAACGAGTGCCCGCCGATCTTGATGACGTCGCCGGCGGAGAGGGGAATGGGCTCGATGACCTTGGTCTGGTTGAGCCGCGTGCCGTTGCGCGAGCCGAGATCCTTGAGCACGAAGCCGCTGTTGCCGTCGGGCTCGATGACCGCGTGGTAGCGGCTGGCCATTTCGTCGGCGATGGGCAGAACGTTGTCGGCGTTGCGGCCGATGGTCACGGGCTTGTTGCTGAGCGTGATCATGTGCCCGCGGCCGTCGTTGGAGGTGAGCGTGAAGGTCGCCATGAAGTGCGTTTCCCAGGAGTGCCCGCGAGGTCTGACAGACGGCCGTATGTTAGTCGACAGCGGCGCGGTTGCGTGCTCGGACAGCCGGGGAGCCAAGGATGGGATCGAGACCACGCCCGCGCCGAATTGAGCGACACCGCCGGGGGCGATCGAGGTGAGCCATTGAGCCGCGGCGGCGCTGATCCGCCCGGGACGAACGACGCTGACATATTCCAAACAAGCGGGCTGGTTCAGCGGGACGAGCCGTCGGCCCTGCGGCGCTGATCGAGGCGCGTCTGGAACAGCGACTCGTAGAGCTCGTCGAAGCCCGTGGGGTCGGCGGGGTCCGCCTGACCACCCCGCGACGCACTGGCCCGAGCTCCGCTGGTCCGCGACTCAGTCGCCCGCACATCACTGGCCCGCGAGTCATTGGCCCGCCCGGGCCGGACCCGTGTCGGCGGCGCGGCGATGTTGGTCCAGTCAATGTGCGGCGGGTGCAGGCGTTCCCCCGCCTCGGCCCGGTCGAGCTGCTCATCCAGGGCCAGCCGCTGATCAGGGTCGCTGAGCACCTCGTAGGCGGCGAGGACCCCCGCGAAAGCCTCGGCGGCGTCAGCGGCGGGGTTGACATCGGGGTGGAGGGCCCGCGCCTTGTCGCGATAAGCCCGCTTGATGTCCTCGCTGGAGGCCCCGCGGGAGACGCCCAGCACGCGATAGGGAGACTGCCTATTCACAGGAAGGACCTCGGGCCGCGGGGAGCGATTTCGGGAGCGGTCATTCCTTCTTGGCTTCGCCCTCGCCGCCGGTGGGCGCTGCGGGGGTCGGGGGGGTCGGGGGGGTGGGCGGCTTGTCCTCGACGTACATGCACTCGACATCGAAGATGACCGCGGTGTTGGGCGGCACCTTCCACGTGGGGCTGCCGATGGTGCCGAAAGCGAGGCCCGAAGGCATCAGCAGGCGGCGCATCGTGCCCTTGGTGATGCCCGGGATGCCCATCGACCACCCCGAAAGCATGCGGCCGGGGAGGCTGAACAGCTGGGGGTCGGAGGGCGCGTTGTCCCAGCGCGGGTCTTTGGACCCGGCGAACTTGGTCCCGTCGGTCTGGAGGTAGCCGGTGAAGTGGACCGCGACGCGGGCGCCGTTCTCCTTCACCTCGATCTGGCCCGCGACCGGGGGCACGAAATCGATGGCGATGAGGCCGCCTTCCAGCCGCTTGACCTGGGTTTTGGGCGCCGGCAGCTTCTTGAAAACCACGGGCTTGCCTTCAGGCGTGCCGAAGACCTGCTTGCCGGCGACATCGAAGCCGCGGTCGCTCATGGCGATCTCGCCGCCGTCGAAGGCGATCGAGGATTCAAATTCCCAGGCGCCGCCGCGGACGGTGGGGACCCGGCCCGGGGTGCGGCCGTCGTGCTTCTGCCCGGCGAGGGTGAGGGTGAAGTCGCAACTGGGGGCGAGCTTGCTGAGCGACATGGCGGGGAAGACCTCGGGGGCGAGCCAGAGGCCCATGACCGCTTCACCGAAGGTCGGCGTGCCGGCGAAGTCATAGACCCGCAGCGAAAGCCCCTGCGGACGCTTGGCGACATGGAAGATCCCCTGCCGGACAGCCTTCCAGGGCGAATCGGCCCGGGCGATCTCGAAATAGACGGCGTTCCCGAGTCCGCTGACATCCACCCGCGCGGCGTTGTAGACGAGCGCGGGCGTATCGCCGACGGGCTCACTCTGGAACGACCCGCTGAGCTGCGACACCGCGGCGCCGATCTGCGGGTCGGTGATGTCCGGGAGCGGATCGCGAGGCGGCCAGCCCGACAGGTCCTTGATGGGGCCCGGGGTGAGGGTGCCGGCGGGACGGCCCGGCTGGGCGGCCTCCTGCGCCTGGGCCGAGCCGGTGGCCATGGAGAGGGACCCGGCGGCGAGGACCAGGGCCGCGATCAGGGCTTTCGCGCGGGTCGGCGTGCCGCGCTGCGAGGGGCTGAGGGTGGGGGCGGCGGTTAGAGCCAGGTTCAAAGCCGACATCGGTGAAATCCTCATCGGGAGCTTCCTGTCTGGAGGCGGGTCGGTCGGGATCGCAGCGGCCGGCCGGGGGCCGGGGGGTGTAACGGACGGCTGGCGCCGTCATTCCATCGGCTCAGGCCATCTCAGGGTACAACTTTCGCACCACCCCGATGAGATCCCGCACGTGGCTGATCGACTCATCCATGAGCTTGCGTTCGTCCGGGGTGAACTGGAGGGGGATGATCCGCTCAACGCCTTTGTCGCCCAGCACAACGGGCACGCCAACGAAGAGGCCCTGACCCTTCTGACCGGGGGCGACGCCGTACTCATCCTCGCAGTACGCGGCGCACGCGATGACGCGCTTGCGATCGCGGACGATGGACTCGACCATCTCGACAGTGCCAGCGGAGGGGGCGTACCAGGCGCTGGTGCCCATGAGCTTGACGATTTCGCCGCCGCCGACCTTGGCCCGGTCGACGCAGGCCTGGATCTTCTCCTGCGGGAGGAGGTCGCCGATGGGGATGCCGTTAACGCTGGTGAGGCGGGGCAGCGGAACCATGTCGTCGCCGTGGCCGCCCAGCAGGATGCCCTGGATGTCGTGGACGCTGACGCCCAGCTCCATGGCGAGGAAGGCCTTGTAGCGGGCCACATCGAGGGCGCCGGCCTGGCCGAGCACGCGGGTGTGGTGGAAGCCGGTGACCTTCCACATGACGTACACCATGGCGTCCAGGGGATTGGAGACGACGATGACGATCGCGTTCGGCGCGTGCTTCTTGATGTTCTCGGCGACCGACTTGACGATGCCGGCGTTGATCTGGACGAGGTCATCGCGGCTCTGGCCGGGCTTGCGGGGCACCCCGGCGGTGACGACCACCACGTCAGAATCCTTGATGTCGGCGTAGTCGAAGGTGCCGGTGAGACGGGCGTCGAAGTTCTCGACGGCCCCGCAGCAGGCCAGGTCGAGGGCCTTGCCCTTGGGCATGTGCAGTTCGGGCTTGTCCTTGTTCTGGATGTCGAGGAGCACGACATCGCCGAGATGCTTCATGGCGATCGAACGGGCGCACTCGCCGCCGATGTTCCCGGCGCCGATGATGCTGATCTTGGGACGACGCATGATCGAAGTTCCTTCCTCTAGAGGGGCCTGGACGAGGCCCCGGGTGACTGGGCGCGAGCAGAGGGCGGGATGGTAGCGCCGAGCGGGTGAATCACCACGCGCCGGCCCCGTTCAGCGCCGAGTCGAGCGGCGCAGATCAGCGGCGAGGCCACGCCCGGCAGCCATCCCCCAATGGTGATGGAACCCGCGACGACGGCGTGCGAATCGACGGCGCTGGCACGCGGCGGCGCCGGCGAGCTCCCTTCTTACCCCCCACTACCCCCCCTACCCCCACCTCGACCGAGAACTCGACCTAGAAGTAGTAGAGCCAGCCGAACGGCTGGCCTGCTCCACGCTCCGCGAACCCGCCCAGAGCCCGAAAAGCCGGCTCTCTGCTGGACAAGCCTGCTCGAGCGAGACAGGATGTGTGTTCATGCCCACCCCGATCAAAGCTCGATCCGCCCTGCTGCTGCTGAGCGGCCTGGCGGCGCTGCCTTTGGGCGGGGCCCATCGCCAGCCCGCCCCGAGCCAGCCCCCCCCACCCCCGGCCGACGCCACGCCACAGACGCCCGCGAAGGGGCCGGAGCAGAGTCCGGAGAAGTCCCCCGCCCCCCCCTCTCCCTCTAAGACGCCCGTCCGGAAGGACGAGCCCGAGGTGATACTCCATCTGGTCGATGGCCGCCGCTTCAGCGGCTTCCTGGTTGAGAAGAACGCCCTCGAGATCATCATCCGCATCGCGGGGATCAAGACCCCCTTCAAGGTCGAGGCGGTCGACCGGTACGAGATCCTTCCGCCGGTGCTAGAGCGCTACACGGAGCTCCGCAAGACCATCGACGACGAGGATGTCGACGCGCTGCTTCGCCTGTGCGAATGGCTCGTCGCACGCCAGCAACTCGACACAGCGCTGCTTGAGCTTGATGCGCTGCTGAAGCGCCAACCGACCAGCGGCCCGGTGATGCGGCAGCGCCAGCTGGTGCTCAAGCAGATCGACCTGCGCGACAAGTCGCGCACGCGACCCATCGACGGCGCCCCCTCCGCCCCACCGGCCGGGGTTGACGGCTCTGACGCCGCGCGCCCGTCGAGCAGGCCCGACGACGGGCGACAGGGCCTCCGGTCGGGAACGCTCTTCGAGCCGTTCCCCTACTTGTCGCCCGACGACATCAACCTGATCAAGGTTTACGAGGTCGATCTCGCCAAGCCGCCGCGGCTGGAGATCCCGCGGGAGGTGATCACGTCGCTGCTGGACCGGTTCAACGGGCATCCGGCGCTGCCGACGGGTCGGGAAGGGCGGGAGGCGGTGTATCGGCTGTCGCCGCGCGAGCAACTCGACCTGCTGTTCCGGGTGCGGGCCCGGGATCTGTACCCGCAGGTGCGGGTGCTGGAGCAGCCCGAGTCGCTGCGGGTCTTCCGTGACGACGTGCAGCGGACCTGGCTGCTGAACTCCTGCGCAACGGCGGCGTGTCATGGCGGTTCGGAGGCGGGGCGGCTCATCCTGGCGGCCAAGCGGCCGAGCTCGGATGCGGTGGTTTCAACGAACTTCTACATCCTCTCGCAGTTCCGCACCTCCGACGGGGCGCCGCTGCTCGACTTTGAGAACCCTGAGAAATCGCCGCTGATCCAGGCGGCCCTCCCGCGCGAGGAGGCGGTCTTCAAGCACCCTGCGGTGCTGCGCGGCGGCGAAGCGCGGGACGCGTGGAAGCCGACTTTCAGGTCCCGCGACGATCGGCGGTATCAGCAGGCGATCGCGTGGATCCGCATGCTCTACCAGCCGCGCCCACAGTACGGGATCAAGTATGCCCCGGCCCGTCCGTTCACCCCGTCGGACCCGAAGGCGTCTCCGGGCGGGCGCTAGGCGTCCGCGCGCGGGTCCGCCCCGCTGAGCAGCCTGGAGATGGCCGCCTGGGCCTCGGGCTCGGCGCGTGCAGGCGAATCGAATTCGATGCGCAGCACCCCGAGCGGCCCCCGCAGCGACAGGCCAAGGTGATCGACACCGACGCAGACCGCGTCGGGCACCGGCCGCCCTTCAACGCGGGCCGCGAGGGCGCCCAGCCGAGCGCGATCGGCCATGGCGAAGCGGCAGAGCCGCGGCTCGGCGGCGATCAGCGGATTACGGAGATCAACCTCATCGGCGTCGCAAACCTCGCTCCCCAGGCGGCAGCCGGCGACAGCGCAGGTGTACCAGCGGGCGCCCGGGGCCCTGCCGTGATGGGCGGACCAGCGGTCGCAGGCCTCGCTGCCCCGCCAGTCGGCGATCTCTTCGGGCGTGATGAGGACCTGCGCGGCGTCGTCGCGCTCCTCAGGGGCGAAGAGCACGATGGACTCAGCGTCTTCGAGCGAGCGGGCCGGGGCGACGATGATCGCGCCCTCGCGCCCGTCGATGATGTAGCGGACCGGCTCGTGGAGGGCGCCGTCAGGCGCCTCAATGAACAGCACGCCGGTGAACCGCCGGCGGAGCTCTCGGACGATCAGGTTGGCCCCCGGGGGGGGATTATCCATCAGGCCATCATCGCAGGCCCGCAGCCGAGCGGCAAGCCTGCGCGATCGCGCGGGGCCCGTGGAGGGCGGGCGCGGCGGAACCCCGAACCCCGTGGGGGGGCCCGCGAGCTCAAAAAGCACGCGGGGCCGGCCCCGCGACCGGCCCCGAGCACATTCGTTTTCCGCCGGCGCGAAACGCAGGCCGGGCGCGATCGCAAAGAGCGACCGACGCCAACGGCACGATCAAAGCGATCGTGGCTCCGCACCGACGGGGGCCGGCGCGCCGCGACGGCGCGCCCGCGGCGAGGTCGCCCCCGCGCCCGCGAGCCGTGCTCGCGCCGCGCGCCGGGCGGCCTCGCCGCCGAAGGTCACTTCTTGGCCTTCTTCTTGCCGGCCTTCTTCTTGCCCTTCTTCTTCGCCTTCTTCGCCATGTTGCGCTCCTCGGAGGAATTTCCGAAGTATGAGACCACCGGCGGCCGCGAACGCACCGTGCGTCCCGCCCCGGCTGAGGTCACGGTGATATACATCGGGATGCGCGGACCGTGCGCTTGAGCAACTGCTGCGCGAACTGCACGCGATCCGATGTCATGGACCACATCTCACCGCAGGAGACGCCCCCGTGTCAACATCCCACATCATCATCCACGGCGCGACCGGCCGCATGGGCGCGCGCTTGTGCGCGCTGATCGCTGATGAACCGCGGCTCGCGCTGCACGGCGCGCTGGTGAGACCTGGTTGCTCGCGCCTCGGCGAGCCTGCGACGCGCAGTGGGCCCGCGCTGCAGTCGAGCGCGCAGCTTGCCCCTGGCGGCGATGTGGTCATCGACTTCTCGTCGCCGGATGGGACGAAAGAAGCCTTGAAAATAGCCATTTCTCGGCGAATCCCGCTGCTCGTGGGGACCACCGGGCTCGATCACGCGATGCTCGAGGCGCTGCGCGACGGCGCGGCGCAGATCGGCGTGCTCATCGCGCCCAACACCTCGCTTGGCGTCAGCGTTCTCGCGCACGTCGTCGCCGGCGCAGCGCGTCTGCTTGGTCGCGGATACCGCGCATCGATCGTCGAAGCCCACCATGTGCACAAGAAGGATGCGCCATCGGGAACCGCCAAGCGACTCGCCGTCGCGGCGCGATCAGGCGGCGCTGATCTACCCGATGATCAAATTGTCGCAATTCGCGGCGGCGATGTGATC
Source organism: uncultured Phycisphaeraceae bacterium (assembly GCA_964611125.1). GTDB lineage: Bacteria > Planctomycetota > Phycisphaerae > Phycisphaerales > UBA1924 > JAEUIX01. The sequence goes on along the minus strand of CAZSZO010000007.1, from coordinate 61,133 downwards.
GGCGAGCACACGGTCCGCTTCGCCGGGCCCGGTGAGTACGTGGAGTTCACCCATCGCGCGACCTCGCGCGACCTCTTCGTGCGCGGCGCGATCCACGCCGCGGAGTGGCTCATCGGCCGACCGGCTGGCATGCACACCATGGAAGATGTCCTCGGCATCCCCGCGCGATGACGCAAGATCGCAGCGGGATCGCGCTATTTGTCGCGGAGCGTTTCGCCCGACACCTGCTGCGGACGGGCGGGCTCGCTGGGCTTCTCGAGCGAGAGCACTGACCCCAGCTCGCATCCGTTGACGTAGTTGTACAGTGCTGTTGAGCGGGCGTCGCTGATCTGGACCGGCACGCGGGCCCGCACCACGCCCTGGTACGGGTTGTACCAGAGGCCGGCGAGCTTGGGGGATGTGGCCAGCCGCTCAGGCGGGTGCTTCAAGCCAGCTTCAGCCTGCGAGGCCACTTCCAGCCAGGGGTGCTCGTTGCTCAGGAGGGTGTTGCGGGGGAGGCCGTCCTTGAACCACGTGGGATCGATCGTGAGCGGCCAGCCGCGCGAGTTGGAGCGCTCACGCTCGGTCGCGGCGCGGTAGTAGAGGGCCTGCTCGATTTCGCGGACCGATCGGATCGCGCCCGAGGCGCGGGCCGCCTCGATCGCCTCCCCTGACCAGCGCAGCCACAGCATGCCCGCCAGCGAGAGGAAGCACAGGGCCACGACAACGTTCACGAGCATCCGCATGGGGCGCCCATCCTCCTTGAGTGAAGCATCGGTTCAGGCGGCGGCCCGCTGAACGATTGGGCCGCCACCAACGATCTGCCGCCGGTTCTCGGACCGCACCCAGACGCGCTCCCGGCCTGGTCGCATCTCGGACGCCGCGAACTGAGGCCTGGCGGGCACCAGGCTGCGAGCGGCCCTCGCCGCCCGGGCCCCAAGGCACTCTGGCCCGGTCCCCGCCGCTTAGACTCATCCATCCTCATGAGCGCGATCACCACCACCACCCTCGCCTGCGGCATGCCCCTCCTCGTCGAAACCACGCCGGGGGTGCGATCAGCCTCGGTGTGCTGGCTCCTGCCGGTGGGCGCCGCGACCGATCCGGAGAATCGACAAGGCCTCTCCACGATGCTGTCAGAGTTGATGCTGCGCGGGGCGGGGGATCTGCGCTCCCGCCAGCAGGCCGACGCACTGGACCGGCTGGGGATCTCCCGCGGGACCGAGGTCGGGGGGTACTACCTCCGCCTCTCTGCGACGATGCTGGGCGAGAAGGCGCTCGACGCGCTGCCTCTGCTCTGCGACATCGTGGTGCGGCCGCGGCTCGACGAGGAGAGCATCGAGCCCGTGCGCGACCTTTCGCTGCAGGCGCTGGCGGGGCTGAAGGATCAGCCGCAGGAGCGGGCCTCAATGCTCCTGTCGCTGCGGCACAACCCGCCGCCCTTCAACCGCTCGGGGATGGGAACCGAGGACGGTCTGGCCGCGATCACCCGCAACGACCTCGCCGGGCACTGGGGCCGATACGTGCTGCCCCGCCGGGCGATCCTGGCCATCGCGGGGGCGGTCGATCCGGGTCGGATCGCCGAACGCCTTGACGCGCTGCTTACCGGCTGGAGCGGGGCCGGGCCCGAGCTCGTCTGGGGGCCCTCGACCACCCGAGGGGGCTATCACCACGAGACCGATCAGACCAACCAGGTGCAGATCTTGCTGGCTCATGAGGCGCCGCGCGAGGCCGATCGCGACGCCCGCCTTGAACGGGTGGTCTCATCGGTGCTGTCGGGCGGCTCGGCGGCCCGTCTGTTCACCGAAGTGCGGGAGCGCCGGGCCCTCTGTTACGCCGTGTCGTCGTCCTACGGCGGCGAGAAGCACTGGGGGCGCGTCACCGGGTATGTCGGCACCACCCCCGATAAGGCCCAGCAATCCCTCGATGTCATGGCGGCGGAACTGGCCCGACTGCGTCAGCCAGCCGGGGCGATCACGGCGGACGAGTTGCACCGGGCCATCGTGGGGCTGAAGTCGCGTCTGGTCTTCTCCGGAGAGTCCACCGGCGCCAGAGCGGCGGCGCTGGCGCTCGACCAGCACCGCCTTGGGCGAGCCCGCGAGCTTGCGGAAGTCGCGGCGGAGGCCGCGTCGGTGCAGCTTCCCGAGGTGAACGAGTACCTGACCCGGCGCACGGCAGGCCCGCTGACGATCGTCACCCTGGGCCCAACGGCGCTGACGCCGCCGCCCGCAGCGGAGTGAGCAGCTTTGCGGCTAGGCGGCTTTGACGCTGGTGATTCTGGCGCCTGAGTCGGAGATCAGTCCCGCCGGTCCTGCGGGCTCGGCTTGGAGCACGGAGGGCTCGCCCTTGGTCAGGCGGGCCCAGCCGGAGGTCGGGAGGACGTGCCCGCTCTTTGGGCAGGTGACCTGAGGCTCGCCCTTGGGCCCCAAGGTGAGCTTGAGGGGACCCTTCTTCTCGGCGGAGATCTCGATGGTCCACCGGCCGGCGAAGAGCTTCACACCCGGGTGCAGCCGGCCGTGGACCACCAGCTGCACCGATGTGCGGGCCGCGGCGAAGCTCCGCAGCTTGTCGAGCGTCGCGCGGACCTTGGCCAGCTGCGTGGCCCCGGTGGCGCTTTCGAACTCCAGCTCGGTCATCTCCTCGGCCTGACGGGCGGTGAGCTTGTTGGTGGCGGCTTTGAGCTGCTCGAGGCGGGCCACGCCCCTGGCGCAGCGCGTTTCGAGCTGCGGGATGAGCTCGCTGAGGCCGATCGCGGCGGACTCAAGCTCCGGCGAGACGCCCAACCGGACCACGGTGTCCACGCCCGACTCGCTGCCGATGGTGTCGATCTCCACCGGACCGGCGACCACCAGCTCGCCCCCGGTGACGCCGCAGGTGATGCCGACGAGCGACCGCCCGACCGCCAGGGTGCAGTTGACGATCTCCTTGGAGACCAGGAGATCACGCCCCACCGCGCCCGTGACGCTGTCGAGGTACTTGGCCCGGCAGTCGCGAGCGATCTTGAGCCGGCCCTTGCCGCGAGCGGCCATGCCTCCGTCGAGCGCCGCATCGCGCCCGCACTCGACGGTGGCGGCCTCGACCAGCGCGCCGATACGGACCTCACCAGCGGCCTTGACGACGAAGCCGTCGCGCACGCCGCGATCGATCGCGACATCGCCCGGGACGTCGATGTTGCCGGTGGAGAAATCGACAAAGCCCTCAACGCGCAGGCGCGATCGGACCTTCAGCCGCGGCAGATTCATCTCCAGCACCCCGTCGCACGCAGCGGTGACCTGGCCGTCGTCAGCGATGGTGATCGACTCGTCAGCGGCGAGGGGGTAGGGCCGGCCTTCGCGGGCGACGAGGGTCTTGCCCAGGAGGTCGCGGCCATCGCGCCCCGGGGTGGCCGGGATCAGGCGCCCGAGGAGCGTCCCGCGGGGGATGATGGTGAATGCGGAGCGCTCGTGGTGATCGACTCGCCCGGCGAGGTCAGGCTCGGGGGAGGCCTGCGGCTGATTCGGTTCGGCCGGGCCGCCCTCTGCGACGGGAGGCTGAGCGGCGGGAGCGGGCTCGAAGCGGCCGTCGACGCCGTGGACCGGGGGCTCGCCGGAGATGAGGACGCGCTCAAGCTCGGCGGCGCCGCCCTGAAAGTAGTCGGCGACGACCTTCTTGATGGCCTCGGCGGCCTCGCTGTTCATCAGGATGTTGCGGCCGGCGACGATCGCCCTGAGGGCGTTCTCGTCAAGTTCGGCTGGGGTGAGCCCTGGCGCCAGGCGGATGGTGGCGGACATGGCCTGAGCGGCGAGCTCGAGGCGGACTTTCTCATCCAGGCGGTCCATGCCCACGAGGGTGACTCCTGCGGCGGGCCGGGAGCGGCGGGCCGGTCAGCATCAGGCCGGCGGGCGAGTGCGGCCCTGCTCAGCCGGCCTTCTTGGCCAGCGTCTCACCGATGCGCTGGGAGAGCAGATCGGGCGTGAAGGGCTTGATGACGTAGTTGTTGACGCCGGCCTTGATCGCCTCGATCACCCGGGCCTTCTCGCTCTCGGTGGTGACCATGATGATGGGGGTGGCCTTGTTCGACTGCCGGTAGGCCTTGACGAACGAGAGACCGTCCATGTTGGGCATGTTCCAGTCGACCAGCATGAGGTCGGGCTGGTAGGCGGAGACCTTGGAGAGGGCATCCTGACCGTCGCAGGCCTCTTCGACCTGGGTGTACCCGAGCTGGGCGAGCACCGACTTCTGGATGTTCCGCATGGTCTTGGAATCGTCAACGAGCATGATCTTCATACGCAGTCCCCTTGGGGATCGGGAGTTCGGAACGGATGAAGCGGTGAATCAGGCCTGAGCCGCGGCGGGGGCCGTGGGGGCCTGGGCGGCGGCTGGGCGCTCCTGGATGGCGATCTCCATCGTCAGGTCTCCGCAGTCGGTCTTGCACGGGATCACGATGCAGGGCAGGTCCTTCGGGCGGGCGACCACGTGGTTCTGCCCGATGATGACGCTGGGGCAGGAGATGCTCACCTTCTTCTTGCCGGTGAACATGCCCTTGGCGTTGCCGGAGATCATGTTGGTGAGCTCGCCGATGGCGTCGGCGAAGTCGGGGTTGTCGGCCGTCATCGTCGAGCCGGTGAACAGGGACACGATCCGCTCGGCGGTGGCCTTGGGGAACGACAGCGCGATCGAGCCCGAGACCTCACCGGACATGCCGATGATGCCCGAGACGTCGAAGGTGGTCGCGGGCGATTCCTTGATCGTGGGCTCGCCGATGGTCACGGGCAGCTGCAGCATCGTGGAGAACACGTTCTGGATGCTCGTGATGAACGGCGTGATGAACGCTGGGTCCATGGGTGGTTCCTTGGCGAGAGGCGGGGTGTTCAGGCGGCCTTGCGTTGCCGGTCTTCGGCGAGCTGCACGAGTCGGGGCACATCGACGATCAGGCTCACGCCGCCGTCGTCCCGCACCGTCGCGCCGCTTACGGGACCTCCCTTATCGATGAACTCGTCGAGCGGCTTGATCACAATCTCCTGCTGACCAATCAGTCCTGACACGAGCAGCCCGACGCGCCGGTCGTTGTGATGCACGACGACCGCGAAGGGCGCTTCGATCCCCTGCTCAGGCTGTCCGAAAATCTCTCCCGCGTGCACCAGCGGCAGGACCGAATCCCGCAGCCGCATCACCGGGTGCTGGTTGATCGTCGAGAGCTGCTCCCTGGTCGGCTTGACGATCTCGAGCACGTTGGACAGCGGGACCGCGTAGATCTCCGGCCCCACCTCGACCAGCATCGAGCTCATGATCGCCACCGTGAGCGGGATCTTGATGATCACCGTCGCGCCCTGGCCCACCACGCTCTGCAGATCGATCGAACCCTTGATCTTCTCGACGTTGCTGCGGACCACGTCCATCCCCACCCCGCGGCCCGACACGTCGGAGAGCTTCTCGGCGGTGCTGAAGCCCGGCGCGAAGATCAGCCGCATCCGGTCGCGGTCGCTCATCGCGTCGGCCTCGGCCTGGGTGATGACGCCCTTCTCGACCGCCTTGGCGGCGATCATCTTGGGGTCCAGACCCTTGCCATCGTCGCTGATGCGGATCTCGACATGCCCGCCGGCATTTCCGGCCATCAGCCGGATCGTGCCCTGGGCGGGCTTGCCGGCCGCGACGCGCCGCTCCGGCGACTCGATCCCATGATCGGCGGAGTTGCGCATGAGGTGGATGAGCGGGTCGCCAAGCTCCTCGATCACGCTCTTGTCCACCTCCGTCTGGCCGCCCTCGATGACCAGCTCGATCTGCTTGTTGAGCTTGCGGGCCAGGTCGCGCACCAGACGGGGGTACTTGCCGAAGATCTTGTCCAGCGGCTGCATCCGCGTCTTCATCACCGCCACCTGCAGGTCGCTGGTGACGCGGTCCAGGGCGCTGTTGGTCTGCGATGCGGCTTCTCGATAGGCCTGGTCGCCCCAGCCCGCCGCGGAGAGCTGGCGGTTGAGGGCGCCGATGCGATTCTTCTGCAGCACCAGCTCGCCCACCAGGTTCAGCAGCGACTCAAGCCGGCTGACCTCGACGCGGATGGTGGTGTCGCCGCCCGCCGCGTGCCCGCCGGCCTGGGCCTGCTGGCCGGCCTGGCTCGGGCCTGCGGTGGAGCTCGACTGGGCAGCCGCGGCGGCCCCCGCCGAAGAGCCCGGTCCAGTGTGATTGGCCTGATTGGCCTGATTGGCCGGAGCAGCCGGAGCGGCCGGGGCCGATGGGCTCACGGCGGCTTCAGCCTCGACGGACGAGCCCGAAGTCGGCGAGGCCCCGAGCGGATCGGTGCGCGGATCAGTCTTGAGGATCTGCTCGAACCGGGAGACGATCGCGTCCGCGGCGGGAATCAACTGCTTGCCCTTGCTCAGCCCGCTCGACTGCTGGCGAAGCAGCGCCAGCACCTGCTCGCCCTCGTGGACCGCCGCGGCGACCGTCGCCTCGGGCAGGCCGGGGGCCTTGTCGGCAAGCGCCGAAAAGAGCATGGCCAGGCGGGTCATCGAGTCGAAATCGAAGAAGTCAACGGACTTGCGGAGCGCCTCGGCCACATCGGCGAGGCTCTCGGCGGCGGCCCGGCGCGTCGCGGCCTCGGACAGGGCCTTGACCTGCCGCTCGACCTGATCGAGCGTGGCCTCCAGATCGGCGACCAGATACTCCAGCAGATCGGCCTTGTTGGCCGGCAGTTGCAGCGGCCGCTCGCTGAATCCGGTCAGACCTCCAGGCAAATGCGATGCGGAAGGGGCCGGTTGACGCGGCGGCGCGATGTCGGCCGGCTCGCTGATCCGCTGATCGCCCGGGGCGTCGGGGGAGGGGGTCGAGGGCGCGGCTGAGTCGGACGCAGGAGCGGCTGAGGGCGCCAGAGGCTTGCCGTCAGCGAGGCGAGAGAGGCCCGCCACCAGGGCGCTGTCGGCTTCCGAAAGCGGCCGACCCGCGCGGATCTCGTCGAACTGCCGCTTGATGATGTCCACGGCCGCGAGCAGGAGGTCCATGGCCCCCTTGTCGATCGTGATGACCCGGTTGCGGGCGGCGTTGAGCGCGCCCTCGGCCACGTGGGCGACAGACACCAGGTTGGTCAGGGCGAGGAACGACGCCGATCCCTTGATGGTGTGCAGCGCGCGGAAGACCTGGTTGAGCAGTTCCTGGTCGGAGGGCCCGCGCTCGAGTTCGACAAGATCCTTATCGAGCTGCTCGAGCAACTCTCCTGACTCAGTCAGGAAGTCCTGCAGAAGCTCCGGATCGATGTTCACGAATGACACGTCGAGTTCTCCATCCGGCTCGTGGGCGGGGGTCTGGCGGCTGGGGCGGGCGGGGCGGTCTGGCGGGTCCTCAGGCGCTGCGGGTCTTGCGATAGCAGAAGCCCTGCACGGCGGGGTCCTGCTCGAACTCGGTGGTGATGCCGCGGAGGGTCTCACTGTGCCCGATGAAGAGCCAGCCATCGTCGGCGAGCTGGTCGGCGAACATGCCGATGACCTGCTTCTTCATGGCGTCATCGAAGTAGATCATGACGTTGCGGCAGAAGATCGCGTCCCACTTGCCGTGCCGCTTGGCGGCGAGGCGGTCCTTGAGGTTGTGGAGCTCAAACTGAACCATCGACTTGATGGTCGGGTCGATGATGAAGTAAGGCCCGTCCTTCTTGAAGTACCGCTGCTGCACGAGGGAGGGCGTGGAGCGGATGGAGTAATCGGTGTAGCGTCCGGACGCCGCGGCTTCGAGGGCCTTCTCGGAGATGTCGCTCCCGAGGATCTCGACGCGCCAATCGGCCAGGCGGACGCCCAGGGTGCGGTGGATCATCATGGCGAGGGTGAAGGGCTCCTCGCCAGTTGAGCAGGCCGCCGACCAGACGCGCAGCCGCTTGAGCGACCCGCGGGCCTCGAGCAGCTGGGGCAGGGCCCGCTTTTCGAAGACGTCCAACTGGGGCTCGTTGCGGAAGAAGCTCGTCTCGTTGATCGTGATCTTGTTGAACATCTCCTGGAACTCGTCGTCGCGGTAGGGGCCGACGGTGAGGAAGGAGACGTACTGGTCGTAGTCGTCGATCTCGAGCTCCGCGAGCCGGCGTGAGAGGCGCGACTCGAGGACGTACTGCTTGTTCTCAGGGAAGTGGATCCCCGAACGCTCGTAGATGATCTTGCGCAGGCGGTCGAACTGCGCAGCCGACATGGAGAGGTCTTTGGCGGTTTCCGTCATGGTCTTCACTCAGCTCGGCTTGTGGTGTTCCAGCACGGGATCGTCGGTCGTCCAGGCGGTCGGCTCAGGCGGCTTCAGGCGGTTCAGGCCGCCTTCGCGACAGGCCCCGAGGCGAGCGCCCCGCCCGCCGCCGCGGCGGTTTCAGGCGAGAAGAGCTTGCGGAGGTCAAGCATGATCAGCAGACGGTCCTCGAGCTTGCCGACGCCGGCGATGAACTCCGAATCGACGGAGCAGACCATCTGGGGAGCGGGCTCGACGATGGCGCTCGAGATGCGGAGCACCTCGCTGACCCGGTCGACGATGAAGCCCAGCACGCGCCCGTGCACCTCGACGACCACGATGCGGCTCTGGTCGTTGCGCTTGGCCGGCTCCAGCCCGAAGCGCTTGCGCAGGTCCATGACCGGGATGATCTTCCCGCGCAGATTGATGACCCCCTCGACCTCGGGCGGACTCTGGGGCACGCGGGTCAGGGCCATCATCCGGTTGATTTCCTGCACGGCGAGAATGTCAACTGCGAATTCCTCTTCGCCCAGGCCGAAGGTCACCAGCTGCAGTTGCTGCTCACCGGCGCGACCCCCAGCGGTCTCGGTCGCGGCGACGGCGTCGATCGTCTTGGTCGTGGACATCTTCTGGCTCCCGATGGTCCCGGGCTCCCGCGTCGTACGCAACGCTTTGCTCCGGAGCGACTCTGGCTATCGACCCGCCGGGACGCTCCCTTGACGGCTCCCCGGTTTCCGGCGGCCCCGGAAGGGCGGTCTGCGCCGACAACAGCCTGCGCCGGGCTCGATCCTGGTCCGCCTCCCGCCACCTGCTCAGGCGACCCGGGCCGAGACCCCGCCCCCGCCGCAGACGGTGCTCAGGACCCGTCCGATGTCGTCGGGGGGCATGCTGCCGTCGGCCAGGCCCGCCTGCGAGACCGCCTTGGGCATCCCGTAAACCACGCAGGACTGCATGTCTTGCGCGATGATCGTGGCGCCCTTGGCCCGCAGGTCCTTGGCCCCCAGCAGGCCGTCATCGCCCATGCCCGTCAGGATCACCGCGAGGGAGCGGCCGCCGCACGCCTTCGCCGCGGATGCGAAGAGTTCGTTCACTGACGGCTTGTAGAGCGCCGCTGCGGGCTCGGGAGAGACCTCCAGGGAGAGCCGGCCCGCCCCCTTGCGCAGCACGCGCGTGTGCTTCCCGCCGGGGGCGATGTAGATGAAGCCGGGCTCCAGGGTCATCCCCGGCTCGGCGTGCAGCACGGGCATGGCGCACATGTCGTTGAGCCGCTCAGCGAGCGATTTGGTGAAGAGCACCGGCATGTGCTGGGCGACCACCACGGGCACGGGGGTGTCGGCGGTAAGCTGGGTGAGCACCGTCTCGAGCACCGGCGGGCCGCCGGTGGAGGATCCGATCGCCAGCAGGTCGAACTGGTCGCGCTTGAAGCGGTGGTTGCGGTCGATCCGCGAAGGGGTGATGGCGAGGTGCTCGCTCTCCTTGGCGGAGCGGCCCGAGGCGATGGCCTTGATCTTGGCGACCAGATCATCGCGGATGCGGTCGGCGCCGAGGGAGAATGTGCTGGAGTCCTTGGCGATGACGTCCGCCGCGCCCAGGCGAAGGGCCTTGAGGGCTTCGTGGCTGCCAGCGCTGGTGAGGCTCGAACAGACCAGCACCGCCGGGGGCGGCGAGCCGGCCAGGCGGAGCTTGCGGAGGGCGGTCAGGCCGTCCATGACGGGCATCTCGATGTCGAGGGTGACGACGTCGGGGCGGAGCTTGGCCGCCTGATCGATGCCGTCCTGGCCGTTGACGGCGGAGCCGATGACGATGAGCCCCGGCTCCGAGGAGATCATCTGGGTCATGGCGCGGCGCATGAACGCGGAGTCATCCACAACCAGCACGCGGATCTGACGCGTCGAGCGCGGGACGGGTATCGGAGCATTGAGCTTGTTGGTGGCGCCATCCATAAAGTCGATCGCCCTCCCGGTTATCGCAGGGGAGATCGACCGATGGCGGCGGGCGCTTGCGGTCCGGCGCTGAGAACTGCGCGCAAGCGCCGAGCCAGCCGGCGGGACGCGGCGCACCGCGTCCGAGAAGGACCGCAGGTCGCGCGGCGCAACTTGTGCGCGACCAGCGAAATGCCCAGGAGAGGAGTTGAACCTCCATGCCCTTGCGGGCGCTACCACCTCAAGGTAGTGCGTCTGCCAATTTCGCCACCTGGGCTGGTTATGACCGGGCGGTGCTGACCCCCGGCGAGCCGAGAGCGTATGCCGTGGGCGGTTCGGGGTCGAGTCTGGCCGGATTGCGTCCTATCCTTGGCCCCGCGTCCTCGCGCCGGCGAGGCCCGTCCTCTCGTCCATGTCGTCCCCCGCCTTCCTTAGATCCCCCTTCTCGGGCGATTCGCCCTCCTTGCCGACCATGAGCGTTCCCACCAGCACATCGGGATTGTTATCGGAGCCGCAGTTGCTCGCGGCCGTCGCGCGGGCCGCCGACGCGCTCGATGTTTTTCACAGCGTGGAGATCGTTGGTCGGCGGGTTGAGTGCGCCGCGCTCGATTCCGCGGAGCCGGCGGTGTACCGCTTCGACCTCTCGGGCGATAGCCCGTCGATCTCGCTCGTCACCCCGGCGCGGTACCTCAGCCAGTCGATCGAGGCCGACCTCGTGCACACCGGCGACAAACTCGACGACCTGCTCGCCGACGAACTCGTCGAGGCGGGTTACGCCGGGCCGCCGCTCCAGGTCGAGCATTTTCGCGATCCCGAGAAACTGTTCACCTTCCGCTCGCGTCTGAGCCTGTCCGAGGCCGAGCGCGGGAGCGACCAGGGGGCCCGGACCATCGTCCAGGCGCTGCAGGCGTATGAAGCGTGCTTCCGAGTGCTCGGCGACATGTCCAGCTCCGGGGAAGAGGAGTAACCCATGCGGATCGTGATGCTGGGCTGGGAGTTTCCTCCGTTCATCGCTGGCGGCCTGGGCACCGCTTGCTACGGCCTGACCAAGGCGCTGGATCGCCTTGGGCATGAGATCCTGTTCGTGCTTCCTCGGCCTGTCGACCGCTCCCTCGCCTCGCATGTGCGTCTCTTCAGCCCGGATAGCGCGCAGGTTCGCTCCGCGGCGCCCGGCTCAGGCCGCCTGGGCCCGGCCTGGACCACCGACGCCTGGTCCGAGCCGATCGTCGGCGGCGCCGCGCCGCTCAACCTGCCCTCAGGCGCGTTCGAGCACACGACGTTCGTCGGCGTCCCCGCAGGGTTCACCAGTCCGTACCGCTCATTCGGCTCGTCGGTGCGGCCGCGCAAGCGGATCATGACCCCCTTGGGCGAGGTTGAAGAGGTCGAGGCCGACGTTTTCGCCGATCCGTTCGAAGACGACCAGATCGACGCAGCGGTGGAGGCCGCGCCGTCCCACGCCGCGCCCCGCTTCGGGACCGCCGGTGCGGGCGGGGCGGGTGTGGGCTACCAGGGAGACCTGTTCGCCGAGGCGGATCGGTACGCGCGGCTGGTGGTCTCGATGCTGCGGCACCAGAAGTTCGACGTGATCCACGCGCACGACTGGCTGACGTTCCCGGCTGGCGTGGCCCTTGCGCGGCTCACGGGTCGGCCGCTGATCGTGCACGTGCACAGCACCGATTTCGACCGCTCGGGCGAGCACATCAACCAGCGCGTCTACGACGTTGAGCGGCGCGGGATGATGTCGGCGATGCGGGTGATCTGCGTCAGCGAGCTCACCAAGTCGATCTGCACGCGCCGCTACGGCGTGGACCCGGCCCGGGTCGACGTTGTGTATAACGGCATCGACAGCGACGGCGTGCAGCCCGCGCCCGGCGACCGGATCGGCTCCAAGGACCGCATCGTGCTCTTCCTGGGGCGGATCACCATGCAGAAGGGCCCCGAGTACTTCATCGGGGCCGCCAAGCGGGTGATGGAGAAGATCCCCGAGGCGAAGTTCATCATGGCCGGCTCGGGGGACATGGAGCTGCGGATGATCGAGCTGGCCGCGCAGATGGGGATCGGCCATCGCGTGCTCTTCACGGGCTTCCTGCGGGGGAAGGACGTCGATCGCGTCTTCCAGATGGCTGACTGTTACGTGATGCCCAGCGTGAGCGAGCCCTTCGGCATCGCGCCGCTGGAAGCGATCCGCAACGATGTGCCGACGATCATCTCGCGTCAATCGGGCGTCAGCGAGGTCCTGACCCACACGCTGAAGGTGGATTTTTGGGATATCGACGACATGGCCAACAAGATTGTCGCGGTGCTCCGCCACCCGCCGCTGAGCCAGACCATGCGGCAGCACAGCAGCTTCGAGCTGCGGCGCCTCACGTGGGACGGCGCCGCGGTGAAGTGCGTCGGCAGCTACGAGCAGGCTCTCGCCGACCAGGCCCGCCCGGCGGGCCTGTGAGTCAACCGGGCCTGTGACTTAACCGGGCCTGTGACTCAGTTGGGCCTCTAACTCAGCTGCCCTTGACCGCGTTGGGGGCCTTCGAGGTCTCGATCTTGTCCTGCTCGATCTGCTTGATGATTTTCTTCCGCTCCTCGGCCTGCTGAGGGGTCGGCGGCTTTTCAACCTGCTTGGTTGTCGAATCACCCCACAGGGTGATCCAGCCCATGCTCTGGGCGATGAACACCACCGCGATCAGGAAGACGCCGCCGGCGACGCCAATCTTGATCTTGTCGTTCTGCGTGAGGCCCTCATTTTCGTTCGCCTTCGCCATGCAGCACCTCCGAGGGGAGAAACCCAGCCCTCCCGTCCTCATCATGACTCCGCACTGACCCCGACGCCCTGACGCGTCGCCACTCCAGGCCCGAATGGGCCGTCGGAGCGAATAGTAGTCCACCGGGCGGAGCGGGCATATCCCCCCCTCGCCCCCCCTTCGCCACCTCCTGGCCTCCGGAGCCGGAGGCCAAACGAGGCGGGTGGCCCATCACCCGACCTCGCGGCGCTGGAAGAGCAGCACCGCCAGGGACAGGAAAAGCCCGATCTGCGCGGCGGAATAGCCAGCCAAGCGCAGGATGTGACTGGCCGGGATCAGCCGGTTCTGAGTCACCGCGTCGGTCAGCCAGAAGAACTGCATGTTCGGGATGAGCCCCCACGCCACCAGCGGCCCGATCCGCGTCTGCGAAGGCGAGGCGAAGATGTAATCGTTGGTGCGCGGGGGCCGGTCGACCGGCAGGGCCGGGTTGCCCACGTTGCGCACCGTGAACGCCCGGGCCCGGGCGTCGATCACCATGAGGGCCGCGGGCGTGCCCGGCTCGAAGAACTTGGTGTCGTCCGCAGGGTCCCCGCCGTACTTCTCAAAGGCCGGGAGCGGCATGTCGAAGCCGTTGGGGTTGGGGCTGTAGAAGAAGGAATCGCCCGGTTTGAGGGTGCGGTTGGTGGCGCTCTTGAGCGTGATGAAATAGATGTCGCCCAGGTTGGTGAGGCTGGTGTGGGCCTCCCGTTCGGGCTTGGCCTCGAGGATCTGGCCGACCAGGTCGGCTTCGTGGGCGTGCCGGCCGACGAAGTAGTTCGACAGCAGCCCCAGCATGAACGCCCCGAAGCAGATGACGATCGTCATCACCTGGCCCAGGCGGGTGCTCGCCGCGACGGCGATGGCGGTGAGGACGAGCAGAGCCATGCCGATCGCAAAGCACGCCAGCGTGATCTGCGGCTTGAAGTCGGCGAGGGGGCTCTGCCACTGCCAGTGCTTGCCGATCACCAGCATCAGGATCCATGCAACGACCAGCAGCGGGCACATGAGCAGGGAGGCGACCTGCGGGAAATGCCAGCCGTAGAAGAAGTTTCCCCAGACCGCCACGAGAACCGACCCCAGCACCGCCGCGAGGCCGAAGGTGACGACCACCGTGTCGACCTCGTCGCGGGCCGTCGACAGCACCCCGTGGCGGATCCCCAGCAGCAGGAAGATCGACATCGTGATCAACGCGATCAGGACGGCGGTCGAGATGCCAAGGTACTTCCCCAGAATCACCGCCGGGCGGGGGATGGGCTTGCTGACGACGGTGAGCACGGTCTTTCGCTCGATTTCGCGTGAGATCACGGCGGTGGCGATGAACCCCGCCAGCAGGGTGCCGCACAGGAAGACCGAGGCGAGGCCAAGGTCGAACAGCAGCTTGTTGTCGCCGCTGACCTCGCCGGACTCGGTGTAGCCCATGGAATAGCCGGTCGAGGCGGTGTTGAATGCCTGCATGAGCCCGCAGATCAGGATCATGATCAGATAAATGGGCTGTCGGACGCTCTCCAGGAACGTCGTGCGCGCGATGGTGAGAATCAGGGAGGGCATGGGGGGAGGAGCATACGGCCCCGCAGGGCCCGGCGCGAACAATCAGGGTCGAGGCCTTGAAAACACCAGCCCGCGCCAGAACGGCGGGGCGCCGAGGGACACCCAACCAGCCCGGCGGGCGAACCGGCAGGCATCCCGTGCGTACCTACGTTGCGGATACTCCGGGCGTTCTCGCCCGCGCTGGACCGCCCCTGCGTTTTCTGCGCAGTGGACTCGGCGGCCCAGCCGTGTGAAAATAGACCCCACGGATTCGCCCCCCGTCGTTCTGGCGTGGGAGCCTTCCCCTCCCCGCCCCCTCGGCGGGCGTCTGGTATGGTCGTATCGTCGTCCCCTGCCCTCTTCCCCAGCCCCCCTGCCCTTTCCGGAGCGGTCATGAAGGCGGATCACCTGTCTTTCTCTCGTGCCGCGACGGTGTGCCTGCTGGGACTGATTCTCCAGCTGGGCATGGGCGTGATTCTGCTCATTTATGGGCAGATCGGCGCCGACCACACGGCCCAAACTTCCGCCTACCTCATCCTCTGCGGCTCGATCGTCTGGCTCAGCCTCGCCATCGTCTTCGACCAGCACCGACGCGAGCGGATCGAAGCCATGGAGGCCGACTCGCTCTCCGGTCTGGGCGGGCGCGCGGCGTCGGTCTTCGACACCAACCCCGATGACCTGCGGGTCGCCGCCCGCCGCCTGGCGTGGATGCATCGGTTCTTCCTGCCCGCCATCAGCATCGTGCTCGCCGGCGCCTACGCCGGGATTGGCGCCTGGCGGATCTTCTCCGCCCGCGAGTTGCTGGAGCCTGACAAGTTCGTGCTGCCCGCCCATCGCGGCTGGGCCATGGCGATCGGGCTCGCGCTGGCGGTGATCGGCTTCATCTTCGCCCGCTTCGTTTCGGGTATGGCCAAGCAGCCGGTTTGGGGGAATCTCCGAGGCGGCGCCGCGGTCGCCGTCGGCGCGGCGATCATGGGGCTGGCCATTGCGGTCAGCCACTTTGTGCACTTCGCAGGGTCCGATTGGCTGCTCCGCAACATGCAGGTGGCGGCCCCGGCGGTGATGATCTTCCTGGGGGCGGAGATCCTGCTGAATCTGGTGCTGAACCTCTACCGGCCGCGCAAGCCCGGCGAGATTCCCCGGCCAGCGATCGATTCCCGGGTCCTGGCGTTCGTGGCCTCGCCCGACCGGCTGGCGGAGTCGATCGGCGGCGCCATCAGCTACCAGTTCGGCGTGGACGTGACGGGCTCGTGGGCGTATCAGCTCATCAGCCGGTCGGTGCTGCTGCTGGCGCTGGTGGTGGCGGGGGTCATCTGGCTGCTCACCTGCGTGGACATCATCGAGCCCGACCAGCGGGCCCTGCGTGTGCGCAACGGCCGCAGCGAGGGCGAAGTGGGCCCCGGGCTGTACTTCAAGCTCCCCTGGCCTTTCGAGACGCTTGACACGTTCGCCGCGACCGGCTTGCGCGAGCAGCAGCTGGCTACCCAGACTCCAGCCAACAAGGGTCCGATCCTGTGGACCAACGACCACGCGGTGAAGGAAGTCTTCGCGATCGTGCAGCCCACCGCCGCGGTCGCCAAGACCGGCGAGGAGCCGGGCGGCGTCCGGGATATCGCCCTGGTCTCGATCGAGGTGCCGCTGCGGTACAACATCAAGGACCTCTCCCAGTTCGAGACCTTCGCCTCGCCCGGCACCCGAGAGGGGCTGATCCGGGCGGTCGCGCGGCGCGAGATCCTGACCCACCTGGCGGCCTGCAACGAGGACGATGTGCTGGGCCGCCGCATCACCGACATCTCCCTCGAGCTGCGCCGGCGGGTGCAGGGGAAGCTCGATGAGCTCAAGGCCGGTGTGAATGTTGTCTCGGTCAGCATCGAGGGCGTTCACCCCGAGAAGAACGCGGCCCGGTCGTTTGAGACGATCGTGGACAACCTGCAGAAGCAGCAGGGCGCGCTGGAGCAGGGCCGCACGCAGGCGATCAAGTCGCTCACCGCGGCGGTGGGCTCGGTCGACCTGGCCCGCACCATCGTGCAGGAGATCGACCGCAAGGACGCCAAGGACCCGCCGGAAGCCCGCGAGGCGAGGATCGAAGCCCTGATCGCTAAGGCCGGCGGCTCGGCGGGGTCGATGATCGCCCGGGCCAAGGCCGAGCGCTGGCAGCGCCACATGCAGGAGCGCGGGCGGGCCGAGGCCTTCGGCGGGCAACTGGCGGCCTATCGCGCGGCGCCCAGCCTTTACAAAGCTCAGCTTTACTTCGCCTCCCTCCGCGACCTCATGAAGGGCGCACGCGTCTACATCACCCCGGCCGACGTCTGGCCGACGATCGATCTCAAGGACCCCGACAACACCGGCAACGTGCTGACAGCGCCGAGCAGCGACCGCTGACCGGGCCCGCTGACGGCGCCTTTTTTCGCCTCCCGCCTCCCGCCTCCCGCCCTCCGTTCCCGTCCCACGTCCCTCCGCGCTTCTGCCGCTTGGCGCCACCGTTTCCTCCAGGAGTCCGCCGTGCAAGCCTTCATTCGATACCTGGTGACTGCGCTGATCATCCTCGCGATCCTCGGCTTCATGACCATGTACACCGTCCGGTTCACCGAGACGGCGGTGGTCACCACCTTCGGCAAGGCCGACGAGCAGTCGGTGGTGCGCGAGCCCGGGCTGCGGTTCAAGCTGCCCTACCCGATTCAGTCGGTGACGCGGTACGACACGCGGGCCCGGTTCGTCGAGGCCCGTCCCGAGACGCGCGTGACCAGCGACGACCACCCCATCGTGGTCACGGCGTTCCTCACCTACCGCGTGACGGACCCGCTGAAGTTCTACCAGGCGTTCTCCAATGCCGGGGCCCGCTCCGAGAAGCACTTCGAGGCGGCGGACAACATCCTGCAGTCCAAGCTCCGCTTCGCGCTCAACGAGACCTCCAAGTTCCGCTTCCAGGACCTCTTCAACAACGACGCCAAGGCGTCGGGCCTCTCGAGCCTCGAGAAGAAGGTCTACGACCAGCTGACCAACAAGACCCCCGACTCGCCCCCGCTGGATGACTACGGCATCCGGGCCGAGGTGGTGGGCATTTCGAGCATCGAGCTGCCCGAGGAGACGAGCAAGGAAGTCTTCAAGCGCATGGCCCAGACGCGGGCCCGCATCGCCGAGGAGTTCACCTCCAAGGGCACCGCCGAGGCGGAGCGGATCAAGTCCGAAGCGGAGTCGGACGCGCAGAAGATCCTGGCCTTCGCCGAGCGGCGGGCCCGGTCGATCCGCGGGCAGGGCGACCTGGAGGCGAAGGAGTATCTGGCCATTCAGAACGCCGACGCCGACCTGGCGGTGTTCCTGAAGAACCTCGAGTTCATGCGCGAGGCCACGGCCGGGAAGATCACCCTCGTCCTCCCCCAGAACCTCCCCGGCCTGAACGTGTTCTCGCTGGACGCGCTCAACAACCTCCCCGGCGGGAAGGCCCCGTCGGCCCCGCTGTTCGGGGGCCCGCCCGCGCCGGTGACTGACCCCAAGCCCGCGGAGGGCAAGCGATGAGCCAGCTCACTCCCGGCCAGGGCCCGGCCCCGCGCCGCCAGCGGCCCGCCTCGGTCGTCATTCGCGAGCAGAGCGAGCAGGGCGGCGATCTCGCCTCGCTGATGGACCCGGCGACCAAGTCCCTCGCCGACGCCCTGCGCATCACCTATCGCATCCTGCAGTTCGCCATGGGCGCGCTGGTGATCGTCTTCTGCTTCTCGGGCGTTCAGACCGTGCAGAGCAATGAGAAGGGCGTCCGGCTCTTCGTGGGCAAGATCGATACTGACGACCTGCAGCCGGGCCTGCAGATCACGCTGCCCGCCCCCTTCGGCGAGCTGGTGACGGTCCCCTCCGGCGTCGAGACGCTGAAGGTCGACTCCGAGTTCTGGCCCAACGTCGCCGAGGCCGACAAGAAGAAGTCCCCCGCGGAGCTCAAGAACTCCCCGCGCGGGAAGCTCGACCCCGCCACCGACGGCTCGATCATCACCGCCGACGGCAACCTGGCGCACGGTCGCTTCACGGTGACCTTCCGGCGCGAGCGTGTGGGCGAGTACCTGCGCACGATCGCCAGCGCCGACGACGCCAAGCGGCTCGTCAAGGCGGCGGTGCAGCGGGGCGTGGTGCATGCCGCGTCGACGGTGTCGATCGACGAGTTCCTCAAGGACCAGGCCGACCCTGGGCGGCGGGTGGAATCGTTCCGGGCGATCGCGGGGATCGCCCGCGAGGTGGCCCAGGACACGCTCAACCGCATGCAGTGCGGGATCACGCTCAGCGAGCTGACGATCCAGGATCGCACGCCCCCGATCGACACGATCAAGGACTTTGAGAAGGTGCAGACCGAGCAGTCGCGGGCCAACGAGCAGATCCAGCTCGCCGAGCAGGAGCGGATCAAGACGCTGTCGTCCGCCGCCGGGCAGGCGGCCGAGCCGCTGCTGAAGCTGATCGACCGCTTCGACGGGCTGCTGTCATCGGGCAAGAAGGTCGAGGGCGAGGCGATGCTGGCCAAGATCGACACGGTCATGGACGGCGGCGAGGTGGAGCTGGACGACCAGAAGCTGGTGGCGAGCATCGGCGGGAAGGTCGCCAAGACGCTCTCCTCGGCCCGCGAGTACCGCTCCAGCGTCGTCAGCCGCTCGCAGGCCGACGCCAATCTGTTCACGGTCAAGCTGGACTCGTATCGCAAGAACCCCTCGGTGCTCCTCACCGGCGAGTGGACCGATGCGTTCCGCGCGTTCCTGAAGCGTGAGAACGTTGAGCTGGTCCTCCTCCCGCCCGGGTCGCGGACGCCGCAGATCATGCTCAACACCGATCCGACGCTCAACCGCCTGCGGACCCTCGCGGCGACCCGCGCCGAGGCCGATGAGAAGGCCAAGCAGCAGACCAAGGAGTTTGAGAACAAGAAGTTCCAGAGCGAGAAGAAGGCCGAGCGCTTCTCGGAGTGATGCCCGCCGCGCCCGCACGAACCCTGTTCCCCTGAGGCCACGCCCGCATGCCGACCCCCGCCAGTCAACCCGCCGGTCTTGTCACCCCGCCGGCGCGGACGCCGGTGGTGGCCGTTCAAGCCCTGACCAAGGTCTTCAAGGACTTCTGGATGCGGCCGCGGGCCCGCGCCGTCGACAACGTCACGTTTCACGTCGATCAGGGCGAGGTCTTCGGGCTGCTGGGGCCCAACGGATCGGGCAAGTCGACGACGATCAAGATCATGCTGGGCCTGCTCCAGCCCACCAAGGGGCGGGTGGCGGTCTTCGGCAAGCCGCCCACCGACGTGGCCGTCAAGAAGCGGATCGGCTACCTCCCCGAGGAGTCGTACCTCTACCCCTTCCTGAACGCCCGCGAGACGCTCGAGTACTACGGCAAGCTCTTCCAGCTCGAGTACAAGGTCCGCCAGCGCCGCATCGACGAGCTGCTCGACATGGTGGGCCTGACGGCGGTGCAGCACCGGCAGGTCCGCGAGTATTCCAAGGGCATGCAGCGGCGCATCGGGATCGCCCAGGCCCTGATCAACGACCCCGAGTTCCTGATCCTCGACGAGCCCACCACCGGGCTCGACCCCATCGGCACCCGCCAGATCAAGGACCTCATCATCGAGCTCGGCCGGCGCGGGAAGTCGATCCTGCTCTCGTCGCACCTGCTCGCCGACGTCGAGGACTGCGTGCACCGCATGGTGATCCTCTACGGCGGGCAGATCCAGCGCGAGGGCGCGTGCGAGACGCTTCTGGCGGCGTCCTCGGGCGCCGTGATCGAGACCGACGACCTCGACGAAGCGACCATCAGCCAGATCGACCGGCTGATCCGCGAGCGCTCCCACGGGGAGCGGGGAATCAACCGCGTCGCCCGCCCCCGCCAGCGGCTGGAAGACCTGTTCATGCAGATCGTCGAGGAAGCCCAGGCCCGCAAGCTCGCAACCAGCGGCGCCCAGCACGGCGGGCAGACCGCGGCGTTCCTGCGCGGGCCTCAGGAGCAGGGCGAGGCCCTCATCGACCGCCTGGTGACCCAGAGCGATCCCGAGCCCGCCGCCCGCTCGGCGCCGAGGCCGGCCGACCCGCCCCCGCCAGCGCAGCCGCAGCAGGACGACGTTCTGATCGGCACCCTGCTCTCAGGGCCGCCGTCAGGCGCCCCGTCGACAAACTCCGGCAGCGGCCCCGCCCGTTCGGTGAGCGGCCCCGCGCCGGCGCAGGCTGATGTCGATCTGGGCGTCATCGGCGATCTCCTCGGCGACAGCCCCAACAAGGGCCCCGCCGCCGGCAAACCCGGAGAGAAGTCCTGATGAGCGACCTGCTCGGCCGCCTCAATCGCATCCAGCAGTCGCTGGCCTTCAAGGCCATCGCGTCGGGCGTGGTCGTGCTGCTGACGGTCGCGGCGATCGTCTGGTACGCGGTGGAGATCAACAAGGAGCGGGGCAACCTCCCCTTCCAGCAGGTCAACCCGAGCCTGGTCGATTCCATCCTGGGCGGGGCGCCCGAGGGCGGCAAGCCCGACGGCAACCGCGAGGAGGCCGCCAAGGCGATCCGCGACTCGGCCCAGACGATGGTCAAGAGCGTCAACGCCATCCTCGAGCGGCGCCTGAGCATGGTGGCCTTCGGCCTGGGCGCGGCGGTGGTGCTGGCGGTGCTGCTCACCGTGATCTGGCTGGGGGTGGCGCTGACCTATTTGGCGGCCCTGTCGGCCGGGTGCGCCGTGTGCATCCCGCTCTTCATGTATGGCACGCCCTGGTGGCGGGGGGTGGCGACGTTCATCGCGGGGGCGACCGCGCTCGCGATGTCGTTCTCGGCGTTCGTGCAGGCGGTGCGGCTGCTGCTGGCCCCGACGGGCCCGATCACCGGCATCGCCCAGAACGTCATCAACGAAGCGGTGCGGATGAAGATCTCGCTGGTGTTCGTGGTGATGCTGATCCTGGCCATGGCGGCCCTGCCGGGGCTGCTGGACGAATCGGCCCCGCTCCGCTACCGGGTGCAGGCGTTCCTCTCTTACGGGTGCGAAGGGGCGTTCTGGATCATCGCCCTGCTGGTGCTGTTCCTGTCTACGGCGACGGTCACCTATGAGCAGCGCGACAAGATCATCTGGCAGACGATGACCAAGCCGGTCAAGCCGTGGGAGTATGTGCTGGGCAAGTGGCTGGGGGTCACGCTGATGAGCGGCGTGCTGCTGGGGGTCTCGTCGACGGGGATCTTCCTGTTCACGGAGTATCTGCGGAACCAGCCGGCCCAGGGTGAGATCCGCGCGTTCCTGCCGGCCCGCTACAACGAGGGCGAGAGCATCACCCAGGATCGGCTGATCCTGGAGACGCAGGTGCTGACGGCCCGCAAGGCCGTGACGCCGGTGATCCCGCCGCTGGATCCCAAGCTGATGGACGCCGAGCTCGACGCCCGCATGGCCCGGGCGAAGCAGACCGACCAGTTCTTTCAGGAGACCACCGAGGCCCGCGACAAGATGCGGGAGGACATGGTCAAGGAATTCGCGTCCCGCTGGATGACCATCGCGCCGGGGGGCTTCCAGCGGTACCGGTTCCTCGGGCTGGAGAGCGCCAAGGAGAGCGGGGCCCCGGTGACGCTCCGCTTCAAGGTGAACGCGGGCTCGAACAACCCCACCGACACGTACAAATTGACCTTCGTCGCCGCGGGGCTGCCGCCGTTCGTGCTGAACGCCCGGCTCGACCAGTTCCTCTCAGAGCCGCTCCCGCCGCTGGCGGTGCAGCTGATCGACGACCCGGCCACGGGCCGAAAGACCGGCGTGATCGACCTCGATATCTTCAACGGCGATGGGCAGACCCAGACGCGCAACGCCGAGTCGGTCACCTTCCCGACCAGCGGGCTCGAGGTCTTCTACCCGGCCGGGGATTTCCGGGCCAACTTCCTGAAGATCGTCCTGATCCTGTGGCTCAAGCTGTCGTTCCTGGCGATGGTCGGGGTGGCGGCGGGGACGGGTCTCTCGTTCCCCGTGGCGTCGCTGCTGAGCTTCGGGGTGCTCTTCGCGGCCGAGGGGGCCAAGTTCCTCACCGAGGCGCTGCAGACCTACGACGTCTACGACATGCGCGAGTTCCTCTGGTGGCGGGTGCCGATCGTGTACATCGCCCAGGGGGTTTCGACCACCTTCTGGTTCTACGGCAACCTGCAGCCGCTGGAGCGCCTCGCCGAGGGCCGGGTGGTCACCTGGCTCAACGTCTTCACGGCGGCGCTCCTGCTCGGAGGGCTCTCGGCGGTGTTATGGGCGGTGGGCTCGTTCGTCTTCCGCCGGCGCGAGCTGGCGATGTACAGCGGAGCGTGAGGCGGCGGCGACCCGCGCGCCGCTCGCGGGCGTAGGAACAGTGCGGGCGCGACGGGGCGGTCCGCCCCGGGACGGACGGATCTTGAGCGGAGACACCGATGAAGGGCGACACGCTGGTTCAACTCACCGCCGCGGCGTGCATGGCGCTCTTCGCCGGCTCCTCGCTGCTCATGACGCAGGGCGTGGCGTCGTCGGTGGGGCGGAACGCGCTGGTGTACACCGAAGCGGCCGAGGAGGGCACGCCCAAGGAGGTCGCCGTCGGCATCGCGATGGGGGCCTTCCGCGGGCTGTTCGTGAACATGCTGTGGATGCGGGCCCAGAAGGCCAAGGACGCGGGGAACTACTACGAGGCCATCGACCTGGCCCGCACGATCACCAAGCTGCAGCCGCGCTTCCCGCGGGTGTGGGCCTTCCACGCCTGGAACATGGCGTACAACATCTCGGTGACGACCAACACCAACTTCGAGCGGTGGCAGTGGGTCGGCAACGGAATCCGCCTGCTGCGCGACGAAGGGATCCCCGCCAACCCCAATGACCTGCTGCTCCACCGCGAGCTGGCGTGGATTTTCCTGCACAAGGTGCAGGGGTACATGGACGACGCCAACCCGTTCTACAAGCGGGCCCTGGCGGAGGAATGGACCACGATCCTCGGCCCCCCCCGCCCGGCCGATCCGAGCAAGTCCGAACGTGTGGCCCGCACGCGCGAGGAGGCTCAGGACGACGCCATCGCGCTCCTGGAGAAGATCAAGCAGGCCCCGGAGACGCTCGAGCGGATCGTGGAGCTGCAGCCGGCCGCGAAGGACCTGCTGGCCGCCCTGGGCGAGATCGGGCTCGACCTGCGCCGGCCCGAGGACCAGATGCGGTTCCTCCACACGGTGGAGGTCCGGCGGTCGCTGCTGCGGCTGGGGACGGCCCTGCCGTCGGTGCGGCCGAACTTCGAGAGCGACGCGGTGATGAAGCTGCTGAACCAGCCGAACCTGACTCCGGCCTGGGAGCTGATCGTGCCGCACGTGCGCAAGCGCGTGCTGACCGACAGCTACCACATGGAGATCGACCGCATGCAGAAGTACACCAACAAGTACGGCCCGCTCGACTGGCGCCACCCGGCGACGCATGCGCTCTACTGGGCCACCCGCGGGGTCGACGAGTCGCTGCAGCGCGTCGATGACCGCAACCGCGGCGACTACGACTTCCTCAACACCGACCGCGTGGTGGTGCAGGCGATCCAGGAGATCTACCGCTACGGCGACATCCAGTTCGACATTCTGCGCCCCGCGAACTTCTTCGCGATGCCCAACCCCTGGTTCATCCCGACCTATCGCGCCGTGCTCGACGACCTGATCGAGCGCGAGATCGTGCAGCTCGGGCACACCGGCGCCAAGGTCGAGCAGCGGCCGTTCAACCTGTACGCTGCGGGGTACGAGAACTTCATGAAGGACGCGATCTGTTTCCTCTACCGGCGGGGCGAGAAGGACGAGGCCCGCAAGTACCAGGTGCAGCTGCTCGCCGACTTCCGGCGGGGCCTGCTGAACAAGAACGACTACGACCTCGAATCGCAGCTCGAAATGCCCCTCGACAGCTTCGTTGTGGAGCAGCTGCGCGACCGCCTGACCACGCCCAACATCGCCCAGGCCGAGGTCGGCGGGGCGCTCTACGGCTCCTTCATCTACGGCCTGCTCAAGGGCCAGAACGAGCTCTTCCGGTCGCAGTTCGATTACGCCAAGGCCTTTCACACACAGTACATGAACGAGCAGTACCGCAACACCGGCGTCGATGAGAAGGGGCGCCTGGAGCTGATGCCCCGCGACTTCCGCGAGTGCGTCGCCCAGTTCTTCATCGGCTGCGTGCAGAAGGTCGGCGTCGAGGACGGGGCCATCATGTACAGCCGGGCCCCGGCCGACATCCGCCAGTGGTCTTACGACCTGCTGGTGGAGTATGTCAAGCCCGAAGTCGACGAGCTCTCCAAAAGCGGCCGCAGCCCGGCGTTCGCGACCTTGTTCTCCGAGCCCGAAGGCGTCGAACTCGCCCGCATCGAGCGGGCCAAGGCCGGGGTCAAGCCGCGTGAGGCCGACAAGGTCCTGAAGTAGCCCAGTTCACATCAGGTGCACAAGCGCGTCAGGGCCTCGGTGTACTTCCCCAGCGTCCCCGCCACCACCTCCGGCGGAAGTTCCGGCGCTGGCGGGGTCTTGTCCCATTTCCCTGCGGCGCACAGGCTTTCCAGGTGCTCTCGCAAGAACTGCTTGTCGAAGCTCTTCTGGGCCCGACCGGGCTCGTAGTCGTCAGCCGGCCAGAACCGCGATGAGTCAGGCGTCAGGGCCTCGTCGATGAGCACCGGGCAAGTCCACACGCGGTTGGCCGTGGGCATCGACGACTCAGGAATCCCGAACTCGAACTTGGTGTCGGCGATGATGATCCCGCGCTCCAGGGCGTGGGCCGCCGCGGCCCGGTAGATCGCCAGGGCCATCTCGCGCATGGCCCCAAGGGTCTCGAGACCCACGAGCTCCGCAGCCCGGTCAAAGTCGATGTTCTCATCGTGCCCCTCGGCAGCCTTCGTGGCCGGGGTGAAGATCGGCTCCGGAAGACGGTCGCACGGCCGCAGCCCCTTGGGGAGCGCCACACCGCACACGCTCCCGCGCTGCTGATACTCCCGCCATCCCGACCCCTCCAAGTAGCCCCGCACCACGCACTCGATGGGCACGACCCGGCAGCGCCGGCAGATGGTGATACGGCCATCCAGCCAGCTTCGCACGGCGGAGCCCCGCGGCGCCGCGGACTCGGGGACATCCGCCACGCTGGTGGAGAGCAGGTGCGTCTCGGCGAGCCCCATGCGGGCGATGAAGCCGAACCACCAGGTCGACATCGAAGTGAGCAGCCGCCCCTTGCCGGTGATGGGCGTGGGCATGACGACGTCAAAGGCCGAGATGCGGTCGGTGGCGACCAGCAGCAGGCGGCCGGCGCCGTCGCCGCCGCCCGCCCCGGATTGGGCGACCCGAGAAGCGGATCCCTGCGGGTCAAGCTCGTACACATCTCGGACCTTCCCCCTCCTGACCAGCGTGAGCGGGAGCGTGAAGTGCCCGGCGGCGTCCTGTGACGGAGAGGGGGTCGGCATGCAGCCCAAGCGTACCCGATCCCCCGCGCCGCATCCCCGGGGATGTCCTATCCTGCACGCGCCGCCCGCTCTCCCCGAGCGTGGCCCGCCCCTCGGAGTCGCTCCCTTCCATGCTGCTTTTCGCCGTCTTTGAGAACAACCTCCCGGCGAAACAGTGGCCCCTCCGGCACGCCCACCTGATCGGGCCCGACGATGTGGTGATCCCCGGCGAAGTCCGCTTCGAGCGGGGGCTGGTCCGCTGCGAGCGGCGGGCCGACGGCGCTTCGGCCCTGGGCCTGCAGTTCCCCGTTGAGGCCACGCCCAATTCCTCCGACACGAGCCTGCTGGTGCTGCGGACCTGCCTGCTGCCGCAGCGGACGCTCCCCTATCTGCTCTCGCTGGAGCTGGCGCGCCACCGCCTGATGCTGCTCCTCAACAAACTTGAGGAATGGGCCCTCTTCGACCTCCCCGCCGATGACCCGGTCATGGTGCTCGTTGACGAGACCCGCCAGGCCTTCACCTGGGCCCTGCTGCTCTCCAAGGGCGGCTCGGGCGCCCACGGCGAGTGGTACACCCCCGACGCCGACCGCGCCGCCCGCATGGCCCTGGCCGTGGGCGTCCAGGCTGGGGAGCTCATGAGCCGCCGGCAGGCCCACGTGCAGCACACCCGGCGCATCACCGGCGAGCTCGCCCGCGTCGCGGCCCTCCGCCCGCCCGACAACGCCATCACCGACCACGAAGCCCGCGCCAGCCGCGAGGCCGCCATCGGCTCCCCGGGGGTGCTGCTGCCCGAGATGCCCCGCGTGGGCTGCGCGATCAACCCGGCGGTCTGCACGCCGGAGCTGCAGAAGCAGGTCGCCGAGTCGTGCGATTTCATCACGATGCCCATGCGCTGGGTCGACATGGAGCCGGTGGAGGGCAAGTACTCCTTCCGCCCCACCGACGCGTGGATCGAATGGGCCGTGACCAAGGCCCGCCTGCCGGTGGTCGCCGGCCCGCTGATCGACCTGCGCCCGGGCAACGTACCCGACTTCCTGTACATCTGGGAGCACGACTACGAGACCCTGCGCGACGTGGTGATCGAGCACGTCAAGGCCCTGGTCACCCGCTACCGGCGAGCCGTGGGCGTGTGGAATGTCGCCAGCGGGCTGCAGTGCGGCAGCGCGTTCTCGCTCTCGCAGGAACAGATCATGGACCTCACCCGCACGACGGTGCTGCTGGTCCGCAAGCTGCAGCCCTCCGCCAAGGTCATCGTCGAGGTCGCCCAGCCCTGGGGCGAATACGGCTCGCTCCCCGAGCTGGCCCAGCGGACCCTTCCCCCCCACACCTACGCCGAGCTGATCAACCAGCTCGGGCTGAACATCGACGCCCTGGGCGTGCGGGTCCAGATGGGTCAGAACTTCCCCGGCCGGGCCACCCGCGACCTGATGGAGATCTCCCACCTGCTCGACCGCTTCGCCGCGTGCGACCGGCCCGTCGCCGTCACCGCCCTGGGGGCGCCCAGCCGGCTGGCCTCCGCGCCCGCCTCGGCCGCGCCCCGCGAGGGCGACTCGGCGCCCAGCCCGGGCTGCTGGCACAAGCCCTGGAGCCCCGAGCTCCAGGGCGAATGGCTCGCGGCCGTCGCCGCCATGGCCGCCGGCAAGCCCTTCGTGCAGAGCGTCTGTTGGCAGGACTTCTACGACGCCGACGCCGGCGCCGAAATGCCCGGCGGCGGGGGCGGCCTCACCACCCTGGGCGGCGGCGCCAAACCGGCCCTCGCCAAGCTCACGGCCCTCCGCACGGCCCTCCGCGAAAAGCGCCCGTCGCTGACCTGAGCCCCCCAGCAGGCCTGCAACCAGATCGCCGGTAGGCCTTACCCTTCGGCATGCGGCGATCGACACTCTTCATGCTGGCGCCGGTTCTCGCGTCCCTGCTGACGCCCGCCCTCGCGCGGGCCGACGAGCGGGCTGCTGTCGAACCCGCCCTGCGGGCTCTGCTCGACCAGATGGAGCGGGCGGTGCTCGCGGGCGATGTCGAGGGGTATCTCGCGCTGGTCGCCCGCGACGACGCGGTCTTCTGGCAGGAGCAGCGGAACTGGGCGGCCGACCTGAAGGTTCACAAGCCCGTGGAGTTCTCGCTGACCATCGAGGCGGCCAAGTCAGACAAGGCGAACGAGGCCGGCCCGGAGGATGGTGATGGCGGGCGCCCGGCGCAGCCGGAACGCCCGGATCCAAACGCGGAAGACCCGGCCGCGACGACCTTCGGGCCCGAGCGAGCCGTCTGCCGCGTCGTGATGGCCTGGCGCATGGGCGACGAAGCCGTCAAGCCCGGCGGCGAGCCGGCCCGTCTCAAAGCCCGCCAGATCGCGTACCCAGTCGAGTTTCGGCGCGTCGATGGGTCCTGGCGCTACGCGGGGGAGGCGTGGGCCGCGCACGGGCGCCCGCCCGACGCCGCCACCGGCTTCCGGGGCGTGCGCGTGCGCTACGCCGCGGGCCTGCGCGAGGCCGCCGAGGCCGTAGCCGAGGCGATGCCCGATGTGCGCGCCAAGGTGGACGGGGAGTTCGCCCGCACGGCCGAGCACGTGCAGGAGGTCAAGCTCTACACCTCGATGCTGCACCTGC
Organism: uncultured Phycisphaeraceae bacterium; assembly: GCA_964611125.1. Classification (GTDB taxonomy): domain Bacteria; phylum Planctomycetota; class Phycisphaerae; order Phycisphaerales; family UBA1924; genus JAEUIX01. Next base: position 32,812 of record CAZSZO010000007.1, on the reverse strand, counting down.
AGGCGTCGATCTACCTGTCGTATGCCGACACCGTCGGCACGCTGGGCGGATGGAACGAGCCCGGCGAATCGGTGAAGATCCTCAGTCGCTCCACGCCTGGGCGGGATCGGCTGCGGGTGCTCCTCGGGCATGAGTATGGCCATGTAGCGACCTTCGACCTCGGCCCGAAGGCCAACGACATGCCCTGGTGGATCCTCGAGGGCATGGCGGAGTTCTCGGCGGGCGTCGCCGCGGGGGGCACAGGCCTGCAGGCCGAGCGCGCGGTGCGGGCCTGGCAGCGTCGCGGCAAGCTCGCGGCGTGGTCGGACCTCACCGACTTCCGCACCGTGGACGCAACGCTCACGCACAACGTCTACGCCCAGGGCGAGCATTTCGTCCGCTGGTTCACCGCCCGCCACGGCCAAGCGGCCCGCAATCGCTGGTTGACGCTCATGGCCCAAGGCGCCACGCTCGATGAAGCGACGCGCACGGTGACCGGCGCGGATTTCGGCGACGCCGACCGGGCCTGGCGGGCGGACGTGGCGAAGTTGGCTGAACCCGCGGAAGAAAAGGGCGACTGATCTCGCGGGCGGTATGCTCCGGGCATGGCCAGTCTTGCCTTGCCCGCACTCTTCGCCGCCGCTCTCAGTTCGCTCGCCATCGCCGCAGGTCACTATCCGGGGGCCAGTCCTGGGACGTTGGCAGGGACCGAGACCCCGCCGGACGCGGCGTTGCTCACGGTCGCCGAGGCCAGCGAGTTTCGCGCCACCGCCCGGCATGCTGATGTCGTCGCGCTGCTTGATCGCCTCGCCGCGGCCTCGCCGCTGGCCCGCCGGGCGGAGCTCGGCACGAGCGGCGAGGGGCGGTCGCTGCCGATGCTCATCCTGTCCGATCCGCCAGTGGCGACCGCCGCGGAGGCTCGGGCCCTGGCCCGCGAACAGGGCCGGGTGATCGTGCTGGCCATCGGCAACATCCACGCCGGCGAAGTCGACGGCAAGGAAGCGCTGCCCATGCTCGCCCGCGAACTGCTCGGCCTGGGGGAAGGGCGCCCGGGCGCGGCGGGCAAGCCCGATCCGATCCTGAAGCAGGTCATCTTCGTCATCGCGCCCATCTACAACGCCGACGGCAACGAGCGCGTCGCCAAGACCAACCGCCCCGGGCAGCTCGGGCCCGACGAGGGGATGGGCGTCCGCGAGAACGCGGCGGGGCTCGACCTCAACCGCGATTTCATCAAGGTCGAGTCGCCCGAGGGCGCCGCGCTCGTGCGGGCGTTCAACGAGTGGGACCCGCACGTCTTCATCGACACGCACACCACCAACGGCTCTTTCCATCGCTATGTTCTCACCTACGCCGGGCCCAAGGCCCCGGCGGGGGACCAGGCGCTGGTGGCGTGGTCGCGCGGCGTCTTCTTCCCTGCCCTCAGCGGGGTGTTCGACCGCCCGGCCGGCGATGGCGAGCGCCGCTCGTTCTGGTACGGCTCCTTTGAGGGGGCGTTCTCCGACGTGCCCCCGCAGCACCAGGGGCACACCCGGTGGGAGACCTTCCCGGCCCAGGCCCGGTACGGCACGACCTATGTCGGGCTGCGGAATCGCCTGAGCGTGCTCAGCGAGGCGTACTCCTACGCCCCCTTCAAGGACAGGGTGCTGGCGACGCGCGACTTCTGCCGGGACGTGCTGCAGGTCGTCGGCGAGCGGCGCGGGGAGCTGGTCTCGCTGCTCGCCAGCGCCGACGCTCGCACCGTGAGCGCCGGCGACGCCGCGGCCGACGATGTGGCCATCCGCACCCGCGCCGCGCCGTGGCCGGAGAAGGTCAAGGTCCTGGGCTACCGAGAGAGCGTGATCGACGGCAAGGCCGTCAAGGGCGAGCCGACCGAGTACGAGTGCGAACTGTGGGACCGCTTCGAGCCGACTCTCGCCGTCCGCCGCCCCTGGGCCTATGTGCTGGAACCCTCTCCCGACATGGACAAGGTCGTCGCCAAGCTCCGCCAGCATGGCGTGCGGGTCGGGCGCCTGGCCAAGCCCGCAAAGACCCCGACCGAGACCTATGTCATCACGAACCTGGCCCCGGCCAGCCGCGCCTTCCAGGGTCACGTCCTGGTGACCGTTTCGGCAACCATCACCCCACCAAACCCTGACCGCCCCGAGGACCTGGCGGCAGGAGCCTGGGTGGTTCGCACCGGCCAGCCGCTGGGCAACCTCGCTGTGTACCTGCTGGAACCGGCCTGCGAGGACGGTCTGGCGACGTGGAACGCGTATGACCGGTGGCTGGCCCCGGAGGCGCGGCTGCCGATTCACCGCCTTCCGGAGCCGATCGAACTCGCCGTGGAGCCCGTGGAGGCGGCGATTCGTCCCTGACCGGCAACGCGGGGCGATCCAGGCGAGATTCAGGGCTGCCAATCAGGACGTTGTGAGGTATCATCCAGTATGGACTCAGTCTCAGGGAGCAATCCTGGAGGACGCTTTGAGCCCCGCCCCGGGGTGGGGCCGCCGTCGTCCCCATCCTCGGCCCCAGGGCGCGAGCTGTACATCGAGTCGACCCACAGCATCGCCGCGGCGACACCCCAGCACACGCCCGCCAACCAGCCCGGCGGGGCCGGGGGTCCAGGCGTTTCCAGCGGCTCGAACGTGGGGAGCGCGGCCGGAGCTTCTGGCGCCCTGAACGCGCTCGGGGCCGACCTGGAGTTTGGCCCCTACAAGATCATCCAGCTGATTGGCGAGGGGGGTTTCGGGTACGTCTATCTGGCCCAGCAGAGCCACCCCGTCCGCCGGCGTGTGGCGATCAAGGTGCTCAAGCCGGGGATGGATTCCAAGCAGGTCCTCAGCCGCTTTGAGAGCGAGCGGCAGGCCCTGGCCCTGATGGACCACCCCAACATTTCGCGCGTGCTCGACGCGGGCACGACGCCGCTGGGGCGGCCCTACTTCGTGATGGAGCTGGTCAAGGGCGTGCCGATCACGCAGTACTGCGATGAGGCCAACCTGCCCAACGAAGAGCGGCTGGCGCTGTTCGTCTCGGTCTGCCACGCCCTGCAGCACGCCCACCAGAAGGGGATCATCCATCGCGACATCAAGCCCAGCAACGTGCTGGTGACGCTGGTGGACAACACGCCGACGGTCAAGGTCATCGATTTCGGGATCGCCAAGGCGATCAACCAGGAGATCGGCGACCAGACGATGGTCACGCAGTTCCGCCAGTTCATCGGCACGCCGCAGTACATGTCCCCCGAGCAGGCGTCGATGTCGGCCCTCGATGTCGACACCCGCAGCGACATCTACTCGCTGGGCGTGATGCTCTATGAGCTGATGGCCGGCGCCACGCCGATCGAGCCCAGCCAGCTTCGGGGCGACCTGGCCCAGGTTCAGCGGGTGCTCCGCGAGTACGACCCGCCCCGCCCCTCGACGCGGATCACCTCTCACCGAAAGACGCCCACGTCGGTCGGGCAGCCGGGCGATGGTTCCTCGGTCGCGGCGCAGGCGGCCCGCAACCGCCGCACCGATCCCGCCTCGCTCCGCAAGAGCCTCAAGGGCGAGCTCGACTGGATCGTGATGCGCTGCCTCGAGAAGGACCGGCGGCGCCGCTACGACACCGCCGCGGCGCTGGCCGAGGACATCGGGCGCTACCTGCGCAACGAGGCCGTGGAGGCCCGCCCGCAGACGTCGCTGTACATCGCCCGCAAGTTCGCCCGGCGCAACCGGCTGGCCCTGGGCGCCGCGGGGGGCGTCCTCGCGGCGATGATCCTGACGGTGGTGGCCCTGGCGTACGGCCTCCACGAGGCCAAGCTGGAGCGCGACAAGACCGCCGAGCGCGAGACCATCACCCGCGCCGAGATGCTCCTTTCGAGCATGAACGCGGTGCGAGCCTACACGACCTCGGCCATCCGGCCCGCCCTGCAGGGCGAGCACGGCTACGAGCACTTCAGGCAGGAGATGGTCCCGGCGTATACCGCCCGCCAGGTCTTCGAGAAGTTCCGATCGGCCAACGACGACTACCGCTCGTTCATCTACAAGGAAGCGAGCGTCAACCCCACCAACGTCGCCTCCAAGGCTGACGAGTTCGAGCTCGGGCTGGTCCGCGAGTTCATCGCCGACCGGCAGGCCAAGAAGCGCGACGGCGTCCGCGTCATCGAGGGCCGCAAGCACTTCTACATCGCCCGCCCGATGGTCATCGGCGACGCGGCGTGCCTCGACTGCCACAGCACGCCCGACAAGGCGCCCAAGCGTCAGCTCGAGCTCTACGGCTCCGACAGCGGCTTCCACTGGGAGATCGGGCAGGTGATCGCCGCCCAGATCGTGTACGTGCCGGTGGCCGAGGCCTTCCGCGCTGAAGACTCGCACTTCCGCACGGTCATGTTCGCCCTGACGGGGCTCTTCGCCGTGGGCGGCGTGGGCGCGGGGCTGCTGCTCCGGAAGGTCTGACCAGGCTCTCGGGTGCGGGGCCATCGGGCTGGCTGGCCACGGCTGGCCACGGCTGGGCGGCCGCAGGCACGGCCCGCGCCTGAGGCTGGGCCCGTGACTACCGGCCTAGAAATCCGCCTGCTTCGGCGCCCGCGGGAACGGAATCACGTCGCGGACGTTCTGCATGCCGGTGATGAACATCATCGCCCGCTCGAAGCCCAGGCCGAACCCCGCGTGTGGAACCGTGCCGTAGCGGCGCAGATCCCGGTACCACCAGTATTCCTTGATGGGCAGGCCCATCTCGGTGATCCGCGCGTCGAGTCGGTCCGGCCGCTCCTCACGCTGGCTGCCGCCGATGATCTCACCGACCTGCGGAACCAGCACGTCCATCGCCGCGACCGTGGGCCCCGGGGCGCCGTCGGTCCCGGGGTCGTTCTCTCGCATGTAGAAGGCCTTGATGGCCTTGGGGTAGTTCATCAGCACCACCGGCTGCTTGAAGTGCACCTCCGTGAGGTACCGCTCGTGCTCGCTCTGCAGGTCCTTGCCCCACTCGACGGCGAACTCGAACTTCGCCTTCCCGCTCGACGCGGCGTCCCTCAGGATCTTCACCCCGTCGGTATACGGCAGGTGCCGGAACGGCTTGTCAAGCACATCCTTGAGCCGCAGCAGCAGGCCCTTCTCGATCCGCTCGTCGAAGAACTTCATGTCGTCGGCCCGCTCGGTCAGGCACGTCTGGATCAGGTGCTTGATGAAGTCCTCGGCGAGCTTGGCGTCATCGTGCAGGTTGGCGAAGGCGATCTCGGGCTCGATCATCCAGAACTCGGCCAGGTGCCGGCTGGTGTTGCTGTTCTCGGCCCGGAACGTGGGCCCGAACGTGTAGACCCGCGAGAGGGCCATGCAATAGGTCTCGACGTTGAGCTGCCCGCTCACCGTCAGGTGGGACTGCTTACCGAAGAAATCCTGTGCATAGTCAATGGGCGCATCAGGCCGGGCCGGGAGCGGCTTGCCATCGGGCCCGTGTTCGACCACCCTGGGCGGGTTCACCAGGTCGAGGGTGCTCACCTTGAACATCTGCCCGGCGCCCTCGCAATCGCTGCCGGTGATGATCGGTGTATGCACATAGAAGAACCCCCGCTGGTCGAAGAAGCGGTGGATCGCCATGCTCAGCGTGTGCCGCACCCGCGCCACGGCGCCGAACGTGTTGGTCCGGGCCCGCAGGTGCGCGTTCTCGCGGAGAAACTCCATCGAGTGCGGCTTGGGCTGGATGGGATAGTGGTCGGGGTCCTCGACCAGCCCGACGACGCGCACGGCGGTGGCCTGAACCTCGTTGCCGCCCTTGGGGTTCTGGACGATCACGCCATCGGCCTCGATGGCGCAGTGCGTCGTGAGCTTGGCGACCTCGGTCGCGTAGTTGGGTAGATCCCCCTTGGCCACGATCTGGATGGGGTCAAAGCAGGTGCCGTCGTGCAGGTGAATGAACGACAGCCCGCCCTCGGCCTTCGAGTCACGCCGCGTGCGGACCCAACCCTTGATCGTCACGCCAGAACCGACCGGGGCCTTGAGCGCCTCGGCGACCTTGAGCCAAACCATGGGGGAACTCCTCGAATAGGCCGCCATGATACGAGGCAGGACCTGCGCGGTCAGCGTCACCGCCCGAAGTCACCCCGGCTCAGCCCGCCGGCGTGCTGGTCCGCCCCTGCGTGATCGCCAGCACTTCAGGCAGCACCTTGCCGTTGGTCGTGATGCAGTTGGCGATGCCAAGGCCAGCCTTGCCCGACCAGTCGGTCAGCGTGCCGCCCGCCTCGGCGAGGATCGGGATCGCCGCGGCGATATCCCAGGGACTGATCCGCACGTCAACGCAGACCTCCGCCCGGCCGGTGGCGACCATCACCAGCCCGAAGCAGTCGCCCCAGCCCCGGACCTGCCGGGCGCTTGAGCCGAACTTCTCGTACACGCTCATCAGACCGCCGGAGGCGAAGTCGCCCGGGCAGGTCAGGCAGACGAGGCCATCAGCCAAACGCGCGACGCCCGAGACGCGGGCCCGCTGGGGTTGGTCGTCGCCGGTGCGGTGCCAGCACCCCTCCGACGTCGCGGCGTACAGCAGCTCCCCGCCGCTGATCGCCGGCAGGTTGATCACGCCCGCCACCGGCCGCCCATTCCGCTCGATGGCGATCAGCGTGCCGAAAAGCGGCACCCCGTGCACGAACGCCTTGGTCCCGTCGATAGGGTCGACAATCCACCGAAATCCGGTGTTCCCCACCGCCTCCCCGAACTCTTCCCCCAGGAAGCCATCCCCGGGGAACCAGCGCTCCACCTTGGCCCGAATGTGCGACTCGGCATCCCGATCCGCGACCGTCACCGGCGAACCATCGGCCTTGGTGTCGAACCGCACCCCGCTTGGGCGATAAACGCGCATGATGCGGGCCGCTACTTCTTCAGCAGCGACCATCGCGAGGCGCAGGCGGGTTTGGACGGCGTCCGGCTCCATGGTTGGGTGGGGAGTGTAACCACTCCAGGCGAACCGTTCGCTGCCGGGCTGAGAGGCCCCTCCCGGGCCGGTTCGCACGCCAGCCCCCCCCGCCGCCCAGCCGCACCCAACCACGGTGAAAACAGCCGGGAGCCTATCTTTCCCGCCTATATCCAGCCTCAGCTCGCCCCCACGACCCCGAGGACCCCCCCGATGACCACCGCCACGGCCGCAGCCTATGACGAACTCTGCGAACTCCAGAAGCAGATCGCCACGCTCAACTCGGTCTCGTCTCTGCTCAACTGGGACCAGGAAACCTACATGCCCCACGCGGGCTCGGCCGCCCGCTCCGACCAGCAGGCCCTGCTGGCCGAGCTGGTGCACGAGCGCCGCACGAGCGCCAAGCTGGGCGACCTCATTGCCGCCTGCGAGGCCGATGCTGAGATCACCGGCGACCTGGCGTCGGTCTCCTTCGCCAACATCCGCGAGATGCGCCGCGACTACGACCTGGCGACCAAGCTCCCCACCGAGCTTGTGAGCGAGCTCGCCAAGACCACCAGCCTCGCCCAAGAGGCTTGGAAGGCCGCCCGTGAGCAGTCGGACTTCAGCCAGTTCGCACCCTGGCTGGAGAAGGTCATGCACCTGACCCGCCAGAAGGCCCGCTGCCTGGAGGCGCCCCAGGCTGAGGGCGGCGGCGGTGAGTTGTACGACGCGCTCCTCAACGAGTACGAGCCGGGCATGACGGCCCGCGAGATCGAGTCGATCTTCACGCCCCTCCGCCAGCGCCTCACCCAGCTCCTCGCCAGGGTCATGGCCAAACCAGGCCGACTGGATCGCTCCGCCGTGCGGAAGGAGATCCCCGCCGCCCAGCAGACGGCCTTCTGCATGGAGGTGCTGCGGGCGATGGGCTTCGATCTGCAGGCCGGGCGGCTCGACGTCACCACCCACCCGTTCTGCTCGGGCCTGGCCCCGGGCGACACGCGCCTCACCTTCCGCCACCGCACCGAGAGCTTCCTCGAGCCGCTCTATGGCGTCATGCACGAAGCCGGGCACGGCCTGTACGAGCAGGGCCTTCCCAAGGACAAGCACTTCGGCCAGCCCATCGCCGACTCGATCTCCCTGGGCATCCACGAGAGCCAGTCGCGCATGTGGGAGAACTTCGTCGGGCGCTCGCGCCCGTTCTGGAGCTGGGCCCTGCCCATCGCCAAGCGCACGTTGGCCCCGCACCTCGATGGGTGCGACCTTGACGCCATCTACGCCATGGCCAACCAGGTCACCCCGAGCTTCATCCGCGTCGAGGCCGACGAAACCACCTACAACCTGCACATCATGCTCCGCTTCCAGCTTGAGCGGGGCCTGATCTCCGGCGCGCTCGCCGTCAAGGACCTTCCCGCCGCCTGGAACGCCGCGTTCAAGGAGCATCTGGGCCTCGACGTGCCCGACGACCGGCGCGGCTGCCTGCAGGATGTTCACTGGTCCTTCGGCCTGGTGGGCTACTTCCCCACCTACACGCTGGGGAACCTCTACGCCGGGCAGTTCTGGGAGAAGATCAACCTCGACATCCCCGACCTCGGGGCCCGGATGGCCCGGGGCGAGTTCGGCGCCCTCAAGAGCTGGGTGAACCGGCACATTCACGCCCACGGCCGGCGCTACCGGGCGGGCGAATTGTGCCAGATGGTCACTGGTAAGCGGCTCTCGGCCGATCCGCTGATGCGCCACCTCGAAGGTAAGCTGACCTGATCGGCCCCACCCCCCTTCCCCCGCGTCTCTTGGGAGCTGTTCAGGTTGACTCGCCGGGTCGTCTTTGTGATTGTCGCCCTGGCGTGCCTCACGCCCTGGGCCTCTTCACCCGCCGCGCTCGCGGCGGGTGTGCTGCTGGCGCTCCTCAACCTCACCGTGTGGGAGAAATCGGCCAAGCAGGCCAGCCGCCTGCTGATCCAGTGGTCGATCGTGCTGCTGGGGTTCTCGATTGACCTTCAGCAGGTCGCGCGCGCGGGCGCTGCGGGCGTCACGTTCGCCGCGGCGACGATCCTGGTCACCTTCCTGCTCGGCTGGGCCCTGGGCCGCTGGCTGGGGACCGAGGCGAAGGTCACCACGCTGTTGTGCTCAGGCACCGCCATCTGCGGCGGCTCGGCGATCGCCGCGACAGGCTCGGTCATTCGCGCCACCGACGCCCAGATGTCCGTGGCCCTCGCGGCCGTCTTCGCCCTCAACGCCGTCGCGCTCTGGATATTCCCCCCGCTCGGGCACGCCCTGGGCATGAGCCAGGCCCAGTTCGGCACATGGGCCGCCGTCGCGATTCACGACATGTCGTCGGTGGTGGGCGCCGGGCGGGCTTTCGGCGATGAGGCCCTCGATGTCGCCACCGTGGTCAAGCTCTCACGCGTCCTCTGGATCGTGCCGGTCTCGCTGCTCGCGGCCTGGTTCGTGAGCGGCCGGTTCGTTGGCGGCCAGGCCTCGGAGCCGGTCCCGGCGCCGCCCGCCATCTCGCTGCTCGCCCGCCTCGCCCGGATCGTGCCCTGGTTCATCGCGCTCTTTCTGCTCGCCAGCCTGGCCCGCACGCTGCTGCCCGGCCTGACGGCTCGGTTCGTCGACTGGAACTGGGCGGGTCAGCCCATCGCCAGCGTCGCCGACCTGCTCAAGGCCCTCGCCAAGCAGGGCATGGTGCTGGCCCTGTTCCTGATCGGCTGCGGCCTCTCAAAGCAAGCCCTGCGCGCCGTCGGCTGGCGCCCCCTGCTGCTGGCGGTGGTCCTGTGGGTCGTGATCGCCACCAGCGCGGCGGTCGTCGTGAAGCTCACGCTGTGACACGCCACCCCGTCACCGCGGCCGCCACCCCTGGGCGATGGGCATCCGCCGCCCGGAGCCGAAGGCCACGCCCGTCACCTTCAGGCCGATGGCGGCCTGCTTCCGCTTGAACTCGCTGAGATCAATCAGGCGGATGACCCGCGCCACCGTCGCGCCGTCGATGCCGCTCTCCTTCACGATCGAAGCGGGGCTCTCACGCCGCTCGACGTAGCGCTCGATGATCTCGTCGAGCACGTGGTAGGGCGGCAGCGAGTCCTGGTCAGTCTGGTTCGGCCGCAGCTCCGCCGAGGGCGCCTTGGTGATCGACGCCTCAGGAATCGGCGGACCGGAGAGCCCCTCGATCCCCAGGTTGCCCCAGTGCTCGTTGATCCAGCGGGCCAGGCGATAGACCATGACCTTGGTCACATCCGACAGCACCGCCAGCCCGCCGTTCATATCGCCGTAGAGCGTGCAGTACCCCACGGCCATCTCGCTCTTGTTGCCGGTGGTCAGCAGCAGGTTGCCCAGCTTGTTGCTCGCCCCCATCAGCAGCGTCCCGCGGATGCGCGATTGCAGGTTCTCCTCGGTGATGTCCGGCGGCCGACCGGCGAACAACGGGGCGAGGGCGGCCTCAAACGCCGCGAACGGCCCCTCGATCGGGATCGTCCGCATCGGCGTCCCCACGGCATCGGCCAGCCGCTGAGCGTCGTCGCGGCTGCCCTCTGAGGAGTAACGGCTGGGCATGCTCAGGGCCAGCACGCTGGCCGGGCCCAGGGCCGCCGCGGCGATCACGCACACCACCGCCGAGTCGATCCCGCCCGACAGCCCGAGTACGAGCGACTTGAAACCGGTCTTCCGGCAATAGTCGCGCACGCCCAGCACCAGAGCCCGGAACAGCTGCTCCTCCTGCGGGCGTTCCGCCGGGTCGGTGGCGCTCGCGTAGGCGGCCGCGCCGCCCCCGCCGCCGCCCGGAGAGACCTCGCACACGACCAGATCCTCAGCGAACCCCCGCCCCGCGGCGACCAGGGCGCCATCGGGCGCGAAGACGCACGCGTGTCCGTCAAAGATCAGCTCATCGTTCCCGCCGACTTGGTTGACCGCCGCGACCCACACCCCGCGCCGGCGGGCATGCCCGCGGAGCAGGTCGCGGTGGCGGCGGGTCTTGCCCAGGACAAACGGGCTGGCTGAGGGGTTGACGATGATCTGGGCCGCGCCGCCGCTACCATCGCCGCCCCCGACAGGCCGGCACAAGTCGTCGAGCGGGTCGGGGGCGTCCAAATAGCGCTGGGCGAAACCGACGTCCTCGCCCCGCCAGAGGTCCTCGCAGATCGACAGCCCGACCCGCACGCCCCCCACTTCCACCACGCAGGGCCGCTGGCCCGGGAAGAAGTACCGGTCTTCGTCGAAAACGTCATACGTCGGCAGCAGCCGCTTGTCGTACCGGGCGATCAACTCTCCATCGCGGAAGACCATCAGCGAGTTCGCCAGGCGGGCGCCGTGATGGTCCACCGGCAGCGGCGCCCCGATCACCGCAGAGAGGCCCGGCGGGAGGCTGGCCCCGAGCTTCCCCGCCACGCTCGTCACGGCGTCGATAAACCCACCCTGCAGCAACAGGTCCTTGGGCGGATAGCCCGTGAGGGCAAGCTCGGGGAACACCAGCAGGTCGGCCCCGGCCGCGGCAGCCCGCTGAGCGAAGCCGGCCATGAGCTCCGCGTTGCGGTCAAGGGCGCCGATGGTCGGGTTGATCTGGGCGAGGGCGAGGCGCATCGGGCCATGGTAGAGCCCGAGTTCACGCCCGCTCGCCGGCCTCGCCGCGGCGCGTCCAGAGCAACCGGTCGACCCGCAGCCCGAAGCCGCCGATCAGCCCGAGGGTCAGGTTCATCACCGCCTCCGTCGCCGAGACCGCCAGCACCACCGCCAGGATGTCCGGCCCCTTGAGCACCGCCAGCACCCCGCTCGCCCCCGCTTCGCGGAAGCCCCCAACCCCGCCCGGCGAGATCGCCTGAATGAGGTTGTAAGACGCCCCCACCAGCAGCGCCTGGGCGGGATCAACGGCGATCCCCAGCACGCTCCCGGCCAGCATGAACCGAGCCGCCTGGCAGGCCACGATGGCGACGCGGAAGCCGAAGCCCCCGGCACACGCCCCCGGGTCGGCCAGCATCCGTACGCCGGTCATCAGTCGGGCGAACCCGTCGGAGCGGGCGAAGCGGCCGACGGCCCGCAAGCGGGTTGCATCGGCCAAGGCCGTCAGCGTGCCTGCCTCCTGGCGGGCCAGCAGCCAGCGGGCCAGCAGGTGCGCCAGCACCGCCGAGCCCAGGGAGCCGCCCACCGTGAGGCCCCACCAGACGCTGTCGAGCACCGGGCGAACCACCAGCACCCCCAGCGGCGGCAGCAGGCTGCACAGCAGGAGCACGCCGGTCGCGGCGACCCAGGCCCCGATGGTGAGGATCGGCAGGCCATCACGGCGCGAGTGGTAAACCACACGGAACACCAGGCTCATCTTGAAGGGCAGATACCCCAGGGCCGAGCAGACGCCGCTGACCCCCATGATGCGCCAGCGCGACACGACATACACCGGCGAGAGCACCGAGCGGAACATCAGGCCGTCGAGCAGGATCGTCGCGGCGCTCAGACCCAGCATCCCCGCGACGCTCAGGGGCGGCGCCTCCAGCAGGCGGGCCAACTCGCGCCGGTGCTGTTCGTCGGCGAAGGCGCTCCGCACGCACCACACCAGCAGCCCGATCCCCAGCAGAAAGCCCACGCCCTGTACAACCAGCTTCCAAAGCCCGCCCCCCCGCCCCGGCAGCACGCCGTCAGCCGGCCCAGACGACGACGGTCCAGAGGACGCCCCTGCGGCCAGCGAAGGCGACGGCTCATGACGACCGGGCTCGCTCACAGCGTCTTCCCGCTCGGCCCCATGGGCGTCAGTCGGAAAAGCCCCCTCAGCGGCGCCCCGGGCGAGTTCGCATCCGGCCCCGGAAGCGACCAGTATCGCACGGGCTCGCAGTACTTCATGGCCCAGGTGATCACCGCCTCGGCCTTCACATCCGGGTCGATCCAGCCATCGCGCTCCAGCCGCGACAGCTCCATGAAGTCGATCAGCACGAACTCGATCCCGCGCGAGCGCAGGTTCTCTGACCACAGCGCCGGCTGGTCGCGTGCGGCGCGGATCGCCATGGCGAGCGGAGATGGGTCCCAGGTCGTGTGGTGCATGAGGCTCGGCGTGTAATAAAAGGGCGTCGCCCCGCCAATGAGATAGACCTTGCGGTCCGGAATCGTGACATTGACGAAGGCTTCGCTGTCGATCGCCGCGAGGATCGCCTCGCGGTCCTGGGCGCCCAGCGTGGGCAACTGGCCGCGCAGCCTCTCGCCGCTGCGGTAGCCAGAACCCTCCGCCAGGAAGTAGTTCGGGAAGCCGCTTGCTCCCTCCCCGGCCCGGTGCTGCCCCAAGAAGATCCGCACCGACGCCGCCGCCAGCACCAGAGGGAAGGCCCCCACCACGATCATCGCCAGGCGCTGAGGGTTGGGCTCCAGCCGGCGCTGCCAAAGGTCGGCCAGGCGGCCGACGCACAGCCCCGTCGCCACCGCCAGCGGGACCGCCGCGGGCAGCAGGAACCGCGACTGGCAATGCGAGAAGAACAGCCACCACGCCAGGCTCACCCCGAGCCCGATGGCCAGGCCCCGCGCCGGCCCGGCGAGCGGGCGCCAGAGCCCCGCCACGACCAGCGCCGCAACGCCTACCGGGAACAGGGCGTGCCACTGCTCATGGAAAACCCCACGCGGCTGCTGCCCAGCCCGCGCCCCGAAAAACGCCAGCAACAGTCCGATCCGCTCTGGCAGCGTTGAACTCTCCTGGTGCGCCGAGGCGAAGCGGGCCACCTGCTCGGCCGACCAGTGGGCCCTGCCGAACCATGCCGCCCCGGCAGGAAAGATCGGGTTGCCCCCGGCTAGCGCATTGCGAATGAAGCACGGAACCACCATCGCCAACCCCGCCAAAGCCCCCAGGGCCGCTGCCCGCATCCACACCCGGCGCTCAAGCCCGGTGAGCAGCAGCAGGCCGATGGTCGGCGCAACCAGGAACGCGGCCGTCGGCTTGCACGCGGTGGCCAGACCCACCAGCAAACCCGCCAGCAGCCCGCGCCTCCCAGCAGGGAGGCCGCCGGGCGCGTCCAGCACCACCAGCAGCGCCCCGGCGAACATGGCGTTCACCGCCGATTCGTTGTAGGCCATCGAAGAGACCACAACCACCCAGGGCGTCGCCAGCAGCACGGCCCCACCAAGGGCGCCCACCTCCGCCGCCAGGCGACTGCTCAGACCCGCCCGCAGCAGCAGCACAAAGATCACCCGGGCCGCCAGGATCGCCGAGATCAGTCCAAAGCCGGCGTGGATCAACTGGCAGGCTGCCGCCCCCAGCCCGTCATAGGCCACCAGCCCGCGGGCGAACTCGGTGGCCGGCGCGGGGCGCCCCGCGCCCATGAGGGCCGCCACATGCAGATACCCAGACTCCACATAGCCGGGCAGAAAGGAGTACACGTTGTGCTTCAGCGGCCAGAGGCGCTCGCCCATGGCCCATTCCTGGGGGAGTTGCAGGTGGTAGCTCAGCACGTCGTAGCCGTTCGCCTCGCTCTCCCAGAGCCAGCCAGGCGGGTTGCACGCCGCGACGACGATGACCGCCGCGGGCGCGATCCAGAGCAGCGAGCACGCCGGGGGCTGCGAGAGGTTGGGCCGCCCGCGCACCGCGATGATCAACTCCCACAGAAGGAGCCCCAGCCCCAGCCCAAGCGTGCCGCCCGCGACCCATTGGCCCTTGGCGCCCGAGAGCAGGCCGAGCACCCCCATCCCGTGGCAGAGGAACAGCATCAGCCCCGGCCCCACGGCCAGAGCCAACCAGGCCTTCTGGGCGCTCTGCGGGCACATCCGGCGGAGCACCGCCGCCCCCAGACCCACCCCCGAGAGCAGGTAAGCGAGGGCCAGCATGCCGCTGGTCAGCAACACATGCAGCAGGGCCGCGGCGCCGACCGCGCTGGGCGCCGACGGCTGGAGCCCGCGGGTCGCCAGCCCCATGGCTATGAGCAGCGTGCCTACTCCGAGCGCGAGTGCCCAGAGTCGCTTGCGGCGCCGGATCGGGGTCGGGTCGAGCATCGGGCTGAGTGTACGGGCCGACGGAGTTGAGACGCAGTCTCTCTTGATCCGTCCGCCGCTCTTTGATGACCCTCGCCAGCGCTCCTGGGCGCAAGCACGTGTAGAGTTTGCCGTATGGAGCTTCGCGCCGCGACCCTGGCCCGCGACCCCACGATTCACATCGTCGAACCGCTCTGCGCCGTGTTCCGCCGCAAGCTCAAATCGGTCGACCTGAAATACACCCCGGAGCGGGCCCGGATTCTTGACGCCGTCGTCAGCATGCCCGCGCCCTTCCAGGCCGAGCAGCTCATGGCGCGCCTGAAGTCCACCAACTTCCGCGTCTCCAAGGCGACGGTGTACCGCACGCTCAAACTCCTGCAGGACTCGGCCATCATCCAGCAGGTCCTTTTCGACGCCGACCAGGCCCACTACATCCTCGCCTATGGCCGGGGCTCCACAGGCCTGCTCGTGCGCGTCGACACGCACGAAGTGACCGAACTCGAACTCCCCGAGCTCGACGCCGTGCGCGACCGGGTGTGCGCCCAGCACGGCCTGCGGCCGCAGGGGCACCGCTTCGTGGTCTACGCCACCGGGCCAACGCCACCGGCGCAAGTCAACTGATTTCAGGGGTCACTTGGGTCCCCGGGCCATCCGGGCGACGCCTCGGTCGGCTTGGCCGCCAACTCCGCCAGCCACACCGTCGCCCACACGTTGCCGATGCGGTCGGAGATCCCGACGTGCTCGGTCAGCGGCGCGCGGATCGGCAAGTTCAGGTCCAGGCAGCGGTGCGTCAGGGTCATCAGATCGTGCTTCGCCGTCGCCTGATCAACCGTGAACAGCACCAGCAGCGCCGCGCCCCGGGCGATGGCGGGGTCGTCCTGCAGTTTGCGCAAATCCGCGGTCGGGCCGCGCAGCACCTGCGATGCATACGCGGCGTTGGGGCCGGGCGTTCCGCCGGTGAAGCAGTGCTGCCCGACAACCTTCACCTCCAGCCAATAGGCGCTGGCGGGGTCGAGCGGGTCGCCCTCGCACGACGGGCCGACGGACCCCCGACCGGCGCCATCGGCCGAGGCCTCGGGCGCCGTCGCCAGCGCGGCGAAGAGCGTCTCCGCCGCCGCCGCGCGGGCTTCAGCTTCCGCCCGGGCCGTCAGCAACGAATCGGCAATGACCTGGCCCGCCAGCGGCGTCAGCACGAGGTCGCAGCGCTGCCGCTCGGGCTCCTCGGGCAGGGCCTTGCGCCGCGGGCGGCGGCGCCGCCACTGACCGGGATAGGGCTGCTCGCGGAGCACGCCCAGCCCTTCCGCCCCAAGCCCCTGGGCCAGGATCGGGTGAACCTGGGTCTCCTCCAGGGCATCCAGCCCGCTCCACGATTGCTCGATGCACAGCCGACCCTCGGCCGCCCTCAAGGCCTGCGCGGCGAGGGTCACGAGCTGTTCGGCGGACCAGACGAGCGCCATCACCCAGACAGCCTAGGTCCCCTCCCCGCCGAGCTTTCTGACCGCGTTTCGCCCCATCCGCCCCATCCGGCCGCCATAACCGGCGCCGAAGGACCCCGCTGGCCCGGTTTTTCGCATCCGCCGCGGCGTTTTCGGGGTATGCTGGGGATGCTGAAGGAGTCCTCCCGATGGCGGATCCGAACTGTTGTTTTCCCAAGCTCGTCCCGCTCGTGGACTATCTGCAGGGGCTCACCGGCCGGGCCGATCTGGCGGTGCTTGGGCGGCTCCTCCACGACCTTGAGCTGACGCGCGGCGATATCGAGAAGGCGTGCTGCTTCGGCCAGCGCGGCTACCGGCGCAACATCATCGCCCGCTCCGAGTGGTTCGAGTTGCTCGCACTGTGCTGGCGCTCCGGCCACTGCACGCCCATCCACGACCACCAGGGCGTATCGTGCGCGTTCCGCATCGTCGAGGGAACCGGGACCGAGATCCGGTTCCGCAACACCGATTCGGGCCTGATCTGCCCGGTGGCCACCACGCCCATGGGGCCCGGATACGTCTGCTCGGCTGACGATGCGGACATCCACCAGGTCGCCAACATGCAGCCGGCGGGGTCGGACCTGATCACGTTGCACATTTACTCGCCGCCGATCACCAAGATGAACACCTTCGAGTGGGCCACGCCCAGCGTGGTGGAGGCCGGGGCGGTGTACTGACTTTGGAGAGGGCCTCAGGCCGGCGGGGGCGGGGCAGCGTCGGGGGCGGAGTACGCCGCGAGCTCGGGCGGAAACATCGCCAGCAGGCGGGCGGGGCGACGGGCGAACTCCAAGGCTTCCTTGACGCTGATCGTCCCTTTGCGGACGCAGAAGATCCGGCCGCTGCGGATCCGCCAGATCTCGCCTTTGGGCGCCTTCATCAGCTCCTCCTGAACCTGCGGCGAGAGCGCCAGCACGGCGAAGTTCTCATCATCAGAACTCACTTTCCATCGCTTATTGAACGCGGGGTCCTCGAGCTGGATGTCCTCCTTCCCGCCCAGCGCGACTGAAAGGCGGCTCAGCATCGTCTCCGGGGTGAGCGACAGCGTCGGCCACGATGTCGGGCAGGCGATCAGCGCCGCGACATGGCGGAACGACTTCTCGTCCTCGCCGTCCTTGACGGTGTAGCTGTGCTCCATGATCGCGCAGCCGCTCCGGGGGTCGGCCGCTCGCCAGTCGACCCCGTCCGCCGCGCCGTTGAACTCCGGCAGGGCCGCGAACATCTCGAAAAGCTCCCCGGACGTCACCCCATCCTCGCCGGGGCGTGCGCAGGCCCACCCCTCCTTGGCGAAGAGCGCCCGCAAGCCCTTGAGCCGCCGCCGGTGCGCGACGGTCCCGATGGCGACGAGAACCAGAACGGTCCCGATCACGACCAAGGCCAGGGTCCAGCTGCCGGCCGCAAGCACGTCTGTCGCCAGACTGAACATCGGCATGGTTTGGAACTCCTGAATTGCCGCCCCTGGCTGGCAGCATACCACGCACGCGGCGCCCGGCATCACCCCCTGGCGCCCGGACCCCACGCCGCGAGCTCCGGCGGCATGAGCGCCATCAGCTCCGCCGGGCGGGCCGCCAGCGCGGCCAGGCCTGACGGGTCGACGCGCCCCTCCCAGATGCAGCAGACCCGCCCTTCGCCGATCCTCCAGCGTTCCTTCTGCGGGGCCGACTTGAGCCAGGCCTGCACCTCGGGCGGCAAGGCCAGCACCGCGAAGCCCTCGTCGCGCCCCTTCACGCGCCAGCGCTTGTTGAAGTCCTCGTCGTCAAGGCGGATGTCCATCTCCCCGCCAAAGAACTCCACCAGCCGCGTCAGGAGGGTCTCTGGCGTCAGCGAGAGCGCTGGCCAGGCACGCGGGCACGGGGCGGAGACCACGGTGTGCCGGTGCTCACGCCGCGACTTGCCCGAGCCCGTCGTGTACATGTGCTCGAGCACCTCCAGGCCCGAGTTGTTCTCGGCGCGGGCGTGCCACTGCACCCCCGTTGCGCCCTTGCGCAGCTCCGCCAGGTGCGCAACGCCCGCGAAGGCCATGTGCGGGCTCAGGTCGCGCCCACGCGCCGAGGTGAAGGAAAGCCCCAGCCGGCCCGCGGCATCCGCCAGGGCCTTGAGCCGCCGCCCCTCGCGCCAGTAGCCCAGGGCCACCAGGGCGATGATGACCAGCGCGATCCCGCCGAAAATCACCACCGGGCTCACCCCACCCCCACCCCCGCCGGGCGCCGCACGCTGAGCCAGAACCCACGCCAGGTTCGCGCCGCTCGCGAGGATCATCGGCCACCTCCGGGTTGCGGCTCCGCCATCACCGCCTTGCGCAGGGCCGCGACGCGCCGCAGCAGGGCCGGCATGGCGTCGAGCCGCTGCATGGTTGAGGAATCCGAGAGCGCCGTCCGCGGTTCGGGGTGGCACTCGACGAACAACGCGTGCACGCCGACGGCCGTGGCCGCCGCGGCCAGGGCGGGCGCCCGATCGGGCCGACCGCCGGTCTGTTCACCCGCCCCGGGGAGCTGCGTGGAATGCGTGCAGTCGAAGCACACGGGCGCCGGGGCCCGGCCCTTCACCGAAAGGTCCATCAGGTCGGCCACGCCGATAAAGTCGTTCACCAGGCGGTTGTAGCCGAAGGATGTACCCCGCTCGGTCACCATGACCTGGTCGCAGCCCGCTTCATCGAGCTTGCGGAGCGGGCCGGCCATCTCCTGCGGGGAGAGGAACTGCCCCTTCTTGACGTTCACGGCCCGCCGGTTCGAGACCGCCGCCTGCCCCGCGGCGAGGATCAGGTCCGTCTGGCGGCACAGGAACGCCGGGATCTGGACCAGGTCGACGTGACGGGCGACCGGCTCCGCGTGCCCCGGCTCGTGAATGTCGGTCGTCACCGGCACGCCCAGCCCATCGCGGATCTGAGCCAGCCAGTCGAGCCCGCGCTCCAGGCCGGGGCCGCGGGGCGAGTTGATGCTCGATCGGTTCGCCTTGTCGAACGAGGCCTTGAAGATGTACGCAAGCCCGAACTCCCGGCACAGGTCGCGCACCGCGGCGCCGATCGTCCAGCCCAGCTCCAGCGACTCCAGCACGCAGGGCCCGGCGATGATCGCCAGCGGCCGCCCGGCCCCGACTTCAACCGACCCCACTCGACAGATGCGTGTCATAGGCCCGCAGGATAGGTGGCGAGGGGCCGGGGCGGGCCCGCCGCTCCCTCCCCCATCCGGCCGACTAGCATCCCTGACCCCAGGAGCATTCCATGCCCTTCTACTGCCGCCTTGGCCAGGTTCCCAAGCAGCGTCACGTCCAGTTCCGCCGGCCCGACGGCGTGCTTTACGCCGAGGAGGTCTTCGGCACCGAGGGGTTTGTGGGACCGACAACCACGATGTACCACATCAACCCGCCCACGCAGGTGTACGGGTGGAAGACGCTGCAATCGACCAAGGTCGAGTTCGTCGAGCAGGACACGATGCGGATGCGGCACGTGAAGTCCGCCCCGCTCAAGCCCAAGGGCGACGCGGTGAGCGGGCGCGTGGTGCTCTTCGGCAACGCCGATTGCGAGATGGCGGTGATCAACCCCGCCCAGCAGATGCGCTACCACTTCAAGAACGGCCAGGGCGACGAGTGCTTCTTCGTCCATTTCGGGTCGGGCGTCTGTTACACGATGCTCGGGGCCATCCCCTTCGGCCCGCACGATTACGTCGTCATCCCCAAGGGGGTGATCTACCAGTTCATCTTTGACAAGCGCCAGCCCAAGGAGGGCGAGCCCAGCGCCGAGCAGGTTCCCTTCGCGAAGCTGCTGCTCATCGAGACGACCAACGGCAGCCACATCGGCCCGCCGCCACGATACGTCAGCAAGGCCACCGGCCAGTTCCTCGAGCATTCCCCGTACTGTGAGCGCGACCTCCGCACGCCGCAGATGCCCATGACCTGGAACGAGCACGGCGAATTCGAGGTGCGGGTGAAGGCCCGCGACCGCCTGCACAGCTACATGTTCCACTATCACCCGCTCGACGTGGTCGGCTGGGACGGCTGCTACTACCCCTTCGCGTTCAACATCGATGACTTCGCCCCCATCACCGGCAAGCTGCACATGCCCCCGCCGATCCACCAGACGTTCGAGGCCCACAACTTCGTCATCTGCTCCTTCTGCCCGCGCATGCTCGACTGGCACCCGCGGGCGATCAAGGTGCCTTACAACCACTCCAACATCGACTCTGACGAGGTCCTCTACTACGTCGAGGGCAACTTCGGCAGCCGCAAGGGGATTGAGGTCGGCAGCCTCACCCTGCACCCGCAGGGCATCCCTCACGGCCCGCACCCAGGCACCGTCGAGGCCAGCCTCAGCGCGACCTACACCGGCGAGCTCGCGGTGATGTGCGACACCTTCCGCCCGCTCTTCCCCACCAAGGCCGCGCTGCAGCTTGATGACGAGAAGTACCCGGCCTCCTGGCAGGGCGAGCACTTTCCGCGGCTCTCCAGCGGCGAACTCAAGCTCAACGGCGTCGCCGCCCACCAGGCCCCGGCGGTGCAGGTCGCCAGCGTCTTCGAGCACAAGCCTGAAGTCGCCAACACCTGGGCCCCGAGCGGCGAGACGACGGCCGCCAAGTCCGGGCCGCCAAGCAATGGCTCCGGGACGCACCCGAAGCGGAAAAAAGCCCGAAGGTAACCGCCGACCGCCCCGGCGGGGTCCATACGCCTGACGGGAGGCCCGTGGCCATGCCGGATGCCCCCAACTCCGCAGCCGACGCGGCCCCCCTCCCGCCGCCCGACTGCCCGCGCTGCCGGTACGACCAGTCCGGGGCGATCGCCACCTGGGAGACCGCCGGGGCGTGCCCGCTTGCGGGCCGCTGCCCGGAGTGCGGGCTTGAGTTCCGCTGGTCGGAGTTGCTCTGCCCGGCCCGCACGATTCCCTGGTGGTCGTTTGAGCACGCATCGCGCCCGGGCGTGCCCGTCGTGGAGGCGCTCGTAACCGCTGGTTTCACCCTCCTTCCTGACAGAATGTGGCGGGCCCTGCGCCTGGAGCACCCGGTGAACCTCCCCCGAGCCGCCGGGGCGTCGCTGCTGGGGCTGATGCTGTGCCATGCCGCCATCGCGATCATGACCTTCTACCGGACGCACCAGAACGCGGGGAGCACACCGGCCACGAAGCTCGGGGCACTGGTGTTCCCGTATGCGCAGTGGCAGGGGAACCCCTGGAGCTCACAGCAAGACACGGTCACCGACGAGGCGACGTGGGTGCTGGCGCTCTGGGCGTTGCTTATGCCAGTGGGGTTCCTGGCATTGCAGCGCACCCTGGCGGTGGTCGCGGTGCGCTGGGGCCACATCTGGCGGATCTGGTGGTACGCGCTGGTTCCGCTGGCTGGGGTGCACATGCTCTTCGGACTCGTGGCGACCCTGGCCTCCTCGCCCATGCTCCCGCGTCCTCAGTGGACGTGGGGAGGGGCGTACTGGTCGGAGATCGCCATCTCCGCCGGGCCGCGCACCGTTGTTTGCGGGCTGGCGCTGGTGCTCTTCTGGGGCATGGCGGTCAAACGCTACCTCCGGCTCCCGCACGCCTGGGGGGTGGCGTGCGCGATGGTGACGATCGCCTTCCTGAGCACCCTGGCCCTGGCGCTGCCGTTCCTTTGGAACGAGATCGGGCTCTGGCTGCTGTAAACCTCCTGACCACCATGGCGCCACCCAGAACACCGCCCATCCCGCCGCCCCGCTGCCCCAGATGCCCCCGCTGCGCCTACGACCAGCGCGGCGCGATGGCCCTGTGGGAACGCAGCAACGCCTGGCCGCTCGCCGGGCGCTGCCCTGAGTGCGGCCTGGACTTCCGCTGGAGCGACGTCCTCAGCCCGCGCCACGACGATCTGCCCTGGTTCTACGAGCACACGCCGCGTTTCCGCCTTGGGTTCGTCCGGGCCTGGAAGACGTGGCGGCGAGCCCTCTGGCCCCCCACCTTCTGGGCGCAGGTGAAGCTGACAACCCGGCTCAACCCCCTGCGACTGCTGCTCTGGCCGCTGGTGCTGGTGGGGGGCCTTCAGCTGCTGATCTTCGCCGCCAATCTGTCGATCGTGCTGTTCAACGGCTGGATCTGGCAGACCACCCCAGAGCATGTCATCGCCGCGATCGTCTCGGCCCTGGTCGATCCGCTGGCCGTTGTCTACTACACCGGCGGAGGTCCCGGCGTCGGCTGGGGGGTGGCGCTCGGCTTTGGGGTGCGGGGTCGCCCCGATGTGGTCAACTTCGCCGTCACCGGTCCCCTGGCCGCGGCGGGGCTCATACCCGTGATGCTGCTGATCCTGGGCAGCACCCGCGCGACTTCCAGCATCCGCGTCGGGCACGTGGTCCGCGCCGGGGTGCTGCAGGGCGCGGCGTTCGCGCCCATCGCGATCTACTACCTGGTTGACCGCCTGTCGGCGAGCGCCATCCTGTGGCTGTCGGGCGCCGCGACGGGCCATGAAAACACCCTTTCGTTCTGGTTCTACGCGGCCGCGCCCATCCTGGCGATCATGCTGGCGGCGTGGTTGGGCTTCTACTGGCACGTGGTCATCACGCGGGGGTTCAAGCTTGACCGTCCGCGCCTGATCTGGTCGCTGCTGATGATTGCGGGCGTGCTCATCAGCACGATCGCCGGGCTCTTCGACCACAGGCTGTGGAGGCTGCTGGGGTGGCTCTAGCTGCGGGCGGACCGCCTCGCGTCGCGCGAGCCTCGCCGGGGGCTGGTTCTGACCGCCGACGACGCTCTACGATGGGCGATGCCGCATGACTCTCTCTCCGATGGGCTCCTTGCCCTCCTCCAGTCGCACGACCCCGCCATGGCCGAATTCATGGCCAAGGAGCGGGATCGCCAGCAGTCGACCATCGAGCTGATCGCCTCGGAGAACCACGTCTCGCCCGCCGTGATGCACACCATGGGGTCGTGGCTCACCAACAAGTACGCCGAGGGCTACCCCGGGGCCCGCTACTACGGCGGCTGCGTCTTCCACGACCAGATCGAGGACCTCACCCGCGAGCGGGCCAAGCAGCTCTTCGGCTGCCGCTTCGCCAACGTGCAGCCCCACTCGGGCGCCCAGGCCAACACGGCGGTGTTCATGGCCCTCATGAAGCCCGGCGACACGTTCTGCTCCCTGGTGCTGAAGGACGGCGGCCACCTCAGCCACGGGATGTCGATCAATTTCAGCGGGGTCTACCACAAGCCGGTCTTCTACCCCCTGCACTATGAGCCCACGCACCCCGAGTTCGAACGCATCGACTACGACGCCGTGCGCAAGGTCTGCCTCGAGCACAAGCCCAAAGTGCTCATGTGCGGCTACTCGGCGTACCCACGCGTCATCGACTTCGCCCGCTTCCGGGCCGTGGCCGATGAGATCGGGGCCCTGCTGGTGGCGGACATCGCCCACATCGCCGGGCTCTGCACCCACGGCGGCGCTGCGCACCCCTCCCCGTTCCCACACGCGCACGTGGTCACCACCACCACGCACAAGACCCTGCGGGGGCCGCGCGGCGGGCTGATCCTGACCAGTGACGAGGACTTGGCCAAGAAGATCGACAAGGCCGTCTTCCCGGGCGTACAGGGCGGGCCGCTGATGCACGTCATCGCCGCCAAGGGCGTCGCCTTCGGCGAAGCGCTCAAGCCCGAGTTCGCCACCTATGTCCGGAAGGTCGTCGACAACGCCCGGGCCCTGGCCGCGGCCCTGACCGAGCGGGGTTACCGCATCACCACCGGCGGCACCGACAACCACCTCATGCTGGTCGATCTGCGTCGCAAGTCCGAGGCCCTCACCGGGGCCGACGCCGAGAAATGGCTGGAATCCGCCGGGCTGATCTGCAACAAGAACGGCATCCCCAACGACCCCCGCCCGCCGAAGTTCACCAGCGGCGTCCGCCTGGGGGCGCCGGCCACCACCACGCGCGGCTTCGGCCCGGCGGAGATGACTCAGATCGCCGAGTGGTTCGACCAGGTGCTCTCGTCGGGCGGCGAGGCGGGAGCGTGCCAGCGCGTCCGGGGCGAGGTGCGGGACCTGTGCCAGCGATTCCCGCTGTAGGGACCGAACCGGGTCGGTCGTCCGCCACACAGAGGTGCTCCATGCGTCGCTTCACGGGCTCGATGGGTTTGCTGACGGCGGGGCTGTGGGCCGGGCTGGCCCTTGGCGCCGGCGCGGCCGAGTCGCAGCAGCCTGCGCCTTCCTCCCCCCCACCCGCATCCGCACCCGCACAATCACCCTGGTGGGAATCCAACCGGGGCCAGATTTCCGACGCAGCCCTCGCCAAGGCCGTCGGGTTCAATCGCTCCCGGCTGGCGCTGCTCGACGCCATCGCGCGCGACAACCCGGGCTACGCCGAGCGATGCAGGCTCGCCCGCGAGGCTTGGATCCGAGCCTTCGGGACGGCGGGAGACGCGATCGAGGCCGAGCTCTCCGCGCGCGGGGTCAAGCAGAAGGCGGTGCTGGAGCGGACCCTGGCGGAGATGGCCGCCCGGCAGGCGGGGCTGAAAGGCCCGAGCGAAGCCGATCTGCCGGCGAAGTTCGGCCCGCTCTTCGACCCCCAGGCGCAGACCAGCGAACAGGCCGGGCTGCTGCTGGCGTTCTCCGCCCCCGTCGCCGAGCATCCGGAGTTGGAGGCCGCACAAGGCTGGGTCCGGGCGGAACTGGTGGACGTCGCCGGCGATGACAAGCTCGCCCTCCGCTGCCAGGTGCCCCTGAGTTGGCGCGACACCAGGGCCGGCAAACAGCACGCCCAGTTCCGCTCGTTCCTCAGCGGCGGCGGCGTCGGGCCGGCCCAGATGATGTTCTCCGCCCGCTCGCGCGGCGAACGAGCCGGCGCCTGGAGCCAGACCCAGGCCCAGGACGCGGCCGACAAGTTCGAGCCTCCGACCCCCAGCGTCGTGGTGCTCGAACGCAGCGTGCTGCAACTGCCCGACGGGTCGTTCGCCGCCACCCAGCTTTATCGGGCCGACACACCGGCCGCGGCGCCGGGCGACAAGGCCGTGTGGAGCCTGAACCGCCTGGCCCGTTTCCCGCGCGGGAGCGTGCTCATCACGGTTACCGGCGCGGTGGTGGTCACGGGTCGCGACGGGCAGGCTGGCCCTGACGATCAGGCGATGCAGGGGCTCATGAAGCGGTTCGAGCCGGCCCTGGAGGCGATGCTCGTCTCAATCGAGACCATCGACCGGCCGATAGCGCCGCCGTCGGAGCCGCCCCCCGGCGGACCGGCCGGGAAGTGACGGGTGGGGGCGCGCCGACTGCGCTAAGACCGCGAGAACTTTGGGTTTGGCCCCCGTGGATAGTCGACATGGCGCGAACCGTTCGACAGACTGGCTCGAAGCGGCGGGCAAGGAAAGGCTCGCGCATCGGACACGGAGGTCCACCCATGGGCAAGTCACCAACGAATCTTCAGCGTGCGAGCCATCGTCAGCGTGCGGCCGTGGCGGGCTCAGAGCCAACCGATCGCAGCGCCCCCGCAGACTCGCCTGGCGGCCCCATCGAGGCTGCTGTGCAGGCCGGGGTGGTGCCCTACCGCCTTCGGGCCGACGGGATGGTTCAGATCATGCTTGTCACCAGCCGTTCGGGCCCGTGGTGGATTGTGCCCAAGGGCAATGTCGACCCCGGCCACACCCCCCGCGAAGCCGCGGCGCGTGAGGCGTACGAAGAGGCGGGCCTGCTGGGGACGACCGGACGCCGCCAGATCGGTTCGTACATCTACCCCAAACTAGGGAACTCCCGTCGGGTGGCCCTGTTTGCGATGCGGGTCGATCGCGTGCTCCGCCGCTGGCCGGAGATGGGCGAGCGCAAGCGCGAATGGGTGAGCGTGGACGAAGCGATCCGGCGGGTTCCCTATTCGACGCTGAAGGATGTGCTCGAACGGCTGGAGGCCTTTGAGCCCGCCGCGGTCAGCGCCTGAGGGCCGGGTGGAGGCGTGGGAGGCCCGGGCAACAGCCCCTCTGCGACAAAAAAGCAAAGCGGCCCTGCACCGAGGCAGGGCCGCTGGATGAACTCAATTTGGGCGGAGGGCAGACCCGGTGATCAGCGGCCCATGCGGCGGCGGAAGCCGGCAACGCTGAGCAGACCGACGAGGCTGAGGCCCGCAGCGTGGGGCAGCGGAACAACGCTGAGCCGGACGTTGTCAAGGATGATGCCGATGTTGTCACCACCCGAGCCGGCGAAGCTGATGGCGCCGGTGGAACCATTGCCGACGAAGTCGATCGTGTACAGCTGGAAAGGCGCGCCGCTCGCAAGGGTGTAGGACTGGTTGACATTGCCGATCTGAACGGCCACGGTCACGGTGTCGCTCGCGCTGCCGCGGGCGTTCCCGCCGAGGTTGAACTCAAGGCGGTAGCTGCTCCCCGACACGTACGTCCAGCTGTTCCGAGTCGTCATGGTGCCCGCGGAGCGGGTGCTGCCGTCGAGGTCGACGTAGAGCCCGTTGCCGGGGTAGAAGTCGAAGTTGCCGTTGCCGATGAGGTCGACCGACTGAGGGTTCACGATCCAGTTCGCGAAGCCGTTGTAATTGAGCTGGGACACCCCGCCGTTCTCAGTGTTGAAGTTGTCGAAGAACAGGGTGGTGGCCATGGCCGAGCCCGAGCAGGCGAGGACAGAGGCGACGGCGAGGCCGAGGGTGCGCGATCTCATCTTTCAACTCCTCAAAGCAGCGAGACGTGTGCCAGAAGGACAACCAGCTGGCTTTCCGACGGACTGGAGTTTACACCCACCTAGGGCAGCGCACCGGGTAATTCCCTTGACTTTTGACGTCTTTGTGGCATCCCAATGACTGTTCGCATCCCCCCCTTTTAATGCTTGGCAGGGTGAGCCCAGGTGCTTAACGCACGCCAGCAGCCACGGCATGACGAGCAAAACCCTAGCAACTAGGTGCACCCCGACCACGCCAGGGTGACGAAGCAAAAACGGGAGGCCCGGCCAAGACCGAGCCTCCCGCTGAAGCGGAGAGGGGGAGATTCGAACTCCCGATGACGGAAACCGCCATGCCGGTTTTCGAGACCGGTCCATTCAGCCGCTCTGGCACCTCTCCGAATGGGGCCAATTGTACGCACTTTCGCGGCCGGTGGCGATGGAGTTCGGTCTTTGGCTTGGCACGCGGGAGCATCTGCCGGCTGAACACGACCGATAGAGCCCAATCAGGGCATCCAGGCCGGCCCAGACCACCCAGACCGGCCCTCACAGGCGGGGCCTTTTGGACCGCACCCGCGGGCCGCGCCAACCGGGGCCCCCGCCGCCCTTCGCGCCGGCCTTCCGGCGCCGCACGGGGCCTGGAGGCGAGGCGGGCGCCGAGGCCGGGCTGGGATCAGGATCGGGGGCCGCCGCGCCGGGGCGTGTCCCGCCGGCGGCGTCGGCTTCCAGCACAAGGAGCATCTTCTTGACCCGGTCGCTCCAGCGCTCGCTGCTGACCTGCTCGCGCAGGCTGTCGGCCCAGAGGGGGAACGCGAAGGGTGTCAGGCGGGCGGGCTGGGTGATGACCAGCCGCACGCCGCGCAGCCGCTCGATCGCCTCCTTCAGCCGGGCGACTTCGAGTTGGCGCTCCAGCACCTCGCGCCTGGCCTGATCGAGGAGCATGCTGGCGGGGTCGAACTGCGTGAGCACCTCCCAGAACATCTCGCTGGAAGCCTGCAGGTGGCGGAGTCGGCGCGGCTGCCCCGGGAAGCTCGGGACCAGGAGGCCCGCGATGCGCGCAATCTCGCGGAACTGGCGGCGGGCGAGTTCTGCCGCGTTGAGGCAGGCCAGCAAGTCCTCGCCGAGCCGCTCGCCGGAGAGCACGCCCCGCCACTGGGCCTCATCGAGGCGCCAGGGGTCGGGGCTGACAAGCTCCAGGCCGTAGTCGTTGCAGGCGTAGGAGAACGATCGGGGCGCGAGCCGGGCGATGCGGTAGGCCAGGAGCGCCGCGAGCCCCTCGTGCACCAGCCGCCCCTCGAGCGGAAAGAGGAACGCGTGATGCCCCTCGCCGGTGCGCGTGTGCTCGATGAGCAGCTCATCGGGGCGCGGCAGGCGCGAGCGCTCGGCCTGCAGCCGCAGGAGCGGCTCGACCGCCCGCATCGGCGGTGAGGCGAACTCGCCCCGGGCCGCCTCCTGCAGCTTCACCCTGACCGCCCCCGCGAGCTGGGCCGACAGGGGCATGCGGGCCCCGGCCCAGGACGGGGCCCGCCCGCTGACGCGCGTGGCGGGGGTGGTGTAGGCCGTCATCTCCCGGATCCGGATCAGCTTGAGCATCCGCCCCGCGAAGGCGAAGGTGTCGCCGGGGGTCAGGCGGGCCAGGAACCCCTCTTCGATGGAGCCCAGGGCCTTCCCCTCGCCCCGCCCGGTGCGGCTGACGCGGATCATGATCCCCGGGTCCGAGACGATGGTCCCGACGCCCAGCCGGTGCAGCCGGGCCACAGCCGGGCTCGCGACGCGATACCGCCCCGACCCCGGGGTGGTCTCCACGAGGCGGGCGTACTGCGGGTAAGTCGCCAGGGCCGCCCCGCCCCGAGCCACAAAGTCGAGGCACCACCCCCACTGCTCATCGCTCAACCCGGCGAAGGCGTGCGTCGCGCGGGCTTCGGCGAGGAGTTCCTCCGCAGCCGCCCCCGCATCACCGGCGCCCGCGGCGAGCGTCACGATGTGCTGGACCAGCACATCGAGCGCCAGCCGGAGCGGGGTCCGGCTCTCGAGCCGGCGGGCCGCGATGGCGTCCTGGGCCGCTGCGAACTCGACCAGTTCGAGCGCGCTCGTGGGGACGCAGATGATCCGGCTCGGTTTGCCGGGCTGATGGCCGCTCCGCCCGGCTCGCTGCAGCAGGCGGACCACGCCCTTGGGGCTGCCGACCTGGATGACCTGGTCGACGGGCTGAAAATCGACCCCCAGGTCGAGGCTGCTGGTGCACACCACGCAGCGGAGCGTGCCGGCCCGCAGGTGGTCCTCGATGCGGCCGCGCAGCTCGCGGTCGATCGAGCCGTGATGCAGGCCGATCTGGCCGATGAGGTCGGGGCGGGCCCGCAGGATCGACTGGAACCAGATTTCCGTCTGCGAGCGGGTGTTGGTGAAGAGCAGCGTGGAGCGGGCCTGCTCGATGCGGTCGATCACCGGGCCCAGAAGCCTGATTCCCAGGTGCCCGGCCCAGGGAAACCGCTCGATGTTGTCGGGGATCAGCGTGTCAACCTCGATGTGCTTGCGCTCGTCAGCGCTCACCAGCACCGCCGGCGCGCGGGCCCCGGCCGCGCCGGGCGGCGAGAGTACAGCGAGCGCCTCGGGAAGGTTGCCCAGGGTGGCGGAGAGGCCCCACGTGCGGAGGCCCGGGCTGAGGCGGCGCAGGCGGGCCAGGCAGAGCTCGGTCTGCACGCCGCGCTTGGTCCCCAGCAGCTCGTGCCATTCGTCAACGATGACGCAGCTGAGCCCGCGCAGCTGCTCCGCCGCGTCAGGGTAGGAGAGGAGCAGCGAGAGGCTCTCGGGCGTCGTGACCAGGGCGGAGGGCAGGCGATCGCGCTGCTTGCGGCGCAGGTACGACCCCGTGTCGCCGGTCCGCAGCTCGACCGACCAGTTGAGCCCCAGGCCATCGACCGCCGCCTGCAGGGCAAGCGCCGTGTCGCCGGCCAAGGCCCGCAGCGGCGTGAGCCAGAGCACCCGCAGCGGCGTCCGATCCGCGCGGGGCGGGCGGGTGTTGCGGGCCCGAGTACGCCGCGCGACCCCGGGCGCGGGTATCGCGGGCGGCTGGGCCGCCTCGCCATCGGCCAGGGCCTTGAGCAGCGGACCGATCCACACGCCGTAGGTCTTGCCCGAGCCGGTGGGGGCGTGCAGCAGGCCATCGGCCCCGCTCAGAAATGCCCGCCACGCCTCAAGCTGGAAGGGGAATGGCGTCCAGCCGCGCGATGCGAACCAGGCGCGAGCCGGGGCAAGCAAGGCGTCCTGAACGCTCGCTGAAATCGCTGGGGTGGCTGGGCTCGCTGAGTTCACGGGCGCGGTCATGGGCCCCCTCCTCCGCCACCGGGCGGGCTTCGGCGCCCCGATCCCGATCGGGCCCGCCCCCGCCTGGGGCGAGCGGGGAGCCCCGCCGGCAGCATCGCCTCCAATCGCTGCAGCGTGTCAATTTCCGCCGCGGGCTTGTCGGTCCGCCAGCGGCGCATCCGCGGGAACCGAAGGGCGACGCCGGCCTTGTGCCGGTCGGACCGCGCGATGGCCTCGAAGGCGATCTCGAAGACCAACTCCGGCTTCACCGCCCGGACCGGCCCGAACGTGCCGGTGGTGTGGTCGCGGATCCACCGGTCCACCCGCTTGATCTCGTCATCGGTCAGGCCCGAGTAGGCCTTTGCGACGGTGACGAGCTGGCCGTCAGCCGCATCGCGCACAGCGAAGGTGTAATCGGTCAGCAACCCGGCCCGCCGCCCGCTGCCCGGCTCAGCCGCCACCAGCACGCAGTCCACAACGTGGGGCTCAATCTTCCATTTCCACCAGGCGTCGCCCGACCTGCCCGAGCCATACGGCGCGTCGAGGCGCTTGAGCATCAGCCCTTCGACCCCGCGCTCGCGCGACGCGGCCCGGACCGCCGCGAGCTCGGCCCAGCTCGCCTCGCTGAGCAGCGGCGAGAGGCGGAAGACCGGACCGGCCCCGCGCAGGACCCCCTCCAGCAAGGCCCGCCGCGCGCTCTGCGGCTGAGCCCGGATGTCCGCACCGCCGAGCTCGAGCAGGTCATAGGCCATGAAGCAGACCGGCGTCTCGGGGAAGAGCAGTCCGTCGCGCTGCGGACGGTTGATGCGGGTTTGAAGCTGGGCGAAGGGCATCGGCCCGTCGGCCTCCCAGGCGAGCACCTCGCCGTCGAGCACTGTTCCGAGGGGAAGGTCCGCCGCGCCGGCGGTGACCTCAGGGAAGTTCGCCCCGATCGGCTCCTCTCCCCGCGACCAGAGAAAGACGCCGCCGGCGCGCCTGATGAGCTGGGCCCGGATGCCGTCCCACTTGACCTCCACCTGCCAGCGCGTCCGCTCGCCCAGCACCGGCTCAGGGTCGCTTCCGAGCTCCTCTCCCAGCTGCTGAGCCAGGAAGAACGGGAAGGGCTGCGCGTCGTTCGCCGGGCGGGCGTCCTGGCCCGGTGCGCCGGGGGGCGCCATGATCCGCTCGTATGCGTCGCGTGTCGGCGGCCAGTCGCCCATCACGCGGGCCGCCATCCCGGCCTGCGAAACGCCCGCGGCGAGGGCCGCCGAGCGCACCACCAGCGTGCGGGCCGCGCCGACCCTGAAGGCCCCGCTGAGCAGCTTGTGAAACACGAGTTTCTCAGGCTGGTCGAGGCGGGCCCACATGCCGCGCAGCACGCTGGCCCGCGCATCATCGCTCTGCCGGCGCAGCGGAAGCAGCACCTGCTCGAACACCTCGCGCAGCGACAGCCCGGGCCCCTCGACCGTCGGCCGCGGCAGCACCAGCGAGAGGGTCTCGCTGAGGTCCCCCACCGCTGAGTGGCACTCGGCCATGAGCCAGTCGGGTATCCCGGCTGTCTCGGCGGCGAGGGCCCGCAGCTTGGTGTACGAAACCGCCCGCTTGACGCGGTTGCCCGTCAGCAGCCAGAGGGCCCAGGCCCCGTCGTCCGGCGGGACGGCGCGGAAATACGCCTCCAGCGCGGCCACCTTCTCGGTGGTGCGGGTGGTGGCGTCGAGCTCCAGATAGAGTTGGGTGAACCGCCTCATGGCGGGGCCGCCCCGGGGGCCGACGCGCTTCCGCCGGCGTCGGTCACGTCGCCGGCTGGGTCGGCTAGGTCGGTGGAGTTGGGGGAGTCCGTGGAGACGGTGGAGTCGGTGGGCTCATCGTCCTCGCCGCCGACTTCGGCCGACTCCCCCTCGAATCTTGTCGGGACCGCCCACGCATCAAGGCCCCGCTCCTGCAGGTAGCGCGTGAGCGGACCTGTAAAGCCGTGCGTGACGCCCACCCGATTCGCGCCCGTCTCGCCGATCGCCTGAAGCAGGCCCGGCCAGTCGGCATGGTCGGAGAGGACGAACCCGCGATCGAGCGCCCCGCGCCGGCGGGCCCCTCGGACCTGCATCCACCCCGAGGCGAGCGCGGTCCGCAACTCACCACCACCCCCACCGCCACCTCCTCCCCCACCGCCCCTCACCAAGGCCCGCGACCAGGCCGAGTCAAGAGCCGACGGCGGCCCGATCACGATCGGCCGCAGGCCTTGCCGGCGGGCGTCGCGCACCGCATCGCGCCGGGCGGGCGCCACGCTTGGGAGCGCGATTCCCTCGGCTGTGTAGGCCTCGATCATCGGCGCCAGCGCGCCATGGACAAAGATGGGCCCGATCGAGGGGTCAAGCAGCGCCAGCACCCGCTGCGCCTTGCCCAGCGAGTACGCCCCGATGATGCACAAGTCGCCCGCCTCGGATCGCGTCCGCCACCAGGCGTTCATCTCCTGGCCGACGGCCGCGGCGTCGCGCCAGCGATAGACCGGGAGGCCGAAGGTCGATTCGCTGATGAAGACGTGGCATCGCACCGGTTCAAACGGCTCGCACGTACGGTCGCGCGCGAGCTTGTAGTCGCCGCTGATGACCCACACCTCGCCACGGGCGCGATGCTCCACCCGCACCTGGGCTGATCCCAGGACGTGGCCCGCC
Organism: uncultured Phycisphaeraceae bacterium; assembly: GCA_964611125.1. GTDB lineage: Bacteria > Planctomycetota > Phycisphaerae > Phycisphaerales > UBA1924 > JAEUIX01. The sequence continues at coordinate 70 of CAZSZO010000007.1, read as the reverse complement.
GGGTGCAGGCTGACGGTCACCTCACCCAGGTTCAGCCGGGTCCCAAACTCGAGCGGCTGGATCTCCGGTG
>CAZSZO010000006.1:118693-132669 GCA_964611125.1 uncultured Phycisphaeraceae bacterium | reverse complement strand
CCGGAGGGATACCTTGGATCTGAAACTGGACGGGCAACTGGCGATCGTGACGGGCTCGACAGCGGGGATCGGCAGGGCGATCGCGGCGCGGCTGCTGCGCGAGGGGTGCCGGGTGGCGATCAACGGCCGCACGCCCGAGCGGGTGCGGGCCGCGGCGGCGGAGCTGCGCGGGATCGCCGCGGGCGGGGCGAGCGTGATCGAGGCGGCGGCGGATGTCGGCACCGCGGCGGGGTGCGAGGCCTTGACCAGGCTCATTCCCGAGGCGGACATCCTGGTGAACAACGCCGGGGTGTTCAAGCCGACGCCATTCGGCGAGATCAGCGACGCCGAGTGGATGGCGATGCTGGAGACGAACGTCATGTCGGGGGTGCGGCTGAGCCGGCACTACCTACCGCGGATGCTCAAGGCGGGGCGGGGGCGGATCGTGTTTATCTCGTCGGAGTCGGGGGTGTGCCCGCCGCCCGAGATGCTGCACTACGGGATGAGCAAGACGGCGCAGCTGTCGCTCTCGCGGGGCCTGGCGCAGCTGTGCGCGGGCACGCCGGTGACGGTGAACGCGCTGCTGCCGGGTCCGACGGGGAGCGAGGGCGTGGGGCAGTTCGTCGCGGACATGGCTGCGGCCAAGGGCGTGACGCGGGCGGAGGTGGAGGCGGACTTTTTCCGAAGCGTGCGGCCCAACTCGCTGCTGAAGCGGTTTGCGACCGTCGAGGAGATCGCGGACATGGCGGCCTTCATCGTGAGCCCGCTGGCGAGCGCGACCAATGGCGCCGCGCTGCGGTGCGAGGGCGGCATCGTGCCAACAATCGTGTAGTTGGTAAGCGTCGAAGTCGAACCGGACAGGCACACCCACCAACCGAGGAAAACGCACATGGCCATCAAGCGCATCGCGACCGCTCAGTGGACTGGCTCGATCAAGGACGGCAAGGGCCAGCTCTCGGCCCCGGGCGGCGTGCTGAACCACACGCCCTACTCCTTCGCCAGCCGCTTCGAGGGCGCGCCGGGGACCAACCCTGAAGAGCTCATCGCCGCGGCTCACGCCGGGTGCTTCACCATGGCGTTCACCTTCGCCCTGGGGAACGCGGGGATCACCCCGGCGAGCATCTCGACGGAGGCGGCGGTGACGCTGAACCAGGACGCGGGCGGCTTCACGATCACGGCGATCCACCTGACGACGGTGGCGACTGTTCCCGGGGGCGACGCGGCGAAGATCCGGACCATCGCCGAGGGCGCCAAGACGGGCTGCCCGATCTCCAAGGCGCTGGCGGCGGTGAAGATCACGATGGACGCGCGGGTCGAGGTTTAAGAGCCCGCCGCGCGGAGGGCGGGAAGGGGCGCGGGGGGCGCGGGGGCACGATCAGTGTCCCCCGGTTGAACCGAATCCGCCGGCGCCCCGCTGGGTGGCGTCGAGATCGGTGACGACCTGCAAGCCCGCTCGGGCGATGGGGGCGATGACCAGCTGCGCGATGCGGGCCCCGTGCTCGACGGTGTAGGCCGCGCGCCCGAGGTTGATCAGCGGCACCTTCACTTCGCCGCGGTAATCGGCGTCGATCGTGCCCGGGGCGTTGGGGAGGGTGACGCCGAGCTTGCTGGCGAGGCCGGAGCGGGGGCGGACCTGGGCCTCGAAGCCGCCCGGGAAGGCCATGGCGAAGCCGCAGGGGATGATGGCGATGGCCCCGGGCTGGATCGTGACGCTCTCACCCTCCGGCAGGCACGCGCTGAGGTCCATGCCCGCGGCGAGGGGCGACTGATACGCGGGGGCCGTAGCCCGGGGGCTGAGCAGCTTGATGCGGACGGGGACCGACAGGGGCTCGCTGGGGGCGCTCATGGGGCCAGCGTAGCGGGGCGATGTCATGCCGCGGCGGTGTCGACGCGGGGCTGCATCTCGGGAACGTGCCGGCGGATGAGCGAGAGGACCAGAGCCCGGTCGCCGCCGTGGCGGACGCTGGAGAGATCGGCGATGAGGCGGTGGATGTCGGGGCAGGCGTCGGCCCCGACGCCAGCCCAGCAGGTGATGCCAGGGTGCGCGGTGGGGCGGAGCTGCTCGGCGGCGTAGGCGAGCTGCTCGAAGAGCTTTTCGCCCGGGCGAGAGCCGCTGAAGACGACGTTCAGGGGCGGGGCGGCGTCGTCGTCGAGCGAATCGTGCACATCTGGCGCGGCGGCGAGGGCTGCTTCGCCCAGGCGGTCGAGGCTCGCGCGGTCGAGGCGGGGTGAGAGTCCGTGCATGCGGACAAGCCGCACGGCGAGATCGAGAATGCGGACCGGTTCGCCCATGTCGAGCACATAGACGGGGGCCGAGTCGGGGTCGCCGGTGAGGGCCGCGGCCTGGGCGACGAGGGTGGCGGCCTCGGGGATGGTCATGAAGTAGCGGGTCATGCGGGGGTCGGTGACGGTGATGGGGCCGCCCTCGCTGATCTGCTGGCTCCAGATGGGGATGACGCTGCAGGCGCTCCCGAGCACGTTGCCGAAGCGGACCATGCTGAGGCGCGTTGCCCCCGGGGTGTGGGCGGATTGGCTCCGGCGGGCCCGGGCGAGACCGGCGACGTACAGCTCGGCCAGGCGCTTGGTGGCGCCCATCACGCTCGTGGGGTTCACGGCCTTGTCGCTGGAGATCATGACGAACCGCTCGGCGCCGGCGGCCACGGCGGCGTCGGCGATGGACTTGGTCCCGAACAGGTTGTTGTCGATGGCGTGGCTGGGGTGGTCTTCCATCAGCGGCACGTGCTTATGGGCCGCGGCGTGAAACACCACGTGCGGGCGATGCTCGACCAGCAGGCGGAGCGTGCGCTCAGGGTCGACCACATCGTGCAGCACCGCCCGACGCCCCACGGCGGGGAAGCGGCGGCCCAGTTCGTGGTCGATGTTGAACAGGGCGTTCTCGGCCCGCTCCATCAGGATGAGCGACTCGGGGTTGAACCCCGCCGCGACGCGGGCGATCTCTGAGCCGATCGAGCCTCCGGCGCCGGTGATGAGCACACGCTTGCCGGTGAGGATCGCTCCCACGGCCCGGCGATCGAGCCCGTAGTGGGCCCGCCCGATGAGCTGGGTGAAGTCCATGGGCGGCGCGGGCGCGAGGGTCGCCCCGGGGCGGGCAGGAAGAGGGGCGGCCGGGGAGAGCGGGGCTGCGCCGGGCGCCGCCGCCGAGCCGGCCTCGGGCCGGAGCGGCTGGCCACCGGCGGCGACCCACTCGCCAATGGTCGGGATGATGCGATGCTCGATCCCCAGGCGGGTCAGACCACCGGCGATCCGCCTCAGCGCGGCGTCCATACCCGCGGCGGCGGGCAGACTGACGAGTGCCAGGCGAAAGCGCATCCGGGCGTGCAGGTCGATCAGCACATCCAGCCCCCCCAGCACAGGGGGTAGATCGCTCAGGCGGCCGAAGCTCCAGGCCGCGGGGTTGCCCCCTTCAACCAGCAGGCACCCGGCGGGGACGACGCCCGGGCAGGTCGACTCAATCTGGGCCCACAGCGACCGGACCGTGCCCAGCGTGCCGATGAGAACCGCCCCGGTGGCCGGGATGGCGCCCGCCTGCGCAGGTGGGAGGGCCGGTGGAGCGAGGGGACTGGGATCCTGTGCTGGCATGCTGGCTCCGCTGGCGCTGACGCGTCCGCATGGGGTCTATCGGCCAGAGCTAGCGCGCTCGGAGAGTTGGCGGCCCTTGGGGTGGGCAGGCGTGCCGGCGGCGGCGGGCGGGTAAACTCTGCGCGATGATCACCCGTCTGACCGGCCTGCTCGAATCCATCCAGGGCCACGGCGCCATCGTGCGGCCCTGGGGGGCGGGGATCGCTGTGGAAGTGCTGGTTCCTGGGTACTTCGCGCGGGATCTGTCGGTGCGGGAGGGCCAAACGGTCACCTTCCACACGTTCACCTATCTGGAGGGGCAGGGGCAGGGGACTTCGTTCATTCCGCGGCTGATCGGGTTCCCGTCGCCAGCGGACCGGAGCTTTTTCGACCTGTTCACGACGGTGAAAGGGATCGGCAACCGAAAGGCCCTGCGGGCCCTGGATGAGTCGCCGGCGGTGGTCGCCGCGGCCATCACGCGGCGTGACGCCAAGGCCCTGACGAACCTGCCGGAGATTGGCAAACGGATGGCCGAGACGGTGGTAGCGGAGCTGTTCGGCAAGGTCGAACCGTACTTGTCTGGCCCAGTGAGCGGGCCGGTGGGCGGGAAGGCCGCGGCGGAGATCGAGGCGGCGGCGTCGCGGCATCCGCCGGCGGTGGAGGACGCGATCACGGCGCTGTGCCAACTGGGCGAGACTCGGGTGGAGGCGGAACGGCGGGTGGCCAAGGCGCTGGAGCGGATGGGGCCGGAGAGCCCGGGGGCGCGATCGGCCGATGGGCTGCTCGCCGCGGTGTATGCCGGCCGCTAGGCTTTCGGCCTGTTTTCCGGGGCGGGTTGAACCGATGGATGGTCGAATTCCCGAGTGACGGGCGATGGGGGCGGCAGCGCTATGCGGTACGCGATGATCATGGCCGGCGGCGCCGGCACCAGGCTCTGGCCGATGAGCCGCAAGGACCAGCCCAAGCAGCTTCTGCCGCTGATCCGGCGCGCCCACACCGGGGGCCAGCAGGAGGGCCAGCCGGTGAGCCTGATCGAGCTGGCGGCTCAGCGGCTTGACGGCCTGGTGGACAAGGAACGGCGGTACATCTGCACCGGCGAGCAGTATCGCGCCGCGATCCGTGCGGCGCTGCCGGAGATGCCTGAAGAGCAGATCCTGGGCGAGCCGCAGGCCCGGGACACGGTGAACGCGGTGGGCTTCACCGCCGCGGTGCTGGCGAAGAAGGACAAGGACGCGATCTTCGCGGTTTTCACGGCCGACCACGTCATCGAGCCGCTGGACAAGTTCCGGGCCCGGGTCGACCTGGGGTTCCGGCTGATCGAGGCCGACCCGCGCCGGCTGGTGACCTTTTCGATCAAACCGACGCACCCGGCGACGGGCTTCGGGTATGTCGAGCGGGGCCCGGCGATCTCCGCGACGGGACCGGGCGGGGTGAAGGCGACCGACGGGCTGGCCTTCCGCGTGGCGCGGTTTGTGGAGAAGCCCAACATCCAGCGGGCCCAGGCCTATGTGGAGTCGGGTCAGTTCGGGTGGAACAGCGGGATGTTCGTCTGGAAGGCGCAGACGGTGCTGGACTGCATCCGGCGGTTCAAGCCCGAGGCCTATGAGGGCCTGATGAAGATCCAGGCCGCGTGGGGCGGGAAGGACCAGAACAAGGTGCTTCAGGAGGTGTACCCCACGCTCCCGAAGATCAGCGTGGACTTTGCGATCATGGAGCCGGCGAGCACCGACCAGGAGGTGAGCGTCTGCACCGTGCTGATGGACCTGGCGTGGCTGGACGTGGGATCGTGGCCCAGCTATGGCGACACGCTGCAGGCGGATGCGGAGGGGAACCGGCTGGGCGGGGTCAGCACGCCCGAGACGGCCCTGCTGATGCAGTGCAAGGACACTTTGGTGGCCAGCAGCGACCCGGGCCACACCATCGCGGTGCTCGGGTGCCAGGACCTGATCGTGGTGCACACGCCCGAGGCCACGCTGGTGATGCCAAAGGCGAAAGCCGAGGAACTCAAGAACCTGCACGCAAAGGTGCGTGACGGGCTCAAGTGACCGGACCGGTCACCTGAGATCAGCGCGGCGGAGCTTCGGGGGAGGGAGGGGAGAGGGGCGGGAGGGCGGAGAGGGGTCAGCAGCGGCGTGCGGTTTCTCTGTGTGGATCTTGGCGACAAGCGGACCGGGCTCGCTTCGGGCGACACGGTGCTGCGCATCGCCTCGCCGGCTGGCGTGCTGGAGACGCCGATCAGCCAGCGCGCCGGCGGGGCCCTGCTTGAGGCACTGGCGCGGGCCGTAACCGAGCACGGCCCGACGGCCCTGGTGCTGGGGCTCCCCCTGAACATGGACGGCAGCGAAGGTCCACGGGCCAAGCTGGTGCGGGCGTTCGGCCGGCGTCTGGAAGCTGCGACCGGCCTGGCGGTGCATTACCAGGACGAGCGGCTGACGAGTTCGCAGGCCGACTGGCAGATGGCACGCTCCGGCCTGACGCGGGGCCGCAAGAAGGCCAGACGCGACGCCCTGGCCGCGGCGGCCATTTTGAGCGATTTTCTGCTCGTCTGGGGGGTGCAGCGCCCGGAAGGCGGGGGAGGGGAAGGCGGGGGCGCCTCCGGGCTGGCCTGATCGGCCTGATCGGGCCGATCCGGTGAACCCCAGGGGGGCATCGGGCGCTATCACTTGAGCGAAACCGATGGGCGGGAGTGAGTGGTTTGCTGGTGATTCGGGCCCGGGTGTGTTTGGGGGAGGGTGGGGTGCCGGCACGGGCAACAATCCCGTGGCCACGCCCGGATGATCTGGCTGGCCCGGCCGGACGATGCAGGAAGGAACGCGATGAGCCAACAAGCGATGAGCCAACACGCAATGAGTGTCTGCTGGGCCGTGCTGGTTCTGGCAGGGGCGGCGCTGGGCCAGGGAGGCCAGAGCGGGCCTGCCCCGGCGGCGCCTGAGCCGATGGTGGTCGAGCCGGAGGTGGCCCCGACGGTGCAGCGGGTGGTGGTGAAGGCGCGCGAGCTTGACACCGCCGACGGCCTGCTGACGGCCCTCGAGACGGCGGACCGCAACCTGCGGACCTTCACGGCGGGGATCCAGTACACCAAGAAGTTTGCGGACATTGAGGGCGGCGACCGGCAGATGTGGCGCGGGAAGCTCTCCTTTGACTCCGAGGCGGCCCGGGGCGATATCCCGGCGCGCAAGCGGTTCGCCGTGATCTTCGACACGCTGCTGGTGGGCCAGGGGAAGGACGCGGTGAAGCGGACGGAGACCAAGCATCTGGTCTTCGACGGCGAGTGGTTCGTGGAGCGGAACGCGTCGGCGAAGCAGTTCACCAAGCGGCGGGTGGTGGCGCCCGGGCAGCGGGCCGACCCGCTGAAGCTGGGCGAGGGTCCATTCCCGCTGCCGATCGGGCAGAAGAAGCAGGACATCCTGAGCCGGTTCGTGGCGACGGTCGTGCCGTACGGCGACGGCCTGGACGATGCCGAGCCGGCGGTGCGCGAGCGGTACAAGGACACGGTGCAGCTGAAGCTGACGCCGAGGATCATGGGGCGGGACGCGCGGGACTTTGTCGAGATCCGCATCTGGTACATCATCAATTCACCGGGCGGCAAGACCGACCTGCTGCCCCGGCTGGCGCGTACGCGCACCGCGGAGGGGAAGGACTCGGAGATCCTGCTGATCAATCAGGCGGTGAACGGGCCGATCGACGGGAGCGCGTTCGACATCCGGCCGCCCGCCGAGCCGGGCTGGAGCGTCGATGTGCGCGAGCAGGCGCGGTCGCCCGTGGATGAGGACGGCGTGCGGCCCGGGTCCGGCGGTGAAGAACCGAAGCAGTAGGCCGGCGACCGCAGGGAGCGGGGCGCGGGGAGCGGGGAGCGGCGCGGAGTCGGAGCGACCAACGAACATCCATGAACACGAATCCAACGGCGTCATCACAGCGTGTCGGGCGGCGGGTGCGGATCGCGACCTGTGTCGCGCTGGTGATCAGCGGGCTTTGGGGACAGTCTCTGGGGTCGATCGCCCCGCCCCCCCCCACCGCCCCGCCAGCCACAGCGGCCCCGATGGAGCCGCCGGGGCTCTCGGCGGCGGTCTCGGCGGCCATCTCGGCCCCGTTCCTGACGCCTGACGAGGCCAAGGACCTGCGGATCTTCCACGGGGTGGCCACCGAGAACGACATCGACTCTCCCGCGCGGCGGGCCCGCTGGGCCCTGGTGCGCGGGGCGTACCTCGAAGACGGACTAACCTCGCCCGACGCCCCGGTGCTCGACCGGGCGGAGGCGATGCTGCACCGGGGGGAGCTCGAGCCCCTGCTGAAGCTGATCGAGCAGGAATCATCGATGCGGGCGGTGCGGCTGCGGGTGGAGGCGTACCACCAGTTGGGCCGGCGCGACATCGCCATGGCGAGCGCGAGCCCGGCGGTTGAGTATCTGCAAGGGGCGGCGGAGCAGCAGAATTCGGCGCTCGACGTGGCCGACGCGGTGCGGGCGGCGGCGATCGCGGCGCGCCTGCGCGGGGCCGTCGGCCAGCCGGGCGAGACGCACAAGGCCCTGATGGTGTCGCTGAAGCGGGCCCGCGAGCAGCTCGACCTGCTCGCGTGGCCGGTCATGCTCGCCGAGGCCCAGCTGCTGTACGACAAGGACAACTCGCCCAAGGCGGGCGAGGCGGTCAAGCAGGTGCTGTCGCTGAACCCGCGCTGCGCCGAGGCGTGGGCCCTGGTGGGGCGGATGTCGGTCGATGCCTTCGACATGGGCGCGGCGGAGGCCGTGGCGGCCCGGCTCGATGTCGTGGCGGGGGCGACTCTGGAGGACGCCGACGGCGCCGCGGCGGCGGAGTTCAAGGGACAGGCGCCGTCGCCGCTGGCGGCGATGGTGCGGATCCGCGCCATGCTGCGGCAGAGTGATCCGGATCTGGCCGACGGGCTCTCCACCGGGGCGATGCGGGCCTACCCGCTCAGCCGGGGGCTGCTGCAGCTCGGCTGCGCGATCACCGCCCTGCGCTTCGACCCTGCGGACCTTGAGAAGGACCTCGCGGGGTACGAGCGGCTCTCGCCCGGCTCGGGTGCGGCCCTCTACGAAGCCGGGCGAGCGCTCTCCGAAGCCCGCCAGTACGGCGCCGCGGCCGAACTGCTCAAGCGGGCGGCCCGCCTGGAGCCCTTCTGGCCGCAGCCGCTGATCGACCTCGGGCTGCTTTACATCCAGACCGGGCAGGACGAAGACGCAGGCGACACGCTCCAGATCGCGTGCGAGCTCGACCCCTTCAACGTCCGGGCTGACAACTCGCTCAAGCTGGTCCGCGAGGTGGCGACCTTCCAGCGGGTCGAGAGCGAGCACTTCATCGTGCGATTCAAGGGTGCGCCGGGCGGCCCGCCGGGGCTGGCCCCCGAGCCCAGCGGCGCGGCGCCGACCAGCGATGACGGCGTGCTGGCCCGCGAGATGCTCCCGGTGCTGGAGGAGAATCACCGGCGCGTGACCGGGGCGCCCGAGCAGGTGGAATACGGGCTCGACTACCAGCCGCCGGTGAGGACGATCATCGACCTCATGCCCAATCACCGGGCCTTCGCGGTGCGTATCGCGGGCATGCCCAGGATCCACACCATCGCGGCCAGCACCGGCCCGGTCATCGCCATGGAGGCGCCCAGGGACGGCGCCTCGCACAGCGGGACGTGGGACTGGCCGCGCGTGCTGCGGCACGAATATGTGCACACCGTGGGCCTGGGCAAGACCAACAACCGCCTGCCGCACTGGTTCACCGAGGCCCAGGCGGTGCATCTGGAACAGGCCCCCCGCGATGAACAGACCTGCCGCCTGCTCGCCCGCACCTATGAGGCGGGGGAACTCTTCGACTTCGTGGAGATCAACGCGGCGTTCGTACGGCCCAAGAAGCCGACCGACCGGCAACTGGCTTATGCCCAGGGCCACTGGATGTACGAGTACATCGTGACCACCTGGGGCCAGCGGGCGCCGCTGAAGCTGATGGACCTGTACGCCGCGGGGGTGCGCGAGGACCAGGCCTACCGCGAGGTGCTGGGCGTCTCGCGCGAGGAGTTCATGACGCGGTTCAAGGCGTGGGCGGGTGAGCAACTGGCGGCGTGGGGCCTGCGGGCCCGCCCCGGCGAGCCGGGCCGCAAGCAGATCCTGGCTGAGGCCCGCAAGCGGCTGCTCGCGGCGGCCGGGCCTGATCACGACGAGGTCGTGGGCGGGGATGACGCTGAGGGCCCTGAGGGCGAGAGGGGGGGCGACAGTGGTAAGCAGCTCGACGTCTCCGACAGCGTCATGGAGAGCCTGCTGGCCGACTACCCCGCTCAGCCCGATGTGCTGGAACTGGCGGTGACGCGGGCGATGGTGAAGAACAACAACACGCCGACGCTGGAGATGGCCCCGCTGCTGGAGCGCTACGCCGCGGCGCGGCCGATCGATCCTGAGCCGCACCGGTCGTTGGCCCGGCTGTACCTGAGCCTGGCCGAGCCGCCGGCGACAGAGGCCGGCCCTTCGCCGCGGGATGCGATCCCGCACCTGGTGTGGCTCGACGCGCGCGAGGACAAGACGCCGACCTATGCCGCGCAGCTGTCGTCGCTGTATGTTCAGTACGGCGAGCTGGACAAGGCCTGGGCGAAGGCGGTGCGGGCGACGCAGATGGCCCCGTACGAGGCCCGCTATCGCGAGCGGGCCGCGGCGGTGGCCCTGCAGCGGAAGGATGGCGACTCGGCCCGCCGACAGATCGAAGCGATGATCGTCCTGGAGCCTGACCGGGCGATCCATCGGCAGCGGCTCGATGCGGTGAAGAAGCGGTTTCCCCAGTAGCACAGGCCGCCGGCGGCGTTCATCACGACTCAACCCGGGAGAGGGCCGGGTCGGGCGGAGTAAGCGGCCAGCCGGTCCAGGCGAGGTACTTGGCCTGCAGATCGGCGACGATATCGCCGGCTTTCTGGCCGGTGTAGTCGAGCCTGGGCATCACCCGCAGGCGGGCCCGGCCGGGGCGATAGAACGACCCCCATGCGTGCGGGCAATACGCCGTGCCTGAGACCACCATCGGCAGCACCTCGGCGCCGCTGCGGGCGATGAGCACGCCCACGCCGGGCTGAAAGGGGTGGATGACTTGGGCCGGGCGCTCCAGCCGCCCCTCGGGGAAGATGCCGATGACCCCGCCGGCCTTGAGATCGCGCAGGACGTCCTTCAGCGCCGCGAGCTCCGAGGCGCCCGAGCGGGCGCCATCGGCCCCGACGAAGATGATCTCCAGCCAGCGCCAGAGCGGCTCGAGGGCCTTGACCCGCATCTCCGTGGCCATCATCCAGCGGATGTAGAACGGGCAGACCGACTGAATCAACAGCGGGTCGAGCCCCGCGGTGTGGTTGCAGATCACCACCAGGCCGCGCGGCGGCGGGACGGGTGACGCCGAGGGGGTGGCGCCGACCGGGGCGGTGAGGAAGTCCGGGCGATCGGTCTTGGCCGGGGGAAGGCGGCGGGGCGGTACGTGTTCGGCCCCCACGACGGACAAGCGGTGGTAGAAGCGCGTGAAGAACCAGTTGACGATGACCGCGAAACCCGTCGGCACGTCGCCCCGGGGGTTGCTGGCGATGAACCACGCCAGCGGCGTCCACGCGGCCCAGGCGAGGGCGAGCAGCAGCAGGATGGGGAGGGAGGGAACCACGGCGTTATGTTAGCGTATGCAAACACTTCAACCTTGTCGAATGATCGCGAGGATGAACAGGAGATCGGACGATCGCCACCTAGTCTTCGGCATGGCCGACCTATGGGCGGGCAAGCGCGAGGAGGCGGTTCGGTCAGTGGCCCCGCTGGCGGTGCGGATGCGCCCACGGACGCTCGATGAGATCGGCGGTCAGCGGCACATCCTGGGTGAGGGCAAGCTGCTGCGGCGGATGATCTCGGCGGGGTCGCTGACCAGCATCATCCTGTTCGGCCCGCCCGGCACCGGGAAGACGACCTTGGCGGAGGCGATCGCCGGGACGATGGGCTGGGCCTTTGAGCGGGAGAACGCCGCGGCGGCGGGTGTGGCCCGGATCCGCGAGATCATCGACCTGGCCCGTCGCCGGCTGGGCGACTCGCGGCAGCGAACGATCCTGTTCCTCGATGAGATCCACCGCTTCAGCAAGAGCCAGCAGGATGTGCTGCTGGGCGATGTGGAGCGCGGAGTGATCACCCTGATCGGGGCGACGACGGAGAACCCGCTGTTTGCAGTCAACTCGGCTCTGGTGAGCCGGAGCACGCTGCTGCGGTTGGAGCCGCTGAGCGAGGCCGAGGTTATCGACCTGCTGCGACGGGCCATCGGCGACGCGGAGCGGGGGTACGGGCGGCTGAACTTGCGCGTTGATGACGAGGCCCTGGCGGTGTGGGCGGCCAAGTGCGATGGCGACGCCCGGCGGGCCCTGACGGCGCTGGAGGTGGCGGTGCTGTCAAGCCGGGCGCCCGGGGACGAGACGGAGATTCAGATCACCCGGGTCGTGGCGGAGGACTCGATCCAGCAGAAGGCCGCGGTCTACGGCGACGATGAGCACTACGACGCCGCGAGCGCGATGATCAAGAGCGTGCGCGGGAGCGACCCCGACGCGGCGGTGTACTGGATCGCCCGCATGCTGGAGGGCGGCGAGGACCCGCGGTTCATCGCCCGCCGGCTGGCGATCCTGGCCAGCGAGGACATCGGCAACGCCGATCCGCGGGGGATCATGGTCGCCGGGGCGTGCTGGGAGCTGGTGGAGCGCATCGGCCTGCCCGAGGCGCGGATCACGCTGGCGCAGTGCGCGATTTATCTGTCGCTCGCGCCGAAGAGCAACGCCAGTTACATCGCCATTGACGAGGCCATGGCGGACGTCAAGGAGGGTCGGACGATCCCCGTGCCGGTATTCCTCAAGGATGGGAACGTGCGCAAGGCCGCGCTGAAGAGCGCCGGCGATCCGGTGCGCGAGAACCGCGCCGCGTACGTCTATTCGCATGATGTCGCCGCGCAGGGCGGCGTGGAAGCGGGGATCAGCGGGCAGGACTACCTGGGTGTTGAGAAGCAGTACTACCGCCCGACGACGCACGGTGGCGAGAAGGCGATGGGCGAGCGGCTTGAGGAGATCCGCCGGCGGAGGAAGGGCGGGTAGGGGGCAAGGGGGCAAGGGGGGGGTGGGGGTGACGGCGGGAGCGGGAGCGGGGGACAAGCGCGACGAGCGTGGCGGCAGGGTCACGGTTCTCGCGGTTCAGCGGCCGTAGAGCTTGACGATCTCCGCCTCGACCGCTGCGATCCACTTCTGGCGGGCGGTGAAGCCTTGCGGATCCACCTCTTTCGTGTACACGTCGAACGCCGCCCGCATCGCCGCCGCGGCGGATCGCAACAGCGTCACCCGCTCCGCCCCCGCCACCGTCGCGGCCTGATCGCGGAGCGCCAGCGCCAGGTTGTTCTGCGTGTCGGCCCAGTCCTGCGGCAGGTCGGCGCGGGTGTACACCTCCAGGGCCGCGCGGTACGCCGCCGCGGCCTCAGCCAGCAGCCGGGCCCGCTCCGGGCCGGGGCTGGCCGAGGCCTGATCGCGCAGCGCGTTCCCCAGGTTGTAGTGCGTGGTGGCGCAGTCTCTGGGCTTGTCGGCGCGGGTGTACACCTCGAGCGCCGCGCGGAACGCCGCCACAGCCTCGCCGAGTAGCAGGGACCGCTCCTGGGCGGGGCTCGCCGAAGCCTGATCGCTCAGCGCGATAGCCAGGTTGTGCTGCGTCACGGCCCAGTCTTTGGGCTGGTCGGCGCGGGTGTGCACCTCCAGGGCCGCGCGGTACGCAGCCACGGCCTCGCCCAGCAGCCGGGCCCGCTCCGGGCCGGGACTTGCCGACGCCTGATCGCTCAGCGCGGCCCCGAGGTTGTTCTGCGTCCCGGCCCAGTCCTGCGGCTGGTCGGCGCGGGTGTACACATCCAGGGCCGCGCGGTACGCCCCCACGGCCTCGTTCAGAAGCCGGGTGCGCTCCGGGGCGGAGCTCGCCGACGCCTGATCGCGCAGCGCGACCCCCAGGTTGTTCTGCGCCATGGCCCAATACTGCGGCTCGTCGGCGCGGGTGTGCACCTCCAGGGCCGCGCGGTACGCCGCCACGGCCTCGCCCAGCAGCCGGGTGCGCTCCGGGGCGGAGCTCGCCGACGCCTGTTTCCACAGCACGAGGCCAAGATTGTACTGCGTCATGGCCCAGTCTCGCGGCTCGTGGGCGCGGGCGCGGACCTCCAGGGCCGCGCGATATGCCGCCACGGCCTCGTTCAGGAGCCGGGTGCGCTCCGAGCCGGGGCTCGCCGACGACTGAGCACTCAGCGCGACGCCCAGGTTGAAGTGCGTGATGGCCCAGTCTCTGGGCTGGTCGGCGCGGGTGCGGACCTCCAGGGCCGCGCGGTATGCGGCCACGGCCTCGCCCAAGAGCCGGGTCCGCTCCGGGCCGGGGGTCGCCGACGCCTGATCGCTCAGCGCGTCCCCGA
>CAZSZO010000006.1:0-118593 GCA_964611125.1 uncultured Phycisphaeraceae bacterium | reverse complement strand
GGTTGTTCTGCGTCCTGGCCCAGTCCTGCGGCTGGTCGGCTCGGGTGTGCACCTCCAGGGCCGCTCGGTAAGCCGCCACGGCCTCAGCCAGCAGCGGGGCCCGATCCGGGCCGGAGGTCGCCGACGCCTGAGCGCGCAGCGCGGCCCCGAGGTTGTTCTGCGTCCTGGCCCAGTCCTGCGGCTGGTCGGCTCGGGTGTGCACCTCAAGGGCCGCTCGGTACGCCGCCAAGGCGTCGCCTAGCAGCCGGGTGCGCTCCGGGGCGGGGCTCGTCGACGCCTGGTCGCTCAGCGCGGCACCCAAGTTCACTTTCGTCCTGCCCCAGCCCTGCGGCTGGTCGGCGCGGGTGAACACCTCCAGCACCGCGTTGAACGCCGACACAGCTTCGCCCAGCAGCCGGGCCCGCTCCGGGCCGGAACTTGCCGACGCCTGGTCGCGCAGCGCGGCCCCAAGGTTGTTCTGCGCCGCGGCCCAGCCCTGCGGCTGGTCGGCGCGGGTGTACACCTCCAGCGCCGCGCGATACGCCGCAACAGCCTCGCTCAGGAGCCGGTCCCGCGCCGGGCCGGAGCCTGCCGACAACGCCTGATTCCATAGCGCGAGACCCAGGTTGATCTGCGCCGCGGCCCAGTCCTGCGGCCGATCGGCTCTAGTGAACACTTCCATCGCCGCGCGATGCGCCGCCACCGCCCGGGCGAGGCGCTCGGCAATCGCCGGGCCCTCCGACCGGTTGGCCCACTTGGCGGCTGCGTTGGCGAGGCGGACCTGCAACTCCGCCCACTCGGCGGGGGCTTCGGACCGCGCGGTGAGCGCGAGGGCCTGCTCAAAGGCGTTGACGGCCTGCTCGTAGTGGCCCGAGGCGCCAAACCACTGACCTTGAAGGTTGCGGGCCTTGCGCTCTGCGGCGCGGGTGCGGCGGACTTCGTCAGCGGCCTGCGCGGCGTCGGCGGCCTTGGCGGCGTTCTCAGCCGCGCCGCCGAACTTCCGCTCCCCGAAGTCCGCCAGCGCCCGGTCCATGAAGCCCGCGCCCGGGTCGGCCCTCACCGCCGCCACGAACAGCGCGATCTCCGAGCGCAATCGGGCCGCGTCCATCTTCTCGCGCTCGGCCACGCTGGCCAGGGCCCGATCCCAGACCTGGTCGGGGGTGAGCTTGAGGTCCTTCAGTTCGCTCTGCAGGCGTGCGTAGGCATCGGCGACGGACTGGATGGAACGGCGCCGGGCGTCCGGGTCCGACTCCACCTTCTCCAAACGCGGCGTGTTGACCGGGGTCTGTTGGTCTGTCGAGGCTCCCTGGCCGGCCACACTCACGCCCGGGGTGAGGGCGACGGTCGCGGCCGCGCTCAGGCCCAGCCCCCACCAGAGCGGCCGCGTGGCGCGGGCGAGGTCAGCTCGCAGGCGTTCGACGCGCTCCTGGAGAGGGCTCCGGCGTTTCTCGACGGCTGCGGCGGGCTCAGGCGCGTGCGGAGCATTGCCGAGCGTGAGCAGGGCATCTCGAACCGCCTGGCGGCAGGTCTTCAGGTCGCGGCTGGTGGCCGAGACGAAGGCGATGTGGCTGGTGTCGGGGGCCATCGATAATGGTCTGCGGGGCTGAATGATACTGGGCTGGGAACGATACGGTCCACGGTCGCCGCGCCGGGCTGCGCAACGGGGGCCGTGGGGCGGGTGGAGGAGGGGTGGTGAGCCTGCGCACCTACCATTATTGGCCCAGCCGGTGGAGGGGGAAGTCGGGCGAACTCAGGATCCTGGAGCATGCGTGAGGCGCCAGATGCGAGCAGCGTGGACTTCGGCCCGGCGCCGCGGACCATCGCCGATGTGCTGGCGCTGGCGCCGCTGGCGTGGCTGATTGTCGCCATCGATTCGCGGATGAGCGCCGGCCTGCGGGCGCGGCTGCAGGCCGAGGATCTGGCCCAGGAGGTGCTGGCCTCGTTCTGGCAGTCGCGCGACCGGTTCGAATGGCGCGGGCCCAGGTCTCTCCGCTCCTACCTGCTCACCCTCGCCGACCGCGCCATCGCCGGGGCCGCCGACCACCACTTCGCCGCCAAACGCGGCGGAGGGCCGGGCGGGCACGCCGCCTCCCCCCCCGCGCCGCTGGGCTCCTCGACCCCCGGGCTCGCCAGCACCCCCAGCCGCGGCGCCCATCGCGATGAGCGGGCCGCGATCATGCGCGCGGCCCTGGCCTCGCTGCCCGACGAGCTGCGCGAGTGCGTGCGGCTGCGCCTGTTCGAGGAAGCGCCGATCAAGGCCATCAGCGCAGCCCTCTCGCTCCCCGAATCCACCGTTCGCCGCCGCCTCCGCGAAGGGTCGGAGCTCTACTTCGGCCGTCTTCGCCAGGCCCTGGCCACGCGGGGCGCCACGCTCGCCCGGACCCAGGTCTCAGCGCCGATCGATTCCTAGCCCGCTTCGGCGCTCGCCGGGGCACTTTCCCCTTCCTCTTGATGAACGCTGCATGGACCGCGCTGCCGCTCCATCTCACGCCCCGGCCCCGGCCGACGAGGACTCGCTCCTCGATGAGCTCTATGCGCAGATCCTCGACGAACTCGAACACGGCGGCGCCCCCGACCCCTCCACACTCTGCGCCGGCCGCCCGGACCTCGCCCCGCGCATCGAGCACCTGATCCGCGTGGCGCGGGGCGTCTGCCCGGTGCTGGACCAGCCGCCGCCGGTGCTCCCGGGCTACGACGTCGTCTCGCGCATCGGCGCCGGGGGCATGGGCGAGGTCTACCTCGCCCGCCAGCTCGGCATGGGCGGACGGCTGGTCGCGATCAAGGTGCTCTCAGAGTCGATCGCCTCGTCGGCCCGCCGGCTGGAGATCCTGCGCTCCGAGGCCCTGGCCCTGGCGCGGCTGCGCCACCCGGGCGTGGTCGATGTCTATGAGTTCATCGAAGGGCGGGACGCACGCCCCGCCACGGGGAGCCGCGCCGCGCCCATCCACGCCTTCGCCATGCAGTGGATCGAGGGGCCGTCGCTGGCCGAGCTGCTCGCGCGCGTCGCCCACGCGGGCTCAAACCGGGCCCGCGCGTTGGCGGAGGCTCTGCCTGGGGCGCCCATCGGCGAGCGCGATCCAATCAGGTTCTTCTGCCGGCTGATCGCCGGGGTCGCCCGGACGCTGCACGCCGTGCACGAGGCCGGGTTGCTGCATCGCGACATCAAGCCCTCCAACATCCTGCTGCGGCCCGACGGCTCGCCCCTGCTCGGGGATTTCGGCCTGGCCTGCGAGCCGGGGGGAGAGGCAGGGGGGCCGGGCGCCATCGCCCAGGGCTCGCGGGGGTTCTCCGGCACCCGGGCTTACGCCCCGCCGGAGCAGGTCCGCGGCGAGGCCCTGACGGCCCGCAGCGACGTCTTCGCGCTGGGCGTCACGCTCGGTCAGTGCGTTTCGCCGGGCGGGACGCCGGCGCCGGGCCCCAGCCCGCCGCTTGACGCCATTCCGCGCGACCTGAGCGCGATCATCCGCAAGGCCGCCGCGGCCGACCCCGCCGACCGGTACGAGAGCGCCCTGGCCCTGGCCGATGACCTGGAGCGGCACCTCGCCCACCGCCCGGTGCGGGCCCGCCCATCCGGGCCGGGCCGGCGGGCGCTGATGTTCCTGCGCCGCCACCAACGCGGCGCCGTGTGGAGCCTGGGCGGGGCGCTCATCGCCATGGTCCTTGCCGCGCTCTTCATCGTGTCCGTCTACATGGCGCCGCGCCGGGCGGAGGCGCACCTGACCCGGGCCCGCCTGGCGCTGCTGAGCCCCGGGCACGCAAACGTGCTTTGGAATGTCGAGTGGTTCGGGCTGCCGGGGTCTTCGCAGTCTGGACAGTTTCGGCTGGAGCCCGAGGCTCAGGAACGGGCCATCGCCGCGTATCGCGCGGCACTGTGGTGGCGGCC
Organism: uncultured Phycisphaeraceae bacterium; assembly: GCA_964611125.1. Lineage (GTDB taxonomy): Bacteria > Planctomycetota > Phycisphaerae > Phycisphaerales > UBA1924 > JAEUIX01. Next base: position 114,731 of record CAZSZO010000006.1, on the reverse strand, counting down.
GTGGGGTCCTTGGGCCCGCGCCCTTCGCGCGGAGCTGGCGGTGGTTCAGCAGGCCGCCCCGCCGCCCGGCGACGACCGCCTCGCGGGCCTCGCCGCGTACGTCTCGGGCGATTCGACCGTCGCGATCGAGCATTGGCGGAAACTCGCCGCTCGCGAAGACCCCGACGCGTTCATTGACGCCGCGCTGGGCGTGCTGTTCCTCATCCGCGACGAGCACGCCCTGGCCTACCCGCGTCTGGAGCATGCCCGACTGGCCTTTCCCGACGCGGGGTTTCTGGCGGTGTACCACGCTGACGCGGCGGTCGGCTGCGGGGACCTGGACCGGGCCGAGCGACTGCTGGACGAGGCCGAGCGGATGGACAACCAAGACACGCTGGGCGCGCCCGAGCGGGTGCGCTCAGATCTGCTGCTGGCTCGCGGAGACCTTGAGCGGGCCCTGGAGCGCTACCGGAGCACGGCCAATCCCGGTCCGATGGTCCAGGTCCGCATCGCCAGAGCGATCGCGGCGGGGGGCGAGTTCGACGACGCGGCCACCACGCTGGGCCAGGTCATCGCGCAGGGGCGGGCGCCTGCACGCGCTCGCGCGGAGCTGGCGGGGTACGTCGCGTCTTGGTGGGCGGGGCTGGATGCGTCAGCGCGGCTCGCGGCGCTCCGCGACGCCATGACCCTTGCACCGAACGACCCCCGATCGCTGGCGTTTCGCCTGCGCGCGGTCGAACCGGACGAGGCAACCCAGCGAGAAGCCGCGATAGGTGGTTGCCCGCTGCTGTCGTGCCTGGCCGCGGATTGGGCGGCGCTCAGACGTGAGAATTCCCATGCCTCTTCGGAGCGGGCTGTTCTTGTCGAACTGGCCCGCCGACTGGAGATCTCAAACATGGCTCGTTGGAATCAGATCGCGTGGTATTCGACCGCCCTTAAGAACCTGCAGCTCCTCGCGTGGATGAGCCCGGCGCCGCGGTCCGGCAGCCGACTGATCGAGCACTGGCAGCGCGGCATCTCGGCTGCGGCAGTTCTGGGCGCGATTGGTTTTGTGAACAGTCCGGTGCGCGCCGATCCGCCGACGGAGACCCTTCCCGGTTTCGCCACCACGGTGTATTCGGACGGGCTGGTTGACGGTCCGATTGGGCTCGCGTTCGGCCCAGACGGTTCGCTGTATGTCGGACGGAACAGCCCGCTGGAGACGCCTTCAGGCATCTACCGGGTGCCGCCGGGCGGCGGCGCGGCGTCGACCTTCGGCAGCCCGGTGATGTCCGACCCGGACGCGGTGGGCGTCGACACACTGGGCGTGATCACCGGCATTCCCGGGGCCGTGCTGGTCGGCGGGATTTCGTCCGATGCCAACAGCGCGAAGATCTGGGTTGTCCGACCTGATGGAACGGTGTTCCTTCGGTTTGGACCCACCAGCGTGTTCCAGAATCCGGGGATCTTCAGGTTTGACGCCAGCGGCCGGTTCATCTTCACCGACACCAACGCCGCAGCCGCCGCCACGGGCGGTCGGCTGATGAGTTCAACCGGGGGGGCGCCCCAGGTGCTCTTCAGCAACACCGCCGGGCCGTACGGACTCGCCCTGCGGTCCGACGGCGCGATCTTCACCCATTCGACAGACGGCGTCATCCGACGCCACGACACGAATGGCCTCGTGACGAACGCCGCACTGGTCACCAACACCGGGGCCAACACTCCGCTGGCGCTGGGCCCGGGTGGGGTGTGGGGAACCGAGCTCTACTTCGTGCTGCGCTCGACGGGACAGTTGATGCGCGTGAGCGACGCTGGTGTAGTTACGCCGGTCGGGACGGGCTTTGGCGCGTTGTACCAAGACATGGTGTTCGGCCCGGATGGTGCGTTGTATCTGAGCGATTTTACGAACCTCCGGGTGCTGCGAGTCGCCTTCACCTGCCAGTCGCCCGCTGGCGCCGGTCCGGCCCCGCTGTTCACGAGCGCCGGCAAGCCCGCCGCGTTCTCCGCGGGCGCCCCCTCCGGCACGCCCCCCTTCACCTACCAGTGGCGCAAGGACGGCGTCAACCTTGCCGACGGCGGCGCCGTGTTCGGCTCGGCGCTCCCCGTCCTGACCATCCTCAGCGCCTCAGCTGCCGATGCCGGGGCCTATGACGTCATCATCACCAACGCCTGCGGCAGCGTGACCAGCGACCCCGCCGACCTCCGCGTCATCTGCCCCGCCGACTTCAACGGCGACGGCTTCGTCGACCCCGATGATCTGTCGGACTACATCGGCGTGTTCTTTGGCGATGGGTGTTGAGCGAGCGGCCGGCACGCCCGCCGCGCGGCGAATCACTCGACCCACTGGGCGAATACCTGAGCGACCCCATCCAGCAACCCCGGCCTCGCGCCGGGGTTTTTGCATTGGCAGCGCTTCATTGCTCAAGACGAGACAGCCAAACGCGGGTAGCCCGCAATGGGGTCGCTCGACTTATACGATGCTATATGAGCACCCCACGGCCTCCAATCCCACAAAGCGACCTCGTCGACAGACATCCGATCGCGCGTTGCGTTCACAATCGGAGTATGCAGCTCGCGTTTGCGTGGAAGCAGTTTCAGTGCCTGTACCTCTCCGGGCCGGCGCGGACCGCACTCCTCGACGAAGCCGCAGGTGGCTTTTTCGGCATCATTCAGGAAGTTCTGCTCGAATCGCTGTTCCTGCATCTATCTGTGCTGTCGGACCCTCCCAGTAATGGGACTCATGAGAATCTGTCATTCGAGCGGCTGGCCGCTTCGGTGAAACCCGAGCTCATCGACAGTGGGGCATGGCCTCAAGCGGAGCAGCTTCTCACTGAGTTCAAGAATCAGGTCGTGACGATCAGGCGACACCGCAACAAGCGCATCGCGCACGCCGATCTGGCAACCGTCGTAGAGCCGAAGACGACACCTTTGGATGATGTGACGCTTTCGCAACTGCGGAACGCGGTTAAGCAGGCGTTCGCAACGTTCAACGCCCTGTGCTACCCGCTGAGCGGCATCAGCCACGACGGCTTTGAAGAGGTCATCATTGCCAAAGGCGACGCGGAGGCGTTGGTAGGAGCAATCGAGGCCGCTACACAACACCGCAAGCTGAAGCTATGGCTTTGGGACGGAAACGCCCCGGCGGACGGCGAAGCCATCTTGCAGCGGTTCTTCCCCCCGCATTCAGTCAACCTCGTCGGTCGGAAGACCAAAGCGGGCGATGGGACTTGAACCCACGACATTCAGCTTGGAAGGCTGACGCTCTACCACTGAGCTACGCCCGCGTGCCGAGGATTGTACCCGGGGCAACCGGCCGCATCCTGACGCAACAGCTCGCAACGAGTCGCCATGCGTTGGGGTCTGGCGGGGATGCCGGGCGAGTGGCGCCGTTGGGCGACGCGTCGACGATGGAGCTGCTGCAGTACGTCGAGGAGCTCTCGCACTCGCTTGACGCCATGTACTCCGAGAGGTCGATTACGTTCGAGCTCGACGGCGAGAATCCCGTGCTCAAGGCCACGTGGACGCCCCCTCCGAAATGAGTCGCGCCGCGGTGAGTCCTATGGGCAACCGCCGAAATACGCCGCGATGTAGTCGGAGAGGTCATCCGGGTCGGTCCGGCCGTCGACGTTGATGTCGAAGTGGCATCCGGAATCGAAGTAGCAGGCGATGGCGTCGGAGAGGTCGTCGGAGTTGAGATTGCCGTCGTCGTTGAGGTCGGCGGGGCAGGGCATCTGGCCGGTGAGGCCGTGGTGGTGGGCCAGGATGCGCTGGGCCGGTAGCGCCAAGTCGAAGACGACGGCCTCGTCGATCACGCCGTTGAACGGGCGGTTGCGGAGCGCCTGGTTGCCGATGCCCAGGGGGTGGGAGCTGGAGCCGAGCGCATTCGGGTTGGGGGAGGCGACCTGAGCGTCCAGGACGCCGTTGATGTAGATCCTCAGAGTCGGCGCATCGAAGGTTGCGACGAGGTGGGCCTCCTGCCCGACGGCGAGCGCCGTGACGCCGGTAAGCGTGGTGGGGCCGGTGCTGCGAACCTCGAACACCACGCGCCCGTCGTTGGCGACGCACAGCGCATAGAGCGACTGCGAGCCATCACTGACGAACGATTTCTCGATGACGCGCTGCAGGAATCCGTTGGGACCATCCCAACGGACCACGGCTTCGAGCGTGATGCGATCGGGGTTCAGCGCGGCCGCATTGGCGACGGTCAGCCTTCCGCCCGTGAACCGGGCGGCGGAGTCCGGCCCCGCCCCGCCGCCGGCGAACAGGCCAGGCTGGCTGGGCGAGACGCCCGCCGCGCTGTAGACCGCCGCGAAACCGTTGCCGCTGGCGTCGAGCGCAGGAGCCGAGATGGCGGCTTCGTTGAGTCGGTACCAGGCGACCGGGGCGTCGGCCGCGACGCGCAGGGCGTAGCGCGGCGGGGCGGCATGAGCGGAAAGCGCTGACGCGAGCACTCCGGCGATGAGGAGGGCCATGTTTGCCCGGGCGGACTGGGCGCGGGCCGTGCGGGCGTGTTCGGAGCGAAGCGGAGCGTTCATGGGATTTCCTTTTCGAAGGCTTCGGGCGATTCCGAGCGCAGCGTGCCGCCGGATGCCGCCGGAGGGGGTGGTTGAAGGTGCGGCGCGGGCGGCTCAGCCGAAGAACGCAGCGATGTAGTCGGAAAGGTCGTCGGGGTCCACGACGCCGTCGCCGTTGAAGTCGGTGTTGGGGTTCGCCGGGGAGCCAAAGAAGCCGGCGATGAAGTCCGAGAGGTCGTCGGGGTCCACGACGCCGTCGAGATTGAAGTCGGCGGGGTCGAGCACGCGGAACGAGATGGCGTCGCCCGAACTGTCGATCAGGAACCTCATGCCCATGTCCGGGCTCGGGAGCACCGCCGCCGAGAACTGGCCGGAGATGGAGGGCGAAGTGAGGAACGTCGCGGTGTCGCCGATGGCGGGCGCGTAGCCTGGCGCGAACCGCACCGTCGCGGCGCCGCTGAGGAACGCTGACCCAGTCACTTCGACGCGGCCCACGCCGTCCGGCGCTCCGGCGGCCGCGATCGTGGTTGCGATCGACGCCGCGGCGGCCTGGGTGAACGCGCCGGCCACGCTCACCACGCTCCCGGCGCCGACGTCGATCAGACCGTCGTTGGCCAGCAGTCCGCCGAAGGGTGCAATCGCGAGGTCCGCGCCGCCGCTCAGCAGGATGGCTCCCTGGTTGGTTGAGAGCGTGGAGAGAGCAGGGAACGTGGAGGTCGCGCCGTCGATGAAGATGTTGGCGGCGTTGGTGCGGACGGGGAGGGCGAAGTCGATCGAGCCACCGTTGCGGACCATCCACGTTCCGCCTGTGAGCGTGAGCGACAGCGGAGAGAGGTTCTCCACATTGCCCAGAACGAGTGCGCCGCCGTCGACGATGACCGTACCGCTCAGCGGGGCGTTGAGGAACGGTAACGTAGCGGCGACGCTGAGGGACCCCTGGAGCCCAACCCGCAGCAAGCCCTCGTTGATGATCGCGCCGGCGATGGACCCGGGCGAGGTGTCGACGATGGCCGCCGCGCCGGAGACGTTGATCGCGCTATCGAGGCGATTGGTGATGAGCACGCCCGGGGTCTGGAAGCCCCGGCCCTGGAGGTTGACGGTCCGGAAGTTCTCCAGGGTGGTGTTCAGCGTGCTCACGCCCGTGCCGGCGGGCACGTTCAGCACACCAATCGGGGCGACGACGACCCCCCCGGCGACGCTTATGGCGCCCGAGAGCCAGTCAAAGGTCCCCTCGATCCGAACCGACCCCGTGGAGGCCGTCGAGTCGATCAGACCGGCGGTCCCGCTCCCTCCGAACCGGACCGACCCGGCAAAGGTGATCGGCACGGCGGTTCGCAGCGTGCCGCTGAAGTCGACCATGGACGTACTGGTGAAGAGCGGCGCTGTGCCGTTGATCACCACCGTCGTGGTCGGGCCCCATATTGTCCGTCCCGCCAACGTACCTCCTGCGTTCAGGGTCGTGGTTCCAACCGCTCCTGAGCTTCCGAGCCCAAGGGTTCCCTGGACGGAACAGAAAATGGGGACGTCGAACACAACGGCGCCCGCGGAGCTGCTCTGTCGCTGTGCAACGCCGGCTCCGTTGATGACGATCGCGCTGGTTGCGGGAGTGCCTGCGAAGCGTGACCCACCACGGAACTGAAGGAGTGACGGGGTGGAATCTACCAGCGCGGAGTTGACGAGGATGGTTGAGTTGTTCAACGTGATGGTCACGGCTTCGATAAACGTGAAGCCGTCGTTGAGACGCAGGGTGGCGGCATTAAACGTGTAATTGCTCGAGAAAGTGAGCAGTCCGTCCATGTCCAGCACCGTCATGTCCGCCGAGGCCGTCCCGCCACCGGCAATGGTCAGGACGCCATTGACGTTCACCGGGCCAGCGCTGTTGAACACCACGGGGCTGGACGTCCCGCCGATCGTGTGCGTGCCGGCGACATCGATGGTCGAACCGGGTCCGTTGGTAATCAGCCCGCCGGTTCCACCGGCCGTCGCGGTGCTGGCCGAGGTGAAGTTCATCGTCCCCGGCGCGCCGACGACGCCGTTTCGGAGCTCACCGCCGTTCAGGTTGATGTTCCCCGAAACCCAGTTGAGCGTGCCGCGATTCTCGAGCACTCGCCCCAGCGTCTTGACCGCTGCGGCCGTGATATCAAGCTGACGCCCTGCGCTGATGGTCGTGAGCCCCGTTCCGTTCATGGCGCCGCCGGACCAGGTACTCACGCCTGAGCCGGCGGGGATCGTGAGCCCGCCCGATCCATCGATGGTTCCGCCCGAGAGGGTGAGCACGGTCGCGGTGAACGGGGCCCCGAGCGTGAGCGTACCCGACGAGACCACCAGCAGACTCGCGGAGAAGGGCCCGGTCACCATCGAAACCGTCGCGCCGAGGACGCGGAACGTGGAGACCGACGAACCCTGGAGGCCGGTGATCGTCCCCGCGACGAACTCGACGCCTCCCGCACCGCTGATGCCCTGGCCGGCCGCGAATGTGTGCGTGCCGCCCGCGAACCTCAGCGTGGCGCCCGAGGACACCGAGAAGTCGCCGTCGTGGGCGCCGCCGCCGGAGAGCACCAGCGTGCCTGCGCCCACGTTGATATCAGCGTTGGCCTGTGAGAGCATCGAGACGGGCACCGCGACGGTGCTGATCACCGTCCCGGTCTTCTCGATGTCGCCGGTAACCTGGACGGAATTGACGCCCGAGGTGTTGAGGATCGACCCGGGGCTGGAGATGTTGAAATCGGCGGTGGTGCCCAGGACACGGATGACCCCGCCCGTCATGGAAACATCGCCGGAAAGCCAGTCGAGGTCGGAGGTCCCCACCAAGGTCAGATCACGCGCAAGCGTGACGTTCCCCTGGATCGTGAGTCGCGCCCCCGTGGCCACCGTCGTCACGCCGGCCCCGGACATCGCGCCGCCGGTCCAGTTCGAGACCAGCCCGCCCGTAGCGCCCAGCGTCACGGTCCCCGAACCTCCCAGCGTGCCCGCTGAGAGGTCCAGCCTCTGCCAGGGGCTGGTCGCGTTGACGACAACCGTCGCTCCCGAAATCGTGACCAGATTGGACGAACTCACGGCGACCGCCGCCGTCGCCGTGCCCCCGCTGAAGACCAGGTTCACCGCCGAGAGCGCGGCGTTGAACGACGTGTTTCCGCCGGCATGGGCCACCGTGGTCAGGCCGGTCACCGGACCGCCCAGCACGCTGGCGCCGGCGGAGATGAGCAGGTCCCCACCCGCTCCGGAGATCGAGGACCCCGCATCAGTGGTGTGGACGCTCGCCAGTTCGAGCGTGGCCCCGAAACTGATATCGAAATCGCCCGAGTGCGCGCCGCCGCGAAGCAGGCTGATGCGCCCGCCGACGACGTTGAGCCGGGAGGCCGGCGCGGCGAGGTTGAAGACGACGTTGACCGTGGCGTTTGCCGCGCTGGTCTTGTTGACGATGCCGGCGTTATCGAAGACATTCACGCCCGGGCTCTGCTCCAGCGAGGCCGCGCCCGCGACATCGACGATGCCCGCGGCGGAATTGGTGAGGACGGCGCCCGCGAAGGTCAAGGGGCCGTCGCCCAGCGTAAGCGCGCCGGCGTTGGTGAGCGGGCGGGCGAGCGTCTTGGCGTCGGGTCCGCTGACGGAGAGCCTCGCCGAGGCGGCGGTGCTGGTGGTCCCTGTGCCCGACATCGTCCCGCCCGTCCACGTGGAGGCGATGGTCCCGGAGGTCAGGGCGAGGTTGCCGGCCCCGGTGATCGTCCCGGCGGAGAAGTCCAGGATCGGCCACGCGTTGGCGGAGCTCAGCGTAACGGTGGCGCCTGAAACGGTCACCACGCCCGAAGGGGAGAGCACCGCCGCGCCGGCGAAGGTCACGCTGCCGCCGCTGAACGTAAAGTTCCCGCCCAGGCAGTTGGCGTTGAACGTCGTCGCGCCGCCGGAGTGAGTCACGCCGCCGGTCACGTTGGTGACGCTGGAGAACGTGTTGTTCCCGCCGACGATCTCCAGCGTCCCCCCGCCGCTCACGGCTGAGCCCACCCCCAGCGTGTGGCCGCCGCCCAACCGCAGGGTTGCTCCCGGATCGATCGAGAAATCGCCCAGGTGCGCCCCTCCCGCGGCGAGCACGAGCGTGCCCCCGTCGATGTTCGTCGCCCCGGCCGCGCCGTCCTGGTTGAAAGGCACCGTGACGGTGAAGATCCCGCCGGCGGACTTGACGACCGTGGCCGTGTTGTCGAAGCGGTTGGTGCCGCCGGCGCCCGTCATCGCCGCGGCTCCGTTGATCGTGAACAGCCCGCCCGCCGCGTTCTCGATCACGCCGTTGTTGAAGGTGATCGTGCCGGAAGTGAAGTTTGTCTCGCCGAGGTTGATGAACGTCCCCGAGAGGGATTTGGCGCCGGCGCCGCTGATCTCGAACACCGACCCGGAAAGGACCTGTACGCTGACATCGGTGATCGTGCCGCCGCTCCACGTGCCGGCCGCCGCGCCGGTGAGCGCGACGGCGGCAGAACCGCTCAACGTGCCCACGGTCATGTTCAGGGCGGGCCAGGACATGGTGGCGTTGACGGAGAGCGCGCCGCCCGAGACCGTCGCCCCGGTCGTCAGCGTGAGGGCCTGATTGAGGGTCGCCGTTCCCCCCGAGACCACCAGCGATCCCGTCGAGAACACGCCGCCCGCGAGCGTACTCATCGTGCCGCCCGCGACGGTCACCGACCCGGTGTTGCTGAACGAGACGATGTTGGACACGACCGCCGGGCCGGTGACGCGGACGTTCCCTGCGCCACTGATGTTCTGCCCGGGGGCGAAGGTGTGCGTGCCGCCTGAGAACTGCAGGGTCGCCCCCAGGGAGACGGAGAAGTCGCCGTCGTGGTCGCCGCCGCCGCCGAGGAGGAGCGTGCCCCCGGTGACGAAGATGTCGGCGGTGGACTGGGCGGTCATGTTCAGCGGAACCTGGATCGATGACGCCGAGAGGGCGCCGCTCCGGATCAGGTCGCCCGCGAGGCTGACGAGGTTGGCCCCGGACGTGTTGAGGATCGAGCCGCCGCTGGATGCGAGGAAGTCGGCCGTGGCGCCCACGGTGATGGTCGCACCGGTCATGGAGATGTTGCCGCCGGTCCACGAGAGCACGCCGGTGCCATCCACCAGCAACGGGCGCGACAGGATCGGGTTGCTCAGGCTGCCGGGGAGCGTCAGCGTCGCCCCGCTGCCAACAACGGTTGTCCCCGACCCGTCCATGAACCCGCCCGACCATGCGCTGGCCCCAGTCAGCGTCGTATTGCCGCTCCCGGTGAGCGTGCCGCCCGACATCTCCAGCAGCCAGGTGTTGGAGGTCAGGTTCGTGTCGATCGTCCCACCCGAAAGGAGCACGCGATCGGTCACCGTCCAAGGCGTGCCATTGATCTCCATCGTGCCCGAATTGACGCTGAGCTGTCGCGTGCTCCGTGTCGGAGCCGGGTTCGATCCGGCATCGACGCCGAAGGTGAACGTCGCACTTCCGTCGATGGTGACGAATCCGTTCACCATGTTGATGTTGCCGAAGCACGTGAACGAACCGGTGTTGAGCAGGCGCAGGCCGCCGGCGCTGCCCGAGATGGTCTGTTCCCCGCCGATGACCTGGGTGTTGGCGCCGCCGAACTCGAGCACGCACCCGAAGTTCACAAAGAAGTCGTCGTCGGCGCTGGTCATCGCGCCCTCGATGGCCAGCGTACCGCCGTTGACGGCGGTCGTGGACACCGTCGCGATGCTGTTGCCGTCGAACGACATGTTGATCACCGTCCGCCCGGATCCGGACTTGGTGACCGTGCCGGTGTTGTCCCACTGACCCAGGCCGCTCCCGATGACGCCGTCGCCGGTCAGAACAAACTGACCGCCGAAATTGACGATCGAAGCGAAGGGCTGGGTGTTGATCGTGGGAGCATCGAACGTGACCGTTCCCCTCAGGTTGAAGATCTGCCGCCCGAGTAAGCGGGCGGGTCCGGAGATCGAGGCCGTGGCGCTCTCGAGGATCCGCACCCCCACAATATCGCTGCCATTCGCACCCGCAAGCAGGTCGCCGCCGGTCCAACTGAACGTCCCTGAGACCACGATGTCGCCGGCGGTCGACAATACTGACGCGTCGGTCGTCACCACGCCCGCTTGGAGCACGAACACCACGGCCGTGGCTTCGGCCGCGTTGTTGTACTCCAGCGTTCCGCCGATCACTTCCAGGCTCGTCACGCCGATGATGCCGTCCATCGTCACCGTCGCCCCGCTCACGCTGAAGGTGCTGCCGCTCACCGACGATGCCGCCAGAAAATCAAACGTGCCGGCCCGGAGGTCGAGCGTGCCGTTGGCGCCGACCGCGAAGTCCCCGGAAGTGTCCAGCGCGCCGTCGCCGCCGCTGAGCCGCAGCGTGCCGTTGTTGATGTTCACGGTTCCGTCGAAGGCGGCCTCGATGGCGATGTTCGCCGAGACGCTGTTGTTCTTGACGAAGGTCCCCGCCCCGGAGATGCGCGAGCCGGACCCGGCGCCCTGCAGGATGCTCGACGAAGCCCCGGCGTTGTAGATGAACGTGCCCGCCGCGTCGAGGAAGAACACCACGTCGTTGTCGCAGGTGGTGTTGGTCGCCGTCCAGTTGAGCGAGCCCCCGTTGATGTCGATGTTCAGGTCGTTGATCGTGCGCGTGCCGCCGCTGAACGTAAACGTCGTGCCGTTGGCGATGTCCAACTCGCCGTTGCCCGAGAGCGACCCGCCGCTCGACGAACCACCCGCCAGCAGGAACGCCGACCCCGCCATGAAGAACGTTCCGCTCAAGAGCGTGAACCCGCTGTTGAACGTCACGTCTGAGCCGGTCGTGCTCGTCCGGAACGTGCCACCCGACTGGCTGAAGGGACGATCGAACGTCGCGACGTTGGCCAATGGGCTGGTCAGCGTCAGCGACCCGCCGGTCACGCTGAACGCCTCCGAAGCCGTCAGCGTGAGGATCGAGACCGTTCCCGCCGCGGCACTGAACGTGATGGTGGGAGCGCCGGCGACGTTCGGGATGACGACGTCATCGGTCGCGCCGGGAACGCGGTTGAGGTTCCAGTTCGCGGGGTTGGACCAGAGGTTGTCTCCGGACGAACCGTCCCACGTGATCGCCAGAAGCTTGCGCGGCTCGAGCGCTTCGACAACCGCCCCCGGCGCCCCCATGCCGTGCTGCGCGCGGGCCATCAGGCGGCGACTCCTGGAGTTCCGCAGCGATCGGTCGAAGAGCGGGACGACAGAACCATCCGGAGTGCGTTGCATGGGACACCTTCTTGCCGCCACGGCCGCGCTCCGCACGGCCCGGGGTCGGCTGGCTTGATTCAAAGAGTCCACCGAAGACGCAAGAAACACGTATGAACGACCGCGAGCCAAGTCGAACCTGCCAAACCCACGCCACTCGCCCCCCCGCAAAGCCCCAACCGCGAAGTCCCTTCGAGGCGCCAACGCCGGACCGGAGTTGGCCCGCACTCCCCACGTCGCGGGCCTACCGGCATCCGTTGAAGTACGCCGTGATGTAGTCCGACAGGTCGTCGGGATCGGTGACCCCGCTCCCGTCAAAGTCGGTGTTGCACGGCTGCACGACCGTGAAGCGATACCAGTGGACCTGCAACGCTTCCGTCTGAATCACCACCGTGTCCAGCGCGCCCGCGGCGGTCGTGATCCGAAACGTGGTGCTCCCGCTGGAGGTCGTGCTGGAGCTCCACACCACCCCGGGGAAGTCGGCGACCCCACCGGAACGAAACGTGTCGTCCGGCGGCGAGGCCTGGTCGTTGCCGAGGTTGAACCGGCCAAGCGCCAGGTAGTAGCTCCCCGGCGCGAAATCTCGGGTCAACCCGGCGCCGTCATTGTCGTCGTGCCCGAATCCCGGCAACGCGGTGAAGTTCTCGTCGTACACCCAAAAATCAAGGTCCCAGGAATCGACCCCGGCTTTGGACAGCGTCAGCTGGGTGCCCGCAAAGGCGCCCAGGTCGGTCGGCGTGACCAGCGTGATGCTGTGCACCGCGCGGTACTCTTCGCTCGTCGCGGCGCTCCCGGCGACCCGGTAGTACACCTGGCCGCGTCCCCCGAAGTCGTACCACTGATTCCGGCGCCCGCCGTCAGCCAGCGCCACCCCCGTCTGAGCCGTCGAGTCGAACGATTGGTTGATCACGCCCGCACTCTGCTGCAGCCCCCGGATGGTGCACGTGTGCCCCGGCGTCGCTGAATACAAGTCGAGCCGGCGCCGATAGATCTCCGGCGCCGCCCGTGGCGAGCCGACGAGAAAGCTGTCGGCGCTCGCCGCGCCCGGAGCCGTGGTCGATGACCCCGTGGTGATTCCCCCCAACCCCTCTCCCGCGGCCAGCGGGATCGCGCACGTCGCGGTGGTCTTGGTCTCGTTGGGCTCCGCCTCCGCCACCAGGCGCGTCACGGTGGGCAGCAGCAGCGCCGGGGCCCACGCCCCCCCAGCGACCGTACCGGCGCCCAGCGGGTTCGCCACGCTCGCCTCGTACGCGTTGGTGGTGAGGTTGTAGACATGGATCGCCTCGGCGCCCGTGTCGTTCACCAGGTACAGCCGCCCGTTGCCGGCCGCGAGGCCGTCGATCTCGGTTTCACCGGCCGGGAACGCCGACAGGAACGTGTACGTCGCCGCCGAGAGCGGCTTGTTGATCCGATACAACCCCCGCCCCGATGTAAACGGCGCGCCGGTTGAGGTGGAGTTCCGCACAACGTAGAACGCGTCAGTCCCCGCGTCATAATCCAGCGCTGTGGGGATACTCGACGTCGTGAAGCCGCTCCCTACGACGGTCGTCTGGCCGGACTGGGGATCGATTCTCGCCAAGATCCACCCTAAGGATTGAAACGGCCCAACCAGCACATTGTCCCGCGAGTCCCACGCCAGCGCCGGGATCGAGGTGGAAATGGAAAACCCGCCGCTAGTCAGTGGCACAAGCGCCGGAGCGCCCAGCGGTCCCGAGTCCGCCATCGGATAGACCCAAAGCACGCGCTCGCCGCCGGGGCCGGCGTCTACCGCGAACAACCGCCCGCCCGCGTTGTCCGCCGCGAGCCCCGAGAAAGCGACATTGCCCGCCGTGAGGTCCCGCGAGCGCAGCCCGCCCACCGATACGTCGATCAACTTCAGCGGCGACACCGCGGTCGTGCCATTCGCGTTGGCGACAACCAACTGGGCCCGGGCGTTTCCCCCAAGCACCAAAGACACCAACACAACGCCACCCAAGGGCGCAGCGGTCAGCACGCGGAAGCGACCGACACCGCTCGAACGCGTGGGTGATTGACGCATCGTGCTGCGCTCCGTGAAAGCCCTGACCGCAGCGTACACCGCAATCAAGGGGAACGCAACTGCGTTTGGTCGTTTTGGTTTCGCGGTCGCCACGCTGCCCGCCCACCCACTGGCGTCCGGCGTGAACGCCGGCTTGCGCACGATCTGCAATACGCGTGGTCAATGAACCGTGCCTGTCCCTGTCCGGCCCCCGAACCGGAGGCAGGAAGTGGCCGTCTGTGGCGGACAGCCGATCACGTAAACTCCTCTTCAGCAATGACTTGCGTGATTCAGTCGGAGCGGCCCCAACCGGTGTTCGCTTGGTGGGTCGGCGTTTCGATCGACACTCCCGACCTGCTTCGCGAGGTCGCCGAGACCTCGGGCCTTTTTGATGACGAGTGCATCGAGCTGGACACCTACCAGCGGTACGACATGCACCAGCAGAATTCGATCCGTCGCGAGGTGCTGCTACTCCTGCGGACTCGGTAACCCCGCCCACGCGCTACCAGGTCTCAATGCCCGCCGCTCCCCACGTGAGCGGTAGACTCTCGATCTTCAAAGGCCACTACCGCCGCGCTATCCCCCACCACCTACCCCCCCACCCCCCCACCCCCCCACGCCCCACGCCCCACGCCCCACACCACACCCCCCCCACCCCCAACACGCGGCAGGCGCCGCAGGACGGGCCGCTTGAGCTTCGCTGATGAGTTGACCTCCTCACCCGCCCACTACCCCCTCACCGTTGACCACTTCATGGACGCGGTTGAGTTCATCCAGCTCAGCCCGGGCGACTACGCCGCGGCGAGCTTTCTCGATAAGCGGCTCCTTCGCCCGGGGATTCAGGCCGGGTGGCGGTCGTGGGTGACGGTGCGGCAGGCCGCCAAGGAGCTGCCGGCCCGCTGCCACTACATCTTCCACATTTCGCACGTGGGCTCGACGCTGCTGGCCCGTCTGCTGGGTGAGAATCCGGCGCTGTTCTCGCTGCGCGAGCCGGCGATCCTGCGGAAGCTGGCCGAGTCGCACCTGGTGCTCGACCAGCCCGCCGGGCGGGGCGGTTCGCTGTGGAAGGGGAGCGATTTCGACGCACGCCTGGGGATCTATCTGGGCCTGTGGTCGCGCACGTGGTCGCCGGGGCAGACCAGCGTGATCAAGGCGACGAGCTTCGTCTGCGAGATGGCCTCGCTGCTGATGGGGCAGACCCCGGGGGCCCGGGCAATCCTGATGTTCATCCCGCCCAGGCCGTTCCTGCGGACCATGCTGGGCGGGGCGTACTCCGACATCACCGTCGCGGCTGAAAAGCGGCTGTACCGACTGCAGCGGCGCCTGTCTGGGGGCTTGGGTGGGGCCGGGGGCGTGGGTGGGGGCGAGGCAGCACGCTGGCGGCTGGGCGAGCTCTCCCCGGGCGAGTGCGTCGCCATGAGCTGGCTGAGCGAGATGGCGGCGCTGCACGAGATGGCCGAGCGGAACCCCGGGCGGGTGCTGTGGATGGACTTTGAGCGGTTCCTGGATGGGCCCGAGGCGGGGCTGGCCGGGGCGCTCGGCCATCTGGGGGCGCCGGCGGAGCAGGCCGAGGTCGCCCGGATCCTGGCGGGCCCGATCATGACCCACTACGCCAAGAAGCCCGACTTTCCATATGACGCCAAGTTCCGCGCGCAGCTGCTGGAGCAGGCGGAGCGCGAGCACGCCGCGGAGATCGAGAAGGGCGTCAAGTGGCTGGAGCGGGTGAGCGCGGAGCTCCCCCTCGCCCGGGCGGTGCTGGCGGTGAGCTGACGACCGGTTCAGCCGGAGACCGAGCTCGCCTGACGAAGATGGTCTGATCGTGAAGGTGGTCTGATAATCCTCAGCCATCGGGGCCGACTTGACGCGATCTTGACCAGTGGCCATGGCGGGCGTGGGGCGGTTTGTTAAGAATCGCTTGCAGGAGCGCACCCGGGCATTCCGCCTCCCAGGCCGCGATCGGCCCGGCGGACACAGATCGCCCGCAGCCCGCCCCCCGTTCCATGGAGCCCGTCGGTGACCCCCTCGCCCCTCCCGAAACCCCGCGGCGCCCCGTCGCCTCACGCCGAGCAGGCCGGCGCGGGTCTCCGCCCCGCCCAGTGGCCGCACCTGCGCTGGCTCGAGGCGGAGTCGATGCACATTCTGCGGGAGGTCGCGGCGGAGTTTGAGCGCCCCGCGGCGCTCTTCAGCGGCGGCAAGGACTCGATCGTCATGCTCCATCTGGCCCGCAAGGCCTTCTGGCCGGCGCCGATCCCCTTCGCGGTGCTGCACATCGACACGGGGCACAACTTCCCCGAGGTCATCGCCTATCGCGACGAGATGATCGCCCGCACCGGCGAGCGGCTCGTGGTGGGATCGGTGGACGAAGCGATCCGGCGCGGCCGGGCCACCGAGGACCCGGGCCAGCATGTCAGCCGAAACCGGGCCCAGATCCCCACGCTGCTCGACGCCATCGCCGCGAACCGGTTCGACGCCCTACTGGGCGGCGCCCGGCGCGATGAGGAGCGGGCCCGCGCCAAGGAGCGGATCTTCTCCTTCCGCACCGACCAGGGTCAGTGGGACCCCCGCAACCAGCGCCCCGAACTCTGGAGCCTGTACAACGCCCGCATCCGGCGCGGCGCCGTGACCGACGAGGCCGGCGAACACATCCGCGTCTTCCCCCTCTCGAACTGGACCGAGCTCGACGTTTGGGGGTATATCGCCGCAGAGGGGATCAGCGTGCCGCCGATCTACTTCGCCCACGAGCGCGAGGTGGTGGTGCGGGCCGGGCGGATCTGCCCGGTCTCGGACTTCTTCCCGGCGCGGCCGGGCGAGACGGTGACGGTGAAGACCGTCCGCTTCCGGACCGTGGGCGACATGACCTGCACCGCCGGCATCGAGAGCCAGGCGGCCACGCCTCTGGAGGTGATCGAGGAGACGATGGCGTCGGTCACCAGCGAGCGGGGCGTGCGGCTGGATGACACGTTCAGCGACGCCGCGATGGAAGACCGCAAGCGCGAGGGGTACTTCTGATGGGCCCCCCCCTCGGCCTCGGCCCCCCCGGCCTCGGCCCCCCCCGGCCCAGCCCGATGGGGACCGCCGCGCCGCCCGAGAGCCCGGCCGGCTCGAGCGCCGGCGTGCTGCGGGTGATCACCTGCGGCTCGGTCGACGATGGCAAATCGACCCTGATCGGGCGCCTGCTGCACGACGCCAAGGCGATCCACCTCGACCAGCTCGAGGCGGTTCGGCGCGCGAGCGTCGCCAAGGGCCTGACGCAGGTGGACCTGGCCCTGCTCACCGACGGCCTGCGGGCCGAGCGCGAGCAGGGGATCACGATTGATGTCGCGTATCGGTACTTCACCACGCCGCGCCGCCGGTTCATCCTGGCCGATACCCCCGGGCACGCGCAGTACACCCGCAACATGGCCACCGGGGCGAGCACCGCCGACTGCGCCGTGATCGTGCTCGACGCCCGCAACGGGGTGGTTGAGCAGACCCGCCGGCACGCGTGCATCGCGGCCCTGCTGGGGGCGCCGCAGCTCTTTGTCTGCATCAACAAGATGGACCTGGTGGGCTTCGATCAGGCCCGCTTCGAGGCCATCCGGGCGGACTTCCTGCGCTTCGCCGCGTCGGCCCGGCCCGACGGCGGCCAGACCGTCAGCGAAAGGGCCGCCATCGCGTTCATCCCCTTGTGTGCGCTCGACGGGGACAACATCATCGAGCGCTCGCCCCGCACGCCGTGGTTCAAGGGGCCGCCGCTGCTGGAGCGGCTGGAGACCGCCCCTGACCGGGCGTCGCTCGAGCGCGACGTCGGCCTGCGCCTGCCGGTGCAGTACGTCATCCGCCCGCTGGGCTCCGGGCCCGCCGCCCGGCCGGCCCCGGCACACTCGGCGCACTCGGCGCACCAGGGGCGCCGCGCGTATGCCGGGCGCCTCGCGGCGGGGCGGCTGAAGGTCGGCGATGAGGTCGCGGTGCTGCCGTCAGGGCTCCGCTCCCGCGTGAGCCGGATCTTCATCGGGTGGCAGGAGGTCGGCGAGTGCGCGGCCGGCAGTTCGCCCTCGGTTCTCCTCGCAGATGATCTCGATGTCGCCCGGGGCGATGTGCTGGTGAGCCAGAGCGGGCCGCCCGGCACGTCCACGGCCCTGTCCCCCCCGGCAGGCCAGGCGCCCATGGTCACGCGCGATCTCGAAGCCACGCTCGTGTGGATGAGCCCGCAGCCGCTCGCGCCGGGCCGTCGACTGATCATCAAGCACGCCGCGCGGAGCCTGCCCGCCACGGTGCGTGGGCTGGCCGACCGGCTCGATGTCGCGAGCCTTCACCTTGACCCGGCGCCGGCTGAGCTGGCGCTCAACCAGATCGGCCGCGCCCAGATCCGGCTGTCCGCCGAGCTGGTCTGCGACCCGTACGCAAGCTGCCGGGACATGGGCGCGTTCATCCTGATCGATGACGCGTCCAGCGCCACCCTGGGCGCGGGCCTGATCCTGCCGCCTCGCCCGCCCCAAAGCCCCGCCCCCGCCGGGAGCCCCGTGTGGACCTGAACCCTTCTCCTTCACTCGGACGGGCGGCCCGCTTCGAGCTTCTCGGCGCACGCGGGGCCACCGTCTGGCTGACCGGGCTGCCCGGAGCCGGCAAAAGCACGATCGCCGCGGCCCTGGAGCTCCGCCTTCTGCGGGCGGGTGTCCGGGCCTATCGGCTCGATGGCGATGTCCTGCGCACCGGGCTCAACAAGGATCTGGGCTTCCTTCCCGAGCACCGGGCCGAGAACGTTCGCCGCATCGCGCATGTGGCGCACCTGTTCGCCGACGCTGGGTGCGTCGCCATCGCCAGCGTTATTTCGCCTTTCCGGGCCGATCGCGACCTGGCCCGCCGCCTGCACGAGGAGTCAGGCCCGCCGCCGACGCCGTTCATCGAGGCGTTTGTGAGCACGCCGTTGGAGGTGTGCGAGCAGCGCGACCCCAAGGGGCTCTATCGCAAGGCCCGCGCCGGCGCCCTCAAGGGCCTGACCGGTATCGACAGCCCGTACGAGCCGCCCCTCCGGCCTGACCTGACCCTGCATGCGCACCTGGAAACCGTCGGCGCCTGCGCCGAGGCCTGCGTCGAACGCCTGCGCGGGCTGGGCGTGATCGCCTAATCGGGCCGTGCGCCGCCCTGGCTGGTCAGAGTCTCGCCCAGCCGCGCCGCGAGCGCTTCCGCCTGCAGACGCAGCTCCGCCACGGCGGTCGATTCCCACAAGGTTCCCCGGCGCAGCGGCCCGAGCGCCCAGAGACCGTCCCGCGCCTGGCCGCCGGAGCCAACAGCCCGCCCAGCCTCGTCGGTCTGCAGCCCCAGGCCCAGCTCGTCGGGGGCGATCAGCCCGCGATCCGCCATGGCCCGCAGCAGCGGCGCGGAGCCGACGGTCGACCTCGACCCGCTGGCGTTCACCACGCGATCAAACTCACTCCATTCCCGCTGCTGATCGCTCCGGCGCCGCCACTCGATGCGGACCGGACCGCCCGGGCCCGACCCGCGGGCGCCCAGGATCCGCGCCGCGACGACCTGGAGCACGCCGCGGCGCCGCAGCTCTTCGATCTGGCCGGCCGCCTCCGGCGGCACACGATGGCGGTGAGCGTCCCACAGGGCCCGCACGTGTCGAAGAAACCGCCGCCGATCAGCATCTGAGAAACCCGCCCAGACCCGCTGGGTGATCGGCCGCAGACGATCGATCGCAGGCCGCCAGTCGGCCCCTTGCCGGCTGAGGCGCCGCCCTTCCGCCACGACCGCCCGCACCACGGCTCGGAGCGGCGCCCCGGGGGTGACCGTCGAGAGTGGCCCGGTCACTGAACCGGCGGCTGGCGCCGCCGGGGCCAACGCCTGCACGCGGGGAAGCAGCCCGCGCCGCGAGATCGCGATGATCCGCGCTGACGCCCCGCCGCGAGCCATTGACAGGCACAGATCCACCATGGTCAGGCCGGTCCCGACGATCAGGATCCGTTCGCCCGCGCGGGCGGGCGCGTGCGCCGCCTCCGCCCACGGGTCGGGCCGCCACCAGGCCGGCGCGCCGTCGCTGGCGAGGCCATCCAGGAACTCCGGCGGCGGCTCGGGGGGTTGATGCCCGGTGGCGAGCACGACCTGGCCCGCGCTCAGGGCGCCTCCGCCGCTCAGCAGCACGCGCCAGCCGTCGGCCGAAGCCGCGACGTCGGCGGCTTCGGCCGCCATCACGTTCAGCCGCGCGCCCAGACGCCGCTGGGCTTCGCTCAAGAGGTCGCGCAAATACGCGCCGAACCAGGCCCGCGCCACGAACGCCCCGCTCTCGACCCGCTGTCCGGACCGGGTCAGCCAGGCGTGAAAATCACCGGTCTCCTCCGCGCCCGCCCCCCCCGCACCCCCCACCCCCACCCCCGCAGGCCCCCATGCCCCCATCCCCCGCGCCGGGACGTTCAGCAGCAGCGTCTCGCTGGGCGGCGCATACGCCAGCCCGCCGATCCGCACGCCGGGCCGCTCCAGCAACGTCACCCGCCCGGCGTACCCGCGTCGAGCCAGCTGCGCGCAAAGCATCACGCCGCTGAAGCCGCCGCCAATCACGCAGACATCGGTGCAGTCGCTGGTGCTCATCAGTGGCCAGGTCGCCGGGGCGAGACTAGGCGCCCGGCCCGGGCCCTCGCCGAGGCCCGCTTAGCATGCCCCGCATGACGATCCGGCGGATCCCCGATGATTTCGTGGTTGACGAGCTCCTGAACGCTTCGACGCGCGACCAGCTTCGCCCCGCTGACGCCCCGGGCCCGCTTCACGCGGTCTATCGCCTCCGCAAGACCTCCCTGACCACGCCCGAGGCCATCGGCCGATTCGCCAAGGCCGCAGGCGTGTCGCCCGGCGTCGTCGGCTACGGCGGGCTCAAGGACAAGCACGCCAGCACCACCCAGCACATCAGCGTGCCCCCAGCCAAGAAGCCGGAGCGGCCCCCACCCGCGACGCTCTCGGGGCCGGGGTGGTCGGCGGAGTTGGTGGGGCGGCTGGATGGCGAGCTTTCCGCCGAGCGGCTTGAAGGTAACCGCTTCACGATCGTGGTGCGCGACATGAACCCGGCCCAGGCCGCGGGGCTGGCCGAGCGGGCCCGGCTGCTCGCCAACCGCGGCGGCGACCTGATCATCGTCAACTACTTCGGCGATCAGCGTTTCGGCTCAGCCCGCCACGGCGGCGGCTTCGCGGCCCGAAACCTGATCGCCGGCGACTTCGAGGGCGCCCTCAAGCTGCTCATCGGCACGCCCGCCCGCAAGGACTCCGGCGCCCGGCGGGCGTTCACGCGCCTCACGGCCCAGCGGTGGGGCGAGTGGCCCGCGCTGGCCCGCGACCTTCCCAAGATGCCCGAACGACGCGCCGTCGAAACTCTGGCGGCCGGGGGCGACTTCAAGGCCGCCTTCGCCGCGCTCCCGAACTTTGTGCAGCAACTGTGCGTCGAGGCCTTCCAGTCGGCCCTGTGGAACGGCGCGGCCCGCTATCTGGCCCGCTCCATCGCCGGGTCCCCGGCGGGCGCCGTGGAGACCGACGACGACTTCGGCGTGATGACCTTCCCGCTGGCGGAGCGCTGGACCGCGGGCGCCCTCGCCATCGAGCCGCCGATGCTCGCGGCCACGACGCGAATCGACACGCCCGCGGCGGCGCCCTGGGCCGAAGCCGCCCGCGCCGCGCTGGAGGAGGCTGGCGTCGCTTTGTCCGACCTGCGCATCCCCGGCCTGCGGCGGCCCGCCTTCGGAGAAGCCCCGCGCCCGCTGGCGGCCATGGCTCGGGCCGTTTCGCTCTCCACGGCCGAACCCGATGAACTCGCCAGCCGCGCGGGACGTCTGAAGCGGACGGCGCGGTTTGAGCTGCCGCGCGGGGCTTACGCAACGGTGGTCCTACGAGCCCTTGGTCAGTAGCGCCGGCGCCGTGGCAGCACCGTCCGGCCGCCCGTCCGCCGTTTGGCGTCTGCTCGGACACCAGCACCGAGCGTGCAGAATCCATCCGGATTCGCCCTGCCGCGCCGGGCGGGGCGAATCCGATATACCCTCGACGCTCCTGTGCTCGGATCTCTCCCCTGGTCGACACGCATGCCGCACCCACCCCACCGATCGACTCCGGGATCCCTCCGCCCCGTCCTTACAGCCAGCCCCCGCCGGCCGCTGATGGCCTGCCTCAGTGTGCTGGGGCTCGCTGGCGCGCTCTGGCTCGCGGCCTGCTCAGAGGGCGGCGGGCGCGCCAGCCGCGGGGCCGCGGGCGGTTCCGCGGCCGATGACCTGACCACGCAAGGCGAGGCCGCGGCGTCACGCGGGGCCCGCGACCAGGCCCTCGCCCAGTTCGCCAAGGCCATCGAGATCAACCCGCGGTTCGTCCGCGCCCACATGGGCATGGGCGACATCTACCGCGTGGACGGCGACTACGGCAAGGCCGAGCGCGCCTATGGCAAGGCCGCGGAGCTTGAACCGGCGAACTTCGACGCCCAGTACTCGCACGGGCTGATGCTGCACGTGCTCAACCGCGTCACCGACGCCGTGTCGGCGTACCTGCGGGCCCTGCGCATCCGCCCCGACGACTTTCAGGCCAACCTGAACCTCGCCACCGCGTATTACCAGCTTGGCGAGGCGAACCAGGCGTTGCCCTTCGCCGAGACGGCGGTGCGGCTGAGCCCCCGGAGCGGCCCGGCCCGGCTGAACCTGGGCTCGGTCTACGCCGCGGTCGGTCGCGACCGCGAGGCCCTGGCGGAGTATCAGCAGGCCAGCGAGAACATGGAGTTGACCCCCGCCCTGATGACCAACCTGGCGGAGGCGTACGGCAAGCTCGGCCGGTTCGACGAGATGCGCAACACGCTCCTGCAGCTGGTCAAGGGCAAGCCCACCGCCCAGGCCTACGAGCGGCTGGGATTCTCGAGCTTCAAGCTCGGCCGGATCAACCCCGAGCTGTACGTGGAAGCGCGCGGCGACTTCGAGAAGGCGCTGTCCCTCGACGCCAACTACTTCCCCGCCCTCAATGGGCTGGGCGTGTGCTGGCTCAATGTCTGGATCGAGTCGGAACGCAAGGACCCGGTCGCCAAAGAGAAAGCCCTCGACTGCCTTCGCAAGTCGATCAAGATCAACCCCGATCAGCCCCGGATCCTGGAGCTGCTCAGCCGCTACGGCCGCTGAACCGGCCCGCCCCTCCCCTCCCCCCGCCATTCTCGCTCCCGACCCGCCATGCCAAACCCGTCACTGCTCGAGACCTTTCCCACGCCCCCTTCCGGCTCGCCGATCGTGATCGAGCATGTATCGGAGGAGTTCACCTCGCTATGTCCAAAGACCGGCCACCCGGACTTCGGCGAGGTGGTGCTGCGGTACCAGCCCGCCGCCGCCGGCACGCCCGCCGGGGCGCATGGCTGCATCGAGCTCAAGAGCCTGAAGCTCTACTACCAGTCGTTCCGCAACGAGGGGATCTTCTACGAGGCCGTCACGGGCGTGATCCGCGATCACCTCGTCCTCGCAACTCAGCCCGTCTGGCTCCAGGTCATCACCCGCTGGCGCGGGCGGGGGGGCATCCGCTCAACCATCCGGGCTGAGCACGGCGCCCCGCCGGCCGCGTTCCAGAGCTTCTGACCGGCCCCCGGCCGCACCCCAGCAGCACCCCAACGAACTCTGGCCGCACCTGCCCGGCCCAACCCGGCCCTCGGCGGGTGTCCACCGCCGGCGCTACGCTCTGCACCGTGACGGGCGACAACGGGCAAGCCGCGCGGACGAAAGTGACGCTCTCTTCTCTGGCGAAGATGGCCCGCGCCGGCGAACCCTTCGCCTGCATCACCGCCTACGACGCATCCACCGCCCGCTGGCTCGCCCGCGGCGGTGTCCACGTGCTCCTCACCGGCGACACCGCGGCGGAGATGGTGCTGGGGCACACCCGCACCATCGACATGAACCTCGACGTGCTCCTCGCACTCACCGCCGGGGTGAAACGCGGGGCCCCGGGCGTGGTCGTGATGGGCGACATGCCTTTCATGTCCTACCAGGCGTCGCCTGATGACGCGGTCCGCAACGCCGGGCGGTTCCTGACCGAGGGCCTGGCCGACATCGTCAAGATCGAGGCCGATGCGTCTTTCGCCCCGCTCGCCGGGCGGATGGTCCGCGCGGGGATCCCGATCTGCGGCCACATCGGCAGCCGCCCGCAGCGGGCCGCCCTCACTGGCGGCTATGCCTCGGCGGGCCGCACGCGGGCTGACGGCGACGCCATCGTGCGCGACGCCGAGGCCCTCGAGGCGGCCGGGTGTCAGATGCTGTTGATCGAGGCGGTGCCCGAGGCGGTGACCGAGCGGGTGCTCAGCCGCACCAGCGTGCCGCTGATCGGCATCGGTGCGGGCAACGCCTGCCACGGCCAGGTCATCGTGCTGCAGGATCTGGTCGGCATGACCGACCGCGCTCCACCCTTCGTCACCCCCGTGGCCGCTTTGGGCGAGGCGTTTCGCGAGGCTGGCGCCGCGTGGGTGTCATTGGTGGGCAGGCGGGGCGTGAACCCCTCGCCCTATACCCTGCGGGACGAGGCGCCCGAAGCCGGAACGGGCCGGAAAGGGCGCCGCAGGGCATCCAAGGAACAGGGACCAGACGAGCGATCAGGCTCCCGCCCTGTTTCCGGTGGGGGTCGGGGGGGTTCGGGTCGATCCACTGGCGGCCGGCGGGCGTAAGGACTATCCGTAGACCTCGAGGGGCGCGCGATGACCATGAGACCGGGCGTGTTGCTGGGTATCGGACTCGCTTTCCTGGGCGGCATGGCCACGGCGATCATGACGGGCAACGCCCTGGTGGGGTTGCGCCAGCAGGCCCGGGCCACGGCTGAGCGCGAGGAGCTGGTGGCCGCCGCTCAGAAGGCTCAGGCCGAGCTCGACCAGGACGAGTTCCTCGAGCGGTTCAACGAATCCAACCGCCGCATCGCTCTCGCGGTCGAGCCTTCCGTGGTGCACGTCTCGGTTGAGGGCTGGCAGCGGATGGAGTCGCCCCGCGACCAGCAGATCATTCAGCGCCGCTACGGGGCGAGCGGTTCGGGGTGGGTCTACGACAACAAGGGCCATGTCGTCTCCAACGCCCATGTCATCAACAAGCCGGACAACGTATCCCGCTTCCAGGTGCTCGTGCACTTCGCCAACGGCCGGTCGCTCGCCGGCACCGTCATCGGCGCCGACGAGGCCACCGACATCGCCGTGATCCAGGTCGACCCCAACGAGGCGCCCCTGGCCCCCGTCCGGCGGGCCACCGGCGACACGCTCCGCCAGGGCGACCACGTCTACGCCTTCGGCTCGCCCTTCGGCTTCAAGTTCTCGATGAGCCAGGGCATCATCTCCGGTCTGTCGCGCGACCCGGGCGACTCCCTCCCGCGCAACGACACCTATACCAACTACATCCAGTCCGACGCCGCCATCAACCCCGGCAACAGCGGCGGCCCGCTCTGCGACATCCGCGGCCGCCTGATCGGCATGAACGTCGCCATCGCCAGCGACGGGCGCGACGCCGTGCCCACAGCCCGCGGCGTCGGCTTCGCCATCCCGCTCACCACCATCGAGCCCATCGTCGAGCAGATCATCACCCACGGCAGCGTCAGCAAGGGCTTCCTGGGCGTGAACATGCCCAACAACGACGACGCCAACGACTCGGCCCTCAAGGCCCGCGAATTCAGCGGGGCCGGGGTCGTCATCACCGGCCTGGTCGTGGGCGCGCCCGCCGAGTCGGCCGGGGTGCAGGTCGGCGACGTCGTCACCGCCGTCAACGGGCGCGATGTCAAGACCGTCGCCCAGTTCCGCACCATGATCGCCACGCAGCGCCCGGGTCAGCAGCTCAGCGTCCGCCTGTGGCGCGAAGGCCGCACGCAGGAAGTCGCCATCACCCTCGCTGATCTCGACGCCGCTCGCGAGAAACAGGACGCCGCGGCGGTCATGATCCGTGAGTTCGGCCTGGTCGATTTCAGCTCCGCCCTCGCCATCACCGGCCTCCGGGCCGACTCGGCCGCCGGCGAGGCCGGCTTCGCCCGAGGACAGACCATCCTGAGCGTGGGCTCGCGCCGCGTCCGCAACCTCGAAGACCTCGTCTGGGTCCTCGTCGCCGAGGGCTTCCACGAGGGGAAGCCGGTGCAGGTGACCGTGGTCGGCCGCAACGGGCGCGAGCAGACGCTGACGATGAAGCAGGCCAAGAGCGACGAGCCGCCCCAGCCCGACAGCAAGTAACGCACGACGACGTCAGTTTCGAGATTCGGTGGGCGCTGCGCCGCGCGGCGGCCATCGGCTTGCGCATCGCGCCTGTCCGGCTCACCCGGCCCAACTCACCCGGCCCGGTGCAGCTTCTTCTTCGCCTCGTGCCGGATGATCGAGCCCGTCACCAGGTAGACGACATCCTCAGCGATGTTCACCATGAGGTCGCCCACGCGCTCGAACTCACGCCCGCACCGATAGAGCAGCATCCCCCGCGCCTTGCTGGTGCGGTCGGAGCCCATCATGTCCAGCGACTCCTCGAACACCCGCTTCTCGAGCGTGTCGATGTCGCGATCCTTCAGGAAGATCGATTTGGCCGCGTCCACGTTCTCCGCCAGGAGCGTGTTGAGGAGAGCGTGGCAGAGCATCGGCACGCGCTGCATGAGCTCCTTGAGCGCCATCGGCCACTCGGGCACATCCAGCGGGGCCAGTTTGGTGGCGAGCTTCGCGATCGAGTGCGCATGATCGCCCACCCGCTCGAGATCCGCGTTGATCCGCAGCAGCGTGGCCACCGTCCGGAAGTCGCGCGCGAAGGGCTGGTGCAGGGCCAGGATCCGCAGGCCCTCTTCCTCGATATGCACCTCTTCGGAGTCGATCTCGTCGTCGCGCCGCATCACCGCCTTGGCGCCGTCGACGTCCAGCGAGTACAACGCTTCGATCGCCGCCTCCAGCATGCCGATGGCGAAGGTCGCCTCGCGCACCAGGCGCTCCTTCAGCAGCTGAATCTCTCGCCCGGTGCTCCCGTCGCGGACGATCGGCCTCGTCACGAAACTTCCGCCAGAGCCGGATTTTGGTGTGCGATCAGACGACGAAGAGTCGATGGGAGCAGGCATTTTCGCGAGCCTCAGGTTGCTGAGCTGATCGGGGCCGGGAATCTCCCGGGTTCCACGGCCGAACCATGAAAGCCTGAGCATAGACCCGTCATCGGGCTACAGCCGTGTTCGGCGTGAGTTCAGTGTGCGAAGAAAATGCAAGGATCGACAAAGTCTCTGCCGATATGCTTGCGCGCATGACTGTCGGTCCAACCACCAACGGGCTCTCCATCCGGCTCTCCCAGGCCTATGGGGCCGCCCCCGCCACGCGCCCGCCCGCAAAAACCGGCCAAACCGACCGCGCCGCCGACAGCCTTCCATTCGAGGCGCCAGGCGCTTCGGATTCGGTCTCAGTTCGCTCCCTCGCGCCCTCCCCCGCCCAGGCCTCCCAGGCGCCCGGGAGAGCCACGCAAACCGAGCGCCTGGTCGATCGCCCGATCGATCGACTCATCGGTGGGGTTGTTGCCGGCAAGGTCGATTTCTCCGGCCCCGCGCCCCGCCCCGCCGCGGGCGAGCCCTTCCCGCTCTACCGTCGACCGGGCGACATGAACGAGGCGGCCACGGCCGTGCGACTTGGTCGCTCGCTCGATATCGAGGCCTGAGTTCGCGGGGGCCTTCGGGCCAAGAATCGCCCGGCATGCCGACCCATTCTCAACCTCCCCCGCCGCCCCCACACCCCCCACTCCACCCATTCTCCGGCGGCCCCCGCCGCAGTCCGCCGCCCCCCGGGCCGCTCGCGGCTCAGTTCGGGCTCGACCCTTCCGTGGTTTTCCTGAACCACGGCTCCTTCGGCGCCACGCCCCTCTGCGTCACCGAGCACATGGCCCGCCTGCGGGCCCGGATGGAGGCCGAACCCATCCGCTTCTTCGTGCGCGAACTCGAACCCCTTCTCGACGCCGCCCGCCTTCGCCTCGCCGCGTTTGTCGGCTGCGACGCCGACGACTTCGCCTTCATCCATAACGCCACCGCCGGCGTCAGCACGGTCATCCGCTCCCTCCCCTGGCGCCCGGGCGACGAGATCGTCACCAGCGGCCACGAATACAACGCCTGCAACAACGCCCTCGACTTCGCCGCCCAGCGCCTCGGCGCCCGCGTTGTCCGCGCCCGCATCCCCTTCCCCGTCGCCAGCGAGGACCACGTTGTCGCCGCCATCCTCGCGGCCGTCACCGACAAAACGCGCCTCGTCCTGCTCTCCCACATCACCAGCCCCACCGCGCTCGTGCTGCCCGTCAAGCGGATCGTGGCCGAGCTCTCCGCCCGCGGGGTCGACACCCTCGTCGACGGCGCCCATGCCCCGGGCTTCCTGCCCCTGCACGTCAGCGAGATCGGCGCTGCGTATTACACCGGCAACTTCCACAAGTGGCTCTGCGCCCCCAAGGGCGCCGCGTTCCTGCATGTCCGGCGCGACCGCCAGGACGGGATCGTTCCGCTCATCATCTCGCACGGCGCCAACAGCACCCGCACCGATCGCTCCCGCTTTCGGCTGATGTTCGACTTCCTGGGCTCCATGGACTATTCGCCCTGGCTGGCAACCCCCGCCGCCCTCGACACCCTCGACGCCATGGTCGCAGGCGGGTGGCCTGAGATCATGCGCCGCAACCGCACCCTCGCCCTGGAGGCCCGCCGCCTGCTCCTCAGCCGCCTGGGAGGGGCCCCGACCAGCCCGGAGTCGATGGTCGGCTGCCTCGCCGCGGCCCGCCTCCCCGATCGCGCGCCGTGGGAGCAGGGCCAGCCCACCCACTATCACGACCCGCTGCAGGACCGCCTGATCGACCGCTGGCGCATCCAGGTCCCGATCATCCCGTTCTCATCCGATCCCTCGCCAGACCCGTCCGGTGGCGGTGGGGGTGGGGGTGGGGGCGGGAGGATTGGTGGTGGTTGCGAGCGGTACGTACGCGTCGCGGCACAGGTCTACAACACCCTCGAGCAGATTGACTGGCTCGCCGAGGCCCTGCTGGCCGAAACCGCCACGCGCTGACCGCGCTCTGACGCCCATCTGGGCGCGCTTGAGCCTCAAATTTGCGCAATCCGCGCACCGGCGCCATCCGTTCCGCCTGCTCCGCCACCCGGACAGCTCGGCAAGCCGGTAGACTCGGGGCATGCCAACTGTCGTTAATGGAATCGGAACCTGGTACTCCGGCAAGCGCAACATCTCCACCCGCCGCGGGACGTGCGACTTCTGCCAGGCCTTCGCTGAGCTCAAGTCCTTCGACACCACGCTGTTCTTTGTGGTGTTCTTCATCCCGATCATTCCGCTCGGGACCAAGCGGATCAGCGATGAGTGCCCCTCCTGCCGGCGTCATCGCGTCGCCGACCTGCGCAAGTGGGAGGCCGCCAAGACCGAGACCATCGGCAACCTCGCCCTGGCGGTGCAGAACAAGCCTTCCGACCCGCAGGCCGCGATCGACGCCCTCGCCGCGTGCATCGGCTTCCGGGCCAAGCCCGAGTTTCTGGGCCTGGCCGAGTCGCTTTCGCCGCCCGTGCGCGCCAACGCAAAGGTGCTGGGCGTGCTGGGTGACGGGTTCACCGCCTTCGAGCAGATCGATGACGCCCGCGCGGCGTACGAGGCCGCGCTCGCCGCCTCCCCGGCGGACAACGACATCCGTCGGGCCGCCGCCCTCCACTTCCTGCGGCACGCAGGGGCCGACGAGGGTTACCGCGTCGCTCGCCCGATCCTGGATCGCGCCACGCCCGATGATGTCGGGTTCGCCTACCTGGTCTGCGAGGCGTATCAGTCCGAGGGGCGGCATGCCGAGGCGCGGTCGGTGCTGACGGCCCTCGCCCAGC
The DNA here is from genome assembly GCA_964611125.1 of uncultured Phycisphaeraceae bacterium. GTDB lineage: Bacteria > Planctomycetota > Phycisphaerae > Phycisphaerales > UBA1924 > JAEUIX01. Next base: position 85,253 of record CAZSZO010000006.1, on the reverse strand, counting down.
AGCTCCCGGACGTCGCCGCGACGGCGGAGTTCAAGAAGTACCTCGCCCTCTGCGACAAGCACGAGCGCAGCGGGAAGAAGATCCGCTCGCTGCTCCTTTCCGGCCCGGCGGCGCGTTCGAGCGACTCGGCGTGGTCCTTCAACCTCGCCCGCTGGATCCCCGTCGGCGTGGCGCTGCTGGCCGTGGTCGGCTACCTGTTCGCGGCGATCGCCATCGGCGCTTCGCGCACCGTGCACGTCGTCGGCGGCCTGTCCGAGCAGTATGTCGTCACCATCGCCGGCCGGACCGCGACGCTCAACGAAGGCTACCCGGTGGCGATCAAGATCCCCGAGGGGGAGCACACCGTCGCCGTGGTCAAGGGCGCGGCCCGCCTCAAGCCGCAGAAGGTCGTGATCGAGACCAGCTTCTTCCTCCGGCCCTTCACCTCGGCCGTCTTCGTCATCAACCCCGATGAGCTCGCCCTGCTCTCCACTGAAGATGTTTCGTACTCCGTGCAGGGCTCGGCGTCCGCCGGCCAGCCCGACACCAACTTCCGCCTGCACACGCCCAAGCTGCTGCACACGTTCTCCAAGATCGATTACCCCTTCACGCAGCCGCCGCGCTCGATCAAGCTCTCCAAGTCGTCCGGCACGGTCGTCAAGACCACGCTGCAGGCGATGCGCGAAGACCTCCGCAGCTTCATCATGGCGACCACCTCGGCCCTCACCCCGGCCGAGCGGGGCCAACTCGCCCGTCGCGGCATCAGCGTCGACCCATCCAACGAGCGCTACCTCGCGCTCGCCCGCATGGAGCTTCCGCCGACCGAGGTGGTCGAGCTGGTTCGTCCGCTGCTGGACGAGCGCCCCGTGCTGGTGCACGCCCATCGGCTGCACCAGGATTCCACCGAACGGGCCAAGCCTGAACACGACCTCGCCGGCGAGTACCGGGCCCTGCTCGCTCAGGCGCCCGCTGACGCGAAGCTCAAGTACCTGCTGGCCCGCGTGTCGCGGAGCGACGCCGAGAAGCGGCGGCTGCTCGCCGAGGCCGCGCGGGCGACGCCCCCGGAGCCGCTGGCCTTCCGGGCCGGGGCGTTGCATGCCCTGGGCGCCGGGCGCTTCGACGAGGCGCTTCGCTATATCGACGACGCCGCGAAAGCCAACGTGGGCGATGCATCGCTCCTGAGCGCCAAGGCCGAGGCGCTCTGCGGCCTGCGCCGCTATGACGAGTGCCTCGCGAGCCCCCCGTTCAACGCCCCGCTTGAGAACATCGACCTCCCCCAGCTGCTCGAGCGGATCGCGGTGCTGGTCGCCGGCGGCCGGGCTGACGCCGCCCGGGCCGACATCGCGACCTGGCTGACCCACTCAGGCGCCGATCCCGGCGATATCCCGGGCATCCGCGACTACCTGAACACCACGGTGCTCTACCACGAAGGCAAGCTCGACGAGTTCGTCGCCGCCGCCCAGGGCTCCGGATCTGCGGGGCTGAAGCACATGGCGCTGATCATCCAGGGCAAGCTCGATGAAGCCGCCGCCAGCCAGCCGAGGTCCGGCGGTGACGCTGACAGGGCCGGCGATCAGGCCCGCCCCTATACGTTCCTGACGCTCTATGTCGCCGCGGCGCTCCGGGGCGACGAGACCCGCGCCGAGGGCTTCCTGCGTGAGGCGATCGCCGGGTTCACCCAGCAGGGCGACGCCGATGAACGCCGCCTGGCGGCCTGGCTGGGTGGGCCGGCGGGGCCAGGGGGGTCAGGCGGGTCGGGGGGGGCGGGGGGGGCGGGCGGGGGCACAGCCGAGGAGCTCATCGTGCTCTCCATCGATCGCGAGCGCAAGCTGCTCTCGATGGTGGCCCTGGGGCTGCGCCGACCGGAGCTGCGCGACGCGGCCTTCGATCTCGCCCGCAAGCTCGATTTCGACGGCGGCTTCCCCCACCACCTGTTCGCACAGGCCCTCAAGCGCCCTTCCTGAATTGGTCCGCAATCGCCTCAGCGGCGGGCCGCGGCCAGGCCAACCGGCGTTACCGGCGCGGGGCCGGTGAGCGACCCGCCCTGCGGCGCACCGGGCGCGACCTGCGGCGGCGGCGTGACCTCACCGGCCGCAGGAGCCGGAATCGAAATCGTCGCCGGCCCCGGCGCGGCGGCGGGGGCGCCGAAGGGCACGCTCGCCGACCGCTGCCCGGATGATTCACCGGCGGGATACGCGATCCGCTGGTGGTTCATCGCCGCGAGCGTCCGCGAGACCGTCTCGGTCACCACGGCCAGGTCGCGCATCGTCAGCTCGCTGGCGTCAAACTGCCCGTCCATCAGCCGCTTGTGGGCGATCGCCCTCACCAGCGAATCGATCCGCGCGGGGGTCGGGTCGCTCAATGTCCGCGTCGCGCTCTCCGCCGCGTCGCAGACCATCAGGATCGCCGCCTCCTTCGAGCGCGGCTTGGGCCCGGGATAGCGGTACTCAATCTCCTGAGGCATCTCCGCCGCCTTGCCGCTGGCCTCCGCCTGCTTGCGGGCCCGGTGGTAGAAATACTCAACCAGTGTCGTGCCGTGGTGGCTCTCGATGAAATGGTGCAGCACCGCCGGCAGGTTGTGCTCGCGGGCCAGCTCCAGCCCCTCCTTCACGTGCCCCACGATCACCAGCAGACTCAGCGCCGGCGGCAGCTTGTCATGGCGGTTGGGGCCGCCCGCCTGATTCTCGACAAAGAACTCCGCCTTGGTCGCCTTACCCACGTCGTGGTACAGCGCCCCGACGTACGCCAGCAGCCCATCGGCGTGGATCGCCTCCGCCGCGGCCTCCGCAAGGCTGGCGACGGTCAGCGAGTGGTTGTAGGTGCCCGGGGCCCGCTGCTGGAGCATGCGGAGGAGCGGTTGCTTGGGGTCGCGCAGCTCGATCAGGCTCATGCCCGTCGCCACGTCGAAGACGCGCTCGATCGTCGGCAGCAGCCCCAGCGTGATGAACCCCACGAGCGTGGCCCCGATCCCCGCCGAGGCCGCCTCCCAGATCGCCTGCTGCAGCGCGTCGGGGGTCATGGGGCGCTGCAGACCGGCCAGAATGAGCGTCGCCGTCGCCAGCGCCGCCCCGGTGAGCAAGCCCGCCCGGATGAGCGCGTTGCGGTGCCGGAACTCGCGCAGCAGCCACACCGCCAGCCACACACCGCACAGCGCCACGCCGATGGTCACCGCCGGCTGATCGAGGGCCACGCACGAGAGAATGCCCACCAGCGAGCCCACCGCCAGCGCCGTCCGCCGGTCGTACGCCACCGCCAGGAAGGCTGTGACAAGCAGCGTCGGCGAGGTGATCGCCACATTGATCAGCCGCGGCTCGGTCGCCGCGACCCAGCAGCCCAGCCCGAGCGCCGCCGCGACCATCCCCGCCAGGACGCCCATGCGGGCCGGCGCCCGCCAGAGCAGCCCGGCATAGGTCGCTGTGTACGCCCCCAGGCCCAGGGCCGCCAGCAGCGCCGCCCCCACCAGCGACAGATTCTCCGCATAGACCACCACCGCGTCCTCGGGGCTGCGCCGGTACTCGCGCGCCTCGGCCCGAAGCAGCTCGAGCTTCTCAGCCGTCAGCCGCTCGCCCCGCGCCACCATCACCTGCCCGCGCGGATACTGCGCGAGCTTCGGCTGCGTCGCCTCCGCCGCCAGGCGGGCCCGCTCGTCGGTCATCGCCTGATCGAGCTTGAAAAGCGGCTTGTAGCGGTACTTCACCCGCGATAGCACCACCTCGGCCAGCGGCTCGCTGAAACCGGCCTCCTTGATCAGCGTCCGCAGCTTGGCCTCGGCCCCCGCAAAGCTGACGACGTCCGCGGCCCGCACCGTCATCGCCGCCTCGCCCACCCGGACCTCCGCCAGCGGGGTCACCGCCTGGCTCTGCCGCTGGAACGTCTCGGCGTCGACCACCGGCGTGCGCCGCATCGCCGCGTCCAGCCGCCCGACCCGGGCCAGCCACGCCGCGGAGATCCCCTCGCCCTCGCGCTGGGCCCGCACCTCTTCGAGCGAGGCGGGGCTGACCAGGCCGAACTGCTCGCGGATCGTCGCGTCGACATCGCCCAGGGTCTGGGCGTCGGCCAGGGTCCTGGGCAGGTTCTCGAGGGACGCCCGCAGCTCGTCGAAGGCCGCCTTGTCGCCGGTGTAGATCCAGGGGGCCTTCAGGCGGGCGGCCTGGCGGTCGGCCTGGGTGGCCGCTTCGTCGATCCGCTGGAACCCCACGCGGACGCAGTGGCTCTCGCCCATGATCTGGCCGACCGTCGCCAGCGTCTGCTTGTGCGTCCACATCAGCAGGATCGAGAGCACCCCGGTCAGCGCGACCAGGATCAGCACGTTCCAGATCGTCGCCGGCGAGCGGAGCACAACGCCCCAATCGAGTGGGCCACCCGACCCGGGCAGCGCCGACGCACCCCCCGCCGCCCCGGAAGGCGGACCCGAACCAGGATTTGGCGTGTCTGCTGTCATGCGCTTGGCCTGCGCGCTCAGGCCTCTGACCCAACCAACCCGCCGGCTTCGCGTAGACCGGCGCCCGACTCCAAGCCACCCCCCCCACCAACCCCTCATCGCCCGCTACTGCATCGACGCTCCGTGATCGGACCTTTCCCCCATCGGGGTCGATCGGCCCGGGTTATCGGTCGCTCCGTACGCCTCCACGATCCGCTGCACCAGCGTGTGCCGCACGATGTCCCGCTCATCCAGGGCCACCCAGCCGATCCCCGGCACATTCTTCAGCCGGCGGGCCGCGTCGATCAGGCCGCTCTGCCCCGGGTCGGGCAGGTCGACCTGCGTCGCGTCGCCCGTCACGATCATCTTGCTCCCGTGCCCCATGCGGGTCAGGAACATCTTCATCTGGGTGCGCGTGGTGTTCTGGGCCTCATCGAGGATGATCACCGCCCGGTTGAGCGTCCGGCCGCGCATGAACGCCAGCGGCGCGACCTCCACCACGTCGCTGGTCATGAAGCGGTTGATGGTGTTGAAGTCCATCATGTCGTGCAGCGCGTCGAACAGCGGCCGCAGGTAGGGGTTCACCTTCGCCTGCATGTCGCCCGGGAGAAAGCCCAGCTTCTCCCCAGCCTCCACCGCCGGGCGGACCAGGATCACCTTGCGGATCCGCCCGACCTTGAGCATGTGCACCGCCGCGGCGACCGCCAAATAGGTCTTGCCCGTGCCCGCCGGGCCCACCGCCACGACCAGGTCGTTATCGCGGATCGCGTCCAGATACAGCTGCTGGTTGGTCGTCTGGGCCCGCACCGGGCGGCCCGCGGCGTAGACATCCAGCGTCTCGCCCCACGCGGGGGCCGTCACATCCAGATGCCCGCCCAGGTCGAACTCGACGGGTCCGAAGTCATCGCCCGTCCCTTCGCCCTTGTCGCCGAGCTGGCGCGACGCGGCCCAGGTGATGATGTCGAGCACCTGCTGGCGCGAGGGGGCTTCGTCGCCGGAGGTCTGCTGAAGGCGGCCAATGACATCGCGGGCCGCCGCGACCGCCTCGCGCGTGCCAGAGATCCGGATGTTGCCGTCGCGGGCCGCGACGTGGACGCCCAGCGCCTCCCGGATCATCTTGAGATTCCGCTCGCCCGAACCCAGGACGGCCACCCGCGCGTCGCCCGGGGGAACTCGGATCATGACATCCACAGGCGAACGGCTCCGGCGCTGGGGGAACGCTCGGCGAGACGCGGCCTCAACCGCATCCCGAAGCCCCTTTTCCAGCACTTTCATGCTATGGACTTCGGCCCGCCGAGCGCATGGAGAATCCATGGGGATGAACGGACCGGGGGCCGGTGGAACCACGGGTTGACAGCCTGTGGATAACCCAATCATCTACCAAACATGCTAGCGTACATTCTCCAAATACACGGGTACGCTCGGACATTCAGCCCTGGGGCTGGGTGGGAGGTACACTGCCCACGTGAACCGACGATCGACGGGCAACAGGGTGCGGGTGGCTGCCGGGCTGGTCCTTGGGATCAGCCTTGGTGGCGGCGGCGCGGGCTGCACCTCGGCGCCCGGGCCTATCGGCATCTGGCCGGTGGGGTATCTCCCCTCCCGGGGGGCGCCTTCGGACGGCACCACGGGCCGGGTCGATGCCGACTGGGACGATGTCGACGCGGCGGTGGATATCGCCGTGTCGCAGGCTGAGTGCGGATTCGAAGAATGGCACGACGACCGGGCCAGCGGCGACCGGCGGCGGTGGTATGTGCTGCAGACGATCCGGGAGGAGCGGGCGACGCTGGAAATCCGCCGGGAGCGGGCGGGGGCCCCGGCCGCAGCGGGGCCAACCGCCGAGGGGCCGGAGCCGCTGGTGATTTTCTGCAAAGTCGGGGATTCGGGCGACGCGAAGTACGAGGCCCTGATCATCAGCCTCATCGCCGACCGCCTGACAGCCCTGAAAGGCGACCGCACGGCGCCGATCCCGTCGCCGTGGGGTATCAATTACTAGGGCGTCCGCGGCCAGCAGAGCATCGACCACCAAGGCTCTCGCGGAGGGGGCTTTTCAGGGGGGTGCACATGCCAGGCATTGTCGTCACGAGCAAGGGCCGGCGCTGCTATAAGTCGAACTATGAGCTATCCGCCATCCTTCAAGGGGTGACCGGCCCGCGCCGGTATCCTCGTGGACAACGGACCGGGACCGGACATTGAGGTCTCGCAGAGCCGAGACCCCAGCGGCATGGCCGAGCATGACCGCAGAGCAACTCGATGCCACCCCGCCCGCAGCGACGATTGGTCGATCGCGAGGTCGTCGGCGACCTCGCGGAAGGACCACCCGCCCTGGATCACTTGGCGCGCCGCCTGCTCCTTGAACTCCGCCGTAAGTTCCTTCTGCCCATCGTGGACCTCGCTTCCTGACGGCTCTTGTAGCCGCCTCGGAGTGTGTCCACCATTCGTGGGCAAGGTCAAAGGTCAGGGCAACTCAATGCCACCCCGCCGAGTCGGCCAAGATCCGACGCTACTCTTCCCGCATGCTGACCCGGATACAGGTGCGGAACTTTAAGCGGTTTGATGACGCGGAAATTGACCTCTCCGGTGACCTCGGGGCTCCAGTCGTTTTGATTGGCCCGAACAATTCCGGAAAGACCACCGTCCTTCAGGCTTTGAGCTTGTGGCACCTGGGCGTGCGGACATGGTTGGAGAAGCGAGGTGCTGCGAGCAAAGCGGAAAAGCGCCCTGGAATCGCCATCAATCGACGTGACCTAACGCAGGCACCAGTGCCGCAGTCGGATCTCTTGTGGAAAGGAACGAGCACTCATCGAAGTGTGCGAATCGGCGACAAGACGTCCTCGCGACCAGTTCGAATCGAGATCGAAGTAGAAGGGCTGGAGCGTGGCACAACCAAGTGGTCCTGTGGCATGGAGTTTGATTATGGAAACGAAGAGACATTCAACTGCAGACCACTCCGAATGCCTGGGTTCGACGATGCGAAGGTCGAGGACTGTCAGTTCTCGCGCGTTCCGGAGGAGGCGGGACGAGTTGAGATCGCATTCTTGCCACCGATGTCCGGTCTAGCTTCTGAAGAACCTCGTGTTGACCGGGGAAGAATTGATGTCTTGCTGGGACAAGGTCAGAGCGCACAGGTCATTCGGAATCTCTGCGCCCAGGTTGCCGACGGACCGGAAGCAGCTTGGGAAGATCTTTATGACCGAATCAAGATGGCATTCGGTGTAGAATTGATGAAACCCGAGTACTTGGGTACGCGGGGTGAATACCGCATGACGTATCGCGATCTGAGGGAGTCTTGCGTGCTGGATCTTTCCGCGTCGGGCCGCGGACTGCAACAAACCCTGTTATTGCTTTCCTACTTGCACGCCAAACCAAGGTCCATCCTGCTGCTTGACGAGCCCGACGCCCACCTCGAAATACTGAGGCAGCGACAGGTTTTTAACACGGTCACCGAGCTGGCCGAAAGGCAAGGCTCTCAAGTTATTGCGGCGAGTCACTCGGAGGTGGTTCTTGACGAGGCTGCGGATCGAGGCATCGTTGTCGCCTTTGTAGGTAAGCCACACCGCTTGAACGGGCAGCCACAGCAGTTGAGAAAAGCACTAGTGTCTATCGGCTATGACGCATACTACGAGGCGGAGCTTCGAGGATGGATTTTGTATGCGGAAGGCCCGACCGACTTGCGCATTCTACAGGAGTTTGCTGTCTTACTCAAACACGCTGATGCGATCGCAGCACTAGAGTCTCCATTTGTTCATTATTTGGGAACCAATCGCCCTCAAGAAGCTCGTGATCACTTCTACGGCCTGCTCGAAGCGAAGCCGGATTTGGTTGGTATTGCTGTTTTTGATCGAATCGACGCACCGCTTCAGCGAACAAACTTGGTGGAAGTGAGCTGGACTCGCCGTGAAATCGAAAACTACCTTACCAGCCGGGAATTGCTCATGCGAGTTGCGCGTGGCGTCCCGAACGAGGATCTATTTAGTGAACTGGAGATGCGGAGCCGCGAGGGAGCCATGGACGCGTCGATCAGTGAGATCGAAGCTGCCGCCGAATCACTGAACAAGCCGCCGATTTGGTCTCCCGAGGCGAAGGCCAGCGACGAGGTGCTCGAGCCCATTTTCCGTGCGTATGCGCGTCGCCTGGGCGTGCCGCTTGAGTATCGCAAGCGCGATTTCTATGAATTGGTGCGCGTGATGAAGCCAACTGAAGTGGATCAAGAAGTCGTGAGTAAGCTTGATGATATCGCCTCGATTTGTAGGCGACGAATGCCGAGATTGTAGTCCCCCCTTGTTTCTGGACAACTCTGATCGCTGGCGGATCGAAGGAAGGTCGGACCAGATTTGGCGGCGGCTCGGCTCGTGCTCTGGCGTGGGGGTTGAGCAACAGCGCGCGACGCCCCGCCGTCGCCGTCGGTGCGCCGGCAGGTGTGGCGGCGACGCGACGGCGACGGCGGGGCTGGCTTGATGAGGGAATGGGGTGCGATCCGCCGAGGCGTTACGCTGCGGCGGATGTCGCCGAGGCCGGGGCGTTCATCGTCACGCGCCGGTGGAACGAGTCGGGGCTCTTGTACCCCAGCACCGAGTGCGGCCGCGCGGCGTTGTACCAGGTGATCCAGGCCGCGATGACTCGCCGCGCGTGGTCGATGCCCTCGAAGCGGTGCTGCCAGCAGCACTCCTCTTTGATGGTGCGGATGAAGCGTTCGCACAGCCCGTTCTGCTCGGGGGTGTAGGGCGCGATGTACTCCTGCGTGAGCCCGTACGCTTTCACGGTGCGGACGTACTGGCGCGAGCCGAAGACCAGGCCGTTGTCGTGGCGGAGGACCATCCCCGACGGGGCGCCGTAGCAGTAGCCGAAGCGGCTCAACAGCGCGTTGTCGAGCGCCCGCTCGGCCGTCTTGGCGCGGCCGGTGTCGGCCAGCTCCCACCCCAGCACCTGACGCGTGCAGCAGTCGATGACGGGCACGAAGGCGCACCAGCCGTCCTGCCCGCAATTGACCAGCGCGATGTCGGTGGCCCAGCGCTGATCGGGCGTCTCCGCCACGCTCTTTTTGTGCTCAACCCGCGGGCGCTGGCCCACGCGCCGGGCCCGGCAGTCCAGCCCTCGAGTTTCATGATCCGGGCGACTTTCTTCCTGTTGAGCGTGTCGAAGCCGAGCTGGAACCGCAGTTGGCCCCACACCATGCCCACGCCCCAGGTCGGCTCCTGCTGGATGATCTCGTGGATGAGGTGGGCGATCACGCCGTCGATCGGCGCGGCCTTGCGCTCGCGCGGCAGGTAATAGGCGGTCGAGCGCGGCACCTCCAGCCAGCGGCACACCTTGGCGACCGACACGCTCTTGCCCTCGGCCCGCAGGGCCCCGACCACGGCGTTCACACGCTCCGGGCCTGTCCGCTCGCGTCCGCGATCGTCGAGGCGGAGCGACTCGTTTTTTTAAGTGCGTCGACCTGGAGCGTGAGCTCGCCGACCTTGGCCAGAAGGTCCTTGCGCTCGGCCTCGTGCCGCGCTTCGACGTCCCGCGGCACGGCGCGAAGCCCTTCCTTGCCGCCATCCATGAAGCGCTCGACCCAGCCGTCGACCTCGGCGACGGTGAGATTGAACTGGCGGGCCACGTCCGCCGGCGTGGTGCGGCCCTTGATCAGGTCCAGCACCACGGCGGCCTTGCGCCCAGCGGTCCAGCGCTGGATGTCCTCAGCAGGGCCCGCGGGCGCGGCGGAGGCAGTCTTGTCGGAGCGGTCGGAAGCACGGTCTGCGGCCATGGGATGCGTCCTTGGAAGAGGGTGCCAAGTCCCATTATCGCGCGCCCAGCCGGCGCGGGGGACGCATCAAGATGAAAGATAGCGTGGCACTGAGGTCTCGGCTCTGCGAGACCTTAGTGTCCGGCGAACCACCTGACCGTCTCCAACAACCTCGTCCATGATCTGGTGCGCACGGAGGTCTGGCGCATGGCCGAGCTACACCGCTGAATCGACTCGACGTCCTTCCTCAACCACGACACATGCCCGCGCTGGAATCCTCACGGACAACGGACCGGACATCGTGGTCTCGCGAGACCTCAATGGCACGGCACTCGGGGGTGAGGGGCGGGGTGGCGGGGTGGCGGGCATCGGTGGGTTGACAATCAGCCAGCACCGTTTTATTTTGTGACGGAAACACAACGCTTGTGTATCCTAGCTCTGGAGTGAGCCGCGCCACGGCCCATCTTGTTCGCTCCCCCGCCGCGTGGATGGTGCTCGCCGCACCCGCCCGCACCGAGATCGCCGAGGCCCTCCGGCTGCTGGGGCCCTGCTCGGTGGCCGAGATCGCGACGGTCATCGATCGCCCGGCGGACACGCTGTACCGCCATATCGAGGCCCTGCGCAAGGCGGGCTTCGTGCGCGAGGCGGGGCTGCGGAAGGTGGGCCGCAACGCGGAGCAGACGTTCGACGTCGTCGCCGAGGACTTCGTGATTGATTTCACCGGTCAGGCGGGCCGGGCTGAGAACCAGGCGATCGCCCGGACGGCCAATTCGTTCCTGAAGGCGATGTCGCGGGCGGTGCGCGACACCGCACAGGTCGGCGGCCTCGACCCCCGGGCCGAGACGCGCAACATCTCGATCAACTACGAACTGAGCTGGCTGACACCCGAGAAGTTCCAGGAGGTTCGGGATCTCATTCGCCGCCTGAAGGCGCTGATGGACGACGGCAAGCGCCGGCGCGAAGGGCGACTCTACATGACGCTGGCGATCGCCTGCCCGGTCACACGCAAACGCGGGGCGGGAGGCCGCCCGGCGGGGAGGCCCCGGCGAAAGGCCGCGGGAGCAGGGCCCAATGAACCGCCAAGCGGGCCTGATCGCAGCACCCGGGGATGACGGCCGACGCCGGGATCCCGATCAGGCTCTACCCGGTCAGGCTCTGATGGTACAGAACGTCCATTTTTTAAGGGGATTCACCGTGACCAAGCGTGCAACTGGAATGACGATCGTGGCGGCAATGCTCCTGGCCGGCGGGGCCCCGGCGCCGATGGCGTGGGGGCAGGGGGGGCAGGGGGGGCAAGTGGCCCCGCCCGACACGCGAATCGTCGTGAAGACGGCCGACGACCTGCCCCGCCACACCTATAAGGTGCAGGGCACGGCCCTCGAGATCCTCGGGGATGAGGCCAAGTTCGGCAAGCTGGTGCAGGAAGTCATCGCCAACTGCAAGGCCGACCTCGAGAAGTACAAGATCGAGGACGTCGCGACGCTCAAGGGATACTACGAACTCCTCGGGAACGCCATGGCCCTCCAGGGCCGGGATGATCTCGCGCTGGAGTGGTCCGACAAGGCCAAGGCCCTCGACACCAAGGAGCAGGAAAAGCTGATGCGCGGCGTGGTGCTGCGAGCCCGCATCGCAGCCCAGAAGGCCAGCGGCGGCGACCAGGCGAAGTTCAACGCCGAGTTCAAGGCGGAGCTGCGAAAGACGGTTTCGGCCCTTCCCTACGGGCCGATCAAGGACCGGCTGGTGGGCGTGCGGGCCCAGGCCAAGATGATCAGCCGGGAGCTGGTCGAGGCCTCGGCGGCGTCATCGCTGGACCCGCTGCTCGAAGCCGCCAAGGGCGAGCTCTCGGGCGATCTGGCGGCGACGCTGCTGCAGATCCAGAACTCGCTCAAGCTCGGCTTGCCGCTCATCCCGCTGATGGCCGAGGTGTACGGCGAGATCATCGACGCCCAGGCCGGCGGGACGGGCGGCGCCTCCGGAGACCTCTGGGCCCCGCGGCTGGTGAGCCTGCCGGCCACGGCGGCGGGGACGCAGGTCGTGATCGGCGTCTGGGACTCGGGCGTGGACACCTCGCTCTTCAGTGGCCAACTCTGGACCAATCCCGGCGAGCAGGCCAACGGCAAGGACGATGACGGTGACGGCTTTGTCGACAATCTGCACGGCGTGGCCTTCGGCATGGATCACAGGCCCACGACCGGCCCGCTCAGCTCGCTGGCGGGGCTGAAGGGGGACAAGGCCCAACTGATCGGGTTTATCGCGGCGTCGCAGGACATGCAGGCCGGCGTGCAGAACGCCGGGGTTGAAGCCTTCCAGAACTTCTACAAGAACCTCAAGAAGGAGCAGATCAGCGACTTCACCGACGATCTGAACCTGCTCGGCGGCCACGTGCACGGCACCCACGTCGCGGGGATCACCGCCGCCGGCAACCCCTTCGCCCGCCTGGTGCACGTGACTGAGAACTGGCCGTACAAGGCCATTCCCGACGCGGCCCCGACGATCGAGGAGGGGAAGGCCTGGGGTGAGTCGTGCCAGCAGGCGGTGGGCTTCCTGAAGAAGGCCAACACCCGAGTCGTGAACATGAGCTGGCGGGTCGGGCGCGGGGCCTTTGAGGGGATGCTGGAGGCCAAGGGCGTGGGAGCGACCCCCGAGGAGCGGGCGGCCCTTTCGCGCCAGATCTTCGCGGGGCTTCGGGATGGGCTGGAGGCGGCCATCAGGAGCGCGCCGGAGATCCTGTTCATCGCCGGGTCGGGCAACGAGGACAACGACGTCGACTTTGCGGAGTACGTGCCGGCGGGCCTTCGGCTGCCCAATCTGCTCACCGTCGGCGCCGTGGACGACAAGCTGAAGTTCACGACCTTCACCACCACGGGCAAGAACGCTGAGCTCTATTCCAACGGCTACCGGATCGAGAGCGTGATCCCCGGCGGGCAGAAGATCAAGTTCTCCGGCACATCGATGGCGGCGCCGCAGGTGGCCAACCTGGCGGGCAAGATCCTGGCCCTCAAGCCCGCCCTCACCCCGGCCGAGGTGGTGGACCTGATCCGCCGGAATGCCGACCCGATTCCCGGGGAGGCGGGGCGACTGGTGATCAACCCCAAGAAGACCATCGAGTCGCTCGGCAAGTAAGCCCGGGCTGGGTTCTTCCAGCCCGCGCACACCTGCCCTTACCCGACCAGTTCCGTTCCGACGCAGCAACTCCGCCCGGCCCACCCGAGAGCACCCATGAACATCCGCAGCACGCTTGGCTGGCTCACCCCGACCCTCGTCCTGGCCATCACGTGCCTGGGGGCGATCGCTCAGGATGACCTCCCGCGGCGCGGAGCCATTGGGATCTCGGTGCGGCCGGCCCCGGAGGGCGGCGTGCGGGTGCTGCTGGTCAGGCCCACAGGCCCGGCGGACCGGGCCGGAGTGAGCGTGGGGGACCGGCTGATCGCCGTTGGCGACCAGCGGATCGCGTCGCATGCGGATCTGACCGAGGCGATGCGCTCCGCCCGGGCGGGGCGGGAGGTGGAGCTCAAGCTCGAGCGCGCGGGTGAGGAGAAGACGGTCCGGGTGGCGCCCGACGCAGTCCCGGTGGAGACGGTCGAAGGGAGCGTGGTGACGTACTCAAGCGTGGCCCACCCGGGGGGCTACCGGCTGCGGACGATCATCACCGAGCCGCGCGAGACACCGCTGGCCCGTGACGGCCGCTCGCCGGCGTTCTTCTTCATCCAGGGGATCTACTGCGCGTCGATCGACCGGCCGCAGGCGGCCGACGCCGTCGACACCCGCCTGGTGCACGCGATGGCCAAGGCGGGCTTCGTGACGCTTCGGGTCGACAAGCCGGGCCTGGGCGATTCGGAGGGCCCGCGCTGCGAGGAAATCGACTTCGCAACTGAGCTTGAAGGATGCAGGGCGGCCCTTGGGCAGCTCCGCACGCTGGGGAGCGTCGACCCTGACCGGATCTACATCTTCGGGCACTCGATGGGCGGGGTGATCGCGCCGTATCTGACGGCTGAGCAGCCGGTAGGCGGGACGATCGTCTACGGCACGCTGGCGCGCACATGGTTTGAGTACCAGCTCGAGAACGTGCGCCGCCAGCTGGGCCTGGCCGGGGCCACGGAAGGGGACATCAACGAAGCCCTCCAGGGCGAGGCCAAGAGCAGCGCGACGATCCTGATCGACAGGAAGACGCCCGGCGACGTCTGGGCCCGATTCCCGGAGCTCAAGACCGACGACCCGTCGGTCGACGCCACGCACATCTCCAGCCGGCACGCCTCGTTCTTCCACCAGCTTCAGGACCTGAACCTGGCCCAGGCGTGGGAAAAGTCGCGCGGGCGGGTGCTGGCGATCCACGGTGAGTACGACTGGGTGACCTCAGGGGCCGACCACGAGTTGATCGCACGGATCGTGAACGGGCGGAGCCCGGGCCAGGGCGCGGCGTTGACGCTGGCCAACGCCGATCACGGGTTCACCGTCCATCCCGACCTGAAGGCGAGCCTCACCGCCATGGGTCGAGGGGAGTGGGACGGATCGCTCCCGCGGGCGGTGCTGGGCTGGATCAACCAGGTTGAGGGTCGCACTGCGGCCCCCGAGCCCGAGGCCCCGCCCGCACCCCCCACTCCCCAAGCCAGCGCGGCGCAGCCCGCCTTTCCGCAGGCGTGGGTAGGTCGGTGGCGGGGCGACGCCACCAGCGGCGATGGGAAACGGGCCCAGAACTTCACCATGGAGCTGGCGATCGCGCCGACCGACAAGCCCGACCGATTCACCTGGACGATCATCTACGAGGGCGCGGCGGGGCGCCAGGAGCGGCCGTACACGCTGATTGTCAAGGACGCCGCGGAGGGCCGCTTCGCCATTGACGAGGGAAACGGCATCGTGCTGGAGGCTCGGTGCTTCGACGGGACGCTGTACTCGCACTTCGTGGTCGATGGCAACCGGATCGTCTCGCGGCAACGGCTGGAGGGCGCCGGCGGGACCGACGAGCGGATCAGCGTCGAGCTGCTCACGACCCTGGACGCTCAGGGCGGCAAGACTGGTGGAAAGGACGGCGTGCCCGAGGTCGGCACGTGGGCGCCGGTGTCGATCCAGAAGGCCACGCTCCGCCGCGCTCCGGGCGCCGCCCGCCCCGCCGCCCCCCCCGCTCCCCCCGCCCCCCCCACCCCCGACGCAACGGCAACCCCCGCGGCGGCGGCCGACGGCAGCTTGCCCGCGTGGCGGATGCTCAAGACCGAGTCCCACCCCGGCAAGCAGGACGACGTCTTCTTCATCACGCCGACGACCGGCTGGTACGTCAACGGCGCGGGGAAGATCTTCAAGACCACCGACGGCGGCGACACCTGGACGCTGAAGCTGCACAAGCCGGGGACCTACTTCCGCTGCATCGCGTTTGTCGATGAGCGGATCGGGCTGGCGGGGAATATCGGCCCGGGCTACTTCCCGAATGTCAGCGATGCAACGCCGCTCTACCGCACCGACGATGGCGGCGAAACGTGGACGCCGGTCCAGGCCATCGACGGCCCGCCGGTGGTCGGACTCTGCGCCCTGGAGGTGCTGCGCGAGAAGTTCGTCAACGCGGGGAACCT
This sequence comes from uncultured Phycisphaeraceae bacterium, assembly GCA_964611125.1. Lineage (GTDB taxonomy): Bacteria > Planctomycetota > Phycisphaerae > Phycisphaerales > UBA1924 > JAEUIX01. Next base: position 69,565 of record CAZSZO010000006.1, on the reverse strand, counting down.
CGATGAGCGGGTGCGGATTGTCGGCGTCGGACGCGTGGGCGGCCCCGCAACGATGGTCTTCTCTGACGATCTCGGCAAGACGTGGTCGCAGATCGATCTCAAGAACGACGCGGCGATGGCCTTTGACGTGCACTTCTTTGATCGCCAGAACGGGGTGATCGCCGCGGCGACCGACGCAAATGTCGCGGAGTCGCGAGCCCTGATCCTGACCACCGCCGACGCGGGAAAGACCTGGAAGCAGGCCTACGTCTCAGCCCGGCCGTTCGAGTTGACGTGGAAGATCGCCTTCCCGACCCGCCAGGTGGGGTATGTGACCATTCAGTCGTACAACCCCGACGCCAGCGCCAGCCAGCGGTTTGTCGCCAAGACCACCGATGGCGGGGCGACGTGGTCGGAACTGCCGCTGGTGGACGATGCGAAGGTGCGGCAGTTCGGGATTGCCTTTGTGGATGAGCGGCGCGGCTGGGTGGGCGCCGTGCCGGGCGGATTTCAGACCATCGACGGCGGGGCGACGTGGACGCCGGTGAAGTTCGGCAACGCGGTGAACAAGATCAGGCTGCTGCCGACGACCGAGGGCGTGCACGCCTTCGCGATCGGCATGGGTGTAGCTCGCACGGCGGCGCCGGTTCAGCCCGCCCCCACCCCCGCCCCCACCCCCGCGCCCTAACACCGCCCCGGATCGAGGGGAACTCCTCAGGTCAAAGAAATTGCGGCGCGATGAGCCAGTGCGCCCGCAGGCGGCGCATTGACCGGTAACCGCTTGCAACCCCCCCGCTTCATGTGCTGGGGTTGGATGCAAGCGGCCCACTCAGAACCCACTGGAGTCGCTTATGCACCGCACCTGTCTGGCTGTCACTTCGTCCGCACTGGCCCTGATGGCCCTGGCCGGGACCACTCTGGCCCAGAACACCGAGATCGTCTCGCTCGCAAGCAACCCCAGCCTCGCAACGGGCGGCGCCCTGGGGAACCTGTCGTCGGGCAGCGGGTACATCACCCCCAACGGCCGCTGGATGGTGTTCAACAGCATCGCCAGCAACTTGGTGACAGGCGACGCCAACAGCCGCCAGGACGTCTTCGTCCGCGACCTGTGGACCAACACCACGGTGCGTGTGAACGTGCCCGACCCGTCGCAGGCGGCGACCGAGGCCAACGACGCCTCATCGGTGGTCACCGGCGGGCAGCGGGTGATGTCCGACAATGGCCGGTTCATCATCTTCAGCTCGTCGGCCACCAACCTGATCGCCAACGACACCAACGGCGTCGAGGACGTGTTCATCCGCGACCGCGACGCCGACGGCAACGGCATCTTCGATGAGGCGGGCGCGGGCCGCACCCGCACCCGCCGGGTCAGCCTGTCGAGCAACGAGGCCCCCGGCAACGGCCCCTGCCCCAATGACATCTGCGACCACTTCAGCCAGAACGGCGTGATCTCGGCCAACGGCCGGTACATCGCCTGGCAGTCGCAGTACGGCTTCACCGCCGATCCGACGGCCTTCACGAACGTCTACTGGCGCGATCGCGACGCCGATAACGACGGAAACTTCGATGAGTCGGGCGGCTCGCCCGACGCGGCGGTGACCAAGCTCGTGAGCAAGCGCATCAGCGGCCAGTTCGTCGGGCAGACCGGCGACGGCACGAGCAGCAACCCGTCGATCTCCGCCGACGGTCGGTGGGTGGCGTTCCAGAGCCTCTCGCAGTTCATGGTCTTCAGCGACTCAGTCGGCAACCAGGAGATCTTCGTCCGCGACATGTTCACCGACACCTTCAACGTGCGCGTCTCCGAGCCCATCGGCGGCGGGCAGCCCGACGGCTCCAACTCCAACCCCAGCATCTCGGGCAACGGCCGCTTCATCGCCTTCGTCTCGTCGGCCAACAACCTGGCGCCCTGCAACACCAGCGCCGCCAACATCATCGTGAAGGACCGCGACAGCGACGCAAACGGCGCCTTTGACCAGGCCGGTCACGTCGCCTTCGACAACGCCTCGCGCACCTTCAACCCCTTCGTGCTGCCCGATGGCGTCGTCTTCCTCAATGACAGCAGCAGCAGCCCCTCGGTGAGCGATGACGGCCGGTACGTGGCCTTCGCGTCGACCGCGACCAACTTCGCCTGCTCGCTCTTCGGGTGCGCCGACCAGAACGCCCAGCAGGACGTCTTCGTCTTCGACCGCACCTCCGAGCGGCTGACCCGCGCCAGCGTGAGGGCCGGCGGCGATGAGATCCTCTCCCCGAGCATCCAGCCCACCATCTCGAGCAATGGCCGCTTCGTCACTTTCGCCTCCGACGGCCTGGGCGGCGCCGTCCGCTACGCGGCGGCCCGGGCCCTGCTCCCCCTGCCCAACACCGTCTGCGCCGCGGCGACGGAGATCTCCGGCGCCCAGACGATCTTCAGCGACAACTACGCCGGGCCCGGCGATCTCACCCTCAGCGACTGCAACCCGGCGAAGGGCAACTCGGCGTGGTATCGCTTCGTGGCCAGCTGCACCGGTCAGATGATCATCAACACCGCCGGGTCGTCGTTCGACACCGTGCTGTCGGTCCACCCCGACGCCTGCGGGAGCCAGGCGATCGCCTGCAACGACGATGTCAACCTCAGCGCGGGCGACCTCACCTCGCAGTTGGTCGTGAGCGTCGTCGCGGGCCAGGCGTATCGCATCCGGGTCGCCGGGTTCGGGACCAACTCGGGCCGGTTTGTCCTGGGAATCGGCGCCTGCCAGCAGGTGTGCGTCGCCGACTACAACGGCGACGGCGTCCTCGACCCCGACGACCTCTCGGACTACATCGCCTGCTACTTCTCGCAGCCCCCCTGCGACCGCGCTGACTGGAACGGCGACTCGTTCACCGACCCTGACGACCTTTCGGACTACATCTCGGCGTACTTCGGCGGGTGCAACTGACGCGACTCGCCCGGCTACCCCCTCCCCCCCCCGCGCGCGGCTGACCCCCGGGGGCATTGACGAATCCCGTCCTGACGAAGCCGCGGCGCCGACGACATCCCTGTCGGCGCCGCGGTGCGTTTTGGCGAGGCCCCAGCGAAAACGCGGCACGCGGCGGCCGCCGGGTACCATCTGCCGGCGAAAGCCCGAGATCATCCCATGGCTGACGGCCCGCCCGATCCCGAACCTGTGACCCAGTTGCTGTCCGGGCCGCCTGGGCCCGACGGGGCCCCTGCTTCCGCTGGCCGGTTGCTCGAGGTCGTCTACGACCATCTCCGCCGATTGGCCGAGCTTCGCCTCCGCGCCGAGCCCGCCGGGCACACCTTGCAGGCGACGGCGCTGGTGCACGAGGCCTATGCCCGGCTGGTGGGCTCGGCGAACATCGAGTGGCGCAGCCGCGGGCACTTCTTCGCGGCCGCGGCGGAGGCGATGCGGCGCATCCTGGTCGACCATGCCCGGGCCAAGGCCCGCCTGAAACGGGGCGGGAGCGGAGGGGCTGGGGAAGGCGCCCCGCATCGGCGGGCCCGTCTGAACCTCGTCGATCTGGCGGCGGACGAGGATCCCGAGGAAATCTTGTCCGTCGACGAGGCGTTTGGGCGCTTGGATGCCATGGACCCGGAGCTGGCCCGCGTGGTGCGGCTGCGCTTTTTCGCCGGGCTGACCGAGCAGGAGACGGCCCTGGCGCTAGGCATCTCAGACCGCACGGTGCGGCGGGACTGGACCGTCGCCCGGGCGTGGCTGCGGCGCTATCTGGACGAGCAACGGGCCGGCGACCGCCCACCACACCCTTCACCCACCTCACCCTCCGCCCCATCCCCCCCACCGGCCGCGCCGACATGACCGACTGGAACCGCATCAAGCAGATCTTCGCCGACCTCTCGGAGCGCCCACCCGGCGAAAGGGCCGAAGCTCTGGCTCGCCTGCGCGCCGACGACCCGGCGGCCCATGGCGAAGTGCGCTCGCTCCTGGACGCGCATGAGGCTGAGCAGGCTGAAGAGGGGGGCGTGGGCGGGACCAGCGGGCCGACCCTCTCCCTCGAAGCCGCGGCGGCGGCGATCGACCACAAGCCCGGCGAGATGATCGGGCGCTACCGGCTGCTGGAGCGGATCGGCGAGGGCGGCTTCGGCGTGGTCTTCGTGGCGGAGCAGACCGAGCCGATCCGGCGGCGCGTGGCGATCAAGATCGTGAAGCTGGGGATGGACACCCAGGCGGTGGTGGCCCGGTTCGAGGCCGAGCGGCAGGCCCTGGCGATCATGGAGCACCCGGGGATCGCGCGGGTGATCGACGCCGGGGCGACGGCGACGGGCCGGCCGTACTTCGTGATGGAGCTGGTGAAGGGCCGGCCGATCGGGGAGTACTGCGACGAGGCGAAGCTCTCGATTGCGCAGCGGCTGGAGCTGTTTGTCGCGGTGTGCCGGGCCGTGCAGCACGCCCACCAGAAGGGGATCATTCATCGCGATCTCAAGCCGGGGAACGTGCTGGTGACCCTGAGCGACGGGCGCCCGGCGCCGAAGGTGATCGACTTCGGCATCGCCAAGGCCGCGTCGGGTGGCCTGACCCCGGTCTCGGCCTACACGCAGTTCTTTCAGTTGCTGGGCACGCCCGATTACATGTCGCCCGAGCAGGCGGCGGGCGCGATGGACCTGGATACACGCACTGACGTCTATTCCCTGGGGGTGGTGCTCTACGAGATCCTCACCGGCGCGACACCCTTCGGCGGTGACCGCCTGCGGAGCGCCTCGTTCGACGAGATGCGCCGGATCATCCGCGAGGATCAGCCGCCCGCCCCCAGCACGCGCGTGACGACCAACAACGGCGCCAGGCTGGTCGAGCTGGCCGACCGGCGTGGCATGGAGCCGGGCCGCCTGGCCGGGGCCCTGCGCCGCGAGCTGGATTGGATCGTCATGCGGGCCCTCGACAAGGCCCCGTCGCGCCGGTACGACTCGGCCGAGGCCTTCGCGGCCGACATCGAGCGCTACCTGCGGGGCGAGCCGGTGCTGGCGGGGCCGCCGACAACCAGCTACCGCCTGCGCAAGTTCGTGTCGAGGCGACGCGGCTTGGTGGCCGGCGCGGCGCTGATGGTGCTGGCGATGGGCGTGGGCGTGACCGGCTTGGGCGCGGGCTTCCTCAAGGCCAGCACCGAGCGCGACCGGGCCGTCGCGGCGACCGCCCTGGCCGAAAAGGCCCGCGAGGCCGCCGCGCTCGATGCCCGCAAGTACAAATCCGCAAGCGAGTTCCTGAGCTCGATGCTCTCGAGCGCGGGCCCGGAGGGCCGCACCGGGCGCGATGTGACCGTCCGCGAGGTGCTGGACCTGGGCGCCGCGGCGGTCGATAACGGCTCGCTGCGCGACCAGCCCGACGTGGAGGCCACGGCCCGGCTGGCGATCGGATCGAGCTATGTGACCATCGGGCAACCGCTGAAGGCCGAGCGGCACCTGAAGCTGGCCCTGCAGCTGCGCGAGCGGGTTTCGGGGCCGACCCACCCCGGCGCTGCCGAATGCCTGATCGAACTGGCCGCGCTGGCGCTGAACCAGCACCGCGTGCCGGAGGCGGAGGCGCTCGCCACGCGGGCGGTCGCGCTTTTCCGCGCCGCGGGGCCCGATCACCCTTCGCTCTGCCGGGCCATGCGCGAGCTCGGGGGGATCCAGGCCGCGAACGGGCGCCTCGATGAGGCGCGGGCCACCCTCAGCGAGGCCATCGCCCTGGCCGACCGGCTCTTCGGTCCGCACTCCAAGGACGCGGCGGAGCTGCGGTCCTACACAGCCATCAACACCCACGACCCCGAGGGCAGCGCCACGCTCATGATTGAGGCCCTCGAGGGCTTCCAGGCCGCCTATGGCCCCAAGCACCCCGAAACCACGCGGACGCTCTCCCAGCTTGGGGCCCAGTACCACATGCAGCGGCGCTATGACGACGCGGAACGCTGCTACTCCGAGTCGCTGGCGATCACCAGCGAGACCATCGGCCCGGCGAGCCCGGCCTCGATTAACAACCAGTACATGCTCGCCTGGCTGGCCGAGTCGCGCCGGGACTTCCCCACCGCTGAAGCCCGCTGGGCCCGCGTGGTGGAGCTCTCGACCCAGACGTTCGGCGCCGTCAGCGGGCCGGTGGTCGGGGCCCTCAACCGGCGGGGCGTCGCGCTGCAGAAAGCCGGTGACGACGCCAGCGCCGAGCGGGTCTTCCGCGAGTGCCTGTCGATCTACGACCCGCCGCGCGGCCTGGCGCCGGACTCCACGCTGTCGGCGGTGCTGTTGAACGTGGCCCCGTATGCGCAGCTCCGGGGCGACGGCGACGAAGTCGAGCGGCTCACGCGCCGCGTGCTCGATCTGCCGCCATCGGTCAACCCCGACTCAAGCTGGACCCGGCCCCACGCCCGCAACATGCTGGGTGAGGCCCTGGGCAAGCGCGGGCTGTTCAGCGAGGCCGAGCGGATGCTGCTCGAGTCCTATGAAGCCCTGTGCGGTCACTCCAACACGAAGGATCGCGACTACCCCTATCACGCCGCGCGCCGGCTGGAGCAACTTTACGTGGACTGGGACCGGGTCCAGCCGGACCCCGACCGGGTCGAGCAGGCCGCCCGATGGCGGGCCCGAGGGGACGAACACGCCGAGCGGATGCGGGCCAAAGGCTTCCCGTTCCGCCCGCGCGAGGTTCAGCACCAGTAGCCAGTAGCCGGACACCGGCGGCCAGCGGGAAACTCACCGGCGTCGGCGGGCCGCCGCGAGCCCGGCCATCGCCAGCAGCCCCGCGGCGCCGGGCGTCGGCAGCGCCGTGACGGTCAGGACCAGGTCCTGCCCTTCCCACGCGGCGGAGGCCTGGATGCCGGTGTTCAGCGGGGCGACCAGGGCGAAGGTCCCGACGAGCAAGCCCTCGACGTGCACGAGCACGAATCGATCGCCGATCTCCGGCTCGAACGCGTTGATGAACGAATACTGAAGCGTCCCTGCTGCGAAGCCGCCGGCCTGCTCACCGAACACGAGCCCGCCGCGGAAATCGAGGAAGTCGCTGACCACGCCGCGCCCGTTGACGGAATCAGGCCCGCCGATCTCGAGCTGGAACGAGCTGCCCTCGAGCACCGACGCATCGCCGGTGATGTCGACGCGCCCGGGCGAGTTGCCCGGCCCGAGGACCCCGCCGGGCCCGATGACAACCGACCCGGCGTTGATCGAGCCGCTGCCGGTGGTGGCGCCGTTGAGCTGGTACGCCCCGGTGATGTTCAAGACGCCGTTATTGAGCTGCGTCGAGCCGTTCTGGGTGTAGTTCCCGGGGATGTTCAGCGTCGCGACGCTCGTGCTCCCGCGCTCGCCGATGGTCAGGTTGCCCGAGGCCTGGGTGGTCAGGTTGCCCAGGAGGGTCTGCGATTGCCCCGCCCCGAGGGAGTATTGGGCGTTGCCCTGGATGGTGTTGAGAGCGTCGAAGGCGTTGGTCGTGCCGTTCAGCACACGCCCGCCCGGCTGGAGAATGAGCCCGGCCGGCACGCTCGTGAACGCGGCGCCGGGGAACTGCACCGTCCCCGCCACCGTGACGCGGGCCGTTGAGCCAAACGCGAGCCCCGCGGCATCCACGCGACTCGCGGCGCCGACTGTCAGGGCCGCATCGCCCGTCAACGCAAGCGTGGCCGAGGTGGCGAACTGCTGCCCGCCGGTGATGGCGAGCGTGCGGCCCGCGGCGATCGTCGCCAGGGCGCTGAGGTGGCTCGCGCCGGTCTGATCCGCCAGGCGGGCCGCGGCGCCGTCAAGGGCGACATCGGCGTCGAGGGTCGTGACATCGCCGCCGGCGCCATTGAAACGGATCTGCCCGCCTCTGGCCGAAAATGACCCGCCGGTGAGGGTTCCGCCAGCGAAATTCGAAAGAGCGCCGAGGCTGATCGTGGAGCCCGCGCCCGCCGCGACCTTGCCCCCGGCGTCGACGGTGAACGACGCGGCGGTGAAGCTCCTTCCGCCGCTCACGGTGAAGTCGCCGGCCGACTGCACGCGGTTCAAGCCCGACAGGGCGTCGGCGGCGGTCTCGCTGCGCACCTGCGAACCGGCGCCGTCGAGGGTGAGCTTGGCGTTCAGCGTGGCGATCGCGGCGCCGTTGAAGGTCAGCACGCTCCCGGCGTTCACGCTGTAGACGCCGCCCGTCAGCGTGCCGCCGGCGAAGTTCGACAGCCCGCCGTTCACGGTGAAGTTGGTCCCCGCGCCCAGGGTGAGCTGGCCGTTATTGGTGAAGGCCCCGGCGGTGGTGAAGTTCCGGCCGTTCTGCACGGTGAACTTGCCCGTCGCGCCGATCGTGGTCAGCCCGTCGATCGCCGTGAACGTGGCCCCGGCGCCGGAGAGAGTGACATCGGCGTTGCTGGTGGTGATCGCGGCGCCGTCGAGCTGAAGCGTCCGCCCGCTCAGCACGCGCCAAACGCCGGTGTTCAGCACCCCTCCGCTGAAGGTCGCAGAATCGATCCCCGCCACGCGCAGGATGCCGGACTGAACCTCGACGGTCCCGGCGTTGGTGAACGCGCCGCCGGTCAGGTTGATGAACGTCGTCCCGGCCCCTGTCTGCTTCACCAGACGCCCGTTGTTGACAAACCGGCCGGTCGCGTCGGTGGTGATGTTCTGGCTGTTGAGGATCGTGAAGGTGGATGCGAAGCCGTTGGTGAAACGCCCCGCGCCATCGATCAGGATGTTCCCGGTCCCGCTCCAGCTCGCGGCGCTCCCGCGATGGTCCATATCGGTGTCGCAGATGTCGTTATCGGAACCCAGCAGCTGCAGGTTGCCGCGGGTGGTGATGCGGGTGTGCTCCAGCACCGCGCCGCTCAGGGTCGTTGCTCCGGCGATCGTGATGGTGTTCTGATCGCGGGCCCCAACGCCCAGCAGGCGGGCGCCGGTCTGCGTGTACGCCGCGCGGACGGTGAGGGCCCGCGCGTTCAGGTTCAGCGTTGGATCGCTCGAGGGCGTGGCGGGACCGAGGGTGAGGCCCGAGACGGTGAAGTTGCTGTCGAGCGTCACTTCATACGGGGCGCCGGTCACCTGGATCGCGGCGTTGAACAGGCTCGAACCCGAGTTGTTGGGCACCTGGGCCGGGCTCCAGTTCGACGCCTGGCCCCACGGGCCGGTCACCGGGGCCTGCCAGTTGACGTTGGTCTGGCCCAGCGCCGAGCCGCACACGCAGCAGCCGCCCGCCGCCAACGCCAGCCATCGCGCAGTACCAACCTTTGAGGGGACCCTCATGCTCGCTCTCCCGCCTGGTGGGTCTTGTGAATCTCTCCGATCCTGAAGCGCGGCGACGCCGGGCTTCGGCTCTCACCGATAAGCCTACCCCACAACCGGCGCGGCGACCGCTTCAATCGGCATGGCTTCATCCGTCCTTCTCAACGACTGGGACGGTCGCCACTCACGCTGAATGCCGGTTCGCCGCCAAAATCGCAGACGCGGCGTCAGATCGCTCCATCAGGCTTGCCCAGCTTCACAGCTGGCCCCAGCGAGACCGACGCTACCGCCCGCCGCCCGTCCGGAGCGCCGCCTCGCACTCCTCCAGCTCCGACCGGACCCGCGCAATGTCGCGATCGCGGACCTCGACACCCGCTTCCTTCAGGGCTCCATAGGCATCCAGACAGCGGGCGTACCACCCCCTGGCCGCCTCGAGCCGGCGAGTCCGCTCGGCGGGTTCGAGGCCCTCGCCCTTGGCGCGCAGGCGCTCAGTTTCCGCCCGCTTGTAGAGCCCCACCGCCAGGTCGAAGCGGTGCTGCTGCATCGGGTCGGTCCGCCACAGGTCCTCGCGCAGTTCGAGCGACTCCTGGAACACGGCGCCCGCGCCGTCGACCTCGCCAAGGTCCCGCAGCACGTTGCCCAGCTTGTTGAGCACCAGCGCCGCGTCGCGCCGACACTCCAGATTGCCCTCGTCAGCCCGCACCAGCTCGCGCGCGATGGCCAGCGACTCCTCGAACAGACCCCGCGCCGTCACTTTGGCCAACCTGGCCGCGCCCTCCGCCTCCACGGCGTCAACCAGCCGCCCCTCGCGGGCGCGATCGAGGGCTTCTCCTTCCCGCATCCAGGTGTCGCCCACGTTGTAGAGCGCGATCAGCAGATCGCGCCGGGCCGCGCCGTCTTGCGGGTGCGATGTTGAGAGCTTCCGGAACTCCGCCTCGCTCTGCCGGGTGGCCTCGCGGGCCTCACCCAGCCGGGCGAGCCCCTCGCGGTGCAGGCGGAGGGCTTCGGGGTCCGCGCCTGCCGCGTTCCCCGCGGCCTTGCGCGACGCATCGCTGAAGGCCCGCGCGTGCGCGATCAGGGCCCGGGCCCGCTGATCGGTGACGACCCCGAGACCCTCGCGGGCCTTGCGGTCGGCGGGGTCAGCATGCAGCCGCTCGCGCCACAGCACCTCGACCTCGGCGTACCGGGCCAGGGCTTCACCGATGAGCTGGCCCACCTCCGCCAGCGACCGGCCGCCCTCGGCGCTGCTGGTGACCAGCAGGTTGGCCGTCTCGCGCACGATCGCTGACCGGCGCTCCCGCAGGGCTGCTCGCCGCGCGGCATCGCCCCCACCCCCCCCACCACCCCCACCTCCTGCTCCGCCGGCCAGCGCGATGGCGCTGTCGTATTCGCCGATGGCCCGCGCGAATTCCTGGCGGGCCTCACCGAACTTCCGGCCGCGCTGCAGCACCTTCGCCGAGCGCCGGAGGCTCTCGCCCAGGTCGGCGTGGGCCTGCGGGCTCTGGGGCTCACCGCCCAGCAGCCGCTCGCGGATCGCCCGGGCCTTGGCGTAGTGCTCCGCCCCCGTGGCGGTGGCGCCGACGCGCGGCAGGTACAGCCCGGCCTCGATGTCGCCGACGCGGTCGTACGCATCGGCCAACTCGCGGTCGAGCTCGGCGCTGGGCTCGGCGGCCATCAGCTTCACCAGCGCGCCCTTGGCGGTGGTGAGCAGCTTCTCTCGCACCCGCGTGGCCCCGCGCAGGTCCTCGATGCCGTCGGCGAAGTCGTACATGAACACGTGGGCCAGCTCGCGGACCGATTCGAAATTCGCCTGTGCCCTGGCCCGGGCGGCCTCCTTGGCCTCGCGCTCGGCGGTCACCGCATCGAGCTGGCGCTGCACCTCGCCCTTGAGGGCCCGCTCGCGCAGCCACATCACGCCCATCGCAAGGCCGAAGACCGTCACTAGGACCAGGAACCCCGCTCCGACCGCCACCGCGGCGCGATGACGCCGGAGGGTCTTGGTGATCACGTACCACCCGCTGTCGCGCTTGGCCTGGATCGGCTCGCCACGCAGGTAATGCTGGATGTCGCGGGCCAGCTCCCCGGCCGACTGGTACCGCCGCTCGGGCTCCTTGGCCAGGCACTTGAGGACGATCGTCTCGACCTCGTCGTTGATCTGCCTGCGGACCGTGCTGGGGCGCGCAGGCTCGGTCTTGAGGATGTGGTCGAGCACCTCGCGCATGTGCCCGACCACCTGGTACGGGAATCGCCCCGTGAGCAGCTGGTAGAGGATCACCCCCAGCGAGTACACATCGGTCCGCACGTCGATGCGGTCCGGGGCGCCCGTCGCCTGCTCCGGGCTCGCCCACGGGAGCGAACCGACGAACTGGCCGGTCATCGTCATGATGCGCGGCTTGCCGGGCTCCGACTGCTCGGGCGTCGACAGCTTCGCCAGGCCGAAGTCAAGAATGTGCGGCCGGCCGGAGCCGTCGATGCGGATGTTCCCGGGCTTGAGATCGCGGTGGATCACCCCCTTCAGGTGCGCCGCCGAGACGGCCTCGCAGATCTGCCCGAAGAGCCGCAGCACCTCCTCGATGGGCTTGGGCTCCTTGGTGATGAACGCGTCCAGGCTCTGGCCCGAGACATAGTCCATCACGTAGTAGAACGAGCCGCCCCCTGCCGCTCCACCGTCGCTGATCCCGCCGGCCACGCCCGAATCGTGGATCTTGACGATGCACGGATGGTCCAGCCCCGCCAGGATCCGCACCTCGCGCTCCACCCGGGCCCGCTCACGCTCCCCCGCGAAGGGGCCCCCGTGCACGACCTTGATGGCCACCTTCCGCTGCGTCGACTTCTGGATCGCCTGGTAGACCACCCCCTGCCCGCCGCGATGGATCTCGCGCAAGATTTCATACCCCGGGATCGCGTCTTTGGCGATCTCCCGGGCCCGCAGCGGAAACAGGCCCGACCCTGGGCGCGGGGCCGCCTGCAGCATCGCCCCTTCGATCAACGCCCGTTCCCGGTCCGACCCGGACCCCGCCGAGGGCGGCGGAGAACTCGATGGCGTGGGCGGGGTGGGGGGGCTTGGCGGGGTTGGAGGTGGGGTGTCGGTCACGAGCGAGCCTCGATCCCCGCCGCGCCGGGCGGCGGCCACATGCGCGGGTCCGCGGCGCACCGCGGCGGTCCCTCACCGGTCGCCAGGATCAGCAACGCGACGCGGACCGGCCGCTCACGCGTCTTCGCCGGGATTTCATCACGAACCGGTGGAGAAGAACTTCGAATCCGACCCTAACAGTTCACGCAACTGGTCATGCGCCCGGGCCCGCAGCATGTAGATCGCCCCTTCCGAGCGGCCCAGTTCCTTGGCCACTTCGCCCGCCGAGCGCCCGGCCAGGTCGTACTGACGAACGACCTTCTCATAGTCCGGGGGCAGCCGCTTGAGCGCCAGGTCCAGCAGCCCGGCCGCCTCACCCCGTCCGAAAACCCGGCTGGGCGTCGATGTCCCGCTGGTGCTGAGCATGTCGATCAGGGCCACGGCCGAGTCCTCGGCGCCCGCCGCGACCGTCACCCGTCGGCGCGGGTCGGGGCGTTTGGCGCTCTCCAGCGAGCGCACGGCGTCGATGAGGTTGTTCTCAGCCAGGCGGTGGAGCCACGCCAGGAACTCCCGGGCCCCGCCATGGGTGAACTTGTTCAGCCGCAGCACGGCCTCCAAATAGGTCGTCTGCATCACGTCGTCCTCATCCAGCACGGCCCGCCACTGGGCGCCGATCTTCGGGGCGATCCGCTGGCGGACCAGCGGGCCAAGCTCCTGCAGAACGACCGTCAGGGCGTCGGCGCTCCCCGCGCCGCCCGCCCTGGCCCGCTCAAGCAGCTCATCGTGGCTCGGCGCGCTTGCCCGCGCAGCGGGGCCGGGACCAAAAGCCCCCGCAGTGGGGCCAGGCTCAGATGATGATGGAGTGGGCATGCTGATGCTCAGGCTGGACAGTCTGCGTGGCCAAGTGTACGACCCGCATCACTCACCAGCGACCGGGGTGGTGGTGTCGCGCGGACCCTCTTGGAGGGCTGATCGGATGCCCCTCTTCATGGTCGCGGCCTGCCCGGCCACCTCCGATTCGGCAGGCATGCCCGTCTGGCCTTTCAATCGGGCGTACTGCCACTGGAGATTCCCCAAGATGTGGCGGTTGAAGTACCGCAGGCGCCACACCGAAACGAGGCCCTGGCCGTTGGTGCACATCAGCTCAGGCCGCGCGGGATGAAAGTCGAGGTTCCACAGCCCCGACTCCTCCTCGTTGCTCCGCAGCGTGAGCGACGCAGTGGAGGCCGCCGTGGACAGATCCCAGAACCGGATCGTGCCGTCGGTGCTGCAGGAAGCCAGGATGTTGGGCTCGTTCACGCGAAAGGCCAGATCGGTCACCAGGGCCGTGTGGCCCTCGAACCGCCGAACCACCGCTCCGGTAATGGGCTCCCAGACCGTGATGCCCCGCCCCCAGTCTCCGCAGGCCAGCCAGCGGCCGTCGGGCGAGAACGCGAGACTCCAGGGGGTATCCCCGCATGCGGGCCGCGCCAGAAGACGGCCGGTCGACGCGTCGTAGATGCTCACGTACGGCCGGCGCGTCACCGCGGCGATCCGGGCGCCATCGGGGCTGAAACACGCCGCGAGCGGCTCCTCGCCGTCGGAGGGCAACGTCATGGTGACCTGCTTCGTGGCGACATCGATCACCCGAAAGGTCAGGTCCTGAGCGGGCGAGATCAGCCGCCGACCATCGGCCGAGAAGGCGATGGCCCGATTGGTCGGGCAGCGCATCTGCGGCCACTGGGCCGCGAGCGTCCCGCTGCTGAGGTCCCACAGCCGCAGCACGCCGTCGACCCCCGAGGTCGCGGCCAGCGGCGCCGCGGGGCTGAAGGCGATCGATCGGATCCGCCGCCCGAACTTTCCCAGCACCGCGCCAGGCTCACCAGTCCGCGCATCGATCAGCACGACCGATCCATCGGCGTCGCCCGCCAGCGTGTGCCCGAAGGGACCCTGCCGCGCCACGGTTCGCCCCTCCACCAGGGGGTGCAGCATGCGGGCTTTCTGGGGGGCGACATCCCACACCCGCACGCCCTGCCGGACCGTCGTCCACAGCTGGCCCCCCTCAGGGTTCACCGCCATCGACGAATCAGACCAGGTGCTGCTGATCCGCCGGCGCACGCTGCGGCTGGTGAGGTCCCACTCGACCACCATCCACCACCCGGCGGAGAAGAGCTGGTCCTCGCTGGATCCCCATTCGATGCCGCGGATGGCCCCCACCGGCGCCGTCAGGCGGGCGACCTGGCGCCCGCTGTCCACCTCGAACACCTCGAGCATGCTGTCCTGACCGCCTACAGCCAGCAGACGCCCGCTCGGTGAGAACGCAACTTGGGTCGCGGCCCTCGGGAGCTTCGCCGCCAGATCGCGCCAGGTGCTAAGGTCTGGCGAATACACCCTCAGCAGGCCGCTGGTGGTGCAGATCGCCACCAGCGCGCCGTCGGGCGAGACCCGCACCGAGGCGATTCGCTCCTTGAGCACCACCACCCCCGCGGGAGTTCCGTCAGGCCGCCAGCACCGGACCTCACCGGTCGTGAACGCGGCGTACAGAGCGCCGTCGGGGGCGAAGCTCACCGCGCACGGGCCCGCCTCGGGGACAGGGTCCTCCTGAAGCGTCGCGATGACCTCGCGCGGCTCCCACAATCGCCGGATCAGCGACCCGTCAGCAGGCCTGAACACCGAGACGCGCCCCGTCAGCTCGCCGCAGGCAAGCGCCGAACCGTCATGATTGAACGCCAACGAGAATGCCGGCGAACTCGTCTCGATGCCGCGAAGCCGTTCGTGCGTCACGGCGTCGAAAATGATGATCCCCGGGTCCGAGCCGCCGGTCGCGGCAAGGCCCCCTCCCACCGCCGGCGACACGGCGACGCCATAGATCCGCCCCCCCTGGGCCGGCATCGTCGCCAGGCAGGGCAGGATGGAGTACAGCTCCCACAAGGCGTAGAACGGGTGGTGCGCATTGAGGCTGCGCAGGTGCTCGGGCCACAGCAGGTCCTCGGCGGCGCTCAGGTTGCCCGCCTGGGCCTGCAGGCGGCCCCGCTCCAGATTGGCCAGCGAGAGCTCCTGGGCCAGGCGTCCGGCGGTTTCGTCGGCCCGCTCCTGGGCCTTCACCGCCTTGGCCGTCTCCAGGGCCCGCTCCGCCGCGAGATTGGCGTTGGCCTCGGCCTGGATCGCCACCCACACGGCGAAGCTCAGCACGCCCGCCAGCCCCGCCAGGCTGGCGAACACCGCCGGCTTGTTCCGCCGCACGAACGTCGAGAACACATACAGCGCCGAATCCTGGCGGGCCGCGATGGGCTGACCCGCCAGATGGCGCCGGATGTCGGCGGCGAGCTCCGCCGCGGAGCGGTACCGGCGGTTGGGGTCCTTGGCCAGGGCCGTGGCGAAGATCACCTCGATGTCGCCCGCCAGCGAGCGGTCGATCAGCGAGAGCCGCACCGGCGTCTGATCGCGCAGAATGCGGGCCGCCTCCGCCAGCGAGGCCTTCGCCAGATCCAGCGGAAGCCGCCCTGAGAGCAGCTCATACCCGACCACCCCCAGCGCGTAGACATCGCTGCGCGTGTCGACCTTGCTCTCCTCCCCGTCGAGCTGCTCGGGGCTCATGTACGGCAGCGTGCCGACGATCTGGCCCGCGGCGGTCTGCAGCGTGGTCACCGCGCCGTCGCGCTCAAGCCCGCGGGCGACGCCGAAGTCCAGGACCTTGGGCGAGAGCGCCTCCGGGCCGGAGCCAAAGCCGCCCGAAGCGCCGGCGCCCCCGGGCCCGCCCGCCCGGGCCCCGTCCCTGTCCGGGGCGGCATCCGCCACAAGAATGTTGGCGGGCTTCAGATCGCGGTGAATGACGCCCACCTGGTGGGCGTGCTGCACCGCATCGCAGACCTTGGCCAGCAGCTCGAGCTTCTGGCGCGTCCCCAGCCCTCGCTGGCGGGCCGCTTCGATCAGCGGCGCCCCGCGCACCAGCTCCATCGCGATGTACGGGCGCGTCAGCCGCCCCTCGGCGAAGGCGCCCGCCTCGTACACCTGCGCGATGCCCGGATGCTGCAATCGCCCCAGGATCTCGGCCTCGAACTCAAACCGCCGCAGCATCCGCGCCGAGGCGATCCCCGCGCGCAGCACCTTCAGCGCTACCGTCCGGCGCGGGCGGTCCTGCTCGGCGATGTACACCACCCCCATCCCACCCGCCCCCACCACGCCCCGCAGCGTGTACCGCCCCACCACTGTCCCGGGCGGCAGCAGCGGCTCATCCACATGCGCCGCCGCCGCGGCGCCGCCGATCCCCGTCTGCAGGGCCCGCCCCGGCGCGTCCTTGGAGTCCAGAAACCCCGGCCCGGCAAACTCCGGACCCCCACCCCCCAATCCCCCCGACCCCCCCTGAGAGCCCGACGACGCCTCGGCGTGCCCCAGCAGCGACGCCACCTCGCGCCGCACCAACTCGTCAGGCTCGCCCGCCAGCAGCGCCGCGCGCCGGTCAGCAGGCAGCTCAACAGCCGCCAGAAAAAGACTCTCGACACGCTGTCGCCGGTCGTCGGGCATCCGGGGAAGGGTACCGACCCGCTCCCGGGCGATCCTCCGGCCGGCCATCCGAGAACCTCGACATGATTCGCCTCGGGCCGCAATACCTGGGCAAGGTCGGCGTTTCTCCTCAGCTCACATCCGACCAAACCGGAGTCCACCATGCTGCGTTTCACCCGCCCGACCGTTCTTGCGTTCGTTGGTTTCGCGATCGCCTCGTCCGCCTCATCCGCCCCGGCCGACGTGGCGCTCCGCGAAATCAACCCTTTGCTGACCAACCCGCGCGTCACCGCACCGCTCGATGTGCACCTGGCCGCAATCGATCGCCAGATCCCCTCGCAGCGCCTGCTCTACGTCCATCTCCCGGGCAGCTGCGGCGCCCCCCAGAGCAGCGAGCTCATCTCACGCCACGCGGCGGGGCTCGGCTTCCATGTCGTCACCCTGAGCTACCCCAACTGCCCCTCCGTTGACCAACTCTCCAACGGTTCGCCCGACCCTGACGTGCACGGACAAATCCGGCGCGAGCGGCTCTACGGCGTTGATGACTCGCCCCTGGTGGACGTCAACCCGGCCAACAGCGTCCGCGGGCGCCTGATCGCGCTCCTCCGCCACCTCGACGAGCAGTTCCCCAGCGAGGGCTGGCGCCAGTACCTCGACGGGGCCGGGCTCAACTGGAGCCGCATCGTCGTCGGCGGTCACTCCCAGGGCGCCGGGCACGCGGCGTACCTCTCCTACGACTTCCCCCTGGCCGGCGCCCTCATGTTCGGCGGCCCCGGCGACGTTCAGGACAACGGCCAGCTCGCCGAGTGGTACTCCCGCCCTTCGGTCTCGGGGGCGACGATCCGGGTCGACTTCACGCACGCGCAGGACAACCTCTTCCCCACCACGATCCGCACCTGCGGGGTGATGGGCGTCTCGGCCCTGGGCCCGATCCGCAACGTTGACCTCGCCCGGCCGCCCTACCGCCTCAGCCACCAGCTCACGACCCTCGCCGAGCCGGCCACGCCCGGGCAATACCACGGGAGCGTGGTGGTCGATCGCAACACCCCGCTCGACGAGTCGGGCGCGCCGGTCTTCGCCCCGGTGTGGACGTACATGTTCAACGCCGCGCTCGGGCGCGCGGGCTGCGAGACCGACTTCAGCGGCGATGGTGTGGTCGATCCCGATGATCTGAGCGATTACATCGCCTGCTACTTCGACCAGTGCGCAGGCGCCGATTTCGACGGCTCGGGCGCCATCGATCCCGATGACCTCAGCGACTACATCGGCGCCTATTTCACCGGCTGCCGGGCCTGAGCCCGGCGGCGCCGGCGCGGGGCCCCAGTCCACCGCTCAGCCATTCGAGCCGGCGGGCGCGATCGCGCTGTACATGAACTCCTCGCGCACGATCTTGCCATCGCGCACGGTGTACACGCCGATCTCCTCCATGCGGATTTCCTGCCCCGACGACTTCTGCTTCACGTGCATGCTGAACTTGACCGAAAAGCCCGTTGAGCCCACATACGGCCCCTCCGCCGAGCCGCCCAGCACCTCGTGATCGGCGTGCCATTGGGCGTTCTTCTCCTCAACCGCCTGCAGCCCGGCGAACTCCATGTTCACGCCCAGCCCCTCGCAGGAGACGATGTCCTTTGACCACACGCCGCCGACCCACGCGTCGCCCTCGCCCTGATTGAAGTACTTCACCAGCCCCGCGCCCAGCTCCAGCGCGGTGGCCCCCTTGCCCGTGTTCACCGGACGCGGGCCGCGGGTCGGCCCCGCCGCCTTGACGACCTTCTTCGCGGGGCCCCGAGCGGGCTTTGCGGGCGCCTTGGCGGCGGCGGACCTGGCCACCTGCTTGACGGGCTTCTTCGCGGCGGATGACGAGGGCTTGGCGGGCTTGCGTGCGGTCTTCTTCTTGGCCATGAGGGAACTCCGCGACAGGGTGGGTGGGGGGTGCGCGTTGGTCAGGGTGTTTGCAACTGAGTGCGGCGGGACGATCGCCGCCCGCGTCAGGTGGGCAGGTTCACCGGCATCACGACATAGACGAAGTCCGCGCCGCTGCGCAGCACGCCGGGCTTGTTGGCGGCCTTCAGCTCGATGATGACCTCGTTTTCATCGATCGTCTTGAGCGCATCGGCGAGGAACTGCGGGTTGAACGAGATCTCGACGTCCTCACCCTCGTAGCCGGCCAGCCCGACATCGATCTCGCTCTCACCCATCTCCGGCGCCCGGCTGGTCAGGCGGAGCTGCTTCTTCTTGCCGCTGAAGGCCATCCGCACCCCGCGCGACTCCTCGTTGGTGAGGATCGAAGCCTCGCGCACCGCCGCGATCAGCTCGTCGCGCCCCGCGGTCACTTTCTTGTCCTGGTCCTTGGGAATGACCTCTTCATACGGCGGGAAGGCGCCCTCGACCAGCGTGCTCGACAGCACCGCCCGGGCCCGCGGCGTCTTGCCCTTCTCCTCAACCACATCCTCAAAGGCCAGGAAGACCCGGTTGTCGGTGATGGCGATCCGCACGTTCTCCTCGGGATTGCTCGCGAGGCGCGTAAACAGGTTGAGCGCCTTGGTCGGGATGATGCACGACGTCGGCCCCGATTCGCCGACGCCCGCGGCGCCGGGCGTGCTCTTGATGCTCGCCCGGCACAGGGCCAGGCGTCGCCCGTCGGTGGCGACCATCTCGAGCTTCTTGCCGTCGCGCTTCAGCAATACGCCATTGATGGCGTACCGGCTGGTCTCCCGCGCCGTCGCGAAGACCGTCCGGCTGATGAGCGTCAGCAGCGACCCGGCGTTGTGGGTGAAGACGCTCCGCACACCGGGGCCGCCCGCCGCGATGGTCGCAAAGTCCGCGATCGCCGGGAACTGGTCGCTCGGATAGGCGAAGATCTTGAACTTGGCCCCTTCGCTCTTGATGTGGCAGACATCGCCCTCGGCCTCGATGGTGATGGTGCTGGCGCTCTCCATCGCCTGCACGATCTGCCGCAGCTTGTCAGCCGGAACCACCGCCGACCCAGGCTGGGCGACATCGACCTGAGAGAAGGAGAGTTGCAGCGACGTCTCGGCGTCGGTGCCGGAGAGGTGCATCTCGCCCACCCCGCCGGTCTTGGTGGCCACGATCTTCAGGCAGGAGAGGGCGGGGCTGGGGGTGCGGATGGGAACAACCGAGGCGACGTTGTTCACCGCGGCCAGGAGCGCTTGACGTTCGCAGACAACCTTCATGGTCGTCGATCATAACCGAGCCGCCCAGAGGGATCGCGGGCTGGCCGCAGACGATCGGCCGGTTGTGACCCGCGTGTGGACAACAAAACGAATCCCGAACCGCTGATGCGCGCGCAACATCGCACTTCCCCCCACATGCCCCTCACGAAATCCCCCGTCCCCCTCTCTTGCCAAACGCAGTTGGGGGGGCGATACTCCCTCTCCGCCGGTTCGTCCGGCAAGCCGCGTGCCAGCGGCCTTGTGGTGCTTTTGCGCCGCGGGGCTTGCGGTCGTTCTCAGTTCGTCCATCCTGCCTGGGCCCCATGCGCCCGTTACAAAGGAACCAGCCCATGTCATTCGAAGCCGCCGTTCATGCACAGGCCATTGAGCTGGACCGACTCTCGCTGGAGATGTGCGCCGCCGCGGGCAGCGGCCACCCCAGCACCGCCATGAGCCTCGGCCACCTGGTCACGGTGCTGATGTTCAACACCATGCGCTGGTCCCCCGATTACCCTGATTACCCCACCTCCGACCGCCTGGTCCTCTCCGAAGGCCACGCGGCGCCGATCATCTACGCCGCGTGCGCCAAACTGGGCGTCGCCATCGGCAAGGACCCGGAAAACCGCCGCAAGATGACCGTTGAGGATGCGATGAAGCTGCGCGACGGCGCCAGCGAGATCGAGGGCCACCCCAATCCGGTCGAGGGTTTCCCCTTCTTTGATGCCGCCACCGGCTCGCTGGGCCAGGGGTTGTCGGTCGCCGCCGGGCTGGCCGAGTCGGCCCGCCTCGACGGACTCGACAAGCGGATCTTCTGCATCATCGGCGACGGCGAAGCCCGCGAGGGGCAGATCTCCGAGGCCCTTGACTATCTGGTTGATCGCAAGCTCAACAACGTCCTGCCCATCTTCAACTGCAACGGCTTCGGCCAGGCCGACCGCGTCAGCGAGCAGCAGTCGCCCAAGCGGCTCAAGGCCAAGCTCGAGGCCTACGGCTTCACCGTCGAGGAGATCGACGGGCACGACCCCAAGCAGATCAAGGCCGCTTTCGAGAAGTTCTGCGGCCAGTCCGCCTCACCCGCCACCCCCATGGCCGTTGTGGCCCGCACGGTGAAGGGTTGGGGCGCCCAGATCCTCCATGGCAACGGCTGGCACGGCAAGCCCGCCGCGGGCGACCAGCTGGCCAAGGCCCTGGGCGAGCTCGACGAGCGCCGCGTCGAACTGACCAGCTCGCTGGTCTCCTCCGACGCCTTCGAGATCCAGCCCCCCGCGGAGTGGAAGCCCAAGGAGGCCAAGTCGGTCGACATGGTCCCGCTCTCGGCGTTCGTCAAGAAGCTCGACATGGAGTCGAGCATGCAGACGGGCAAGATGGCCACCCGCCGGGCCTACGGCATCGCGCTGCGGGCGCTGGGCCAGAGCAACGACCGCGTCGTGGTCCTCGACGCCGACGTGAGCAACTCGACCTTCGCCGACATCTTCAAGAAGGACGCCGCGCTGGCCCCGCGCTTCCTCGAGTGCAAGATCGCTGAGCAGAACATGTACAGCATGGCCGCGGGCCTTTCCGCGGGCGGCAAGATCCCCTTCTGTTCGACCTTCGCCAAGTTCGTGACCCGCGGCTACGACCAGATCGAGATGGCCATCAACAGCGGGGCCAACCTCAAGATCATCGGCAGCCACGCCGGCATCACCCTGGCCGCCGACGGCCCCAGCCAGATGAGCCTCCCTGACGTCTCGTGGTTCCGCTCGTGGACGACCGTCCGCGATCACCGCGGAAACCCGGCCTGCTATGTCCTGCAACCCGCCGACGCCTACGCCGCGTACGCGCTCACCCACGCGATGGCCGAGTACGAGGGGGTCTGTTACATGCGGACGCTCCGCCCCGATACCGAGTTCATCTACTCCGATCAGACCGCCTTCAACCTGGGCGGCTTCGAGGTGCTCTCCGAAGGTCGCGATGTGCTGCTGTGCGCCGCGGGCTACATGGTGCACGAGGCCAACAAGGCCCTCGACCAGCTCGACAAGGCCGGGATCTCCGCCACGCTGGTCGACCTCTACTCGCTCCCCTTCGACACCGACGCCCTCCTCGACATCGCCAACCAGAACAACGGCCAGATCATCACCATCGAGGACAACTACGGCGGCGGCGTGGGCGCGGCGGTGGCCGACGCCCTCACCAACAGCGGCGACGCCTTCACCCTCCGGCAGATGCACGTGCGGCGCATCCCCAAGAGCGCCCGCACCCCCGACGAGCTCCTCACCATGTGCGGCATCTCCGCCAAGGACATCGTGCAGGAGACGATGAAGCTGCTGCAGGTGGTCTGAGATTCCGGTCTCCGCTCACAGGCGGGCGGCGAGCAACGACTCCTTCTTGTCCGCCGGCTCTTCGGGATCTCGCCCGGGAGCCGGGGCAGGAGATCCGTCATGCTCGCCCAACGTCCCATCCGTGGCGCCGGTTCGCTCCGGCGCGCTGGCAGCATCTTGGTCGCCGCGCTCTCGGTCCTGCTCGCACTCACGTGCCGCCCGGCGGCGGCCCAGATGCCCGTCCGACTCGGAGATTTCCCGGGCGGCGGCTCTGCGGGCGCTCCCCGGTCGGCCGCGCCGACGAACTTCTTCGCTGGCGGCGACGGCGTCGTCTTCCTGGCGAATGTCGGCCTGGAGGATTTCGCGCTCTTCACCAGCGGGCTGGACGGCTCAGGCGCTCGCCTGCTCGCCGTGCTCTCCGACGCCACCGTCACCCCGGTGATGTACGGCGTCGTGAACGGTCGGGCGCTGGTCGTTTCCGGCTCGACCTCCCGCGCCGACCAGCTCTGGTCGGTCGATCTGGCCACAGGCGAGCGCGACCTGCTGCAGACGGTCAACGGCGCCATCAGAGCCGCGTATCTGGCCCCGCTCGATGAGGGCCGGGCCGTGGTGCTCATCTCGCTGACCAGTTGCGGCCCCTGCACGGCCCCGCTACTCGCCACCGACGGCACCCCGGCGGGCACAACCCTGGCACGCCCGCCGGCTCGTCGGTCATCTCGCCCGTGCGGGTGGCGACGCCCTCCCGCGCCCCGGCCTTCGCCCAGCTCGCTGACGGCCGCGTCGTCTTCGGAGGCTCGCTGGGCGATCCCGCCGTCTCCGGCCTCTACATCACCGATGGCTCCGGCCCGGGGACCCAGCTCGTGACGGGGACGAGCGGCTTCACCCTTCGCGGCGGGCTCGCAAGCCGTGGCGGCGTGGCCTACTTCACCGCTGTTGGCTTCCCGACGTCCAACTACCGCCTCTACCGCACCGACGGAACCGCCGCCGGGACACGCTCGCTCCGCGACGCCGCGGGCATCACCGATCGCCAGTTCCTCGCCACAGGCTCGGCTGTGTACTTCCTCGAGCTGGGCATCTCGGCCGCCAACCTCCTGCGCATCGAAGGCCCCGCCGACACCGTCACGCAGGTTTCCTCCCTCCCGCCCCTCGCGGCGTTCCTGGGCGCGACGAGCACCCATCTCTTCCTGCGTTCGCGCTCCACCTCCGCCAGCGTCGACACCCTCCGGGCCGTCGATCTGGCCACCGGCGCCATCCGGCAGATCGGCACGGGGCTCTCGGGCGGGTCCGGGGCCTCCGGCGAAGCCTGCTTCCTGCGCGACCTCACCAACGACCGCCTGCTGCTGCTCCTGGGCGACACCACCCGCAGCGTGCTCTCCCCGATCCGCCGGCCCAACGGGTTCAGCTCATTGCCCCAGACGACAGTCGCCGCGCTGGGCGCGCGGGCGGTCTTCACCCGGTACGAGGAATCGACCGGCTTCGAGCTCTGGTCCTATGACGGCGGGCTCGATCAGGCCTTCCGACTGAGCGATCTGTATCCCGGCCCGTCAGACCCCAATATCCAGCGCGTCACCGCCGTCGGCGATCGTGTCCTCTTCACTGGCGAGACCCCCGCATTCGGGCGCGAGCTCTACGTCACCGACGGGGCTCGCCCCGCCCGACTGCTCACCGATATCGCCCCCGGCGCCGCCGGCAGCCTGCTCAACGAGACCTTCGCCCGCGGCGGCTTCATCGGCAACCTCGTCCTCTTCGGCGCCGAGGCCGGCGTCAGCGGCGAGGAGGCGTGGGCCGTCTCGGTCTGCCTCGCCGACTTCGACAGCAGCGGCCGGATCGACCCTGACGACCTGGCCACCTACATCGAGTGCTACTTCGCATCGCCGCCCTGCCCCCAGGCCGACCTCAACGGCGACCACGCCGTGGACCCCGACGACCTGAGCGATTTCATCACGGCGTTCTTCAGCCAGGCCTGCTGACCTGGCCAACGCCACAACCCCCGCACGATCTCGCGCGCGACCAGCGCCCGGCCCCGGCCGGGCGTTGTCGCTCGACCAGCTTCGCGGGCCCATCCGGCCGAGTTTTCCATCGGCGCCGGCAATATCGCCGCCAGCCCGTCGTTGAGTCTGGGCCGTTCCCGCTGGTTGCCTTCGCTTCGCCCAGCCCCCTCCCCAAATCGACCGGAGACGCCCCATGCCGCGCCCGTCCCTCCCGAGCGGAGTCCGCGTGTTCGCCCTCGTCGCCTCTGCTGGTGCGGCGGTCCCATCGGCCGGCGTTCACGCGCAATCGGCGACGCCCGACTTTTCAGTCGTGACGGCGCTGGCGGAGGGCGCCGTGATTGGTCAGAACGTCGACACCCCCGTTCCCGGCTTCGAGCTCATCCTGCTGCGCGACGGCGTCGAGGTCTACCACCGCTCGTTCGGCGCCTGGTCGACCGGCCGTCTCGCCAACGCCGACTCGGCGACCAAGACCCTCTCCGGCGCCCTGATCATGTCGCTGGTCGACTCCAGCCCCAACCCCTTCACGCTTCAGACCCGCCTGAGCCAGTATCTCCCTGAGTACACGGGGGCCAAGTCGGTCATCACCATCGCTCAGTGCTTCTCGCACACCGCCGGGATGTTCGGCAACTCGACCGCCGTGGGCGACGAATCGATCACGCTGCGCCAGGCCGCTGCGCAGATCGCCCAGGCGCCGCTCCGTTTCTCCCCCGGAATGGTGTTCTCCTACGGCGGGGTCTCCATGCACGCCGCGGGCGCCGCGGCGGAGGTCGCCGGGGGGGCCCCGTGGAACACGATGTTCCAGCAGCGCATCGCCGGCCCGCTGGGCTTCACTCAGACCCGATACACCCTCTCCAGTCCCCAGAACCCCCGCATCGCCGGGGGCGCCGAGAGCACCGGCGATGAGTTCGGCCGATTCATGGAGATGCTGCGCCGTGGCGGCGTGCACCAAGGAACCCGCGTTCTCTCCGAGGCCGCCGTGCGCACACTGCTCACCCGCCAGACCGCGACCAACATCCCCGTCAACAACAGCCCGATCCTCAGCGAGAACGCCGATTACGGCGTGGGCATATGGCTCGACCAGCGGGGGCCGAACGGTGAGCTGCTCGGGGCCATCGCCGCGGGGGCCCGCGGCTTCAGTTCGTGGATCGATTTCGACGACCGCCTTGTGGGTGTCTTCGCCACCGACCTTTCGGCCTCCGGCAACGTCCAGCCGCTGCTGTACCTGCTCCGCGACGCGGCGCAGGCCGCCGTGCGCGCCGCAGACTGCCCGGCCGACTTCAACCTCGACGGGGTCCTGAACCCCGATGACCTGGCCGACTTCGTCGACGCCTATTTCTCGCCGGGCGAGAGCGCCCGGATCGATTTCAATCACGACGGAGTCATCGATCCCGATGACCTCAGCGACTTCATCGTCGCGTACTTCGAGCGATGTGCTGACTGACGCCGGCGCCAGATTGGCAGGAGGTGATCGATTCCTTCGCCTGCCTTGATAGCATTCGGTGTGATCACCGCCACGTTCGTCGCCGGCCTGCTTGCGCTCCTCGCGCCCGCCCCGGCCCCCTCCCCCACCACCACCGCCACACCCACCACGCCTGCCCGGCCCCAGGATGCGGCGCCATCCGCCCGCCCGCAGGCCCCGGCGGCCGCCGCTCCGGCCCTGAAGCCCGACCCCGCCGAGGTCATCCGGCGGGCTGACGAAGCCCTGCGGGCCGCTCCGTCGCTGGTCTATGTGGCCGAGTCTCAGCCCTTCGGCGCCGCGGTGGCGGTGGAGCCGTCGGTGCGCGGGCGGGCGGTCATCCGCAACCCGCTCCCGGGGAAGCCCAACGAGTGGACGCTGGCCATCGGCGGGGCCATCAACTGGCCCGGCGCCATGGAAGGGTCGGAGTTCCGCATCGTCGGCGACGATGAGGAGGTCTGGTCGACCCGGTCCGACCGCCTGGAGCTCAAGCAGGGCTTCCCCGCCGACACCGAGGGCCTGCTCGATGACGGCGGCCGCTTCCTGGCGTGGTGGCTGGTCGCCTGGCCGGAGATGGCCGCCCGCCCGGCCCTCGAGCCCGGCCCCGTCACGCTCTCGTGGGAGGGCCGCCGCCTGGTCGACGGCGTGCAGTGCGACGTCATCCGCTTCGACGCCAGCGCCATCGACACCATCGAGACCGACTCCTGGTGGTTCATCGCCCAGACCGACCACCTGCCCCGCCGCATCGATCGCCTGCTGCAGACTCCCTCTGGCGCGGGGATCGTGTCGCTCGTGCTCGCCGGCGTGCGGGCCGGCGGCGAGATCGACCGCAACGAGTTCAAAAAGACCCTCCCCGTCGGCTACCAGAGCATCGAGTACGCCCCCGCGCCGGTCGCCGCCCGCACGCCGCTGCGCGGGCGCGGGCTCCTGCCCGTCGGCGCCCTCACGCCCGATTTCTCCCTCGCCACGCCCACCGGTCAGCAGCGCCGGCTCTCCGACGCCCGCGGCCGCACCATCGTGCTCGCCTTCTGGGCCAGTTGGTCAAAGCCCAGCGTCGCCATGCTCAAGGGGCTCCGCCCCATTCTTGAGCGGTTCAAGGACCGCGACATCACCACCTGGGCCCTCTCGACCTACGAGCACGGCGACGCCGAGGCCGTCTTCGCCCCCCTCGGCCTGCCCGCCACCGTCCTGCTCGACGCCGACAGCGTCGCGCGTCGCCTGGGCGTGCTCGACCTGCCCACGATCATCGTCATCGGCCCCGATGGGCGGGCTGTGCACGTCGCCACCTCCGGCGATCAGCCCAGCCTCGACGCCGTCGCCGGCGCGATCGACAAAGCCCTCTCGAGCACCAAGTGACCGCCCCCGGACCTGCGCCTGGCCCCCCGCCCGCTCCGCCAGGGCTGCTCCGCTCCCGCGTGCTGGCGCGGGTGGGGGTTCCGCACGCGTTCACCACGCGGCAGGGCGGGACTTCCAGCGGGCTCTTCGCGTCGCTGAACTTCGGCAACCCGGGCGACCTCCCCGCGCCCGATCGCGACCCCCCGGCCAACATCGCCCGCAACATCGCCCGCACCCTCGACGCCCTCGCCTGCCCAGGCCGCGAAGTGGTGCAGGTGCACCAGGTGCACGGCGCCGAAGCGCACACCGTCCGCCGACAGGACCCGAGCACCCCGCAACCCACACCCGGCCCCACTCCCGACCCCCGGGCCGACGCGCTCATCACCGATGACCCCGCCCGCATCCTGCTCATCCGCGTCGCCGACTGCGCGCCGGTGCTCATCGCCTCGGCCGACGGCAAGCTCGTCGCGGCGGTGCACGCCGGGTGGCGGGGCGTCATCGCCGATGTTGTCGCCAGCGCCGTCAGCGCGCTCACCGCCCTCGCCCGGGAGAATCCCGGCGAGTTCAACCCCCTCGATCTCGGGCTTGTCGCCGCCATCGGCCCCTGCATCGGCCCCGAGCACTTTGAAGTCGGCCCCGAGGTGCTCGAGCACTTCGCCCGCGCCTTTCCCGGCGAGCCGGTCTGGTGGATTGACCCGGCCTCAGCCCACGGCAAGGGCCGCGTCGACCTCAAGGCCGCCCTGCGGCTCCAGTTGCTCCGCGCCGGGGTCAGCGAGGTGGAGGTGCTGCCGCACTGCACCGCTGCGGGCGGCGAGCTGTTCTTCTCCCACCGGCGCGACCTCGGCCGCACAGGCCGGATGGCGGCCCTCATCGGCCCCGCCCAGGTCCGCCGCCGCCCGCGCCTGGTCGCCCGACTTGATCGCGAACCGCTCCCACCCGGCCAGCGGCCCCCACCGCCAGACGACCTTGGAGCGTGCCCCGTCACCGCCGATGACGCCCCCGCGCTGGCGCAGCTCATGATCGACGCCTACCGCGGCACCATCGATGACGAAGGCGAAACCCTCGACGACGCCCGCGCCGAGGTCGCGCGCGTCCTCGCTGGCGCCTACGGCCCCTTCGACGGGTACGCGTCAGAGCTGATCAGGAAGGGCGACGCCGTGGTCGCCGCGACGCTCATCACGCACTTTGACGGCCTACCGATGGTGGCGTTCTCGATGACCCACCCGGCGTGGCGGCGGCGGGGGCTGGGCCGGGCCGGGCTGCTGCGCGCGATGCGCCGCCTGCGCGAGCAGGGCCACCACGCCGTGCACCTGGCCGTGACGCACGGCAACGCTCCCGCCCAGGCGCTCTACGCGTCGGTCGGGTTCGCGTAACCGCGCCGCGCGGGCCTGCGAAACTCTCAGGTCGCCGCGGCCGCGCCCTCGCCCGGCAGCAGGCGGCCCACGGTTCGCGGGCGCCAGGGCCACTTGGCCAGCAGGCCGCGCACGTGCTCGACCGTCACGGCGTTGATCCGCTCCAGCTCCTGCTCGAGCGTCGAGTACTCGCGCAAGTACGTCCACTGCCGGCCGAGCCGGTGCATCCGCCCCTCAGGACGCTCGCCGGCGAGGGTGACCCCCGTGGCCACCTTGGCGGCGATCCGCTCGACATCCTGCGGCGTGATCGTGTCGGCCAGGGCCGCCACTTCGCGCTCCACGATGCTCCAGGCCTCGTCCAGGCGCTCCGTCTCCGCCGCGACCAGGATGCGGAAGTCCCCGATCCCGTCGTGGGGGTCGTAGCCGGCGTCGGCCTCCTCGGCGATGCCCGGCTCGATCAGGGCCCAGTGCAGGCGGCTGTTGTCGGGCCCGCCCAGGGCCTGGGCCATCACGAACGCCGCGTAGCGGTCGGGGTCCGACGAGCCCGGCCCGGGGGCGAACATCATCGCGTACGCGCGGGCGACCTTGTCGCTCTTGATCTCGAAGCCCTTGCCGCCCGGGCGGGCCGGCGGCGCGCTGCGCCCGGCCCGCGTCCGCTCCCACGAGCCGCACAACCGCTCGGCGAGCCTGCACGTCGCGTCAAAGTCCACCGCCCCCGCGACCGCCAGCACCGTGTTGTCGGCCGAGTAGCGATCGCCAAAGTACCCGCGCATCTGCCCCGCCTGCATCGCGGTGATCGTCTCGGGCGTGCCCAGCACCCGGTGCGCGAGCCCATGCCCCGCGTAGTGCTCATCCACGCACCGCTCGTAGAGCACCCACACCGGGTCGTCGGCGTACATCGCGATCTCCTCGAGGATCACGCCCTTCTCGGTCGTGAAGTCCTCCTCGCGCAGGGCCGGCCGCATCATGTCCGAAAGGATGTCCATCGCCTTGGGCAGGTGCTCAGGCAGCACCGCGGCGTAGAAGGCCGTCATCTCGTTGCTGGTGTACGCGTTGCTCCGCGCCCCGAGCTCGTCGAACTCCCGGTTCACATCGTCGCTCGAGCGCTTGGCCGTGCCCTTGAACATCATGTGCTCAAGGAAGTGGCTCACCCCCATCAGCCCGGGCGCCTCGTCCCGCGCGCCCGTCCGCACGAAGAACCCGCACGCCGAGGTCAGCGCGGCGGGATCGCACTCGCCGATCACCGTCAGCCCGTTGGGAAGCACCGCCTGCTGAAACGAGTATGCCATGGCCGGAGTGTACGGAACCACGATGCCGAACCGGCTGTGCCACCCGTTCCAGCCGGCCACCCGTACCGCCGCGCCACCGACCGCCGGAGGGCGGTCGGTGCTCTTGGCGCGCCGTCAACAGGCCGGGAGCACCGACCGTGCCAAGCCACGGTCGGTGGCACGGGCGGCGGGGGGTGGTCTCGAAGTTCAATCCTCACCCTCCTCCCCCAATTAGACTGGTGCATCCGCCCGCGCTGAGGTACAGTGAACGGTTCCCCCTCCGCGAACGAGGCCGTTCAGCATTGGTTCACCCTGTTCGTTTCCCGTTTGGACCCCCGCGCTGGGAGATGGGTCCCCCGCTGGAGCCTTGTCATGACCTCGATTCGCCTGGCTGTGCTCGCTCTGATCGTGCTCACCTTCGCCCCCGCTCGCTTCGTCAGCAGCGCTCTCGCGACGCCGCCCACGGGCGTCGGCATGGCCTCACCCGCCACGGTCGCCAACGACGGGGTCGATACCACCGTTCTGCGGGTGGTCGTGACCCCCGGGCAGGGTCCGCTGAGCACGGGCCTCGCCGTGACGGTTGACGCCGCAAGCCTGACCATCGGCCCCGTGGTGCTCGTCGACAATGGGCTCCCCCCCGATGCCGTCGCCGGAGACCTCATCTTTTCCGCCCGCATCACCATGCCCACCAGCGCCCCCACCGGGCCGGCGATCCTGCCCTTCCTGGTGCGCGATGCGCAAGGCCGCGTCTCCCCCGGCGAGATCACCCTGACGGTCGTCTCCGGCGTCGGCGCCTGCTGCCTCTCGGGCATCGGCGGCGGCTGCCAGCAGCTCACCCCATCCGACTGCCAGTCCCTGGGCGGCGTCTATCTGGGCAACGGCGTGGCGTGCTTCTCACCCGCCGGGTACAGCGTGCTCACCCAGCCGCAGAACTTTGAGAACATCGCCCCCACCGGTCTGCTGCTCAACCCGCAGTTCATTCCCGATCGCGACGACGGCAGCACGACCATTCCCATCGGCTTCCCATTCGCGTTCTATAGCGGCTCGTTCAACACCGTCAACGTCTCCACCAACGGCTTTGTGAACTTCGGGGGCCCGATCGCATCGCCGATCAACGACCCCGTCCTCCCCACCGCGGCCCAGCCCAACGGGGCGATCTACGCCTACTGGACCGACCTCGACGTCAGCTTCCAGGGGACCATCCACGCCCAGCTCCGGGGCCAGCCCGGCGCCAACCTCCGCCTGATCATCCAGTGGACCGCCGTGCCCCGCTTCGAAGGCAATGACTCCAACACATTCCAGATCGTCCTGTTCGAAGGCGGCGCCATCGAGTGCCGCTACGCCTCCATCGTCGCTCCGGTCGGGACCGGGGTCACCGTCGGCATCGAGAACCCCGCCGGCAGCCAGGCCCTCCAGGTCCCCGGCCCCTCGCTCGGCGCCGGGGCCCGCACCCTCCGCTTCGTTCCCTTCCCCGAGCACAACGCCTGCCCGAACGGCCCCACGCCCCTGTGCACCCCGCGGGGGGAGGTCCTCTTCGACCAGATCGACCCCGGCGCCCAGACCGGGCAGACCATCTCGCAGTCCACCGACTGCCAGGGCTGCCTGCTCGCCGACGCCTCCTTCGCCTGCGATGATGACTTCGAGATCAACGGCACGCAGGGGATCAGCCTCCCCACGCTCCTCGGACGCGTCGAGGCCCTGGTCCGCAACACCGGCCCCCTCCCCCCGATCCGCTGGCGTGTGAACATCTACCCCACCGCCCAGGACGCCGCGAACGTCCCCACCGGCACGCTTTATTTCGAGGAGTTCGCCGGGCCCAGTTGCGGTCGGCCGTTCTACAGCGACCAGCGCTACCCGGGCTTCGACCTGGTCGCCTTCGACCTGGGCACGGGCCTGGGCTTCACCGGCACGCGGAACCTCCTCCCCGGGACCTACTGGATCTCCGTGGTCGCCGTCACCGACGGTCCCGCGGCCGACGTGCTGGTGGCCCTCTCGAACGTCAACGCCGGCCCAGTGGAGCCCAATGCCTTCCAGGCCCGCTACTTCCCGCCACCCTTCCAGCCCACCCAGCTCAACCAGAACGGCGCCTACCGCCTGCGGTCCGCGCCGCCCTGCGGCGCCGATTTCAACAGCGACGGCAACCTCGACCCCGACGACTTGTCCGACTACATCGGCTGCTACTTCTCGCAGTGCACCCGGGCCGACTACAACGGTGACGGCGTTTCCGACCCCGACGACCTCTCCGACTACATCGGCGACTACTTCGCCGGCTGCCGCTGAGCCCGCCTGAGCCCTCTGACTCCACCAGAGCCAGCACATCACCGCCCGTCCGGCCCGGCGGCCTACCCTCTCTCCGACCCGTGACTCCGCTCTGCGGGGCCCGGCGGCGCCGCCCCAGCGCCCCGGCGGGAGAGGTCAATCGCCATGCTGTTTCGCCCCGCGCTCATCGCCGCGCCGGTCGGCCTGTCCGTTCTGCTGTTCTCACCCGCCGGCCCGGCGCCAGCCCGGGCCGATGTCCGCATCAGCCAGGTCTGCGGCGCCGGGGGGCTCAACGCCTCGTGCCCCAGCTTCGACTTTGTCGAGCTGCACAACACCGCCGCCACGCCCGCCGATGTCTCCGGCTGGTCGCTCCAGCTCGCGCCCGGCTCGGGCGCCGCGTGGACGGTCCTGCCCTTCCCGTCGGGGACCGTCATCCAACCCCACGGCTATTTCCTGATCCAGTGCGAGCGGCCGCTCGCCGTCGGCGTCCTGCCCGACGCGCTTCCCGATCTGGTCTTCGCCGCCAGCCCGCTGTTCTCATCCAGCGGCAAGGTCGCGCTGCTCGCCTCCCAGACCACCATCACCGGCTCAGACCCGCGGATCGGCGCCTCCGGCCCGTTCCTGCGTGACTTTCTGGGCTACGGCGCCGCCAGCGCCGCCGAGGGCGCGCCCGCACCCGCACCCGGCGCCGGGCCGCCCTGCCGCGTGCTCGTGCGGGTCTGCGCCGGCGAGCTCGACACCAACTCGAACCTGGCCGATTTTGAACTCGTCCCCTACGACCCGGCCCTCCCCCGCTCGAGCGGCTCGCCCCCGCCCGTCGCGACGCCGGAGATCACCTCGGTGACCGTGACGCCCGCCGCCGCGCCCGCGGGCCAGACCTTCCTGCTCACCGCCCGCATCGCCCCGTGCGTGAGCGGCGCCGTCACCGTCACCGCCGACGCTTCGCCCGTCGGGGGCCCCTTCCAGGTCGCTCTGCGCGATGACGGCCAGGATGGCGACCAGACCGCCGGGGACCGGGTCTTTTCCGCGCGGCTCACCGCCGGCGCCGCCCCGCCCGCCCTCTACGACCTGGTGGTCACCTCCCGCGACGCCAGCGGCCGCACCGACGCCAAGGCCGTGGGCTTCGCCCTGCTGCCGCCGCTCAAACCGTTGCGCGTCAGCCAGGTCTTCGCCGGCGGCGGCACCAGCGCCGAGGCCTTCAACAGCGACTATGTCGAGATCCACAACGCCTCCGACGAAACCGTCGACCTCGCCGGCTATGGCGTCCTCTTCGCCTCGCCCGTCTCACCCGTCTGGGATCGTGTCAGCCTCTCCGGCCAGATCGAACCCCGCGGCTACTACCTGATCCAGCTCAATGACCCCCCATTCCTCCAGGGCCGTCCTCTACCCCTCGCCGACGCCTTCGCCGGCATCAGCCCCTTCATCCCCGGCGGCGGCAAGGTCGCCATCGTCGCCTCGCCGATGACGCCCTCGGCCGCGTGTCCGACCCCGGCCGACCGCATCGTCGACCTCGTCGGCGGCGGCACGTCCGACTGTCGCGAGGGCGGCGGCCCCGCCGACAACGCCCCCTGGGGCGGCTTCACCCCCAGCGCCATCCTCCGCCGCTGCGACGGCGGGATCGACTCGGGCGTCAACGCCGCCGACTGGACGCTGGCCCCCGCCGCGCCGCGCACCACCGCCTCCGCCCCCGCGCCGGGCCTGCTCCTTGAGAACCTCACCCTCACCCCGGGTGCGCCGGTCCTGCCAGGGGCCTCCATGACGCTCACCGCCCGTTTCGCGCGCTGCGACGGCCCCGCCCCGGCGGGGGCCACCCTCACGGTCGATCTGGCGGCCGTCGGCGGCCCGGCCCAGGCGCCGCTCCTCGACTCCGGCGCGAGCGCCGACGGGGCCGCCGGCGACGGCATCTTCGGCCTCATCTTCACCGTCTCGCCCCTCACCCCGCCCGGCGACCAGACCATCACCCTCACCGGGCGCTCGAGCGACGGCGGCGTGATCACCGCCCCCGCCCGGATCAGCGTCCTCCAGCCCGCCCTGGGCTCCTGCTGCGACCACACCGCCTGCGTCATCACCTCAGAAGCCCAGTGCCAGGCTCAGGGCGGCCGCTGGCTCGGCGCCGGCACCGCCTGCCGCGCTCTCTCCGAACGGGCGACCGCCACGGTCTACAACGGCATCCCCGTCCTGCCCAACGTCCTCCCCGACCTCAGCAACGAGCGGTTCCCCTTCACCATCCGCAACTCCGGGGTCGTCATCGGCCCGCGCGGGTTGCGCGTCCGCCTGGGGTTGCAGCACTCCTGGGCCGGCGACCTGACCGTCACGCTCTCCAACGGCGTCACCACCTGCGTGCTGCTGAACCGCCCGCTGCGCACCGGTCCGGGCGAGCCGGGCGCCCCCGCCAACCTCGAAGGCGAATACACCTTCGCTGATACCGCTGATGGCGACCTGTGGACGGCGGCTCAGGGCCTCAGCACCAGCCAGACGCTGCCCCCGGGCGAGTACCGCCCCGCCGCGGCGCTGACAGGCGGCCTGCCGGCGGAGAGCCTGACCAACTTCGCCGGGCAGCCGCTCGACGGCTCGTGGCTGCTCACCGTCGTGGACGGCGGCGCCGGCGATTCGGGCTACCTGATCTCGCTGTCGCTCGTGGATAACCGCGTGCGCAGCTCGTGCTGCCCGGGTGACTTCAACATCGACGGCTTCCTCGATCCTGACGACCTGGCCGACCTCATCGCCTGCTTCTTTCAGCCGCAACCGTGCAGCGAGGCCGACATCAACGAAGACGGCGTCATCAACCCCGACGACCTGGCTGACGGCATCGGCGCGTACTTCACCGGCTGCCCGTAGCCGCCCCCCCGCGCCGCCACCGGCCCCTTCGCGCTCCCCGCCTCATCTGGCGGCTACCTGCCGCCGGGCGCCAGCAGCGGCAGGATGAAGACGTCCACCAGCTTGTCGCCGATGCCCGTCAGGGCCGCTCCTGCGATGATCCCCGCGCAGATCGGCTCCATCGACAGCACCCACAGCGTGTGCCCCGTCGTCCCCTTGCGCCGCTCATACGCCTTGTGCATGAAGTGGAAGAACAGCGACCCGACCCACATCGCAATCGTTGCGTCGGGCGGCAGCACCACGCCCAGGCCGATCCCCACCGGCGAGATCGGCCACTTGCCCTTGGTCCTGATCTTCAGCACCTCGAAGGCCACCGCCACCACGCACGCCGCGATCAGCGAGAGCTGCACCGACAGCGACATCCTGTTGAGCCCCCCGGCGATGATGTCCGCCACGCCCTTCCACTGCAGCGCCGCGGGGAAGGTGAACTGCGGATCGGCCGACATCGCCGCCTGCAAGCCCGGCGCCGGCCCTGCGACCTGGTCGCTCTTGAAGAACAGCACATAGAACAGCGGCGTGCTCGCCGCGGCGCCGGCGATGATCCCGATCACGTGCCCGATCGCCTGCTGGCGCGGCTTGGCCCCCAGCATGTACCCGGGCTTGATGTCCGAGAGCAGGTTCGCCGCGTTGCTGGCCACCTCCGCGGTGATCCCCGCGGGGATCAGGTTCGCGCCCGGGTTGGTGCGGTCGAGGGCCCCGAAGGTGAACTGGCTGATCTTCGAGAGCGCCCCCGTGGGCGTCCAGGATGTCAGCGCCATCGCGTTGGTGCAGATCAGCGAGAGCGCAAAGACCAGCGGCAGGCACACGAGCGCCATCCACCAGGGCGTTCCGTACCACTCGTGGGCCATCCACGCCGTGATCACAGCGCAGATCGGCAGCCCCACCAGCGAGACCCACAACGGGAGCTCGATATCCGCCAGCAGGTCGTCGCCCGCCTGCTTCTTGGCGAACATGCCCGTGAACGCGCGGATCAGCAGCTTGGGCTTGGCGAAGAGCGCCACCAGCGAGCCCACCACCATGATCCCCACGCCCCACCAGATCGACCACTGGTTGACGATCTCCGACCGGCCGAACGTCAGCACCCCCGCCGCGTTCGCCTTGCCCTTGATGTCGCCGATGGCGATCATCCACGGGGCCAGGATCACAAAGTTCGCGATCATCCCCACCAGCAGGCTGCTGGTCGTCTTCACGCCCATGAGGCCGCCGGTCCCCAGCATCGCCAGCTCGAGCGTCGGCCACAGGGCCAGGTCCTTGAACGTCACCCCGCCGATCGTGGGGCCCACGCTCCCCGCGGGGGCCAGGCGGAAGAAGAGCGACTCGAGCCTCTCGTTGAGGAACCAGTAGGTCTGCCGGCCCAGGGCGTGCAGCCAGAAGAGCTTCATGTACGCCTCGCCCGCGCACACCTGGATGAACGCGGTGCCCGCCGCGGCGATCGCCAGGGCCTTGGCCTGCAGCACGCCGATGTCGCCCGAGCCGGTGTACAGGGTGTCAAGCACCACGCCGCAGGCCCGCCCCTCGGGGAAGGGCTGCTGCTCATCGTTGATGAACCGCCGCTTCATGGGGAACGCCACCAGCACGCCCATGATCGAGAGCACCACGTTCCACCAGAAGATCTGGTGCCACGGGACGATCACGTCCTTGGCCCACATGTACGCGACCAGGCTCGACACCAGCGGCGCCGTCATGTAGCCAGCGCTGGTCGCGATCGACTGCATGGTGTTGTTTTCAAGGATCGTGAAGTCGCGGGCCAGCCGGAGGGCCGACAGCACCTTGAACATCCCGAACGCCAGGATCACCGACGTGAGGCCCACGCCCAGCGTGATGCCGGTCTTGGCGCCCACATACAGGTTGGTCGCGCTCAGCACCCCGCCCAGCAGGAAGCCCGTCGCCGCGGAGCGGATCGTGAGCTGAGCGGTGTTCCCGCGGTAGACGTTCTCAAGCCACCAGCGGTCCTTCTGCTGCGGCGTCCACGTGGCGATCTGCTCTTCGGTCAGCGTTGGAATGGCCATAGGGATTGGAGCCTACGCGAAAACACCCAGGCATGCCCGTTTCGATCTGCCCGACCAGCCCCCCCCCGTCCGCCCCCGCCGCCGATCACCCGCCCGCCGCCTTCACCGCCAGCAGGCCGCCGATGGTCGCGATGATCGAGAGCACCGCCGCCATCAGCGATTCACCCGCGATCACCCCCGACGCCACGGGAATCGTGAACTTGTCCGCCGAGCGGGCCGAGAACTTCGCCCACACCATGGCGATCACCGCGCCGATCAGCCACGACAGGCAGTTGGAGAAGGGCAGCACCCACGCCAGGCCCACCGCGGAAGAAGAGGGCGTGAACTGCTTGTACTTCGCGGGCGTGAGCCGCTCAACCAGCGGGAGCACGACGCCGACCAGGGCGCCGATGACGATCGCCCAGCGGGCCGTCACGGGCAGCTCGCTGATCCCGTTGACCAGCACCTTGGCCACCGCCGCCCACGCCTGCGTCGAGGGCAGGCCGAACGTCGCCAGCTTCTCGCGATCAGGCACCATCAGGTACCAGATCGGGACAATGGCCAGCGTGCCGAAGAAGACGCCGATGAACTGCGCGATGAACTGCCGGCGCGGGTTGGCGCCCAGCATGTAGCCCGTCTTGAGGTCCGTCAGCAGGTCCGCGGCGCCGATGGCGCTGTTGGCCGCGATGCCCGCCGAGGCGAGATTGGCCGTGATGTTCTTGGGCGCCAAGAGCGCGAAGGTGAGCTGCATGACCTTGCCCATCGCGCCGATGGGGGTGGTGTCGGTCTCGCCGGTGGCGCGGCTGGCCACCATCGCCAGCACAAACGACATCGCCACCGCGATCAGCCCCGCGTACCACGAAACGTCGAAGGCGATCACCTGCAGCACCACCATCGCGATGGTGATCGGCGCCATGCCCAGCACCATCCACCACCCCGGCACCTCGATCTGGGCCATCTTGGAGGACAGCTCCGCCCCGCGCTCGCTGACCCCGCCGCCGCCGCTGGTCCGCATGAACGCCCGGGCCAGCGTCTTCCACTGCAGGGCCACGCTCGTCAGGCTCGCAAAGACCATCACCGATGTGCCGCCCCAGAGCGACCAGCCGCGCAGGTTCAGCAGGCCGGGCGCGGGCGACTTGAAGCTCGGGATGTACCCCGCCACGCCGACATTCGCCGCGTCGATCGACGCCAGCCACGGCCCGACCACGAAAAACAGCAGCAGCGAGCTGACCATGAGCGAGATCGCCACGCGCAGGCCGACGATCATCCCCGCCGCCAGCAGCAGCAGCGAGGTATCGAACTGGAACTCCGTCGGCCGCATCCCGCCGAAGAGCCGGGAGGAGATCGGCAGCTCGAAGTGGTCCTTGATCGGGGCCTTGCCCATCACGGCCTTGAGCCAGCCGATCTGGTTCAGCACGCTCTGCTCCACCCTCAGGAGCGCCACCAGCATGCCCAGCCCGATTCCGGCCACCAGCACATACGCCTTCTGCAGCGCCTCGGCGCTGCGGCTGTAGAGGCTCTTGAGCGTCTCCGCCGCCGCCAGGCCCGACGGGAACGGCAACTGCTCGTGGTTGATCATCTGCCGCTTCAGCGGGATCGCCAGGAACACACCCATCAGACCCGTCAGGAGCGTGAAGGCCGTCACCACCCGCCAGTCCATGACCTCCCAGGTCTTCACATCCTTCAGCGTCTGGCCCGGGCCGGGCTCGGTCATCAGCAGGAACGCCCCGAACATGGTGGCCATCGTCGAGCCGGTCGAGTACCCCGCCGCCGAGGCGCAGGAAGCCATGCACGCGTTCTCGAGCACCGACATCTGGCTCACCCGCCCGCGCGAGGTGAACACCACGACGTTCCAGATCACAAAGCTCAGCACGCACGCCGTGATCGCGATGCCGAAGGCCCACCCGATCTGCAGCGACGTATACAGATTGGCCGCCGACATCACCATGCCCAGCAGGCCGCCCAGCAGCACCGCCCGCCAGGTGAGCTGGGGCATCTTGTCGCCCTGGTAGACGTTGTGGTACCACCACTCGTCCTTCTGCTCCGGCGTCATCGTCGCGAGCTGTTCGGGGGTCAGCTTGGGAATCTGTTCACCGGGCATGCATGCTCCTCGACTCAATCGCTCGCGCAGCGCGTGGACGCGCGCACCATCCCCCGGGGCCAGCCGGACGTCCGCGAGTTTACGGTCTTTGCGCACTCATTGCACGGTTCTCGATACGCTCTGCTTCGCATAGGAGCCTCCCCCATGTTCTCACCCGCCTCCGCGCTCACCGCCACCCCCGCGTTCGCGTTGCACCTCAGCCTGACCGTGGCGCTCGCCGTGGCGGCCGCGTTCTCCCCGGCGGTCGCCGCCTCGCCGCCCCCGCCCACCCCCAAGAAGCCCGTCAACGACACCTACCACGGCGTCGTGGTCACCGACGACTACCGCTGGCTCGAGAACGGCGACGACCCCGCCGTGAAGGCCTGGAGCGAAGCCCAGAACGCCCACGCCCGGGCGATCCTCGATCGCCTCCCCGCGGCGCCGGCCCTGCGCGAGCGCATCGGCTTTCTCCTTGCGGGCGGCTCGGTTGAATACACCGGCCTCAGCGTCGCCGGCGGGCGCGTCTTCGCCATCAAGCACGAGCCCGCCAAGCAGCAGCCCACGCTGGTGGTCATGCCCTCGCCCGATCAGCCCTCGCGCGAGTCGATGATTGTCGACCCCAACATCATCGACCCCAAGGGCCTCACCACCATCGACTGGTTCGTTCCCGCTCCCGACGGCAAGCTCGTCGCCGTCTCCCTCTCCGAAGGCGGCAGCGAATCGGGCGACGTCCACGTCTACGACCTCTCCGGGCCGCTCCCCAAGCGCACCGGCGACATCATCCCCCGCGCCCACGGCGGCACCGCCGGCGGCTCCCTCGCCTGGGCCGCTGACAGCAAGTCGTTCTACTACACCCGCTACCCGCGCGAGGGCGAACGTCCCAAGGACGAACTCGACTTCTTCGTTCAGGTCTTCCACCACACCCTGGGCCAGCCCACCGCCCAGGACCGCTACGAAGTCGGCAGGGACTTCCCCAAGATCGCCGAGATCGTCCTCGAAACCGTCAAAGACGGCGGCTATGTCCTCGCCAGCGTGCAGAAGGGCGACGGCGGCGAGTTCATGCACTGGCTCAAGGTCGAGGGCGGGCCCCGCCCCGAGTGGATCCAGCTCTCCAGGTGGGAGGACGGAATCGTCCAGGCCGTCCTGGGCGAGGACGGCTTTCTCTACGGCGTCAGCCGCAAGGCGGCGCCGCGCGGCAAGGTCGTTCGCCTGTCGCTCAAAGCCGTGCAGCAAGGCGTAGCGTGGACCGATCTCATCCCCCAGGACCCCCTCACCGCCATCGAGACGGATTTTTTCGCCAGCAAGGGCGTGCGGTTCGCGGGGGGCAAGCTCTACGTGCTGCATCAGGCCGGCGGCCCCAACGAGCTCAGGGTTTATGAGACGACCGGGAAGGAACTGGATCGCCCCAAGCTGCCGCCCATCTGCACCGTTGGGGGACTGGTGCAGTTCGGCGCCGATCTGCTCATCGAGGCCGAAACGTTCCTCACGCCGCCAGCGTGGTACAGGCTCTCCGGCGGCGAGCTTAAGCGCAGCGCCCTCTTCACCACCTCGCCCGCGGACTTCAGCGATTGCGAGGTCGTCCGCGAGGTCGCCCGCAGCAAGGACGGAACCTCGGTTCCCCTCAGCATCATCCGCAAGAAGGGGATCATGCTCGACGGCTCGAACCCCGCCCTGGTGTGGGGGTATGGCGGATACGGCGTGAACATCACCCCCACCTTTTCACCTCGCCGGCGGGTCTTCATCGAGCAGGGTGGCGTGTACGCCATCGCCAACATCCGTGGCGGCGGCGAGTTCGGCCAGGAATGGCACCGGCAGGGCAACCTCACCAGCAAGCAGAACGTGTTCGATGACTTCTACGCCGCGGCCCAGTGGATGGTCGACAACAAGTACACCAGGCCCGACCGCCTGGCGATCATGGGCGGCAGCAACGGCGGCCTGCTGATGGGCGCCACGCTCACGCAGCACCCCGAACTGTGCAAGTGCGTCGTTTCGAACGTCGGGATCTACGACATGCTGCGGGTGGAGTTGTCAGCCAATGGCGCGTTCAACATCACGGAGTTCGGCACCGTTGCAGACCCCACCCAGTTCAGGGCTCTGTACGCATATTCGCCCTACCACCATGTGGTGGACGGGACGCGATACCCAGCCGTGCTGATGACCACCGGCGCCAACGACCCCCGGGTGGACCCGATGCAGAGCCGCAAGATGATCGCGCGCCTGCAGGCCGCGCAGCCCGCGGGAACGTTTTTGCTGCGGACGAGCGCCAACGCCGGTCATGGGATCGGCTCATCGCTGGCCCAGCGAATCGAAGAAAGCGTGGACATCAACGCGTTCATATTCGATCAGTTGGGCGTGCAGTACCGCCCTACCATGAACGATTTGAACAAATAGGCCCTATGCGGAAACCGCCCTAGAAGGCCAAAAGAGATGCCACCAGATTGCGGGCTTCTGCGTTTTTTCGGAGAAGTTTGAACGATCCGAGTCAGTTCCCCCTGCGAACTTCGCTTACTAGTAATAGCCGCCGAATGGCGGGCACCTCAATTTTCGGCCCCGCGGGCTAAGGCCTGTGGGGTCGGCTTGAATCATCAGTTTGCGGGGGTCTTCGGGGGTTGTCGAGCGCGGTCACGTCAGCCGCTTCATCACCCGGCCGCAGGCGAAGTCGATCAGCGTCACGACCACGATGATGATGATCATCATCGTCGCCACTTCGCGGAACTCGAAGGCGCCGAACTTGTCCATGAGCATCTGGCCGATTCCACCGGCCCCGACCACGCCAAGGATGGTCGCCCCACGAACGTTGGACTCAAATCGCAGCAGGCTCTGGCTCGCGATGTAGGGCATGATTTGCGGCAGCACCGCAAAGGCGATCACCTGCGACCAGCCGGCCCCGGTCGACTGAACCCCCTCGATGGGGCGGTTGTCCGCGGCCTCGATCGCCTCCGAAAAGACCTTGCCCAGCACGCCATAGGTGTGGATGAGCAGGGCCAGCACGCCCGGCAGCGGCCCCAGCCCGAGCACCGCGACGAAGATCATCGCCAGAACGATCTCGTTGAACCCGCGCGAGATGTCAAATGACCGGCGCACGACGAACTTGGCGATCCAGCGCAGCGCCTGATGGTGCAGGGCGCTCCCCGGCGCGATCAGCCGCAGCGTGCGCCCCGCCCCCAGCAGCCCCGCCGGCACCGCGATGACCACCGCGATCAGTGTTCCCCAGAGCGCAATAGCCACGGTTTCGAGCAGCTCGCCCGTGTAGCCGTCGCCGGTCAGGGCGACGATGGTCCAGCGCACCGCCGGGCCGACCGGCGGCCCGGCGCGATCCGACAGGTCGACCAGCCAGGCGAGCGGCGCGGGGAGGCGGCTGAGGCGGGCGGGATCGCCGAAAATCGCGATCGGGCTGGTCTCGGGGGGGAAGTAGCCGCCGCGACGGCCCTGATGGAAGCCCTGCTCCACCAGGCGGGCCTCGACGCGCCGGTCGAGCTCGGCCTGGCCCATGGCGGCGATCTCGGCGGCTGCCCGCTGCTCGGCCAGGCGCATCAGCGCCATCATGCCGGGGGCCGTCTCGCCCTTGGCCTCCAGCTCGGCCTCGATGTCGGCGCGGGCCCGGGCCTGGAGCTGAGTGCGGACATCGCGGAGCACCTCGGCGCGGCGCTGGTCGAGGGTGGTCTCGTCGACGCGCTGGCCCAGGATGTAATCCGCGGCCCGTTGGCGGTTGGTCCAGAGCTTCAGGCTGTCATGCAGCCCGGCGACCTGAAACGCCCAAGCCAGGATCAGCACCACGCCCACCAGCACCGTCAGCTTGCGCAGGCGGGCGAGCAAACCCGTCGCCAGTTCAGGCGCGGCGGCGTTCGGACCGGTCGGGGCGGGCTCGGCGGCGGGCTCAGCCATTGGGCTTGGCCTCGGTCTTCTTCTTATCCAGGAAGTCCTGCGTGGCGCGGATGACGTCGTACGCCTGATCGGTGACGGGCTCGAAGCCGCCATTCTGGAGGCGCTCGAGAACCGCCCGGTCGGCATTGAGCTTCATGAGGGCCTTGGCGAAGGCCTGCTTGAGCGACGCGGGCAAGTCGCGCCGCCCGGCCATCGGCGCCCCGGGGATCATGTCGGAGCGGTACACGACCCGGAGGTCTTCCGACCGCACCGTGCCCTTGGACGTGATCTTGTTCAGGTCGAGGTCATTGGTCGCGGCGATATCGATCTCGCCCGCCGCGACCTGCAGCATCGAAGTCGCATGCGCCCCGGAGAACGCAACCTTGCCGAAGAACGTCTCGGCGGACTGACCGGTCTCATCGAAGACGATCATCGACGGGATCAGGCAGCCCGAGGTCGAGTTGGGGTCGGTGAACGCAAAGCGCAGGCCCTTGGCCTCCTTGAGCGTCTTGACCGGCGACGCCGCGGGGACGATGAAGACGCAGCGGTACCCCGGCTCGTTGTCGACGTTGAGCTCAACCAGCAGGGCCTCGGCGCCGGCCCGCTTGGCGGCCTCGACATAGGACTTGGGCCCGAAGAACGCGAACTCGAGCTGGTTGTTGGCCATGGCGGTGATGACGCCCTGGTAGCTGGAGGCCGAGACCAACTCGACGGGGCGGCCGAGTTCCTGCTCGAGGATGTCGCGCAGGGGCGCGTTGCGCTCGCGGGTGTCGGCCCCGCCTTCAACCGGAACCAAACCCATGCGGATGACCGGGGGCCAGCCGGTGCGGTCGACGCTCGCGGCATCGGCGGGGCCGGTGGCTGGCGCCGTCGAAGCAGGGGCGCCCTTGGCGGCCGATGCGGACTCTCCGGGCCGCTGGGCGGCGGGCTGGGCCGACGGCTGCGTGGCGGAGGCGCCCGGCGCCTGCTTGCCGGCGCCGGGCTCTTGACGATCGCAGGCGGGCAGGCAGACCAGCCCGGCAATCGCCAGGGCCCACGCGGCGAGCCTGAGGGTGGCCGCCGGAAAGAGGCGATGCGATGCGTGCGTCATGCGGGTCTCCCGGCGCCCGACAGAGCCAGGGGCTCGGCGGGGGCGGCGGCTGGGACGGTCGGGG
This sequence comes from uncultured Phycisphaeraceae bacterium, assembly GCA_964611125.1. Classification (GTDB taxonomy): domain Bacteria; phylum Planctomycetota; class Phycisphaerae; order Phycisphaerales; family UBA1924; genus JAEUIX01. The sequence continues at coordinate 25,801 of CAZSZO010000006.1, read as the reverse complement.
AGTTGGTGGAGGCGGCTGGGGGGCCAGATGGAGGACCAGATAGGGGGCCAGATGGGGTGTCAGCCGGGTCGGGGCGATCGCCCTGCTGCTGGTACAGCCCGCGGGCGGCAAGCTCGCTGAGGTCGCCCGGCGGGCCGCTGAAGACGACCTTGCCGGCGCGCATGCCGACGATGCGGGTGGCGTAGCGCTGGGCGAAATCGACCTGGTGAAGGTTGACGACGACGGGGAGCCCCTGCCGCTCGTGGATGTCGCGCAGAATGTCCATGACGACTTGGGCTGAGCGGGGGTCGAGGCTGGCGATGGGCTCATCGGCGAGGATCACCGACGGCTGCTGGGCGAGGACGCGGGCGATGGCGACGCGCTGCTGCTGCCCGCCCGAGAGGGTGTCGGCCCGACGGTGGGCAAGATGGGCGACGCCAACGCGCTCCAGCGAGGCCAGAGCGAACTCGCGCTCGGCCTTGGGAAACAGGCGGACGTGGGAGAGCAAGTACGGCAGCCCGCGGGTGAAGCGGAGGCGCCCGGCCAGCACGTTCTCGAGCACGGTGATCCGGCCGACCAGATTGAACTGCTGGAAGATCATCCCCACGTTCTGGCGGAGCAGCCGCAGCCGGCTCCCGACAACCCGCGTGACGTCATCACCGCGGAAGATCACCCGCCCGCTGGTGACCTCACCCAGCCGGTTGAGGACGCGCAGCAGCGTGGACTTGCCGGCGCCCGATGGGCCCAGGACGACGAGAAAATCAGCGGCTCCGACATCGACGCTCACGCCATTGAGGGCCGCCGCGCCACCCGGGAAGACCACCCGGACATCCTGTGCTGAGAGCAGGGGCGGGCCGGACGGGCGCGCCGCAGCCGACCCCGTCCCGGCGGGCGACGGAGACACGAACGGCCCAGCGTGTGCGGTCGGGTCGGTCAATCGGGCTCCCAAGCGGCTCGAACGCTCAACCATCTTAATGGCAACGAGTTCCGCTGGGGGATTGTCGCGGCATCGGCCGGCGCCGGCGGCGGGTGCTTTGTTAAGACCTTGTCATGAACCCGGCTCCGGGAATCCACTACACTCGCGCCGTGTCGCCCGGCGAACAGCCAATCCCTGGAGATCCACCCCCGGCTCGCTCAGGCTTGGCGCTGCACTGGCGGATCCTCATCGGCCTGGCCGCCGGCGTGGTGCTGGGGCTGGGGCTGAACGTCTGGGGGCCCGGAATCCGGGAGTGGGCCGGGGCGGGGGCGGGCGGCTGGGCGATCGACTTCGCCGTGAACCTGAACCAGCTTGTCGGCGATCTCTTCAAGCGGTCGCTCCAGTTCATCGCGGCGCCGATCATCCTGCTTGCGATGATCCTGGCCATCGGCTCCCTGGGAGATCTGCGCAAGCTGGGGCGCATCGGCGGCAAGACGGTGGGCATCTTCGCCTGCACCGCGTTCCTCAGCGTGGGCGTGGGGCTGCTGCTGGTGAACCTGATCCAGCCCGGGGGGCCCCGGTTCATCAGCCCCGAGGCCCGGACCAAGCTGATCGAGAGCATGCCGGCGGAGGCCGCGGGGAAGGTGGTGAACTCGGCCAAGTCGGTGCGGCCCTGGGACCTGGCCCGGGAGGTGATGCCGACCAACCCCTTCGACGCGCTGGCCCGGGGGGACATGCTGCAGATCGTGGTCTTGGCGCTGATGCTGGGTTTGGCCCTGGCGTTCTTGCCCCGCGAGCGCTCGGCGCCGGTGTTCGCCGCGATCGAAGGACTGCACGACGCGTTCATCCTGATCGTGCGGGCGATCATGCAGGCGGCGCCGGTGGGGGTGTTCTGCCTGGTGAGCCCGATCGTGGCCACGCTGGGCTTTGGGGTCCTCTCGTCGCTGGGGGCGTACTGCCTTACGGTGCTGCTGGGGCTGGCGGTGATCCAGCTCCTGATCTACCCCGCGGTGGTGCGGATCTTCACGCGGCTGACGATCGGGGAGTTCTTCCGCGGGATCGCCCAGGTGCAGATGGTCGCGTTCAGCAGCTCGAGCTCCGCCGCGACGCTGCCGGTGACGATCCAGAACGTCCGCGACCGGCTGGGCGCCCCGGCGGACATCACCAGCTTCGTGTGCGCGCTGGGGGCCAAGATCAATATGGACGGCACCGCGCTGATGCAGGCTGTGGCGACGGTCTTTCTGGCCCAGTTCTACTCGATCGAGCTGACGACCACGCAGCAGGCGTCGATCGTGTTCACGGCGGTCTTTTCGGCCATCGGCAGCCCGGGCATTCCGTCGGGCGGAATGGTGATGCTGGTGATCGTGCTCCGCTCGGTCGGGGTGCCCGGCGACGGCATCGCCATGATCCTCGCGGTGGATCGCGCGCTGGACATGTGCCGCACGGTGGTGAACGTCACCGGCGACGCCGCGGTGGCGGTGGCCGTGGCGGGGAGCGAAGGGGCCCTGAGGCCGGTCGCGCCAACCGCGGGGGGGCGGACGGCGGGGGCTGTCGGAGGTGCTGGGGCGGCCTAGCGGCGCGAAACCCGCCGGACCAGCAGGCCCGCCGCGGCCATCATGCCGACCGCGCCGGAGCCGGGGCTCGGGATGGCGGTGAAGGACGTGTTCTGGGCGCTGATGGTGAAGCGGACGGTCTCATCGCCACCGCCGCCGGCATCGCGCACGCCGGTGACGACACCGCTGAACGTCCAGTCGAACCGGGACAGATCCACATCCGCCACCAGGCGCTGCGACGCGGCGGGCGATGAGGGTCCGCCAGCCGGCGTCGAGACGGAACCGGAGTTCCAGCCGCCGTCGGCAACGACCAGCCCGGCGGCGACAAACTGCAGGTTGCTCCACGTCATCGAAGAGCCGGCGGAGGCGGTGAAGCGGGTGGCCTGCCCCACAACGCTCAGCGAGTTGAACGACCCCAGGGGCGCCTGGCCGTTCAGCAGCGAGGCGGTGGAGCCCGGCGGGCTGGCGAACGTGCCCCATGACTGGGTGCTGGTGGTGACGCCATCGCTCATGGTGAAGACAAAGCCGCGATCACCGCCGTTCGGGCCCGACCCCAGGCCGGCGCGATGCTCCAGGCTGAACTGGTAGGTGCGGCCGCTCAGAGCGCCGGAATTGGCCAGATTGGTTGCGATTCGGTCGGCCGCGGCGCCGCCGCCATTCCCGTTGGCCAGGGTCATGTCGAAGTTGGAGTTGGACAGGCGGTACTTGGCCTCCGCCGCGCTGCCGGTGACGATCAGGTTCTGAACCAGCGGTGAGTTGATGAAGACCGCATCAGCCGCTGCCGAGCTGACGATGGCCCCGGCCGCGGCGATGGCGATGGAGACCGAGATGACCGTGCGAGTTCCCATGGCGCCCTCCCTGCGATGCTGGCCGGGCCGCGGACCGGTCCAAGCGACCGGTGAACCCAGCGTCCGAAACGCCCCGTCGTGGGAAAGCGTCCTATACAGCGGCCGCCCGAGCGAGCAATCGATGAGCCTGGCTGGCCTCGCTGGTGGGGTGGCGCCGGCGGCGCAAAGCCTGAGGGGCGATCGCGTGCTGCGCGGCGGGATAACCAGGGTTGCCGCTCGCGCCGCCAAATCGCCGCGATCGGGGTCCCACTACGCTTCAGGGCGTGATCTACCTCGACAACAACGCCACCACGAGGCCGGCGCCGGAAGTCGTCACCGCCATGCGCGGGGCCTTGGAGGGCGCCTGGCACAACCCGTCCAGCGTGCATCGGGCCGGGCAGGAGGCCCGCCGGGTGGTTGAACTCGCCCGCCAGGACCTCGCGGAGCTGATCGGGGCCCGGGCCAAGGACCTCACCTTCACCAGCGGCGGCACGGAGGCGCTCGACCTGGCCATGCGCGGGAGCCTGGCGGCGACCTCGCGCCGGGTCATCGTGACGACCGCTGTCGAGCACTCGGCCGTGCGCGATCTGGTCGATCACCTGCGCAGCCGCGGGGCTGGGGGGGGGGCGGCCGAACCGGCCGGCGGGCTCGAAGTGCGGCTGGCGCCGGTGGATGAATCGGGCGTGGTGCGTCTCCCGGAGCTGCTGGCGCTGCTGCCCGGAGCCGGGGTGGTCGTGGTGCAATGGGCCAACAACGAAACGGGCGCGGTGCAGCCGGTGGAGGCGATCTGCCGGGCGTGCGTGGAGCGGGGCGTGCGCTCCATCGTGGACGGCACGCAATGGGTAGGGAAAATGCCGACACGGGTGGGGGAGGCGGGGCTTGATTGCGACCTGCTGACCTTCAGCCCGCACAAGTTCCACGGGCCCAAGGGGGTCGGGGTGCTGTTCGCCCGGGCGGGCACGCGCCTGGCGCCGGCCCTGCATGGCAGCCAGGAGAAGGGCCGGCGGGGCGGGACGGAGAACGTGCCAGGCATCGCCGGGGCGGGCGCCGCGGCGCGATTGGCGCTGGCCTGGCTCGCCCATGAGGGCCCGGAAAGGCGGGCGGGCCCGGACCGGCGGACAGGTGAAATCGAGCGGCTCGCCGGGCTGCGCGACCGATTCGAGCAGGCGGTGCTCGACCGGATTCCCGAGGCGACGGTGAACGGTCCGCGCTCGTCGGACCCGCAGGTGAGGCTGTGGAGCACGACCAACATCGCGTTTCCGCGATTGGAGGCGGAGGCCCTGCTGCTGGCCTTCAGCGAGCGGGGGCTGTGCGCCTCGGCGGGCGCGGCGTGCTCATCGGGGTCGCTGGACCCCTCGCCGGTGCTGCTGGCCATGGGCATCCCACCGGAGCGGGCCCATGGCTCGATCCGGTTCTCGATCAGCCGGGAGACCACGGCTGAGGAGCTTGAGAGTGCGGTGGAGACCGTCGTGGCATGCGTGGATCGTGTGCGGCGAAGCGGGGGTTGAGGCGGCTTGTGGGGGGCGGTTTGAGGGGGGTTGAGGGGGCTGGGCAGGCTGCGGGACGTCCCGGGTGGGCCCACCTCCCCGGCACCCAAACTTGAGGATTGTCAATTCCGCACAAAGGGCGTGCGAGAGCGTTCGATTTCGGGTATGCTGACGCCTGCTGAGTCCGAAACTCGATCCACGGGGGGCAGCGCTCGGATGCGCTGTCATGCCTTGCTCGGGAGGATTGCATGCCCACACGCACACGCTCGTTTTGGCAGGTCTGTCTGCACGCACTCGCGGCAGGGCTTGTTCTGGAACTCGATCTGGGACAGGGAATGGGTCTGGGGTTCGGCGCTGGCGTCGCGCGGGCGGCGGCTGAGCCCGGGCCGGAGTCGGAGCCGGGCGAGCGGGCCCGCTCAGCGGGCCTGCTGACGCAGATGGTGGTGCGGGCGCTGCGGGAAGGGCCGCGGGCGTGGACCCCGGCGGACCGGGCTGTGGCCCGGGGCAACCGCCCGTGCACGGTGCACGAGGAGATCGAGGAGATGCTGGCGACGCCGCGCCCGTGGCTGCCAGCGGGGCCGACCGACCCCAGCGGGTCGAACCCGGCGATCGCGCTGTGCTATTCGCGCGAGCGTCCTCCGGCGCCGGAGGTGATCGCGCGGGTGGAATCGAACCTGTACCAGTTGCTGCCGCAGTACAACGTGAGCAGCCGGTGGACGCGCACGGCGGTGAACCTGTCGGGCGTGGGCGTTGCGGGGGATCCGATCACGCTGACGTGGTCGCTGGCGCCCGATGGGCTGAGCATCACCAGCGATGGGGTGGGGGAAGGGACCCAGCCCAATCGACTGTTCGCGCAGATGGACGCGCGGTTCGGGGGGAACCGCGCGCTCTGGCTGCAGCGGGTCGGCGAGGTCTTCGCCCGCTGGGGGCAGGTGACGGGGAACACGTACATCCGCGAGACTTTCGGCGGCAATGACTGGGACGACGGCGCCGCGTGGGGCCAGCAGGGCGTTCGCTTCCGGCGCGGCGACGTGCGGATCGCGATGAAGAACCTCGACGGCGTCGACGGGGTGCTGGCGTACAACAGCTTCCCGCCCGACGGGGGAGACATGGTTCTGGACGCGGCGGAGGACTGGGGCCAGCCGGAGCAGAATCACCGCTTCATGCGGAACATCCTGTCCCACGAGCATGGGCACGGGCTGGGGTTCGCGCACACCTGCCCGGATGATTCGACCAAGCTGATGGAGCCGTTCCTTTCGCTGTCGTACGACGGGCCGCAGGAGGACGACATCCGGGCCGGTCAGCGGAACTATGGCGACCGCAACGAGAACGACGACACCGCCCAGACGGCCAAGTTCTTCGGCTCCTTCGGCCCCGGAGGCGCGGCGAACCTGGGCGATCTGCCGGCCCCGGCCGTCGCCGGCGCGAGCACGCTTGCCCTCGAGGGCAACGCGCAGCAGGACTGGCATCGCTTCACGCTCACGCAGCCGCTGCTGGTCACGCTGACGCTGACGCCGGTGGGCTCGGTGTATCTCGACCTTGACCAGGCGGGCGATGGCTCCTGCCCCCAGGAGGGCCCGCCCGCCCCGATCGACAGCCGGCGCATCGCCGACCTGGCCATCGAGGTGTACGAGCCCGACGGCGTGAGCTTTGTCGTCGACACCGATACCGCGGGGCTGGGCGCGCCGGAGACGCTGACATCGCTGCTCCGCCCGGCCGGCAACACGCTGGTGCGGGTGGTGGCGAGCAACCTGCCCGCGGGGTCGCAGTCGTACAAGCTGGCCCTGAGGGCGGGCCCGGCGCTGACGCTGACCGCCAGCAACGGCACGTTCACCGATCGGGTCCGGCTGAACTGGACGGCGATCCCCGGGGCCGGGCACTTTGTGTTCCGCTCCACCTCCACCGAGCGGGCCGACGCGGTCCAGTTGAACCTCAACCCGGTCACGGGCGCGCAGCTTGACGACCTCTCCGCCGTGCCGGGGCAGGCGTATTTCTACTGGGTCGCGGCGAGCCAGATCGGCGGGACGCAGTACGACTTCGCCGGCCCGGTCGCGGGCGCGCGCGGGCTGCCGGCGAACGTGAACCCCGTCGCCCGGGCGGGGGCCGACCAAGTCGTCAATGACACTGACGGCTCGGGAAGCGAGATCGTGAATCTCAGCGGCGCGGCGAGCACCGACGCCGACGGATCGATCGTCAACTACCGCTGGAGCGAGGGCGCCACGACCCTGGCCAACGGGCCCAGCCCGCTGGCGTCAGTCGAGCTCGCCACCGGCTCGCACACCATCACGCTGACAGTGACCGACAACCGCGGCGGAACCAGCGCGGACACGCTGATCGTCCGCGTCAACGCCCCACCCGTCGCCGCGGCGGGCCCGGACCAGGTCGTGACCGACCTCGACCGCTCGGGGAGCGAGGCCGTCACGCTCAACGGCGGCGCCAGCAGCGATCCGGAGAACGCGATCGTGAACTACGCGTGGCGTGAGGGTGCGGCGACGCTGGCCAGCGGCCCGTCGGCCGTCGCGCTCGTCAATCTCGCCGTCGGCCCGCACGCCATCACGCTGACGGTCACGGATGCTGACGGGCTCAGCCGGACCGATCAGGTGGCGATCACGGTCAACGCCCGGCCGATCGCGCGGGCGGGGCCCGACCAGACCGTAACCGACAGCGATCGCTCCGGCGCTGAGGACGTGACGCTCGACGGCTCGGCCAGCCAGGATGCCGAGGGGCCAATCGCCAACTTCCGCTGGACTCAGGGCGCGGGGGTGGGAGTGGGCACGGTGCTCGCGAATGGGCCGGGCGCCGCGCAGCCGGTGGTGAGCCTCCCGGTCGGCACGCACCCCATCACCCTGACGGTGACCGACTCGACGGGGGCGACCGATAGCGACACGGTGGTGGTGACCGTGAGCGCGCTGCCGCCCCTTTGCCGGGCTGATTTCAGCGGCGATGGGTCCATCGACCCTGATGACCTGGCGGACTTCATCACCTGCTATTTCAGCATTCCCCCGTGCCCCCAGGCCGACTTCAGCGGCGATGGAACGTCCGATCCTGATGACCTTGCCGACTTTATCACCACCTATTTTGCGGGGTGCTGAGGCGAGGCTCGAACGATTTGGTTATCGGTCTTGAGATCGATTTGCGGATCGATCTTGGAATCATGCCCGAGTCGGTGTCCCCAACCCCATCTCAGCGCATAATGAGTGGTGCGTTCGTCCGCTCGGCCTGCCCGCGCGGCCGGTTTCTGTTCACTCGGGAACCTGTCGACGGCTGGGGCGAAGAGGTACACGCGTGCCGCCTGGCCCGACTTCATCGCGGCCGGCGGCGGTGTCGGCTGGGCCGGTCTTGGCCGGCCGCGGGGCGAAATGCGTTGTTTGCTGAGGCTCAGGGTCGGTCGGGGTGTGGGGTTTGGGAATCTGCCCAATCTGGAGGATCCGTCATGCGGAGCAAGCTGGTGCTGGCTGTGTGCGCGTCGATCGGTTTGGCGTTGGCCGCCGGGGCTCAGGGCTTTCAGGCCCCGGTGGATCCCCGGCCGGCAGGCGAAGGGACGGCGCGGTCCAGCGGGATGCTCGCACGGGCGGTGACAGAGAGTCTGCTGACCGGGACGGCCCGGTTCACCCCGGGTGATGTGGCCGCGATGCGCGGGGACCGCCCGTGCACGATGCGCGAAGAGATCGACGAGATGCTGTCGGCCCCGCGCCGGTGGCTGCCGCAGGCGCCCAACGACGCCACGGCGGTGACGCTGCCGGTACTGGCGTGCTACAGCGCTGACGAGCCTCCGAGCCCCGAGGTGATCCAGTTCCTGGAGAGCCAGCTTTATCAACTGCTGCCGCAGTACAACGCGGCGGATCGCTGGACGCAGACGGCGACCAACGGCACGAGCGTGGGCGGCGTTGGGGAGCCGATCACGCTGCTGTGGTCGCTCGTGCCCGACGGGCTGAGCATCAACAGCAACGGCGTGGGCGAGGGGACGCAGGCGAGCACGCTGTTTGCGCAGATGGACAGCAAGTTCGGGGGTAACCGGGCGCTGTGGATCCAGCGGATCACCGAGAGCTTCAACCGGTGGGGCCAGTTGACGGGGATCAACTACCAGCGGGTCACCTTTGGCGGCAATGACTGGGACGACGGCGCGGCGTGGGGCTCGGGGGGCGTGGCGGGCCGGCGCGGCGACGTGCGGATCTGCATGAAGTCGCTCGACGGCGGCAACGGCGTGCTGGCGTACAACAGCTTCCCCAACGACGGCGACATGGTCATCGACTCCAGCGAGAGCTGGGGGAGCTCGACCAACAGCCACCGCTTCCTGCGGAACACGGTGATGCACGAGCACGGGCATGGTCTGGGTTTCGCCCACACCTGCCCGTCCAACGGCACCAAGCTGATGGAGCCCAGCCTCGCCACCGGCTTTGACGGCCCCCAGCAGGACGACATCCGCGGCGGCCAGCGGAACTACGGCGACCCCAACGAAGCCGACAACACCGCGGGAACGGCGACGTTCTTCGGTTCATTCGGCGCCTTGGGCGCGATCACTTTGGGCACGCTTCCGAGCCCCGCGGTGACCAACGGCAGCACGCTGAGCATCGACGCCAACGGCGAGCAGGACTGGCACCGCTTCACCCTCACCCGCCCGCTGCTGGTGTCGGCCACACTGACGCCGGTGGGCTCGTCGTACCTGGACCTTGACCAGAACAACAACGGATCATGCCAGACCACCGGCACGGCGAACAACGCCCTGGCGGAAGCCAACCTGCGGCTGCAGCTGCTGGCCGCCAACGGCCTGAGCACGATCGTGACCCAGGATGTCAACGCCGCGGGGAGCAACGAGGTGATCTCGCAGATCCTGATGCCCGCCGGTGATGGGTACCTGCGCGTGACGGAGTCGGACAATCCCACCGAGTCCCAGCTGTACCGCATCAGCTTCAGCACGGGCAACACGCTGGTGCTTACGGCGAGCAACGGCACGTTCACTGACAAGGTGCGGCTGAACTGGTCGAACGTGCCCAACGGGACCTACCTGATCTTCCGCAACACCGTCAACGACCGGGCGACGGCGACGCAGATCACCCCGGCGGCGCTGCTGGCGGGAACGGTGACGTTTGACGACACCGGCGCAGCGCCCGGGCAGGCCTACTTCTACTGGATCGCGGCGACCCAGGTGCAGGGGTTTACCTTCGACTTCGCCGGGCCGACCTCGGGCCTGCGGGCCCAGCCCGCCAACGTGGCGCCCTCCGCCAACGCCGGCAGCGACCAGCTGATCAATGACGCCGACGGCGCCGGATCCAAGCCGGTGACGCTCAATGGCTCGGCGAGCACCGACCCCGACGGCACGATCGTGAACTACCGCTGGACCGAAGGGCCCGTGGTGCTGGCCGACGGCGCGGCGAGCTCGGCGATCGTCAACCTCACGACCGGACCGCACACCGTGACCCTGACGGTCACGGACAGCGCCGGCGCCACCGGAACCGACACGGTGACGATCACCGTCAACGCCCGGCCGACGGCGAACGCCGGGCCCGACCAGATCCTGATCGACACCGATCTTTCGGGGTCGGAGCCGGTGACGCTGAACGGGTCGGCAAGCACCGACGATGGCCAGATCGCGAACTACGCCTGGACTGAAGGCGCCCTGACCCTGGCGAGCGGCCCGTCGGCCACGGCGCTCGTGCCGCTGGGGGTGGGACCCCACACCCTCACGCTGACGGTGACCGACAACAACGGGCTGACGGCGACCGACACGGTGGTCATCACGGTCGAGGCCGGCCCGCCGGTGGGCTGCCCGGCGGACTTCAACGCCGACAGCGTGGTGGACCCTGACGACCTGTCGGACTACATCGGGTGCTTCTTCGCGACGCCCCCGTGCCCGCAGGCGGACTTCAACGCCGACGGGAACGCCGACCCTGATGACCTGTCGGACTTCATCGCCGCGTTCTTCGGCGGGTGCTGATGGACGGCGGACGGCCAGAGTGACGCCTTCAGCGACGGCTTGAGCCTTAGGCGCGGGCGGCGCGATTCTGCTGGGCGGCCCGCACGGCGTAGATCGCCTGCAGGATCGTCGCGTCGAGGTCGGCGTTGACCAGGAAGACGTCATAGACGCCGCAGGTGCGGGCGGTGGCCATCTCGCGCTGGGCCTCGCTGAAGCGGCGCTGGATGGTCTCCTCGCTGTCGCGGCCGCGGGCCCGCAGGCGCTCGATCAGGGCTTCGTCGCTCGGGGGCAGGACGAACATGCAGAAGGCTTCGTTCATCTCCCGCTTGACGAGCTGGGCGCCCTGAACGTCGATCTCGAGGATGACCAGCTTGCCCTCGGTGAGGCGTTCGACCGTCCAGCCGCGCGGGGTGCCGTACTTCTTGCCGAAGACGCTGGCCCACTCGAGGAACTCGCCGCGAGCGACCATGGCGTCGAATTCGGCGTCGGTGACGAAGTCGTAATCGACGCCCGGCCGGTCCTGGGGGGTGGGCTGGCGGGTGGTGGCGGAAACCGAGAAGACCGAGCCGGGGAACGCGGCCTGCACGGCGCGGGTGATCGTTGTTTTTCCCACGCCGGAGGGGCCGGAGATCACCAGGAGCAGGCCCGGGCTAGGGGAGGGCAGGGAGGTGTTGGGGCTCGAAGCTGGGGTCATGGGGGCCTTGGGGAGGGGCTCTTGGAAACGATGGGGCGATTGTTACCCACCACCCCGGCCCGTGCAAGAACCAGCTTGCCCGGGCGTTGGTAGGTGGAAGGGCGTCGGACGCGGTCGAGATCCCCGGCGCCGCGGCAGGGGCCGACCCGGCCGACCCGGCCGACCCGGCCGACCGGGCCGACCGGGCGGAGTTGGCGGAGTGGGCGGAGTTGGCGGCCCGGGCGACCAAGGATCCTGCATGCTCACCCCCACGCTTCGCCTGTTGTTTCCCCTGGGATTCCTCTGCTGCGGCGCGGCGGCCCTCGCCGTCGGACCGAGCGCCGGCGACCCCGCCGACCGGGCGCCCCGCGTGGCGGCGCCGATCGATGGTCGATCTCTCGGCCTGGGCCGGCGGGTGCGCGACTTCGGCGGCCGAACGCTGGAGGGAGCGAAGTTCGAACTCGGTGACGTGTTTGAGCCCGGGGGCGGGGCCGCTCGCCCGCGGGCGGTGGTGATTGCGATGACCAGCGCGTCCTGCCCGATCACGCGCAAGTACGGGCCCGCGCTGGCTCGTCTGGAGTCGGAGTTCCGCAGCAAGGGCGTGACGTTCGTGTTCGTCGCCTCGGGCGAAGCCGACAGCGTCGCGGAACTCAGGCGGCACTGCGGGCCGGAGGGGCACGCGTTCAAGGGTCCGGTGCTGGCCGACCGCGACGGGTTGATCGCGCTGGCGCTGGGGGCTGGAGGCGCGGAAGGGGCGACAACGACTGCGGAGGTGTTCGTGCTCGACTCCGCGCGGACGCTCGTGTATCGCGGGGCGATCGATGACCAGTATGCGCTGGGCACGGCGCTGCCCGAGCCGCGCAACCGATACCTGAGCGATGCGCTGGCGAGCGTGATGAAGGGCGAGCGCCCAACGGTGGGCGCGACATCGGCCCCGGGGTGTGTGCTTGGCTTCAAGCCGGCGCAGGCCGGCGGCGGATCGACGGGCCGCGCCGCACCGGCGGCGAACACCTTCCACAACCGGATCTCGCGGATCGTGCAGGACAACTGCGTCTCATGCCACCGGCCGGGCGGGGTCGGGCCGTTCACGCTCGAGACCTACGCCAGCGTTTCATCGCGGGCGCGGATGATCGCGTCGGTTGTGGACGATGGAACGATGCCCCCCTGGCACGCGGCGCCGCCGGCCGATGGCGGCGTCTCGCCCTGGAGGAACGATCGGGCCCTGTCGAGCGAAGACCGGAAGGACCTGCTCGCGTGGCTCGCGTCGGACCGGCCTGAAGGCGACCCCAAAGACGCCCCGCTGCCGCGGATCTTCGCGGGGGCGTGGACGATGGGCGAACCCGACCTGGTGGTGCAGCTGCCCGAGCCCATCAGCGTGAAGGCCGAAGGCGTGATGCCGTACCGGCACGTGCGTGTGGAGACGAAGCTGGCCGAAGACAAGTGGGTTCGCGGAATCGAGGTGCTGCCGACGGATCGGTCGGTTGTGCACCACGTGCTGATCTTCGCCGTGCCGCCGGGGCCGGATGGCGAGCTTCCCAAGCGACCCCTCTCGGCCCTGATCGACGAGACGCGGACGTACTTCGCGGCGTACGTGCCCGGGGGGAGCCCCGCGGTGTACCCGGCCGGCTACGCCAAGCTGCTGCCCAAGGGCTCGCTGCTGATCTTTCAGCTGCATTACACGCCCAACGGCAAGGCGACGACCGACCAGACGCGTCTGGGGCTGATGTTCGCCGAGGGTCCGCCGGCCCACCCGGTGGAGGTGACAGGGATTGCGAACCGGAAGATCCGGATCCCGGCGGGGGACGCGAACCACATCGAGCAGGCGGAGCTGCGCGTGCCGCGCGACGCGCGGATCCTGTCGTTCATGCCGCACATGCACACGCGGGGGAAGGCGATGCGGTACGAGCTGGTGCGCCGGGGGTCGGCGCCGGTGATGCTGCTGGATGTGCCGAGGTACGACTTCAACTGGCAGATGCGCTACGAGTTGAGCGAGCCGCTCCCGGTGAAATCAGGTGAAACGCTGCGGCTGACGGCCGCCTATGACAACAGCGCCGGCAACCCCGCCAACCCCAACCCGGGCGTGGAGGTCCGGTGGGGTCCGCAGACCACTGACGAGATGATGCTCGGCTACGTCGAGTACTACTTGGACAGCCAGCCGGGTGAGGAGGGGGGCCCGACACCCCCTGAGCCAGATCGGCCAGATCGTGAGGGCAAGCCCGACGACGGCCCGGGCGGCCGGGCGGAGCGTCTGCTGAAGATGTTCGACAAGAACCACGATGGCAAGATTCAGCGGAGCGAGTGCCCGGCCCGCCTCGTCAAGCAGTTTGAAGCGATGGACAAGAACCAGGACGGCGTGCTGGAAGGGGCGGAGCTGCAGTGAACTGACCCTGAGAGCCGACGGTGAGCTGGCCGTGAGCTGGCCGTCACTCGCGCCCGACCCCCAGGCAGAGATCGAGCGCCGCCATGCGCACGGCCACGCCGTGGCCAACCTGGCGGAGCACGACTGATTTCTCGCTGTCGGCCACGGTGGCGGTCATCTCGACGCCGCGGTTGATCGGGCCGGGGTGCAGGATAATGGCGCCCTGCTTCATGCGGTCGGCCCGGCGGACGGAGAGCCCGTACAACTCGGCGTACTCACGGACGCTGGCCAGGGGGGCGCCCGCAGCAAGGAGGGCCCCGCCGATGCGCGCGCCCGCGGTGCCCGCCGCGGCGGCCCCGGAGTGCACGGCCTTGCCGCCCGGGCTGTGCCGCTCGAACTGGATGCGCAGGACGTTCACGGCGTCGACCTCGCCGATGACCGCGTCGAGATCGTGGCTGACCTCGCACCCCAGCACACGCAGGCTCTCGGGCGCCAGGGCCGGCGGACCGACGCAGATGACCTTCGCCCCCAGGGCGGTCATCGCGGCGATATCCGACCGGGCCACGCGCGAGCTCGACACATCGCCCACGATCGCCATCCGCAGGCCTGAGAGGTCGAAGTCATCCAGGCGGCCGAAACTCTCGGCGACGGTGTACGCATCCAGCAGCCCCTGGGTGGGATGCTCGTGCCGGCCGTCGCCGGCGTTGACGACCGACACCCCCCACGTGCCGCCCACGGCCCGGGCCACGAGCGTCGCGGCCCCGCTGGAGCGGTGGCGGATGACCATGGCGTCGACGCCCATGGCCGCGACGTTCGCGGCGGTGTCGCGGATGGTCTCACCCTTGTTCACTGACGAATCGGTGGAGGTGAGGTCGACCACCTGGGCGCCCAGCCGCTTGGCGGCCAGGCTGAAGGACATCCTGGTGCGGGTGGAGTCCTCAAAGAACAGGTTGGCGACCACCTTGCCGGCGAGGATCTGGTGATCGGGCTGCGGCGGCTCCGCGGCGTCGTGCTGGTAGCCGCGGGCCTTGCGGAGGATCAGCCGCATCTCCTCGGCGGTGAGGCCCTGGAGGCCCAGAAGATGCGGGTGCGACCACGACGGCGCCGGGCCGGAGGCGGAAGCGCCGGCGGACCGGGAAGCTCGGCGGGCTGGCTTGGACTCAGGGCTGGGGACGGAAGGCGACCTTCTGGAGCGCGATGGGCCTTTCGGAGTGGTCATCAAAGGGCATTGTACCCGGGGAGCCCGCGCCCGCCGGGCGGCACGGCGGCAGGCGAGGTCCGCGGAGATCCGTTGAGATCCGCTGCGCTCGGCGCGCAGAAAGACCGCCGACCCCGGCTCTGCGGGGTCGGCGGCCCATGACGACCGAGCCGGACCGTCCATGGTCCGGGGATGGATGGACTCCCCGCGCCGCCGCAGAGCCGGCGGCGCGGGGAACGGTTGGATCTCCACGTCCGACCGCGCTGGCCGGGTGGGGGAGAGGTGTTCAGGACGGGCTCACGCCGTCGCGAGCCAGGAGCGAGCGCACTTGCCCGACCACGTCGCCGGGGCCGAGCACGAACGTCGCCTTGGTTCCGGCCAGCACGCCCTGGAGCAGCTCCAGTTCGCGCATGCGGGCCAGCACGGGGTTCTCGGCGAGCAGCCGGGCGGTGTTGGCCTGGCTGCGGGCCGCGGCGGTCTCCTCGCGGCGCTTGATCAGCTCCGCCTCGGCGCGCTTCTGGGCTTCGAGCACCGAGTTGAGGATCGTCTTCATCTCGCCGGGAAGGACGATGTCCTTGATCCCGACGGAGCGGACGGCGACGCCGAACTCCTTGACGCGCCCGCCCAGGGCGAAGGCGACCTCCCCGCCGACGGCCTGCTTGTCGGCCAGCAGGGCGTCGAGGGTGCGGGCGCCCACGGCGGCCCGCAGCGCGAGCTGAGCCTCGCGGTAGACCGCCTGGGACGAGTCGTTCACGACGGTGAGCGCCTTGACGGCGTCGACGACCTGGAAGGCCACCAGCAAGTTGACCCGGAGGGTCACCTTGTCGGCAGTCATGATCTCCTGGCCAGCGACATCGGCGAGCTGCTCGCGCTTGTCGACGGCGAGGACGCCCAGGCGGCCCGAGCCCTTCCAGAAGGCGTGCCGGCCGGGCTGGAGGGCCCCGACCAGCTGGCCGTTGCGGAGGAGCAGGACCTCGTGGTTCTCGAGGGCGTTGACGGTCTCCACCCAGCGGCCCGCGTCGGGGTGATCGACGATCGCCTCGAGCCGGCGGTGCTCGAGTCGGGGCTGATCGATCGTGAACCGCTCGACCTCGATCTTGGCCGGGGCCTTCCAGAAGGCCGCGCGACCCGGGCCCAGAACCGAGGCCAGACGGCCGTCGGCCCAGACCAGCGCCCGCTCATCCTGGGTGAGGTCGACCACGTGAACCGCCTGCGCGAAGCGCGGATCGGCCACGAGGACGTCGAGCAGCGGGTGGCTGACCCGCGGCATACCGGGGTTGACCAGCTCGATCGACTCGCCGGCGCGGCTCCAGGGCAGGGCGTTGCGCCAGAGGCGGTAGCGACCGGGGCCCAGGATGCCGGCGAAGTCGCCGTGCCGGAAGTGAAGACCGAGCTGCCAGGACTGAACACGGATGGAGATGGTCATTGGGCTTCTCCAGGAAGGGACAAGAAGGCGGAACGGGGGCTGATTCAAACCCGCGCCGCGGCGACAGCCGGCGGCGCGGGTGCGATAAGGGGAGAGAGAATGCGGGCAAGGAGCTCCGCGGTCAGGACGTCCCGCAGCGCTCGGCGGAGCCGCGGCCCGCGGGGGGCCTCGCCGCTCCCGAGCCGACCGGGACGCGACGAGGCGGGCCGGAAGACGGGCGGCGGCGGGCGACCCCGCGAGGCGTGACGGCCGCAAAGCCGGGCTGGCGGCGCCGAGGCCGGACTGGATGGTGGTCCCCACGAGCGGCGCACCGGGCTCGTGCTGAGCCCGACGCCGCGGTGCGCCACCGGTCCACCCTCCGGCTCGGCCGACGCCCTGACGAGCAGTCGCCCCCTACCCACTTCTTGTGTGCTGCGCGCCGTTCCTCTCGTACTGGGCGTGTGCATCAGACGGGAGTCGAACCCGCTACCTTCGCATTAACGGTGCGATGCTCTAGCCAAATGAGCTACTGAGTGGATCTTCGCAGCGAACTCGACGCCGGCGGAGAACAGCCGAAGACAACGCACAGATGTGCGGCCCAGGCGTGCTTCCGGCGACGCTGTGAAGCAAGAGAGAGATGCGTCGAGGCGAGTACATCAGATCAACATGAGTCATGCTCCAATATGGTGACGATGAGATAGGAGCGCAGGACCACTCCTGCTCCGGAGGACCGTGAACGGGTGCGATTCGAAATCAGAAACGCCAGCGAGTTCGGCGGGGCTTCGACAGGCTTGGCCGAGCGGGCTTCAGTCTGTGAGGGCCAAAACGCAAGCGGCCCCGGAGGGATCCCTCCGGGGCCGCGATCAACCTTGGGGGAGGATCGTCGTTACCGCAGAAGGACCTGTGTTGCAGCAACCGAGCTCGGGCGATCGCCGAACAAGCCTGAATACCAGGACTTCCCGTCAATACGCCCCAGGGCCCCAGCCTGCGCGGCTTCCGGCAGGCTGCCGTCGCACATGGCCACGCCGAACGCCACGCCAATCGCCGTACCAAACGCTGGCGCCTGTTGGCCGCTGTGCATCGGGTTGTCTAGGCGGAGGGAGGAGTTCACGAGAAATCTTTCGTCAGGCTGAGGGGATTGGATTCGGAACCTTGCAGCCAGCCGGAAAAAGGGCAATTGGCGGCAAGTGGGGCGAAGCATAACACATGATGGAGTCGCGTCAAGCCAAGCCAGCATAATAAGGCGAAATGCTCACATGGCGCATGACTGGCGCCAGCACCGGGCCTGGGGAGCAGGCCAACCAGTTGCGGTTACACCACACTCACCAGCGCCCGCGCCGCGTCCAGCACCGCCGCGGGGGGCAGCCAGGTCATCGGCTGCGGCGACTCCGGGGCCAGCACCCGAGCCGCGGGGCCGACCGGGGCCCACACAACCGGGTCGGTGGGGCCGAAGAGGGCGAGCGTCCGCACGCCAAGCTGCGCGGCGAGGTGCGCCGGGCCCGAATCGGCGCCGATGAACAGGCGGGCCGAGCGCACTTCGCCCACGAGCACGCCCAGCTTGTCGATGAACCGCCCGCCCAGCGCCGCGAACAGCCGCCGCTCGCCCGGGGTGAACTGCTCCTCCTCAACTTCGCCCGCCAGCACCGTCATCCGCTCGATCGGCGGCTCGCCGGGGGCCACCAGCGCTCCCGCCCCGCCCGCGGCTTGCGCCAACGCGGCCCACCGATCCATCGGCCAGCGCTTCGCGGCGCTCCCCGCGCCCACGTGCAGCACCAGCGGGCCGTCAGGATTGTGCTCGAGCGGAACTCGCGCCCCCGGGCCCCCGGCGCCAGCAACCCGCCACGCCGCGGCCCGCGACGCCGACCCCGGCGGGCCCACGCTCACCACCCGGGCCCCGGGGAACATCCGCTCCGCCGCGGCCAGCCAGCGCCGATCCGGCGTGTCCGGCTGTTGCGGCCGGTCGGCTTCCGGTGCGGCGCCGGCATCAGCCACGAAGCTGTACACCTCGCTCACGCCCTGCTCGATCTCCGACGGCTTGACGCCCGCCGGCCCGCCCCACATGCGCGAGAACCGCGGAATCTCGCTGTGCTGCTGCTTCACGCCCAGCTCCGCCGCGGCGAGTGCCGCCTTGCTCGCCGGCGCCACCACCGTCACGTCACGCCCGCCGTTGACCAAGGCCCGCAGCATGGGCCAGATGAGCACGAAATCGCCCAGCGCCCCCGCGTGGAAGACCCACGCGGAGCGACCCGCCGGCCCCTGACGGGCCCGAGTTGAAAAGCCGCGGCTCATGCATGAGTATTGAGGGCCTCAGTCCGGCCGGCCCGCGCTGGCTCCCACGGCCGGCGCCAGCGCGCGGCGGACCGCGCGCCGCTCGGCCCGCGTCACCTGTTCGGCCCGGATCCGCAGCGACTCCGCCAGCGCCAGGGTGCTCGTCGGCGGGGCGATGAGCCACCCGTACCGCCGTTGCAACAGCAGCCGGTCGGCCTCCGGCGCGTGTTCGAGCGCGCTCCACAGCGCGGCCGGCGGCTCGGTCCACATCTGCCAGGGCGCCACGGCGCGGGTCCAATCGTCGAGCGCCGGGGGATCGTGCTCGATCCGCGTGGCCCGACCGGTGGGCGCGCCGCTCTCGCGCCCGTGGGGAGCCCCCGCGACCCAGACCGCCCCCTCGCCGGTGGTCCAGCGCGAGATCGCCCGGTTCAGCGCGAGGCCGGCCGGGGCCGCGAGGCGCCCGCCCTTGAACGGGTCGTACCGGTCGACGGCTCCGCCCGGGCCGGCGACGGCCTCAAGTGACAGCATGAGCAGCCGGGCTGCGGGGCGGGGCGGCAGGTCGGCCAGCGGCCTGCCCAGCCGTCCTTCCACCGTCTTGAGCAGCAGCATCCCCTCGCCGCGGACCAGTTCGCACTTAAGGCGGACGATCCAGCGCAGGTCCGTCACGATGGCGTCGATCTCCGCCGCGCCGGGGCCGTGGGCGGGGAGCGTGCCGATCGCCTCGCGGGCCCGGCGGCGAAGGAAGGCCATCGCGATGGCCATGGCCCGCTCGCGGGCCGGGTCGGGCCAGCCATGGGCGAGGGCCTGGGCGATGAACTCCGGGACGCTGTCGGCGCCGGGCCGCCCGAGCCCCTCGCGGACCCAGGCTGAGCTGAGGAACCGCCGCTCGCCCTCGGCGCGCCCCCCACCCCCCGGGCCGCTGAGGGCCGCGAAGGCCGGCGCTGTCGGCCCCTCCAGATCGAGCGCCCGCAGCAGCGCGGCCCGCTGCTCGAGCGCGATGCGGTGCACCGACGCCGCCGACTTGCCGGCCCGGCGGGCGATCAGGGCCATATCGATGCCCACGCCGCGCCAGCGCGTGGCCCGCTCGATCAATCGGCTCTGGCGCTCGGTCGCCGGGCCGGGTCGCGGAAAGATGATCGCGGCGCCGGCGGCCGCCTGCTGCTCGTCGTGCCGCTTGAGGAGGCGACGGATCGCGTCGGGGCTGCGTCCAAAGCGCTGGGCGAGTCGCTCGGCGACCGCCGCGCGCGTGCAGCCGAGCCTCCGACGGTACCGCGCCGCCCGGCGGACCATGCGCTCGGCCGTAACGGCATCGATCCGCGAGAACGCCTCGGCCCCCCGCAGCCGCTCGGCGTGGACTTCCTCGAACCACGCGGCCACCCGTGGCGAGAATCGCAGCACCTGCTTGCCTGGCGCGGCCTCCTCGGGCCCGTTGCGGGTTCGCCTGGCGGCCAGACCCAGGGCCCGGAATCGCTCCAGCGTGCGCCGCGAGACGCCCCAGCGCTGGCACAACTCGCCCACACCAGGCCAGCCGGCGAGTTCGGAAGTCTCGAACTCGGCTCGCTCACTGAGCCGCTCGACCATGGCCCCGAGGTCGGCCAGCAGGGCCGCGCCGACGATCACGGCCGGCTCGCGGATCTCGGGGCGATAGCCGGTGATCCGCTGCACCAGCCAGTCCTCGGGATAGGCGGCGGAGGCCTGCACGTCGAAGATCAGCCCCTCGGCGTTCTCGACATGACGGCGGGCGGCCTCGCGCGGGACGAACTTCAGCTGCTCAGCAAGCTCCGCCAACGCCGAGACTCGCAATCGGGGGAGCGCCGGCACGGTCACCCTCCTCTCAGAGGCTTCGGGGGCCCGTCACGAGACCCATTGGGCGCGGGCCGCGCGCTGCGGATCGATGGCCCCGATCGCAGCGCACTCGCTGAAGAACCGGGCCACGGCCTCCCGCTCGCGCGGGCCGACCTCATACCGCAGATAGCTGCCCAGGTACATTCGGGCCAGGTCGGCCGGCCAGCCCTTCTCCGCCGCGAAGCGGTCGACCGCCCAGTCGAGCCGCAGCGTGTTCCGCAGGCGCTGGCGATCAAGCAGATCCGCGGCGGCGACGATCTCAGGCTTGCCCCAGTCCTCGCTGCGGCACATCCAGGTCGCGTACACGAACGGCAGGCCGGTCCAGGCCTTCCACGCGTCGCCCAGATCGAGCTGATGCGGGTAGCGCACGGCGGGGGGCGAATCGGTGACGACCTTGTCGCCGATCATCAGGAGCGTTTCGGGCCATTCGCCCGCAGGGTCGTCGGGGGCCGGGCTCCGCGCGCCCACCAAGGTGCGCTCGCGGGCGTCGAAATCAATGATCCTGGGCGTCACCCCAAAGCGGTTGGCCAGCAGCACCCGGCAGAGCGCTACCGACGTGTGGCTGTCGGTATCGGCGTGCACCGTCGTGACCCGCTCCAGCGGGACGCCGCTGAAGAGCCGGACGGTGAGCGTCGGCCCATCGCACCCGATCATCCCCACCGGGATCAGCGACAGCTCCCGCGCAGCCCGCGCGGCGTCGATCAGCGACACCAGGCCGATATCGATGCTCGGCACGCCCCCACTGCCCCCATCGGCCGGGTCGCCCGTGAGCATGCCCACAAGCTTCGCCGGCGCCGCGGCGTGCAGCTCCACCTCGCGCCAGGATTCCAGCCCGTGCACGAGGGGCAGGGTGTTCAAGTACTTGACATAGCCGATGCGAACCATGCCTCAAGGGTACGGACGGTTGAGACCCGACGGCCCAGGGGCCTGGCCCGACGGCCCGGCGCCCCGGCGCGCGGTGGCGGCGGTCGCTCGCTATCGCTTGCCCTCGAAGACCACCTGTCCGCCGATAACGGTCGCCACACAGTGGCTGGTGTACTCGAACGGGTCGCCGTCGTACAGGGCGATGTCGCCGTCCTTGCCGACCTCGAGCGACCCCACCCGATCGCTGACGCCGAGGATCTTCGCCGCGTCGATGGTGATGGTGGCCAGGGCCTGCTGAAACGTCAGCCCATTGGCCGCCAGCACCGCGGCCTCGAAGAGCACGACGCGCGTCTTGGGCACATAGGCCTCGTACCCGGCCTGGAGGGCGACCGGCACGCCCGCCGCGACCAGCTTGGCGGCGGTCTCGAATGACGCGTTCTCCATCAGCCCATACGCCCGCATCATGGGCGGATGGATGATCACCGGCGCCCCGCTGGCCTTGATGCGGTCGATCAGCAGGAAGCCCTCCGCGGCGCCATCGAGCCAGATCCTGATCTTGAACTCCTCGGCCAGCCGCAGCGCGCTGTCGATGTCCTGGGCCCGTTGCACCGTCACGAGCAGGGGCACTTCGCCTTTGAGCAGGCGGCCGAGGGTCTCCAGGCGAAGGTTGCGATCCGGCGGGCCGCCCCGGCTCGCCTTGGCATCGCCTGTTCCGCCCGGGCCGCCCGTCGCTCCGGCGTCTTCATCCACAGGCCCGTCGCCCGCCTTGGCCGGCTGGTCCTTCTGGTTTTCCCAGCGCTCAAGGCGATCGAGGTGCTCGCGGGCCTTGAGGAGCTGCTCGCGGAGCATCGACATTCCCTTGCCGCGCGTGCCCGGGTTGCCGCCGGGGCGGGTGGCGTCGGGCCCGATCGTGGCGCAGATGGCGCCGGGCTCGCGCACGAGCGCCTCGCCAACGGTGTTGCCCACGGTCTTGACGATGATCGTCTGCCCGCTGATGAGCTCGCCCGGGGCGTGACCGGTATTGATCGTCGTCACCCCCAGCGAGCGGACGAAGGCCACCAGCGGCTCCTGCGGGTTGTACGCGTCGAGGGCCCGCAGCTCGGGCTGGATGGCCGAGGAGGACTCGAGTTGATCCGAATCATGCCGCTGGTTGAAGATGCCCGAGAGCCCGATGGTGCAGTGGGCGTCGATCAGGCCGGGAGCGGCCACCTGCGCGCTGATCACGCGGAAGCCCTCGGGAATGCTCGTGCTCGCGGCGGGACCGACGGCGACGATCTTCCCATCCCTGCAGACGATCACCCCATCGGAGATCGCCCCCGCCGGGCCCATGGTGTGCAGGGTGCGGGCCCTCACCGCGACCTGACCCGCGGCAGGCCCCGCGCCGATCAGGATCGCCACGATTCCCGCCGTCAGGACTCTCGCCAGTTGCTTTTGAACGCTCATGATCGCCTCGTGCTCAGGTGCCGGGGGTGGGTGCCGGGAGGGTGGGGGGTAGATGCCGGGGGAGTGGGTTTGGGTGTGTGTGTGGCGGGGCCCCTGATGACGATTCTCATCGCTGCCCGGTGCAGCACAGGTATGGCGCCTGGTCATGCCCCGCGCCGAAACCGCCCACGGCGTAAAGCCGGTCCTTGGGGTCAGCGCGGTCGAAGACCTTGACGCCCTCCACCCAGGTCTGTTCGACCTTGGTGTAGACGCTCAGCGGGTCGCCGGTGAGGATCACGATGTCGGCGTCCTTCCCGGGCTCGAGGGAACCTACGCGGTCCTCCAGGTCGAGCATCTTCGCCCCGTTGATCGTGAGCGCCGCGAGGGCGCCCTCCCTCGACATCCCCGCCCGCACCGCGAGGGCCGCGCTCCGCAGGAAGAGCCGCGAATCGGTGATCCAGTCGTCGGTGTGGAACGCCACGGTCACGCCCGCCCGCTCCAGGATCGCGCCGCTCTCCCAGGTCATCTCCGCGGCTTCGAGCTTGCCGCCCGGGCTATCGATGACGATGATCGAGCAGGGCGCGCCCTTGACGCCCTTGCCGGCCCAGCCGACATCGACCGCCGCGATTTCGCCCGCCACCTTCCACGCCTCGCTGACGTGGTGCAGCACCACGCGGAACTTGAACTCATCAGCCAGCCGCAGGACCGTCATGATGTCATCGGAGCGGTGGGTGTGGTGCTGCACGATCCGCCGGCCTGAGATGACCTCGATCAGCGCCTCCATCGCCAGGTCGCGGGCCGGCCGCTTCTCGGGATCAGGGACCTCGTCGCCCGCTTCGTTTTTCTTCACCGCCCGGTTCACCCGCGCCGCGTAGTCCTGAGCCTTCAGGTACTGCTCGCGCACCAGCGCCGCGGACTTGCCCCGCGTCCCTGGAAATGGCGGCGCCCCGATCGAATTGGTGCCGTTGGCCATCTTCATGCCGCCCGCGATCGACCCATCGGCGGCGCGGAACACAATGTCCTCGATCTTGGCGGCCGTCGCGATCGACCGCAGCTTGACGTACACCGTCTGCCCCGAGAGCAGGTGGCCCGATCCGGCCATGATGTTGAGCGTGGTCAGCCCGCCGGCCACGGCCCGCCGGAAGCCGCTGTCGCGGATGTTCAGCGAGTCGTAGACCCGCACCTCGGGCTGGATCGGGGCCGCGCCGTCAGCCCCGCCGACGCCGCCGATGTGGCTGTGCGTGTCGACCAGCCCGGGCATGATGACCTTGCCCGACGCGTCAATCTGCGTCGCGCCGGGTGGAATGGGCGCTGAGTCGGCCGGGCCGATGGCCAGAATCTTGCCCCGATGAACGACGAGCACGCCCTTGTCGATGGGCGCGCCCGTGACGGGCAGCAGCGTGGCGCCGACAAAGGCGACCGGCTGGTCCTGCCCGCAGGCCGCGCGGGGAACCGCGAACGCCCAAGAGACCAACCCGACCGCCGCCGCCGCGAGCGTCATGGTGCGCATGCGGTCCAGCATACCGAGTTCCCGGGTCGCGGGGGGGTGTGACGCGGCGTGAGGAGCTGTCGGCTCCGCCCGGTGGCCGATTTTGCTACGCTCGGGCTCATGCAATCCGAAGCCGCCGCTCCCCAGCACCTCGGCACGCGCGAGTGGAAGGCCCTCATCGTGGCGTTCCTCGGCTGGTGCTTTGATGGGCTTGACGGCTACCTGTATGTCATTGTGGCGCTCCCCTATGTCCGCCAGCTTCTCGAGAACGATTACGGCAAGGGGCTTGTGCCGGCGGGCGCGACGGAGCAGACGGCGGCGCTCGTCCAGTGCGTGTTTCTGGTCGGCTGGGCCCTCGGCGGAGCGATCTTCGGCCGCCTGGGCGACAGCCTGGGCCGCTGCCGCACGCTGACGCTGACCATCCTGTGCTACGCCCTGTTCACGGGCCTGACGTTCTTCGCGCAGTCGTGGTGGCACCTGCTGATCTTCCGGTTCATCGCGGCCCTGGGGATCGGCGGGGAATGGGCGGCGGGCGCCGCGCTGGTGAGCGAGGTCCTGCCGCGCCGGCATCGCGCCTGGGCCAGCGCAGCGCTCCAGAGCGGGTACATGGTGGGCATGATGGGGGCGGTGCTGACGGCCAAGCAGTTCTCGCTCATCACCATCGGCGGCGAGCCGCTGGAGCCGCGCTGGGTCTTCCTGGTCGGCGTCGCGCCCGCGCTGCTCACCCTGTGGATCCGCTGGGCCGTGCCCGAGCCTGAGCGCTGGAGCGAGGCCAAGAGCCGCTCGGCGCCGCCGCCGATGTCGGCCCTGTTTCAGGGCGGGCTGGCCCGCACAACGCTGCTGCTGACCGCCCTGACCTCGATCGCCCTCACCACCGTCTGGGCGTTCCTCTACTTCGGGCCGCAGCTCATCCGCAAGCTCCCCGGCATACCCGACAACGAGCGCACCGCCTTCGCCAGCGACGTCACGATCGCCTACCTCGTCACCAACATCATCGCCAACTTCGTCGGCACGCACATCGCCATGTTCCTGGGCTACCGCAAGACGTTCTTCCTGTACATGCTGGGGGGCCTGCTGGTCTTCACGATCGGCTACGGTCACCCGTACATTCCCTGGGCGCCGCCGATCACCAAGGACAACGTCACGCTGCTCTTCTGCCTCACGGCGTTCTTCTGCCTGGGGCTGTTCGGCATGTTCCCGCTCTATATCCCGCCGCTGTTTCCGACCCTGGTGCGGACACTCGGGGCGGGCTTCACGTACAATGTCGGGCGACTCTTCTCCGCAGCGGGCGCCTTGGGCGGAGGCCTCCTGATCAACACCCTGGGCGACTCGGGGGCGATCTGGTGGAGCGGGTTGCTCTTCCTCCCCGGGCTGGCGATCTGCCTCGTGATCCCCGAGCCCAGGGAGGACGCCGCGTCCGGCTGACGCGCCGCGGTTGCAACCTCATCGGCCCTCAGGACCAATACCCGTGATGATGACCAACGCCATGCGCCTCGTGACCCTCTCACTCGCCGTGTGCTCAGCCGCGCTGCTCGGATGCGCTCAACCCGATCGCGCTGAGCGCGCCGATCTCACCGGGCCGGCGCCCGCCAGCGAGCGCTC
>CAZSZO010000005.1:0-136225 GCA_964611125.1 uncultured Phycisphaeraceae bacterium | reverse complement strand
GGGCGCCCCCCCCCTCCCCCCCCCCGCCACCCCGGCACCCCCTTCCCTCCCCGCCCCCCCCCCCCCCCCCCCCGCCCCCGCCCGCTTGCCCGTCGAACGGCGCGGACGTGATCGTGAGCCTGGGCGTGGTGGATGCCCCCAGGCAGTGGCCGAAGATCGCGGGGAGCGGTCCAGTTGTCCCCCCAACCCCCCTCCGGGCCAGCACCGTGTGCAGCGGCCGGCGCTGCATCGGGGCCAGGTCGCCCATGCCCGCCAGGCGAGCGAGTTCTTCATTGCCTGCCCCGGCCAGCCCCGCCACCAGCCCGGCATCGACGGTGATCACCCGGTTCTCGCGATCGCGCAGCACGCATTCAACCCTGCCCCCGGCCTTGCGCTCGATCGATTCCACCCGCTCGATCGCGAGCATGGCTTCCTCGTGCCCGCGGGCCAACTCGACCACCACGTCGCGCCCGGGCAGCACCGGCTCGGGCACGCTGTAGAGGTCGATTCCGCGCGGGGCCGGGCGGAAGGCTTCGGGCCACTGGGCCCGGTCCAGGCTCTCAACCGGCGTGCGGATCGCCTTGCTCGCCGCCAGGGCCGCGAAACGTGAAACCAGCCCCGGGGTGGTCCACAGCACCTGCGCCGGGCTGAGCGGCCGCACGCGCCCGAGATCGACGCCCAGCGCCTCGCCGCCGGGGGTCCCCGCGAGGCACGCCCGCCAGATCTCGGGCATCGCCGCGATGGCCCGGGCCGCGCTGCTCGCCTCGCCGGTCAGGGCGTACTTCACGCCGCCGTGGATGATGCCTTGCGACCAGATCGTCTGCCCGGAGCCGAGGGCCCGCGACTCCGCCAGCATCACCCGGCATCCAACAGCCCGCAGGCGGGCCAGGGTCCACAGCCCGCTGACGCCGCCGCCGAGGATCAGAACATCGGTGTGCAAGTGATTGGAGGGCATGCGATCGGGGCTAATCTAGGCCGGGGCCCGCGGGCCGATTTCCCTGACCGGGCCAGCCCCTGACGCGTCCAGCATGAACTCACCCGCCCCCCAGCACCGCTCGCCGACGTCCCGGCGCCTCAGGTGGTTGGTCGTGTATTTGCTGTTGGTGGCGGCCTCGTGGGGCGTCCAGTGGGCCGCGCTTCCCGACCCGCTCGACCCCGCCGCCGAGTCGGGGCTGAAGGATCGCGGCAAGCAGGCCGTCGAGCTGCCCCCGATGGGTGATGATGGTCCCCTGTCGCCCAACGAGACGGGCAGCAGGGGCGCCTCGTCTGTCCGCCTGGCCTATTTGCGCTGGTCGGGCCCGGCCGGCTCGGCAGTCGCGGTCGCCCCCCCAGCCCCGGGCGAGACCCGCACGGTGATCCTGCTCCACGGCTCCCCCGGCGACGCCGACAACCTCCGAATGCTGGGCGCGATGGTCGCGCAGGCGGGCTTCGAGGTGATCGCCCCGGATCTGCCGGGATTCGGTGATTCCACCGGCCGCGTCCCGAGCTACTCGACCAAGGCCCACGCCCGCTCCCTGCTGGGGCTGATGGACTCCCTGGGGATCCAGCGGGCCCACGTCGTGGGGTGGTCGATGGGCGGCGGCGTGGCCCTCTACGCGGCGGACCTGCAGCCCGAGCGATTCGCCAGCGTGGCGATGGTCGGCGCGATCGGCGACCAGGCGTTCGAAGGATCGGGGTCGTACTGGTTCGAGCACGTGAAGTACGGCGTGGGCTACGTCGCGCTGGTGCTGGGGCCCAAGGTGGTCCCCCATTTCGGCCTGCTCGGGAATGACTGGCTCGTGAGCACGCGCGAGGCGTTCATCCGCAACTTCTGGGACAGCGATCAGCGGCCGCTGGAAGGCATCATGCGGCGCCTTGCGATCCCCACGCTCGTTCTGCACGGCCGTGAGGATTTTCTCGTGCCGCTGCGGGCCGCCGAGCGGCACCACGAGCTCATCGCCCCGAGCAGCTTGGTGATCACGCCCTACTCGCACTTCATGCCGCTTCCGCCGCCGATGGGTCAGCCGGCGGCGGCCCTTGAACACCTCACGCCGTTTTGGCTGCGGCATGTGCGGCCCGGGGCGGTCGAGGAGCGCCGCGTGCTCGACCTTTCGACGCGCGCGCCGTGGTTCATCGGCGACGCCCTGGGCGAGCCGCTGGCCCGCCTGCTGGTGGCGCTGCCCTGGTGGGTCGTGCTCGCGGCGACCGGGCTGGCGTGCCGCCTCTGGCCCCGCCTCACCACCCTGGTGGCGACGATGCTGATGTCGGCGGTGCTGCTCGATCCGGGCGTGGGTGTCGCGGGCCTGCTGCTGGGCGCTGGGGCGCGGCGCTGGCGCGAGCGTGAGGGTGAGCCGCCGTCTTCGTCCGGGGCTGACTCCGGGTCGGCGGGGGGCTCGCTGCTGGCCGCGGCGCTGAAGGCCGCCTTGGCGACCATCGGGGCCATGGCCCGCACGCTCATCGTCATCATCGCCGCGGCGGTGCTCACCCCGACGCTCATCGCCCCGCTCGGGCAGGCGTTCCGGGCCCCTGGGTTGCTTGTCGGCATGGCGCCGGCGCTGCTCGCCCTGGCCGTGGTGAGCGATGGGCTGACGCGCTCGGGCCGCTGGCGGCTGAAGACGACCTATCTGCGCTGGCGCCACCACGAGTTCTGGCCCACCTGGCTGCTCTACGCGCCGCTCATCCCCTACGCCCTCTGGCTCGCCTGGCGTGAGGGGCATGCCCTGGCGTTCCTGTGCGTCAACCCGGGCATCGAGCACGGCGGCGGCTGGATCGACGAATCCAAGCATCGAGTGATGCAGGGTCTGGACGCCGCGGCGTCGCGCACGCCGGGCGATCGCGACCGAGTCGCCGCGACCTTTCTCGTGGGGTCCGGGGAGTCGGGAGGGTGGGGGGGGTCGGGGGGGTCTCCCGAGGAGCGGGCGGGGCGGGCCCTGGCGCTGATGCGCGAAAACTCCGCCATCGGGCGGTTTCCCGTCATCCTCAAGCCCGATGCCGGCCAGCGCGGGCACGCGGTGCGGCTGGCGCGCAGCGACGCTGACGTGCTGGCAAGCTTCCGCGAGACCAGCCGACCGGTGGTGGTCCAGCAGTACTGCCCCGGGCCGTGCGAATGCGGCGTGTTCTGGGTGCGCTCGCCCGAGCGGCCCGAGAGCGGGCGGATCTACTCCATCACCCGCAAGACCTTCCCGGTGATCGAGGGCGACGGCGTGCGGACGCTCGAGGAGCTCATCCGGGCCCACCCGCGCTTCCGCATGCAGGCCGGCGTCTTCCTGGCCCGCCTCGGAGCCCGCCGGCGCGCTGTGCCGGCGCGGGGCGAACGCCTGCGACTGGGCGAGGCCGGCAACCATGCCCAGGGAACGATGTTCACTGATGGCTCCGACCTCATCACCCCAGCGCTCGAGGCCGCCATCAACGCCCTCTCGCTCGCGTTCCCAGGCGGCCCCGGTGAGGGTTGGACCGCCGGCGGCTTCGACTTCGGCCGCTTCGACATCCGCTATGCCTCTGATGACCAGCTCCGCCGCGGCGAGGCGTTCTCGATCGTTGAGCTCAACGGCAGCTCCTCAGAGGCCACGGCGCTCTACGACCCATCGCGCGGTCTGCTCTGGGCCCTGGGCCTGCTGCTGGGGCAGTGGAACATCATCTTCCGTCTCGGCGGGCTGCGCCGCCGGGCCGGGGCCCGTCCCCCCACGCTGAGCCAGGTGCTGGGCTGGATGCGCCGCCACTTCAATCAGCGCGACGGCTCGCCCATCTCCGATTGACCCGCCCCCGCAGCCAGCTCCAGCAGCGCGTCTCCGCCGGTATCGAACTGCAGCTCCAGGCGCGGGCGGACCACCGGGCACGGCCAGACGCCGCTGCCGCCGCTCCCGCCATCCCCCGCCGTCCGCCGGAGCTTTGACCAGTCCTTCTCGGTGACCACAATCGCCTCAGCCCGGGCCCCGATCGCCTCCGCCCGCAGACGCGCGACCGTCGTCGCGGCGAAGGCGTCATGATCCGGCAGCACCAGGGCCCCGGCGAGCGCCGCCCTGCGCCCCAGCTCAGCCAGGAATGGCCCCGGATTGCCGATGGCGCACGCCGCGTACACCCGCCGCCCGCTCAGCCATTCCGTCGGGGCCGGCCCATCGGGCAGGCCCTCGATCCCCACCCACGCGTGCCGGCAGACGGCGATGGGCCGCTGGCCCCCGAGCACGCCTCTGACTCGGGCTGCGAGCGCCGCGACCCGCTGGGCGTCCACCGCCTCGGCGTGGGTGATCGCAACGGCATGGGCCCTCCGGAGCGATTCCACCGGCTCGCGCAGCCAGCCGCGCGGCAGCAGGTGATCGCTGAAGGGGTCGCGCGTCGCGTCGATCAGCACGAGGTCGACATCGCGATGCAGGCGCCGATGCTGAAACCCGTCATCGAGCAGGATGTGCGTGATCGGCCCCGGCTTCCCTTCGACCCCACCGCCCCCGGCCCCCTCGACCCCACCGCCCCCGCCCCCGGCCCCCTCGTCCCCGGGCGTGCGCGCCCGCGACTCGATCAGCCGGGTGGCCTGCTCGAAACGATCGGGCCCGACCGCCAGCGGCGCCTCGGGGAGCAGCCGGCGATACTCATCGGCCTCGTCGGAGTGCTCCCCATGGGCGCCCCCGCGATACCCGCGCAGCGCGATGGCCGGGCGCGCCCCTCGGGCCAGCAGCGCACGGGCCAGCCACGCGACCATGGGCGTCTTGCCCGAGCCGCCGACGCTCAGATTGCCGACGCTGATCACGCCCACCGGCAGCCGCCGCACGCCCTCCCCGCGGTCGAACCGGCGGTTGCGGCCTGCGATCACCCAGCGGTACACCGGCTCGGCGAGCACGCCCGCCCAGCCCAGCAGGGGCGGCAGGGGGCCGCCGCCCGGGCCCGGCCGGCCGGGGGCGTCAGCGCTCATCGCCGCCCTCGCCCACGCGCCCGCCCGCCGCGCCGGCGCCCCGCGGCTCGGGTTGCGCGATTCGCCGGTCGGCGACGCCCAGTTGGCCACCCAGTTCGCTCCTCTGCACCGCGTGCAGCCGCACGTTGTTGAGAATGTCCAGGAGCGCCAGCAGCACGATCATCACCAGCAGGGCCATCACCCCCAGCCACCCCAGGGCGAACGCCCGGGGGTTCTGGAGGTGCGGGGCGTTCACGCCGTAGGCGATCAGCGGGGTGACGATCAGCAGCAGGAAGTCGTTGGCCGTACGGATCCGCCGCCGACTGGCGGGCATGTCGGCGTTCTGCAGCGACAGCAGGTGGGCCGCGATGAAGAGCATCACCACCGCCGCGACGGCGATCGTCATCCACGGCGGCAGCACCGTCGCCTGCCCGAGCGTGGCTCGGCCGATGAGGGTCAGCCCCAGTTCGCCCGCCGCCATGGTCACCCCTTCCGCCGTCATGGCGCCACCACCTCGGCCTGCTCGGGCGCGATGTGCGGCCCGCCGCGGACGCCGGGCACACCGGGCCCGCTGGGCCCTTCAGCGCCGGCCAGGCCCAGCCGGCGCAGCTCCGGCAGCAGCCGCGCCATCGGCAGCCCCATCACCGTCGTTGGGTCGCCCTCCCAGGTGATCGGCCACCCCGCGGCGACCTGTTCCTCCAGGTTGTAGGCCCCCGCCTTGCCCGCCCAGCGCCCCGAAGCGATGTAATCGTCAAGCGCCGAGTCGGCGATGGCCCCGACCTCGACCCGCGCGCCATCGCAGAACAGCCTGCGCCCCGGCGCGGCGCCGGCCCACGCGCCGGCCCACGTGTCGGCCCGGGTGTCGACCAGCGCCACCCCGGTGAACACGTCGT
Source organism: uncultured Phycisphaeraceae bacterium (assembly GCA_964611125.1). Taxonomy (GTDB): domain Bacteria; phylum Planctomycetota; class Phycisphaerae; order Phycisphaerales; family UBA1924; genus JAEUIX01. The sequence goes on along the minus strand of CAZSZO010000005.1, from coordinate 130,492 downwards.
GCGAGTCATCGGCCAGGGTGCGCACGATCCGGCGGGCGTCGTCGGCGTCCACCGGCTTGCCGATCAGCCCGCCCCGATGCGCCACGACCGTGTCGGAGCCGAGCACGATCGCGCCGGGCGCCAGCCGGCCGGCCTTCCGCAGGGCGAGCGCGGCGCCCGCGGCTTTCAAATACGCCAGCGCCGTCGCCCACGCCCGCGGCCCCACCTTGCCGCAATCCAGGTGCGTGTCATCCACCAGCACCGGCGACACCTCGAACGCCACCCCCGCCCGGGCCAGCAACTGCCGCCGACGGGGCGACTGACTGGCGAGCACCAGCGTCGGCGGGCCGGTGTCCGCGGGGCGCTCAGCGGGTTGAGGAGCAGACGTACTCACGACCCCCGATGGTATTGGCCCGGCCCCGCCCGGCGGCGGTGAGACGCTGGCCCGGCGGCCAGACCACAAGCCAGACCACAAGCCAGACCACAAGCCGGGCCATACGCTCGGGCATGACCGCCACGCCTCGCGAATATGTCCTGGGAACCGGTGACGACGAACTGGCCCGCCTGGGGCTCCAGCATCGCCTGTGGTCTGACGCCGCGCACGCCGCGTGGAAGAACGCCAATCTCCGTCCCGGCGAGCGGGTGCTGGATGTCGGCTGCGGGCCGGGCTTCGCCTCGCTCGATCTGGCCCAGATCGTGGGCCCCCGCGGGGCCGTCGTGGGCGTCGATGAGTCGGAGGCGTTTGTCGCCTACGCCAATGGCCAGGCCGCGTCGCGCGGACTGCCGCAGTTCAGCGCCGTCGTGGGCGATGTGCAGAAGCTCGCCGGGGTCCTCGCGGGGGGCGCGGGAGCGAGCGCCTCCGGTGCGCATGGCGGCGGGGGCGGCTTCGACCTCGCCTATGCCCGCTGGGTGCTGTGCTTCGTGCCCGACCCCGGCGCGGTCGTCCGCGAGGCGGGCGCCCTGGTCAAGCCGGGCGGGCGGTTCATTGTTCACGATTACTTCAACTACGAAGCCATGGCCATGGCGCCGCGGCGCCAGGCATGGGTGAAGGCCGTCAGCGCCACCGCCCGCAGTTGGCGGGCCCGCGGCGGCGACCCCGACATCGTCGCCCGCGTGCCGAGGCTCATGGAGCAGGCGGGCCTGCGGGTTCTGAGCATCAACGTGCTCCAGCGGATCGCCCGCGGGCATGAGTCGATGTTCGTCTGGGTCGATGTCTGGTGGCGGACCTATGCGCCCAAGCTCGTGGCCATGGGCCTGCTGGACCAGTCCGACTGCGACCAGCTCATCGCCGACCTGGACGAAGTCCGGCGGTCCACCAGCGACTTCGTGGTCCTGCCGACAGTCTTCGAGGTGGTGGGCGAGCGCGTGTAACGCTACAGAGACCCCCGCGGCAGCGGGGGGAATATCCCTCGCGCCGCCGCCATGCACGTGCTCAAATCCGACTCAACGTCGCCCGCACGCACGCCAGTCTCCCCCGGGGACTCCGAAGCTCGCACGCGCCGCCCCGGCTACGCGAAGATCGACTTGAAGCTCAGGGCCCGCCGCAGGTCGGCGATCTGGCCGGTGTGGAAGCCGTTGTGGAAGACCATGCGCGTCAGCAGCGCCCACAGGGGCGTCGACGCCTGACCCCAGGGAACGACCTCGTCGAGCTTGCTGTCGGGCGCCGAGCGCACGGCTGCGGCAAGGCGGTCGCAGGCGTGGTTGTAGATCTCCGTGGCCCGCTCCAGGCGCGGGAAGCGGTCGTGCCGCTCCTCGGGGCGCGAGCCGAAGGCCACGGCCTCGGTGTCGAAGTACCCCTTGTCGCGCGAGCCCATGGTGCCATCGCCGGTGGTGAAGTCGCTCTTGGGCACGCCCTGCCCGTCAAGCTTGTCGGCGACGCGGATCATCGTCAGCGCACAGTGCCCCAGGCACCAGGCGACGTGGTTGGGCAGGTCGGGCGTCTGCCGCACGTGGGTGACATCGTTGAAGCCGGCCAGATAGCGGCCCAGGAGCAGCTTGCAGGAGAGGATCGATTCAGCGAGCAGCTCGCCGCGGGTGGTGGGGAGTGTGGGGGAAGTGCTCATGTGTGCAGCGCAGCCAAATGGACATCCAACCAGCGGCGCGGCTCCGGCCCGCGCCTCCAGAGGGCAGTATACACGCTGGACCGCAGCGTCCTGACGGCGCGGGGTTCGCCCATCGCACAGAGCCTGCTCGACCCGTCAGGTCCGCCTCACATCGGCTTCTTGCTGATGGTGATGTCGTACATCTTCAGGAGCTTCTCCTTGTCGAAGATCATCTCCTGGCGGGTCTTGCCCACCACGTCGTACTCGGGCGTCAGCTCGATGGCGTCCACCGGGCACGCCTCTTCGCACATCCCGCAGTAGATGCACCGCAGTTCGTCGATCTCAAACTTCACCGGGTACTTCTCGCGGTCTTCCCAGGGCGATTCGCCGGCGGTGATGTGGATGCAGCGGGCCGGGCAGATCGTCGGGCACATCATGCACGCCACGCACTTGACGCGCCCCGATTCGTCCTTGTTCAGCCGGTGGACGCCCCGGTAATTCGAGGCGTTGGAGCCGCCCTGCTCGACGGGGATGTTCTCGCGCCGCTCCTCGGGGTACTGGATCGTTCGGCGGGTGGTCCCCGTCACCTGGTTGGTGAACCAGCGGCGCAGCGTTGTGCCAAACCCGCGGAAAACCTCCGGCAGGTAGACGCTCTCAAGCCGATTCAAGGGAGCGGTTTTGATCAGGATGACTTCATCTTCGCGGATCGACATGCCCACATGGTAGCGATGCGTCCGGGGCGAGCACCCGTGGACGGCGACGCCGGGGTCTCCTGAGAGGTAGACTTTGCGCAATGTTCCGCAAACGAGGGGCGCCGGTATTTCTGGAGCTCATGAACCCCAAGGGTGAGGCCCACGCTGCGCGCCCCGGCAAGGCTCCCCCCGCCCCTCCCAACCAGCCAGCCCCCCCGGCGCCCCCACCGGCCCCGCTCTTTGAGCAGGCCAAGGGACCCGGCTCGTCGACCAGCTTGTCGCAGGGGTCGGCCGCCGCGCCGTCGGCTGGCGCCGCGGCGGTCGGGTCCGGCTCGCCCGGCTCTGCGGGCCCAGGCGTCGCCACCCAATTCACGCCGCGCCCCATCGTGGTCGAGCCCAAGCCCAAGCCGGCTTATCCCAACGATGCCGCCTCCACCCCCAGCGCCCGCGAGCTGCTGGCCCGGGGCGATGAGCTGCTGGGTGAGGGTTGGCGACGGTGGATGGTCTTCGCCGCCGCGGCCGTGGTCGTGCTGCTGGTCGGCTATGTCCTGGGGCATTTCGTCCGCGGGCGCGAGGCCGACCGGCGCGAGGCGGAGATCGTGGGTCGCTTCGGTCCCGGTGAACAGGTAACCGACCCCCTCAAGACGGGGGCATCGCCGAACGGCGGAGGTTCAGACAGCGGCCACCAGGGTAAACCCGAAGTCCGCCCAAGCCCGGGTGGCTCGGGCAATCAGGCACCCTCGCCGGCGCCATCGCCCGTTCCACCTCGGCCCGAGCCACTGAGTGATTCCCTTAAACCAGGGAATAATTACCTCATCGTCGCCACGCTGATGCGCAAGGAGGCCGAAGAAGCCGCCCAGTTTCTCTCGAGCAACAAGGTTCCGGCGGTTCTGGTCACCGCGAGCGGGAAGGCGATTGATCCGAGCAGTCCCGAGGCGAACAATGTGCAGTGGATGGTGGTGGTCCTGCGGGGCTACTCCCAGGCCGAGTACAAGGCTCAGGATGTCGAGCGGCGGGACCTGATGAACAAGGTCCAGTTGCTCGGCCGGAAGTGGAAGTCGGAAAACAAGAGGGCCCCCACGGACTTCGGCCAGGTGTACTGGAAGCTGTTCAAGGGCTAAGCCGTTGGTTGGCAGGCGCGGTCGCGGTTCTGCCGGCACGAATGAGGTAGCACCCATGTCGATCGATCGCTCGCTCAAGATCTCCGGTGGTATGGCCCAGGCCCGCAGCGTGCTCACCCGCGCCGAGCGGATCGCCAAGCTCACTGAGCTCAAGAAGGTCGACCCCAAGAACCCCAAGGCCCTGGGGCTGCCCAAGGTCCGCGTCGGCAAGGCCTGAGCAGCCGCTCCCGAAGCTTCCTTCACGCTCATCCGGGTCTGTTTGACCGGCTTGTGGCTTCACGCGCCTGTCTGGCGCCCGTGGGCGCGTACCCTGCCCACCCATGGATATTGACCGCCTGCTGGCTCCCCGGATGAAGCACATCGACGCGTCGGGCATTCGGCGCGTCGCCGATCTGGCCAAGTCGATGCCCGGGGCCATCAACCTCTCCATCGGCCAGCCTGACTTCCCCGTCCCCGAACCCATCAAGCGCGCGGCGATCGACGCCATCGCCTCCAACCGCAACGCCTACACGGCCAACCCCGGCCTGGATGCGCTCCGCTCCGCCATCGCCCGCCGCCTCCAGACCGACATCGGCTGGACGGTTCAGGCGCCCGGCGTGACTCAGGGCGGCAGCTCGGACGCCGACGCCCCGGGGCTGATGATCACCTCCGGCACCGCCGGGGCGCTCCTGCTCGTCTGCATGGCCCTGCTGGGGCCGGGGGATGAGTTCATCATTCCCGATCCGTACTTCGTGATGTACCCGTATCTCGCGGCGATGTGCGACGCCCGAGCGGTGGTGTGCGACACCTATCCCGATTTCCGCCTGACTGCCGAGCGGGTGGCGCCGCTGATCACCCCGCGCACCAAAGCGGTGCTCTACAACTCGCCCGGGAACCCCAGCGGCGTGGTGGGAACCAGCCGCGAGTGCCGCGACCTGCTGGACCTGTGCCGGGCGCGGAACGTGCTGCTGATTTCCGATGAGATCTACGACGAGTTCACCTTCAGCGAGAGCCGGACGGAGCCATTCGCCGACGGCCGGGGGCTGGGGTGCCCGAGCGCGGCCCGGCTCCCCGGCGCCGAGCGCGATGTGCTGCTGATCCGCGGCTTCGGCAAGACCTACGGCTGCACCGGCTGGCGTCTGGGCTACGCCGCGGGCCCGGCGCCGCTGATCGAGCAGATGGTGAAGCTGCAGCAGTACACGTTCGTGTGCGCGCCGACGCCGCTGCAGTGGGGCGTGCTGGCGGCCCTCGAGACCGACATGTCGGCCCAGGTCGGGGTGTACGAGGCCCGGCGAAACCGGGTGGTGCAGCGGCTCTCAAAGGTCACCGAGGTGGCCACCCCGGGCGGCGCGTTCTACGCGTTCCCGAAGGTCCCGGCGCGACTGGGTCTGACGGCTCAGCAGTTCGCCGAGCGGGCGATCGCGGAGCAGGTGCTGATCATCCCGGGCGGGGTCTTCTCGCAGCGCGACACGCACCTGCGGCTGTCGTTCGCGGTGGCCGATGCGCAGCTGGACCGGGGGCTGGACATCCTTGCGGGCCTCATGAGCGAGTCATGAACGGCCATGAACGGCCATGAGCGGGCCAGGAGCGGGCCATGAGCTGCCTGTTGCTTCGATAGACTCACCCCGATGACCAGTTGTCCAGCCTGCGACCGTCTCGTGCGCGCCCGATCGGGCGTCGATCCGTTCCTGATCGCGGAGCTGCGCGAGTCGATCGTCCTCCTGCACAAGCACCAGCGCTACGAGGGCTGGTGCTCGCTGTGGCTCAAGGACCATCAGGAGCACCTGGGCCGGCTCCCGGCGGAGCGGCAGGCCCGCCTCGCCCAGGACGTCGGCGAGGTCGCGTCGGCCATGCACCGGGCCCTGGGGGCGGCGGGACCGATCCGCATCAACTACGAGTGCCTGGGGAATGTCGTCGCCCACGTCCACTGGCACCTGATCCCTCGTCGCCCGAGCGACCCCGAGCCCGGCGCCACGGTGTGGGTGCGGCCTGCTGGCGAAACCGACTGCGGCTGCACCGAGGAGCAGCGGGCCCGGCTGGTGTCGGCCCTCAAGCACGCGGGCGGTTGGTGAACCCGGGCTGGCGGATGAGCTGGCGATGAGCTTGGGCGCCGCTGCATCGGCCCGGCGGTTCCGACCGAAGCGGAGCCAGTCCGCCCTGATGTCCTCAAGTACTGTTTCAGCGCGGGCCCATTCTGGCTCCGCCGCATTGGAGAGAAGCATGACTCACCCCCGCGCGTTGGCGTTGGCCGGCCTGGCTTCCCTGGTTGGCGTGACCGGCGTCCTGACCGCGTGCGTGCGGCCCGGCTCGCTCGTGGACCAGCAGCCCGCTGGCCAGGCGACCGAGGCGCCAGCAGCCACCCCCACAGCCGATACCCCCGCCGCGCCCGCCGCGAACCCCGACCGCGGCGACCCGCGCGCCGCGCAGGTGCTCCGCCTGCGCGGGGGGCCCGAGCTGGCGGTTCGCTCCGTCGGGGACGATTACGTCTCCGGACCGTGCCGGATCACGACCCCACTCCCCGACGGCTACCCCGCGCCGACCGCCCCCGGCGCCATCGAGCTCAAGCGCTACCCCTCCGTTCGGCGGGCCGAGGTCTCGGGGGTCGCCTCGCCTGACCTGGGTATGAACATCGCCTTCTTCCCGCTCTTCCAGCACATCAAGGAGCGGAACATCCCCATGACCTCGCCGGTGGAGATGAACTTTGAGCGGCGCCCTGCGGCGCCCGCCGCCGCCGGGCCGGAGGGTGAACTTGAGCCCCAGGGCGGCGAGCCCGGCGCGTGGACGATGTCATTCCTGTACCGCTCCAAGGACCAGGGCCCCACCGGCCCCGATGGCCGGCGCAGGAACGTGCGGGTGGTCGATGTCGCCCCGGTGACCGTCATTGCCCTGGGCGTGCGCGGCCCGCAGGGCTTCGGGCGGATGAGCGACCGCCTGAGCGAATTGCAGGCCTACTTGGCGGGGCAGTCGGTGCTGGAGGCGGCCGGTGAGCCGCGCGGGCTGTACTACAACGGGCCCGACGTGCGCGACGCCGACAAGTGGGGTGAGGTTCAGATCCCCGTCCGGCTGATCGCGCCGAGTCTTCTCAGCGCGCCCGGGCCGGCTGAGCCCGGTGAACCGCCCACGAAGTGATGTCGGCCCGGCGGCCGAGCGGCCACCGGCGCCGCGAAGCTCACGGCCTCACACTTTGAAGCACTCGACGAGTTGCTTGAGCTCCTCGGCTTTCTTCGAGAGCCCCCCGGCGGCCTGGGCGCTCTGGCTGGCGGCGCTGGCTGACTGGCCGTTGGCGGCGTTCATGGTCTCGAGGCTGCGGGCGATCTCCTCGGTGGCGGAGGCCTGCTGCTGGGCCGCCGCGGCGATCGACTGCGACATCGATTCGGCCCCGCGCTGCGCGTCGACGATCACTCGCACCGAGTCACCGGCCTTGACGCCCATCTGGCGTCCCTGCTCGACGGTCTCGCGCCCCACCTTCATGGCCGCAGCGGCCTCGTTGGTCCCGTTCCGCATCGCCTCGATGGTCTTGCCGACTTCGCTGGTGGCATGGGTGGTGCGCTCGGCGAGCTTGCGGACCTCGTCGGCGACCACGGCGAAGCCGCGCCCGTGCTCGCCCGCCCGGGCCGCCTCGATCGCGGCGTTGAGGGCCAGGAGGTTGGTCTGATCGGCGATGTCCTGGATGACCTGGACGATCCGGCCGACTTCGTCACCCTGCTGCTCGAGCTTGCCGACCACCTGGGCCACATCGTTGAATCGGCTGTTGATCTCAACGAGCTGGTTGACCGTCTGGCCGACGAGCTGGCCGCCCGAATCGGCCTGGGCCCGCGAGTCCGCTGCGGCCTTGCTGGCGCTCGCGGCCTTCCCGGCGACCTCGCTCACGCTGGCGGAGAGCTCGGCGACGGCGCTGGCCACCTGGGTGGTGGTCTGCTCCTGCTCGCGCACCGTGGTGGCGAGTTCCTCAGCGCTGGCGGCGACCTGCGTCGACGCGGCGGCGACTTCGTCGCTGGTGCTGGCGACCTTGCCGATCATGCCCTTGAGGGCGGCGCTCATCTTGTCGGTGGCGCGGGCGAGCTTGCCGATCTCGTCGTTCACCGTCAGGCCCAGCGGCGGGCGGGTCAGGTCGCGGTTGGCGACGGCTTCGAGCGTCTGCACGACCTGGCCGATGGGTCGGCGGATGCTCCGGATCAGCACGATGCCGATCACCACGCTCAAGGCGAAGCCTGCCGCGGCGACGCCGAACAGCCATGCCCGGGCGGAGGCGTTGGCGGCGGCGGCCGCCTTGGCCTCCTCAGCGCCGTCCCTGGTTTGCAGAGCGATCAGATCGACGAGTTGCTTGGCCACGTCGCGGAAGATCGCGCGACCCTCGCCCCGGCACAGAGTGGCGGCTTCCTCCTTGCGGCCTTCGCGCGACGCGGCGATCGCCCGCGTGCTGATCTCCAGGTAGCGGGCGGCGTTGGTCGTCGCCTTATCGAAAAGCTCGCGTTCCTCGGTGGTCTTGACAAGCGGCTTGCAGACCTTGACGGCCTCTTCAAACTCTTGCTTGCGGGTGAGGTAATCCTTCTCGTACCCGTCCATGTCCTTGCCTTCGACGGAGAGCACGTGGAGCAACTCCATCCGGCGGACGCCGCTGAGGGAGCGCTCGACGGCAGAAGCAGCCTCGACCGATGGGAGATTGTCTTGGGCGAGGAGCTGGGCGTGCAAGTTCAGGTCTGCAAGGCCCCGGGTGGAAGCCACCACCAACATCATCATGATGGCGAGCAGGAGGCCAAGACCGACGACCAAACGCGCTTGCAGGGGAAGCTGCATACTCAAGCTCCGTGGGGAGATGTCCAACCCGATCCCCCTCATCGGGAGGGCAATGAAACCGCTTCACTCGTTCCTAGGGGATCGATTGGAATCGGTAGATTCGGTCAAGCGTTACTGATTGGGCTATCTGGAGCAGCTTGGAGGCGTCGCTTGAGAACGAATAGCACGTCTATTCGTTCACCTGCCCCGGGGGTCATGGCCGGCACGACCAGTCGCAGCGGATTTCACTCGTCGCCGAAGCCCGATTCGACAAGCTTCTTGAGGTCGTCGATCGCCTTCTGGGCGCCGGGGCCCTCGGCGAGGATCTCGAGCTCGGTGCCCTGCGTCGCAGCCAGCAGCATCATCATCATGATCGACTTGCCGTCGACCGACTGGTCGCCCCGCTTCACGGTGATGGTGCACGGGTGGCCCATGGCGACATCGACAAAGCACATCGCCGGGCGGGCGTGCAGCCCCAGGCGGTTGACAATCGTCACGATGGCGGAGGCGGTTTCCAAGGCGGCGGCCGGGAGTGGGGAGGCGGCTGACGAAACAGCTCGAAGAGGTCTTGCAGGGGGCTGTGGCGGTGGGCCTGGAGGTGGTCGCAGGCTCAGGCGATCTGGTGACCGTCGGCCTCTTCAAGGAGGGACCGGACCTCCTGCGGCGAACTGGCCTGCCGCAGGAAGCGCCGGAAGGTGACCTTGCTGAGGTTGCTGAAGATCACTTCCATCGCCTTCAGGTGCAGTTCGGGCTGGTCATCGGGCGAGAGCAGCAGGAACACGCTGAAAACCGGGAGGCGGTCGATGGAGTTGAAGTCGACGCCCTGGGTCGAGAGCCCTACCGCCGCGGCCATGCCCTTGACCGACGCGTGCTTGACATGCGGAACAGCGACGCCCTGGCCGAAGCCGGTGCTGCCGATCTTCTCTCGGGAGAGGACCTTGGCTATGAGTTCCTCGCGGTGCTGGGCCTGCGCGGCGCCGCAGGCGATGAGCGCATCGATCAGCTCGCCGATGACGCCGTCGCGATCGGTGCCTTTCAGGCTGGTGATGACGGCCCCTTCGGCCACAATCTCAGTGAGGCGCATCGTGTGATTCCCGTGGAACGGATCGACCTTCGGCGGCGCGACCGGATGCTGGCCGCGCGGCGGTGGAGGAGCGGGATTTCGGGCCAGGTAAACGGGCCGGGGTGGGCGGGCGGGGGCTCAGCCGGCGGCGGAGGGGCCGCCGCGCTTGCCCTGCTTGAGCTTTTCCTTGAAGTCGGTGAGCTGACGCGAGACCTTGTCGACGGCGTCGTCGATCGCGGCGTAGAGGTCCTCGTGGTGGACGTCGGCGACGAAGTCATCGTGGTGCTGCACATCACAGACCAGCTCGCACCGGAAGCCCTTCTTGCGGGGGTCGACTTCGACGCGGAACGTGATCTGCTGCACGCCGTCGTAGTGCTTGGGAAGCTTCTCGGCCTTCTGGTTGGCGAAGGTGCGGATGGCGTCGGTGATCTCGATGTGCTTGCCGATGACGTCGATGCGCATGAAGGATCTCGGGGTTTGTTCGGGAGCGAGTGAAGAACCGGATGGTATGGCGGAAAAGCCCAGGGTGCCGCGAGCGCGGGCTCGCCGCAGGGGGCCCGGGCCAGCGTCGGTGCGCGCTGCCAGCGACATCTCCCGGCTTCGCCACGCCGCTGGGCGGGAGATCCCGCGTGCGTGCGGGCCACGCGCTCGCGGATCCCGTGCTCGGCCTGCGGCTCCGTTACGCCCGCGGACCCGCCGAGCGAACCGCTTCGGGCATGTCGAACTTCTTGTCGTTGTCGCGGAACTTCTGGGCGAGCTCCCGGGCCTTGGCGTCGTATTGGGCGCCGTCCTTCCAGGTGTTGCGCGGGTGCAGGACCTCGCTGGGGACGCCCGCGACGGCGTCGGGAAGGGGCAGCCCGAAGATGGGGTCGGGCGTGAACTTGGCGTTCTTCAGGGTGCCGTTGAGAATGGCGCTGACGAACGCGCGGGTGTAGGCGAGCTTGAAGCGCGAGCCTACGCCATAGGGACCGCCCGTCCAGCCCGTGTTGAGCAGCCACACGTCGGCGTTGTGCTTGGCGACCTTGGCGGCGAGCATCTCGGCATACACCTTGGGAGGGCGCGGCAGGAAGGGCGAGCCGAAGCACGCCGAGAAGTTGGGCGTGGGCTCCATGACGCCCAGCTCGGTGCCCGCCAGCTTGGCGGTGTAGCCGTTGATGAAGTAGTACATCGCCTGCTCGCGGGTCAGCTTGCTGATCGGGGGCATCACGCCGAAGGCGTCGGCGGTGAGGAAGATCACGTTCTTTGGGTGCCCGGCCATCGAAGGGATGATGGCGTCGGGGATGTAGTCGATGGGGTAGGTGGCGCGGGTGTTCTCGGTGTATTTCTGGCTGTCGTAGTCGGGGACGCGGGTGGCCTCGTCGATGACCAGGTTCTCGAGCACCGAGCCGAACCTGATGGCGTTCCAGATCTGCGGCTCGCCCTCCTGCGTCAGCTTGATGCACTTGGCGTAGCAGCCGCCCTCAAAGTTGAAGACGCCGGTGTCGGACCAGCCGTGCTCGTCGTCGCCGATGAGGGCCCGGTCGGGGTCGGCCGAGAGGGTGGTCTTGCCCGTGCCGGAGAGGCCGAAGAACAGGGCGACGTTGGCTGGGTCCTTCTTGTCGACGTTGGCCGAGCAGTGCATGGGGAAGACGCCGACCTCGGGCATGTCGAAGTTCATGGCGTAGAAGAGCGACTTCTTCATCTCACCGGCGTATTCGCTGCCGACGATGACCACGATCTTGCGCGTGAGCGACTGGGCGATGAACACCGGGCTCTTGACCCCGAGTTTGGCCTGCTCCTCGGCCGTCAGGCGGCGCTTGCCGGCGTTGATGATGGTCCAGTCGTGTTTCCACCTGGCGCCCGCGCCGGCGGCCCTCGAACCGACGGGGATGAACAGCGTGCGGATGAACAGGCTGTGCCAAGCCTGCTCGGTCACGACGCGCGCGCCCAGGCGGTGCTCCGGGTCGGCCCCGACGAAGCCCTCGAAGACGAAGACGTTCTTGAGCCCGTTGAGGTGGTTGACGGCGATATCGTGAACCAGGTCGAACTGCTCGGGCGTTGCGGGCAGGTTGAAGCCGCCCCAGCCGATCTTGTCGTGGATGGCGGGGGTGTCCTCGAGGTGCTTGTCCTTGGGGCTGCGGCCGGTCCGGTCGCCGGTGAGGCAGACCAGGCCGCCGTTGGAGGCCAGCACGCCTTCGCCCCGGGCCAGGGCCATCTCGACGAGCCTGGCGGCGGGGAGGTCTTTGTAGACGCGGTCGGCGGAGAGATTCAGTTGAGCGAGGGTGGACATGGGGTCGGGCTCCGAAGGAGGGTTGACTGGGCGAGTCAGCCCTTGGCGCCTCCCTGCGCGGTCCTCGCCGCGGCTCCGAGAGGGGGTGTTGACGATAGCCTCACTGGTCTCGGAAGTGGCCGATTTCAGGCCGAAGCGCTGGGGGTGACCGCTCGCCCCTGTAAGCCATTACAGACGGCGGACTCGGCCGAGCGCAGCGCGGCCTACGCGGCCTCACTGGCGCGCGGCGCGGGCCCGGGCCGCGCGACTCTGGCGCAGGCCTGGATGAGCGTCTGGCGGTCGATGGGCTTGACGAGGTAGTCATCGCAGCCCGCCGCGAGGCAGCGCTCGCGATCGCCCAGCATCGCGTGAGCCGTCAGGGCGACGATGGGGCGGGCGTATCCGACGGCCCGCAACTGCGAAGTCGCGGCGTAGCCGTCGAGTTCGGGCATCTGCATGTCCATGAGGATGATGTCGAACGGCGGCTGGGCGGCGCGGGCGGCCTCCACCGCCAGGCGGCCGTTGCCGACGACGCGGAACTCGGCCCCGGCCTTGTGCAGGTGCAGGCTGATCAACCGCTGGTTGTCGGGGCCGTCCTCGGCCACCAGCACGCGCAGGCCCCGGAGCGACTGCCGATCCTCCCGGGGCTCGGGACTGGCGGCGGGCGGGGCGGGGTGGGCGGGGTGGGGGGGGGGCTCAACGCGCAGGGACGGAGTCTCCCCAGGGCGCACGGCCCGCCACTCGACGCGCTCGGAGCGTGGTGCGCCCGTTGCGACGGTGGCGCAGAACGTGCTGCCCCGCCCCAGCACGCTCGAGACGGTGACATCGCCGCCCAGCATCCTGCACAGGGCCCGGCAGATGGTCAGCCCCAGACCCGTGCCGCTGCGGGCCCGGACGGCGCTCGGGTCGACCTGGGTGTAGGGGTTGAAGAGCATCGCCACCTGGTGCTCGCTCATGCCCACGCCGGTGTCGGCCACTTCGAACCGCATGAGTCGGTCGCTCTCAGCCGCCCGCAGGCGCACCGTGACCGTTCCCCCCTGGGTGAACTTGATGGCGTTCACCACCAGGTTGGTGAGGATCTGGCGCAGGCGGATCGGGTCGGTCGCGATGGCCTCGGGGAGCGGGAGCACGGGCTCGATGGCGAGGGTGACGCGCCGCTCCTCGGCCATGACGCGCAGCGAGCTGAGCACATCCTGCACCGCCTCGAGCGGGCGCACCGGCGAACTCTCGATCGAGAGCTTGCCCGCCTCGACCTTCGAAAGGTCGAGGATGTCGTTGATGACGCTGAGGAGGTGCTCGCCGTTGCGGCGGATGGCGCCGGCGAACTCGCCGTGCTCTTCAGCGTGCGATGGATCGAGCAGCAGGTCGGCGAACCCGATGATGGCGGTCATCGGCGTGCGGATCTCGTGGCTCATGTTGGCCAGGAACGCGCTCTTGGCGATGCTCGCGCCCTCCGCCGCGGCGCGGGCCTGCTCGAGCACCACACCCTGCGCGGCAAGCTGGGCGGCCTTGGCCTCCAACTCGCGTTTGGCGGCGGCGAGCTCGGCGGTGTGCTGGGCCTGGCGCTGCTGGGCGAGCTTGCGCTCGGTGATGTCGATCAGGATGCCGCGCAGAATCGCGGGGGCGCCCCCGTGAACCTCGACGCTGACGAAATCTTCGACCCAGATGATCTCGCCGTCGGCGGCGATGAGGCGGTATTCGAGGGTGTGGTCGCGCCCCGCTTGGGTTGCGCAGGCGCACTTGCCCATGGTCTCGTCCCGGTCATCGGGGTGGATGCGGCCGGCCCAAAAGCCCGGCCTGAGCCAATCCTCGGTGCTGTAGCCCAGCAGCCGCTCGGGGCGGGCGCAGACGAAGGTGAAGGTGCATGTGACGGGGTCGGCCTCCCAGGCGATCATGCCGCCGCCCTCGACCATGAGGCGGAAGCGCCGCTCGCTCACCGCGAGGGCCTGCTGGGCCGACTCGACCTTGTCGAGCATGGTGTTGAGGGCGGCGATGAGGTCACCAAGCTCATCAGTCGCCGGGACGAGCCGCAGGTCGGGCCTGCAACGCGATGCGCTCGCCCCGATGGCGCGCGCGAGGGTCGAGGGCCCTGGATCGGTCCGAGCGGGCTGGTCGGCCCGGGGCTGCTGACCCAGCAGATCGCCAACCTGCCTGCGCAGGACCTCGAGCCGGGAGAGAATCTCGCGCCGCAGGACCACGCCCGAAACGACGACGCAAAGCCCGCAAAGGGTCACCAGCGCCCCCAGCAGGCGCTGGAGCGACACCCCGCCGCCGCTCAGCCAGGCGTCCCATGACGCCGCGACAAACACCAGCGCCGCCAGGGGCGCCAGCGCGGCGGCCAGTCGCAACAGCATTCGCAGGCCGAGATTCACGGGCGCTCCTGCCCCGGGTGAGGGGGGAGGGAAAGGGGCGAACGATTCTCATTGGTAATCGGCCACAGCCCCCCCGCGATAGAGCATGGGTCAGCGTTTTCTGAGGACCGCGGCGTGGAACTCGCGGCCTTCAAGGCGGTACTTGCGCTCGAAGTTTGTGCCCACAACCTCGCCCTCACGGGCCGACTCGGGGCGGTCAAAAGCCAGGCGCTCAAATCGGGCGGAATGCTCACCCGGCCTGGGGGTTGTCACCACGTCAAAGCACCGCTCCATCCACGCCCAGTACTCGGCATGGTCGGTCACGACCCGAAGCTCCCCCCCCTGAACAAGCAGGCGGTGAACGTCTTCCAGGAACCGAGGCTGCACCATGCGGCGGCGGTGGTGCCTGGTCTTGGGCCACGGATCGGGAAAGTACAGGTGGATCACCCGTGCACAACTGTCGGGCAGCCGCCAGTGCAGGAACTCCGAGGCGTCAGTGATGAGCAGGCGAACATTGCGCAGCCCCGCCCGCCGGATGCGGTCGGCGGCGTATTCGCCGAACTCGCGGGCGTATTCGAAACCGAGGTAGTTGGTCTCCGGCCGCTGGGAGGCCTGCTGAACCAGGAACGTGCCCTTGCCGGAGCCGATTTCGATCTCCAGCGGGGCCTCGGGGTTGTCGAACCAGGCCCGCGGGCGGATCCAGGCCGCGGCGGGGTTGGTCAGGAGGTCGTCAGGCAGGGGCGGGATCGCATCGAGGGCGATGAGGACGCCCTCGCCGTCGAGATCTCTGCCGCGTGAGAGGCCGAAAGACATGGGGGAATATAGCGTTCACTCACCTGCCCCAGGGACGCGGATCTTGACGGGAATGGGGGGTGCGCGGGAATCTTCGGGGCGGGATCGTGCGTAGGAAGAGGTGTGGTCAGCGGTCCAATGGGGGCCAATGGGGAGAAGCGACTTCTCCGGCGCCCGAGAACGGCCGATGTGTAACCCAGCGACCGCCGGCGGCGACGCCTGCGGATCTCTTCGTCTCTTCGCGATTGATCGGCGTGCAGCACGTCGATTCGATCACGGGAGTGCTCCACGCCCCGCCGGCGCGGCGTTGACACGCCGGCGCCAAAAGGGGCCCACGGACGGAGGTCACCATCGCATGGCCGACTACTCAAGCAAGCTCACCACCGGCTCCTCGGCGCCTTTGGGCGGGGGCGGCGCCTCGGCTTCGTCGCTGGGGGGCGAGTCGCGCGGGCTCACGCCGGCCCCGACGCGCAGCGACCTGGCGGCGCTCATCGAGTCGCGGATCGACCGGCGGGCCTTCCAGGAGCATCACTGGGAGGGGTCGTTCTTCGACTACCTCGATATCGCCATGGGCAAGCCGGGGGTCGTGCGCAACGCCTACCAGCGGGTGTACGACTCGGTCCTCACCCACGGGTTCGAGCGGTACAAGCTCTTCAAGAAGGACGTGATCCGCTACCACTTTTTCTCCGACCCCTTTGATCAGGGGGCGGATGCGATCTACGGGCTCGATTTCGCGCTCATGCAACTGGTGGACTTCTTCCGCTCCGCGGCGGAGGGCTACGGCACCGACCGGCGGATCCTGCTGCTGCACGGCCCGGTGGGGTCGAGCAAGAGCACGATCGCGCGGTTGCTCAAGAAGGGGATCGAGCACTACAGCCGCACCGACGAGGGAGCGATTTACTCATTCTCGTGGATGCTCGACGAGCACTGCGGCCCCACGGCCAAGACGCACGAGTTCCCGTGCCCGATGCACGAGGAGCCGCTGCTGCTGGTGCCGCGCGAGGCCCGCACGGAGCTGACGACCCGCCTGAACGAGCGCTACACGCCGCTGCACGGCGGCGGCAAGCTGCGGCTGGTGGGTGAGCTCGATCCGTTCTGCCGGCGCGTCTTCGCGGAGCTGATGCGGCAGTACGGCGGCGACTGGCGGCGCGTGATGGACCATGTGAAGGTCAGGCGGATCACGCTGTCGGAGAAGGACCGAGTCGGCGTGGGCACCTTCCAGCCCAAGGACGAGAAGAACCAGGACAGCACCGAGCTGACGGGCGACATCAACTACCGCAAGATCGCGCAGTTCGGCTCCGATTCCGACCCGCGGGCGTTCAACTTCGACGGCGAACTGAACATCGCCAATCGAGGGATCTGCGAGTTCATCGAGGTGCTCAAGCTCGACGTGGCGTTCCTGTACGACCTGCTGGGGGCGAGCCAGGAGCACCTGATCAAGCCCAAGAAGTTCGCCCAGACGAACATCGACGAGGTGATCATCGGGCACACCAACGAGCCCGAGTACCGCCGCCTGCAGAGCAACGAGATGATGGAGGCGTTCCGCGACCGCACCATCAAGATCGACATCCCCTACAACATCCGCCTCGATGACGAGATCAAGATCTACCAGAAGGACTTCGGCCCGGTGCGCGTGAAGGGGATCCATGTGGCGCCGCACACCCTCGAGGTCGCGGCGATGTGGGCGGTGCTGACGCGCCTCAGCGAGCCCAAGAAGGCGGGGCTCACCCGCCTGCAGAAGCTCAAGCTCTACAACGGCAAGGCGATCCCCGGGTTCACCGAAGACTCGATCCGCGAGCTGAAGGAGGAGGCGCCCGAGGAGGGGATGGACGGGATCTCCCCGCGGTACGTGCAGGACAAGATCTCCAACGCGATGGTCGGGCGGCAGGCTCTCGAGGACCGGTGCATCAACCCCTTCATGGTGATGAACGAGCTTGAGGGCGGGTTGTCGCACCACTCGCTGCTCAACGATGAGGAGACCAAGAAGCGGTACCGCGAGCTCCTCAGCGTGGTGAAGGAGGAGTACGAGGACATCATCAAGGCCGAGGTGCAGCGGGCCATCAGCGCCGACGAGGACGCCATCAAGCGGCTGTGCACCAACTACATCGAGAGCGTGCGGGCCTACACCCAGAAGGAGAAGGTCAAGAACAAGTACACCGGGCGCGACGAGGAGCCCGACGAGCGGCTCATGCGCTCGATCGAGGAGAAGATCGAGATCCCTGACAGCCGCAAGGATGACTTCCGCCAGGAGATCATGAATTACATCGGCGCCCTGGCCCTGGATGGCAAGAAGTTCGAGTACAACACCAACGCCCGCCTGTACCGGGCCCTGGAGCTGAAGCTCTTCGAGGACAGCCGCGACACCATCAAGCTCAAGAACCTGGTGTCGAGCGTCGTCGACGACGAGACGCAGGCGAAGATCGACGTGGTCAAGCAGCGGCTGATCAAGCAGTTCGGCTACAACGAGACTTCGGCCACCGACGTGCTGAATTACGTCGCCAGCATCTTCGCGCGGGGCGACAGCAAGAGCAAGTGACGCCGATTTGGCGGCGCAGCATGCAGCCCGAACGTCAGTGAGGGCTTGGAAGGCTCACACGCCGGTAGGGCCGGCGCCAAGGCGATCGTGCGGTCGCCCAAGGCGACCGCGGCCCCGACCCTACCGCTTGGCCCATACCATCTTGGCATGCCGTTTCCTGCCGATCGTCCAAACGGCGCCAGCCTGACCCCCGCCACGCCCCGCGCCATACCACCCGACTGGCTCGCGGAGTTCGAGGCGGCCGCGCGCCGGCCGCTGGCCCTGCGCTTCAAGTACGCGTTCATCCGGTTTGACGACGCGTGGACGCGGCGCGTCGAAATCGAGGGTTTCCCCGTCTGACCCCGACGACATCATCGCCAGCAAAGAGGCCGCCGGACGAACCAAGGACCGTGAAACGCTGCCACGCCTTCGGGCGTTTCGGGACTACTGGAAAGCGCGTCAACGCCAGGAACAGGTCTGAGAGTCTCCGCGTCGTCTGCGGGCCCAGCGCGCCCTCATCGCGCGTCGGGCGTGCGTCGCGGATAAACCCTCCTCACCCGCGCGCCGGAACCCCAACCACCGTCGCCCCCTCCGGCACATCGCGCACCACCACCGCCCCCGCGCCGACCACGGCGCCGGCCCCGATGCGAACCCCGGGCAGCACCCGGCTCCCCAGGCCCACCAAGCAATCGTGGCCCACATGAACGCCCCCCCCGAGCACCGCGCCAGGGGCGATGTGCGTGTTCTCGCCAATCGAGCAGTCATGCTCGACGATCGCCCCCGAGTTCACAATCGCGTGCGGGCCCACCCGCGCCCGCGCATGCACGAGCGACAGCGGACCCATGAAGACTCCATCGGCGACGCTCGCGCTGGGTGAAAGCTGGGCCGACGGGTGCACGATGCAGCAGGGGCGCTCGCCCTCGCCCGCGGCCGGGGGGGGGGGGGGCGGGGGAGGGGGCGGTTTGGGCAGGTGGCCGCGGGACCGAAGTTCGTTGAGCACCCGGCGCCGATGGGCCAGGTCGCCCAGGGCGATGATCCACTCGTGACCGGCCAGCTGGTCGAGGTCATCGAGCATGCCCAAATAGGCCGGGTTGGGGAACGGCGGCGGCGGGCTGGGCAGCCGGAACGGCAGCGTGGCGAGCGCGGCGGAGGGGTTGTCATCCAGAAACCCCGCAATCTTGACGCCGACCAGCGTCGCCGCCTCGGCCACCACCACGGCGTGCCCGCCGCCGCCGATGAGCACCAGCGAGGAGGCGGTGCGATGGGTGTGGGCGGAGTGGGAGTGCGGGGGATTGTGCATATGCAGTTGCCCGGGGGATTGAAGTTGCGGAGGCCTGAGGGGTTGAAATCCAGCTTGACTTGCGGGGCAGGGATCCCCAGCGGAGGAAAGATCGGATGGATGGCTGGTTGGCCGGGACTTGGCGGGGGCGATCGCACCGGCGGGCCTAGCGTGATCGGGAATTGGACGGGTGTTTTGGCTGCAGGCCTAGAAGCAGGCCAACGGCAGGCCAGGAGCACGGTTGCTTGAGGGTCGGTCGGGCGTCGGTTGACTCAAGCCCTGATCTCTGAGACACTTGCACCCCCTCCGCCCGGGCCACCGCGGCCCGGGTTGGGGGTGAGAACGACCAGACGGGGGCGCCCGGCGGCGATCGCCGGGGCCTTCTACTTGACCGGGGCGGCGCGCCGCCCCCAGAGGTGACTGAAAATGGCGGCACGGACCAACATGGGCGTCGGACTGGGGATCACCATCGGGCTTCTGGGCACGGCGACGCTGGCTCTGTTTGTTCTGACGTTCCTGTTTCTGGCCCAGAAGCAGAACGCTGAGCAGCTGATGGCCAAGATGCTGGAAGAGGACAAGGAGATCGTCCTGCCCAACGAGCGGAACAGCGACGAGGTGCGCAAGCTGGTGGCGGAGGCGAAGAAGAAGAACCAGAGCCTGGCGACCTTCCTGGTGGAGACGAGCCGGACCCTTGGCGAGAAGTCGCTGGGGAACGGGCAGACCTCTCCCGGCGCGCTGGTCGAGGGGATCAACAAGGTTCTGGAGGGGCAGGGCGCCCCGAGCCTGAAGGACGTGATCGCGGAGCGCGACTCGAAGCTCGCCCAGCTCGAGAAGGCCATCAAGGACGCCGAGAGCGCCCGCCAGCGGGCCCTGCTGGACTACCAGAACGCCGTGGAGCTCACCAAGAAGCAGAAGGCCGACTACGACTCGGGCGTCGCGGCGGTCACCGGCGACATCAACAAGTACAAGGACGGCATTGACGAGTCGCGCAAGCAGCTCAACGACACGATGGCGAAGATGACGGAGACGATCCAGAAGATCAAGGCCGAGGCGGACGACAAGGAGTCGGAGCTGAACAACCGCCTCTCAAAGCTCAGCGACGAGAACGCCCTGGCCCAGAAGAAGATCGCCGACCTGATCGAGAAGCTCCGCGGCCAGACCTACAAGCCGGGCGACGAGGCCTCGCTGGTCGACGGCGAGGTGGTGGGTCTCGACTCGGTCAGCAACACCGTGTACATCAACCGCGGGAAGAACCAACGGGTCGTCCTGGGCCTGACCTTCGAGATCTACAGCAACGCCTCGGCGATCCAGCCCGATCCCATCACCAAGGAGTATCCGCGGGGCAAGGCCACGGTCGAGATCGTCCGCATCGAGGACGAGTCGTCGGTCGGCCGGATCACCCGCAACCCCCGCGGCAACCCGGTGGTGAAGGGCGACGTGGTGGCCAACGTCGTCTATGACCCGCGCAAGGTGTACAAGTTCATGATCTACGGCAACTTCGACACCAACCGCGACGGCACCGCGACCCCTGAGGAGTCGGCCGACATCCGCGCCATGATCCAGGAGTGGGGCGGGGTGGTTGTCGACAGCCTGCAGGGCGACCTGGACTTCCTGGTTCTGGGCTCCAAGCCGATCTCGCCCCCCACGCCCCCCACCAGCGCCCCGCCGGAGCTGGTGAAGGAGTACCTGCGTCAGAAGCGCGTGGTGACCGAGTACGAGGAGATCCAGCGCCAGGCCGTCGCGACCTCGACGCCGATCCTGAACCAGAGCCGGTTCTTCACGCTGGTCGGCCGCAACTGAGGCGGCGAATAATGCATGCTCCCGCGTGGCCCGGCCTTCCCGGGCCACGCGTCGTTTTGCGTGCACCCTTTCGACCGCCGTCTGTCTCGACAACGCACTGACCGGGCATGGCCAAGAAGAAACGACCGATCCCCGCGTTCCTGCACCGGCCCATCTACTGGGCGATCCGCTCGGTGATCACGGCGGTGGGCGCCGCGCCGCTGCCGGAGGCGTTGCGGGTGGCCCGCGGGGTGGGCCGGCTGTTCGGGCGGGCGCCGTTCAACCGCAAGCGGCTGGAGCGGGCCATAGAGAACATTGCGGTCGCCCGGCCCGGATGGACGCGCGAGATGCGGCTGGAGCTGGCCCTGCGGGCGTATGAGCACGTCTTCATGCTGGGGGTGGAGATGGCCTCGACCGAGCGGCTGCTCAACCACGACGGCTGGCCCCCGCGGGTGGAGACCGGGCACATGGGCCCGACCCTGCGCGAGTTGCTGCGCGGGGCGCCGTGCGTGACGATCACGGGTCACTGCGGCAACTGGGAGCTGCTGGGGTATTCACTGGCGCAGCTCGGCTTTCCGCTGCACGCGTTGTATCGGCCGCTCGACCTGCGGCCGCTGGATGAGTGGGTGCGTCGGACGCGCGAGGCCCACGGGCTGAAGCTGGTTGACAAGTTCGGCGGGGGCGACGATGTGCTGGCGCTGATGCGATCGGGGGGGATCCCGGGTTTCGTGGCTGATCAGAACGCCGGGGTGAAGGGCGTCTTCGTGCCCTTCTTCGGGCGCCTGGCGTCGACGTACAAGTCGATCGCGCTCGCGGCGGTGGGCTTCAACGCGACGGTGTTCTGCGGGATGGCCCGGCGCTCCGGGATCGTGTACCCCACGTGGGACGCCCAGGGGCGGCCGATGGACCCGCCGCCGGATTTCCGCTCCACCCCGCACCCGGGAACGCCGTTGGGGCTCCGCTACCGGCTGGAGGTGGTGGACATGATCCGGCCTGAGGAGTGGTCGGTGCAGCCCGACCCGGTCTTCTACATCTCGGCCCGATATCGGCGGGCCATCGAGCGGATGGTGGAGATGGCGCCCGAGCAATTCTTCTGGATGCACCGGTACTGGAAGTCGCGCCCGCGGCACGAGATGTTCAATCGCCCGTTTCCGGCCGCGCTGCGGCGCAAGCTCGAGGCCCTGCCCTGGATGACCCAGACCGAGATGGACACCATTCTGGAGCACAGCCGGCGCGACACGGCGGAGTGCCAGGCGGGGCTCGCGGGCGGAAGGGGGCCGCGGTCCGCCGAGAGCGACGAGGCGGAGGATTTGGCCGACGTTCGGTCGGTCGAGGGACTCGCGCTGCAGGAAGTGCCGTCTGATGTCTCGATCAGCCGGACCGGGGGTGGGGGGGATGACAAATGAGACGGGCGCCGCAACCCTGATCGATAATCGCAATATGTGCGTTCGTCGGGCGTTGGGCTTGGCAGCGCGGCCTGAAGGTCGCGTCGCTCAACAGCCAGGGCAGGTTCGGTCAGTTGTCCGACCAAATTTTTAGGGAGACCACCCATGTCGCTCCGCCCCCTGCGCCCGTTCGGCGCGCGTTCCCTGAGCCGTTTCTCGCTGGCGACGGTCACCGCCGCGACCCTGCTCGCGGCGACGGTCGCGGCCGCACAGCCGGGCGGCGGGCCTGGTGGCCCTGGCGGACCGGGCGGGCCCGGCGGCGGGATGCGGATGATGTTCGGTGGCCCGGGTGGACCGGGCGGCGGCGGGCAGATGGAGCCCGCGATCACGAGTGATCAGTTCGAGCGTTACGCGACGATGCTCAAGCTGACCCCCGAGCAGCACGACGCGGCCAAGGCGCTCTTTGACGGCTACTTCGCCGACCACCAGGCCCGCGCCACCAAGATGCGCGACATGATGGAGTCGGTCCGCGACCAGTTCCGCGAAACCCGCGACCCGAGCGTGTTTCAGGAGATGGGCGAGAAGATGCGGGCCTTCCGCGAAGAGGGCGGCAAGGCCGAGAAGCAGGTGATGGAGGACATCAAGTCGGTCCTCACCCCCGAGCAGGAGAACCTGTGGCCCGCCGTGGAGCGGACCAAGCGGCGCGAGAGCGGCATGCGCCGCAACCCCATGTCGGTCAGCGGCGAACGGGCCGACCTGATCGCCCTGGTGGACAAGCTCCAGCCCGCCGACGAGGTCCGGGCCCAGCTCGCCGGCGTGCTCGATTCCTACGAACTGGACCTGGATCGCGAGATCATGCGCCGCGATGAGCTGCGGGCCAAGTCCGAGGGCGCCCAGCAGAACATGATGGCGATGTTCCGGCCCGGGGCCGATGTCGACCCCCAGCAGCTCGCCACGGCCGAGAAGATGATCACCGAGAACCGCGAGGCGATGGTCCGCGTGCGCGACGTCAACCGCAAGTACGCCAAGCAGGTCGAGGCCATGCTTCCCGCCGACTTGGCCGGGGAGTTCAGCGAGGCGTTCAAGAAGGCCAGCTTCCCCGACGTCTATCGCCAGCGCTACGCGGGAAACGTGCTGGGCGCGGCGGAGAAGCTCGAGCTGAGCGCTGAGCAGACGGCCAGCCTGCAGGCGATCCGCGAGAGCTACGAGCGCGACGCCGCGAAGCTGAACCAGCGCGCCGAAGCGGTTCAGGAGGAGATGGAGGCCGGCTTCTCGATCCAGATTATGATGAACGGCGGCATGTGGCGGAACGAGAAGATGCAGGAGCTTCGCACCGATCGCGACAACCTCGAGAACACCACGGTGAAGAAGGTGCAGGACTTGCTCTCGCCCGAGCAGCGGGCCAAGCTCCCCGAGCGTGGTCGGGGCGAGGGGCCCGACGCCGGCGGCGGACGCGGGCGCAACAACGACAACCAGGGCGACAACCCGCAGCGGCAGCGCCGCCAGCGGCCCAATCAGCAGCGCAATCAGCCCACGCCGCCCGGCGGAATCTGACCGCAGAATTTGACCGGCCAAGCGACTGTCCGAAGGCCCCGAGGCGGGTTCGAGCCTGCTCGGCGCGGGAGTTGGGAAGCTCCGCGCCCGGCGCCTCGCGCCCGCCTTGGGGCTTTCCTTGCGCGACAGAATCGCCGGCCGGACAGAATCCCTGCGCGACAGAAACTGGCCTCGGCGGCGTCTAACCACCGGCCAGGATGCCGGGCGGGGCGGGGCGGGCCCAAGTTCTGAACCCCAAATGCGTTATGCTCATATGACTAACCGATGACCGCAAGCCCACCCAACACCGTCGGCGCCCCCTTCGGAGCCCCTCTCGGGGGCCAGTTTGGAGGCCCGGCTGGCGTCGAGCGAGCCGGCAACGGCGCATCTCACCCCGCGCCGCGCCGGGCCCCCTGCCAGACACTGGTTGACAAGCCCGAGATCGACCCCGCGGCGTCGAAGCTCATTTCCGCCGAGCAGGCGGCTCGGCTGCAGGCCGTGCCGTATGCCTTTTCGGGCAAGCGCGTGATGGTGGCGATGGCGGCGCCGGAGGACGACTTCGCAGCGGACGAGATCTCGGTGCTTGCGGGCCGGCCGATCGTGCGGATCGGGGCCCCGCGGGAGATGTTCGACGACCTGCTCCGGTCCGGGTATGGGGCGACGGCCAGCCAGATGGCCGAGCGGCTGGGCGGCGGCGGCGAGACCGAAGACGACCTGCTGGCCAACCTGCAGGCGGTGGACGCGAGCGACGTACACCGGATGGCCGAGAATCCGTCGGTCATCAACCTGGTGAACCTGATCATCCTGGAGGCGGTCAAGAGCCGGGCGAGCGATGTGCATGTGGAGCCCTTCGACCGCCAGGTGGTGGTGAAGTACCGGGTGGACGGCGACCTGCGCCAGGCCAATTCGCCCCCCAAGCAACTGCAGGCGGCGATCACCAGCCGCATCAAGATCATGGCGGGGATGGATATCGCCGAGCGGTACGTGCCGCAGGACGGGCACATCACGCTGCGCTTCGAGGGGCGGAAGGTCGATATCCGGGTGAGCACGGTGCCGACGATCTACGGCGAGAGCGTCGTGATGCGTCTGCTCGACAAGCAGGCGATCACGTTGGATCTCAAGGCCCTGGGGATGGGCGAGGCTCAGCGGAACCAGTTCGACCGGCTGATCACGCTGCCGCACGGGATGGTGCTGGTGACGGGGCCGACGGGCAGCGGCAAGACGACGACGCTCTACGCCGCGCTTTGCAAGCTGTACGACCCCACGCTCAAGATCATCACCGTCGAGGACCCCGTCGAGTACGAGCTGGCGGGGATCAACCAGATTCCCGTGAACCCGGATCGCGGGCTGACCTTCGCCACGGGCCTGCGGAGCATCCTGCGCCAGGACCCCGACGTGATCATGGTCGGCGAGATCCGCGACGCCGAAACGGCGGAGATCGCGGTGCGGGCCGCCCTCACCGGCCACCTGGTCTTCGCGACGCTGCACACCAACGACGCGGCGAGCGCCATCGGCCGCCTGCTGGACATGAACATCGTCCCCTTCCTGTTGGCGAGCGTGGTGGAGGGCGTGCTGGCCCAGCGGCTGGGCCGGCGGGTCTGCCAGCTCTGCCGCACGACGGTGGCGATCCCCGAGGCGCTGCAGCACCGGATCCTCGAGGGCGAGCGGGCCCTCTTCCCGGGCATGCGGGCGTACAAGGGCGCCGGCTGCAAGGAGTGCGACAACAGCGGCTATCGCGGGCGGATCGGCTACTACGAGCTGCTGGGCGTCACCGCCGCCATGCGCACGGCCATCACCGGCGGGCGGACCAGCACGCCGGAGCTGGTGGCCGCGGCGGCCGCGGGCTATGTGAACATGCGTCGCGACGGCTTGAACAAGGCCTCGCAGGGCCTCACCACGGTGGATGAAGTGCTGCGGGCCACCCAGGACGCCGACGAGAGCGGAGCCCGCTGAGTTCGCCCATGCCGACGTTCCGCTACACCTCGGTCAACGGCCACAAGCCCGGCGCGAACGGCGCGCCGGGGCTCACGCCGATCGGCGCGGGCGGTGGGGGGGTGGGGGGCGGCTCAGCCGGCGCTGGCGTCATCGAGGCGCCCGACCGCCCCGCCGCGGTCCGCCTGCTGATGCAGAAGGGCATCACGCCCATGAGCGTTGAGGCCCTCGACGCCGCCGGGGCGGGCCGCAAGCCCGGCGACCAGCGGGCCAGAGCCGACACCGTGGCCGCCGTCGCCACCGCCGCGGACGTCGTCACGGCGACCGTCGCGGCGGCCAGGGGCGATGCCGTGTCGGCCTCAGGGCGGACCGTCGAGGCGGTCTCGCGCCGCCGGCAGGGGATGTCGCTCCCCGATACCGCGAGCTTCATCCGCGAGCTGGCCACGGCGCTGCAGGCGGGGCTCCCGCTGGTGCCCGCGCTGCGGACCCTGGCCAAGCAGGGGCGCACGCCGGCGCAGAAGGTCATGCTCGAACACCTGATCGCCAAGGTGGAGCAGGGGAGCACGCTGGCCGACGCCGCGGCGAGCTGGGGGCGGCCCTTCAGCGACCTGCTGGTCAGCCTGATCCGGGCCGGCGAGGCCTCGGGCAAGCTGGGCGATGTGCTGCACCAGGGCGCCGACCTGCTGGAGCGCGACGTGGCCCTGCGCCGCTCGCTGATGTCGGCGACGCTCTACCCGGCGATCCTGATGGTGCTCACGTTCGCGGCAATCACGATCATCACCACCGTCATCGTGCCGCAGGTGCTCAAGCCCTTCGCGGGCAAGCTCGGGCAGCTCCCCCTGCCGATGCGGATCATCAATGGCTTCGCCGAGACGGTGGGGACGTACTGGTGGGCCATCCTGGCGGTGATCGCCCTTGGGGCGGTGCTGTGGCAGCGGGCCCGCTCGACCGAGCCGTCGCGCACCGCGATCGACGCGGCGGCCCTCAAGCTGCCGCTCTTCGGCCTGCTGATCCGTGACGCGCTGGTGGCCCGCTTCACCCGCACGCTGGGCACGCTCGTCAGCGCCGGCCTGCCGGTGCTGCAGGCCCTCCGTCTGACGGGGGCGACGATCACCAACAAGGCGATGCAGGCGGCGGTGATGAAGGTCTGCGACGAGGTCGCCGCAGGCAAGACGATCGCCGAGCCGCTCGAAAAGGCCGGGATGTTCCCGCCGCTGCTGGTGCAGATCGTGAGCCTGGGTGAGCGGAGCGGGCGCCTGCCCGAACTGCTCCGATCCGCGGCCAACTCGCTCGACGGGCGCACCGAGGCCCGCGTCAAGGTCGTCACAAACGTGCTTCCGCCGGTGCTGATCGTGATCGTCGCCACGATCGTCGGCGGCGTGGTCGCGGCCATCATCCTTACGCTCCTGCAGATGCAGGATGCGGTGGGTTGAGCGGCGGGCGGATGGCCGGCGAGGGCCAGTCGAAGATTCGGAGTCGGCCGAGGCCGGCGATCAGGAGGTTCTCATGACCGGTGTCAAGAAGCGGGTCGATCAGTCAGGTTCAGCCGGCGCCCGGGCTGCTGCGGCGCGGCGCGGGTTCACCATTGTTGAGATCATCGTCGTCATCGTCATCATCGGCATCCTGGCGACGCTGATCGCCCCGCGCCTGCTGAGCCGGGTGGGCGCTGCGAAGACCAGCGTCGCCAAGGGCAACGCGTCGTCGCTGGCGAGCGCCATGCAGACGCTCGCGGCCGATGCTGGCGGCCTCCGCTCGGGGTGGACGATCCGAGCCCTGTGGGAGCGCCCCAGCGAAGTCGACGAGGCGTCGTACAAGGGCCCCTATGTGAACAACGAAGACTCGCTGAAGGATCCCTGGGGGCGCGAGTTCATCCTGCTGATCCCCGGGAAGAAGAACGTCGACTTTGACATCGTTTCCTACGGCGCCGACGGTGAAGCCGGCGGCGAGGGCGACAACACCGACGTCACAGCCCCCTGACCGCTGCCCTCCCGACCCCCCCCCGCGCGCCCGGACCAGAGCCCACGCGATGCACTCAGCCAGCCCGCACACCACACACGCCGCGCAGGCCGGGGTCGCCACCAGGCCCCGCCCGGCCAGCGCACGGGCCAGCGCTCGGGCCGGCGCGCCGTGCCGCGGCGCCCGCGGGCTGACCATCGTCGAGATCATCGTCGTGATCATCCTGATCGCGCTGCTGGCGGGGCTGGCGATCCCGCGGATGGGCGGCATGGCGGCGCGCCGGGCCGAGGGCGAAGCCCAGGCCGTGCGCGGGCTGCTGACGGCCGCGGCGCAGCGCGACGCCATGAGCAGCGACGCCTATGCCGTCGCCTACGACAGCGCGAGCGGTCGCCTCGGGCTGCTGATCCTGCGGCCGTCGTCCAAGCCGGGCGAGGCGCCGCAGTGGCTCCAGGCCCCGCTGCAGACGCCCATTGAGCTCTCGGCTTCGGAGATCCGGGGCGTGTCGATCGACGGACGCGCCGCCGGCGGGTCGTGGACCGTCGAGCTGCGGCCCTCGCAGCCGCGCCCGGCGATCTCGATCCTGCTCGCCCCGCGCGACGCGCTCGATCGCTCCGGCTGGGCCATCGAGCTCGGCCCCACCAAGCTCGCCGCCGAGCTGCAGCCGCTGGGCGATGTCGGCGCCTGGTCGCCGGTTGGGGCCGATGTCGAGGATCTTGACGCCGAGGGCCTGCGGGAGGAGTCGTGGTGAGCTTCACCGGCTTCCCCAGGCTGATGGCGGTGGCGACCTCGGCGGTTCCCGGCCGCGGTCCCCGCTCGCGCCGGCCCGTTCCCGGCGTGGCGCTGCTCGACGCGCTGGTCGCCGCGATCATCCTGGGCGTGGCCCTCGCGGCCATCGGGGGCCTCGCGGGTCAGGCCATCTCGTCGCAGGCCAATGGCGAGAAGATCGCCACCGCCGCGATGCTGGCCGATGAGCAACTGAACTTCGTCCTGGCCCGCGGCCCCGACGACTACGCCAAGCGGTTCCCGATGGAGGGCGCCTGCGACGAGCCGTTCTCAAGCTACCGCTTCAAGCTCGAGATCTCCGGCGGCGGGGGCGAGGCGTACGGCGTGCGGGCCACCGTCTTCTGGACCTCCGCCCGCGGCGAGCAGTCGGTGCTGCTTGAGACCAGCATCGCCGGTCGCCCGGGTGATGACCCCGACCCCGATCGCCGCCCCGAGCAGCCGGTGGAGCGCACGCCATGAGGCGCCGCTCCTTCACACTCGTCGAGCTGGTCGCGGCGTCGGTCATCATCGTGATGATCGGCGGCGGCACGGTCATGTCGCTCTCGCGCTCCATCAAGTCGCGCGACTCAGCCAAGGCCCGCTACGAGGCCTTCTCACGCGCCGCCACCGCGGCGGAGGCCATCGCCCGCGATCTGCAGAACGTCTATCGCGACCCCGACGGCGTCCACGCCAAGGTGGCCGTGGCGGGTGGTGGTGGCGGGGATGGGGGCGGCGGCGATGGACGACGCGACCAACTGCTGCTGACGATCGAGAACAGCCGGCCCGTTCGCCCCGCGCCCGCCGGCGAGCAGCCCGAGGCGCCCACGGCCGAGGTGCAGTACCGCCTGCAGTCGGCCGCGACCGGCGAGGACATGCCCGGCACGCTCACCCTCTGGCGCCGCATCGACCCGGTCCCCGACGCGTATCCCGACGGCGGCGGCGTCGCTACACCGCTGATCGGGGGCGTGGTGTCCTTCTCGGTGCAAGCTTCCGACGGCGAACAGTGGTACGACGACTGGGACAGCGACAACGACGGCTATCCGCACCTGATCCGCGTCACCGTCACCGCGGCGGGCGGCTCGCCCGATTCGCCGCACCTGGCTGTGGCCCGGCGCACCATCGCCCTTGATCGCACGCCGCTGCCGACCGCCGCGGCCAGCGCCCCGACCACCGACACGCCCGAGGCCGGCGCCCAGAACCCCGCCGGCAGCGGCCAGAACCCATCTTCGGGCGCCTCCGGTGGAACGGGGAGCACGACGCCCGTGGCCCCCGCAGGCGGCGGTCGACCCGGCGGCGGGGGTGGAGACGCACCGGGAGCCGGCGGCGGGGGTGGTGGCGGCCGAGGACCCGGTGGCGGTGGCGGTGGCGGTGGTGGCGGTGGTGGTGGCCGAGGCCCCGGAGGTGGCGGCGGAGGTGGAGGGGGCCGTGGTCCGGGTGGCGGTGGCGGTGGTGGCGGCGGACAACCCGGCGGCGGCGGCGGCGGTGGAAGGGGGGGCGGATGAGCTCTCCCCGCGCGTCAAGCTGGTCTCGCCGGGTCGCCTGCTCACTGCTCCGGCTGGGTCGCGCCCATCGGCAGGCCTTCGCCACGGCGCTGGTGCTCTGGACCGTCGCGCTCTCGGTGATCATCCTGGCCACGCTGCAGATCTCGGCCTTCCGCCAGGCCAATGACGGGCGCGAGGTGCTCGCGCGCCTGCGGGCCACGTGGGCCGCGCGGGCTGGCGTCGAGCGCGTCATCTCCCGCCTGCAGGCCGAGGCCGACGCCGCCGAGCCGCTGGGCGCCTCGTCGCTGCTGGCCGCCCTCGATCAGGACAGCCAGGGCGAGGTCGCGATGGCCAGCTTCGAGGTCATCCGCCCCGACACCAGCGCGGCGATCGGCGTCGCCCCCGGCCCGATCGACGCCCAGGCCAAGCTCGACATCAATACGCTCACGTTCGACGACCTGATGCTCATCCCCGATATGACCGAGGACGTCGCCGACGCGATCCTCGACTACATCGACAGCGACGACGAAGTGCGCGAGCTTGGGGCCGAGGCTGAGTCCTATACAGGGCTGCCCTATCCCTACAAGCCCCGCAACGCCCCGATCCGCGACCTTCGCGAGCTGGAGTTGGTCGTAGGCATCCGCCCCGAGTGGGTCCGCGGCGAGGACTGGAACCTCAACGGCATCCTCGACCCCAACGAAAACGACGGCGACGCCTCCTGGCCCCCCGACAACGCTGATGGTGTGGTCGACGCCGGCTGGTCGGCGATCCTGACGGCCGCGGGCTCATCGGGCGGCATCTCGCCCACCGGGCAGGAACGTGTGGACCTTTCGACCGCCGCGGCGTCGGAAATCGTGCAGGCCCTGGGCGTCGACGATCAGCAGGCTCAGGCGATCTCCACCTACGCGCAAGGCGCCAGCGTCGTGATCGAGGATTTCATCCGCAGCGACCTCTCCGCGCTCGCCAGCGGCGGTTCGGGGGGGTCGGGGGGGTCGGGCGCGTCAGGCGGGTCGGCCACTGGCGGCGGCCGGGGTGGTGGGGGTGGTGGGGGGGGCGGGGGGGGCGGGGGGCGGAACAACCGCCAGCAGATCAAGGCCCTGACGCGCGATCAACTCGCGACGCTGCTGGATGAGTGCGTGATCGGCGATCCCAAGCAGACGCTCGCGGGCAGGGTGAACATCAACACCGCCAGCCAGGAGTCGCTTGAGTACCTCGCCAAGCTCACGCCGACCATCCGGGACGCGATCGTCCTGTTCCGTGACCAGGCCGGCGGCGACATCGCCTCGATGGCCGACCTTCTCGACGTTCCGCAGATGACCGCCGCAACCCTCGCCGACCTGTACCCATACATCGAGGTCCGCAGCAACGTTTTCCAGGTGGTCTGCCGCGGGCGCGACTCGTTCACCGGGCTCAGCATCGAGATCGTGGCCGAGGTCGACCGTTCGACTCAGCCTGTCACTGTCCGCCGCCTCACCGTGAGGTGAATTCGCTCGCTCACCGCTTCCGCTACGCTGGCCGCATCGCCGCCCATGCCTTCCTCCCGTCCAGCCCGATTGCGCCGCATCTGCGTGCTTGAGCACGCGGGCGAGTCGCGCCGCCTGCTCATCCTGCGCACCGAGCCGGCGCTGGCGGTCGATCAATCCGTCGAGTTCGCGGCGTCCGACGGGCAGGGCCTGGCCTCCGCAATCGCTCGGGCCCGGGCCGACCAACTGGTGGTGCTGATCGGGATCGACGCCGTTTCGTGCCGCCCGGTCCCTGGCGTGGCCCCGCCGCAGGGCGATGCGGCGCAGGTCGCCTCGGCCATGGGGCTGATCGCTGAGTCGCAGATCGGGGCCGCGGCCCCCGCGTACCGCCGCTGCGCGGGCGTGCTGCCCGTGGGCGGCCTGGTCTGTCTCGGGTGGGCGGGGCCGACCGCCGACGGGCCGCTCTCGGCCCAGCAGGCCGAGCAGGTGATCTGGATGCCGTCGATCCTGGCCCTTGCGGCCTTGGCGAAGGCCGCGGGCGCGGGCCTCGCGCTCGCCGGCGACCGCGAGTCGGGCGCCATGCTGGTGGTTGGCGCCGCGCAGGGCCGCTCGGTGGCCCGGGCCGCCCGCGAAGACGGGGCCGACAGCGATGAATGGCGGGCGGGTCTGGAGGCGGCCATCGCGGGCGCCGCGGGCGCGCTGGAGCTTGAAACCCCCGCGCTGAGTGACGCCAGCGCGGCGCGCACGGTGGCGCTGTTCGCTGGCGATCGGCGCGTCGGCATCAGCGGGATCAGCGGCGCCGGCGATCACGCGTGGCTCGGCCGCTGGGGCCTGGCCCTGGGCGCCGCCCTCGCCGTGGCCCAGCCCGATCCGCTGGCCGCGCCGCTGCTCACGATGACGCAGCGCGAGATCATCCCCCCGCAGCCGCTGCTGCTGCGCCTGATCGACGCCCTCGCGGCGCCCTCGCGCGCCGCGATCGTGCTCGCGGCGTGCATCGTGCTCGCCTTCGCCTGGCCGCTGGGCGCCGCGGCGATCCGCTACCGCCATCTTCAGTCAGTCGCCGAGGCCGATCGTGCCCTCCAGCAGGGCCAGCGCGAGGAGGACGCCCGCCGGCAGGCGGAGTTCTTCGACCTGCTGCGGGCCCGGCGCTGGCCGATCAGCAAGCTGCTGGCCGATCTCACGGCCGCCGCCCCCCAGGGGATCACGATTGAGTCGCTCAATCTTGAGGTGAGCTCCGACAAGCCCGTGCAGATCTCCGGCTCGGCCGAGAGCAGCCAGGCCGTCGATGATTGGATCGCCGCCCTCGAGAAGGCCGGGGTGTTCAGCGACGTCAAGAAGCCCTCGATCGAAGGCAGCAAGTTCCAGGTCACCGCCCGCGTGACGCAGCCGCTACGGGTCCCGGGGGGCAAGGACATTCCCATCGCGACGGTCACGCCCGCCGCGCCCGGCGCCCAATCCGGAGCCCAGGCCGGCGACGCGGGCAAGTCCTCGAACCCGGCCTCCGCCGCGCCGGCGCCCGCCGGCGGGTCCCAGCGGGCCGATCGTCCGCAGCGGGGCGCGCGTCGAACCCCCGGCGCCGCGGCGCCCGGCGAGGCGGCCAAGGGCGATGTGCCCGGGCCGCTCACCGACGAGGCCATCAGCGCGATGGACGCCAGCACCGCCCTGAAGGAGTTCGCCAACCGCAAGCGGGTGGCCCAGTCGGACAAGACCCTCGATGAGGAGACCAAGAAGCGCCTCCTTGACGAATCCGCCAAGTGCCAGGCCCAGTACCAGAAGGTCAAGGGCGGTGGCGGCGGTGGCGGCGGCGGCGGTGGGGGGGCTGGCGGCTGATGAACCAGCTCATCGCCCAGATCAAGTCCCTGCCCCGCGCCTTCCAATGGCTGCTCGCCTTCTGCGTGTTCGTCGTGGCGTACTTCGCCGCCATCGAGCCCGTGCTGGGCCGCACCAACAAGTACAACGCCGACGCCGACCGCATCGCCACCGAGCTCGAAGCCAAGCGCGAGCTGCGGGGCAAGGTCGCCGACGCCGCGTCGCGCGTGGAGGCGCTCGTGGGCTTCTTCGGCCAGCCCGGGCAGCCCGCTGACGAAGCCGCGCGCCGGGCTGAGCTGGGCCGGCAGGTCAACCAGATTTTCGGCCGCCACAAGGTCGCCAACAAGCGCGAGTCGTACAAGGACCTCACGCCCCTCATGAGCGAGTCGGCCCGCACCTCCGCCGGGGCCCCGCGCGTCGGCAAGGTCGCTGTCGAGCTCTCCTTTGAGTGCGATCTGGTCACGCTCACCGACATCATCCGCGAGCTCGAGGCCGCCACGGCGGTCTCCGCGGTCCCCAAGCTGACGATCCGCAAGGTCACCGCCCCGGGCGGGCGCGGGCGCGAAGCCACCAGCACCCTTCAGGTCAGCCTCACCGCTGAGGCGTGGGCCCAGCTTCCGGCCCCCGCCCCGGGCGGGCCCGCCCGCAATGGCCGCAATGGCGCCGCCGCCGGGAGCGCCGCACCATGAACGCCGCACAACGCCTCGATCTTGTCATCCGCGAGGCCGCTTCGCCGCGCCGGCAGCTTGGCCTGGTCGTGCTGGTCGTCGTGATCGCCGTCGGGGCCCTGGCGGTCTGGACGGCGCTGCCGCTGCTGGAGCTTCCGTTCATCTCGCCGGGTCAGCCCCCCGCCCCCGTCGGGGAGGCCGCGCTGATCAAGAAACAGGAGGCCTTCGCCCAGCTCCTGGCCAAGAGCCGCGACGCAGTGACCGCCCGCGAGCCCTTCGGGCGGCTCTCCGGCCAGCGGCCGCCGCCGACCCCCAGCGGCCCGGTGACGCCCCGCACCTACGGCGGCCCGGGCATCATCGGCATGGCCGACAACACCGTCTGGTTCGCCGACGGCAAGAAGGTCCGTCCCGGCGACACTGTCGATTCCGGGGGCGTCACCGTCATCGAGCTCGACGCCCCCTGGAGCGCCAAGGTCCGCTGGCGCGGGGCCGATTTCACCGTGGCCTTCTTCGAGCGCGACCCCGCACGCTTCGCCCAGCCCATCTCCGTCTGGCACGGGGCCCCGCCCCCGGCCCCGGCGCCCGCTAAGCCCGATGCGACAACCGCCGCCGCGCCGCCGCCGGGTCCGCCCGGAGCGCCAGGTCAGCCCGGCGGGCCGCCCGTGGTCGCCCCAAGCACGGCTGGCGCGCTCCCCATCGGCGTGACGGTCACGGGGGGTGCACCGGGCGGTCCGGTCGTCGTCGTGCCCACCCCGGCGACGGCGGCCCCGCCCCCCCCGCCCCCTCCTCCCCCGGATGAAGACGGCGGCGGCTGAGCCCCGGCCGCTGCGCCTCTCTCTGAAGTCAACTTCTCCTGCACCTGTCCGCCTTCCGTCCCGCCAGTGCACCTGAGAGCACGAACCATGAGCGCCCGCCGCTGGATCCATCTGCCTCTGTACGCCGCCGGGCTGCTCGCCGCCGGCGCGATCGGCGTGATCGCCCAGCCTGAAAAGCCGCAGACTCCCGAGCCGCCCAAGCCCGAGGCCAAACCCGATCAGCCCAAGCCGGATCAACCTCAGGCCGACCAGCCCAAGCCCGACGCTCAGCCTGGCTCAGCCGACGCCGCGCCCGGCGCTCCGGCCGCTCCCGCCGCCGACAAGCTCCCCGCCAAGCCGCCGGAACTCGAGATCACCGACGCCCGTGGCCGGCGTGTGCGCAGCTCCGAGCCTTCGGTCCTCTCCTTCAAGGGCGCCAGCGTCAGCGAGCTCATCCCCCTCATCGTTGAGTACACCGGCAAGGTCGTCATGCCCTCCGATGACGTCCTTGCCCGCAAGATCACGATCGTCAACGACCGGCCCCTGCCGCGCAACCAGGCCCTGAACCTGGTCTTCCTGGCCCTGCAGCAGCGCGACATCGCGGTGATTGAAACCCCCGACATCGTCTTTCTGCGCGACAAGGCCGATGTCGAGCGCCAGCTCGTCCCCGTCATCGGGACCGAAGTTTCGCTGCTGGATCGCGACGACATCGGCGCCGTGGTGCAGAAGATCTTCGCCCTCAAGCACGGGGCCGCCGCCAACATCGGCGACATCGCCCGCCTCTCGCTCCCCGACTCAGCCAAGCTCACCGTCGATCTCGACTCCAACCAGATCGTGATCACCGGCCCCATCGCGCTCCTGCAGCGGATGGAGCGGCTGATCGAGTCGCTCGACCGCCCGAGCGCCTCCTCGACGGTCACCGAGACCTTCCACCTCCGCTACGCCGACGCCGACGCCATCGCCGCGAACATCAAAGAGCTGTTCGCCGACCAGAGCAGCGCCACCGCCATCGCCCAGCGCTCCGCGCTGACCAACGCCATTCGCACCGCCAACCCCGCCGGCGGTCCCCGCCAGCCCGGCGGCGGCGGAGGGGGCGGCGGCGGCGGCCAGCCCGGCCAGCCAGGCGGCCAGCAGGCCGCCAACCCCAACTTCCGCGTGTCCTCCAACCGCCAGCAGAACTCCGTGACGGTCATCGCCGAGCCGGCCGTCATGGAGAAGGTCCGCAATCAAGTGCAGCAGCAGTGGGACAAGCCCCTCCCCGAGGGCCAGTTCGTCCCGCAGATCTTCCGCCTGAAGTACATCGATCCCATCAAGGCTCGCGACACGCTGGAGGGCCTCTTCGGGGCCTCCACCACCCGCTCCACGAGCTTCGGCGGGTTCTTCGGCGGCAGCACCTCCACCACCAGCCAGGGCGCCAGCCGCATCGCCGGTCAGTTCAGCTTCCAGGCCATCTCGGATCCGCCGTCGGTTGTCGTGGTGGCCAAGAGCCCCGACAACATGGCCATCGTCGAGAAGACGATCCAGGACCTCGACCAGCCGCGCACCGCCGGGCTCCCGCGGATCGTCGAGCTCAAGCACGCCACCGCCGAGGACCTCGCCGAACAGCTCAACGCCCTGCTGGCCCAGGAAGGCACCCTGGCGTCGATCCGGCGCGTGAGCACCGACCTGAGCGCCGGCAGCGGGGCCGGGTCGTCGCCCTTCGCGAGCACCGCGACGACCTTCGAGAGCACCGACACCGGGTTCACCCAGTCCACCCAGCGGCAGTCCGAGCAGCTCCAGTTCTGGTGGCAGCGGGCCCGCGTCCCCACCGCCGACGCCGGCACATCGTCGCTGGTGGGCAAGATCCGCATCGTCCCCGTGCAGAACCGCAACTCGATCCTGCTGATGGCCCCGGCCGAGTACACGGACGCCGTCACCGAGCTCATCGAGCGGCTCGACAGCCCCGGCCGCCAGGTGCTCATCTCGGCGATCATCTGCGAGCTCTCCGGCGAGGACGCCACCGCCCTGGGGCTTCGGTTCTCCAACACCGCGATCAACCCCAGCCGCACCGACAACACCATCGGCCTGACGCCGGGCGTCACCGTCAACGGCAACAACACCACCACCAACCAGTTCTTCAGCGG
Organism: uncultured Phycisphaeraceae bacterium; assembly: GCA_964611125.1. Classification (GTDB taxonomy): domain Bacteria; phylum Planctomycetota; class Phycisphaerae; order Phycisphaerales; family UBA1924; genus JAEUIX01. Next base: position 93,970 of record CAZSZO010000005.1, on the reverse strand, counting down.
CACCAAGAACGAGCTCCTCCCGGGCCTGTTCGACACCAGCGTGCTCAACGTCGGCGTCAACCTGCAGGCCCTGATCCAGGCCCTCGCCCAGACCACAACCACGACCATCCTCTCCGAGCCGCGCATCTTCACCGGCGACAACGAGGAAGCCACCTTCTTCGACGGTCAGGACATCCCCTTCATCACCCAGTCGCAGCCCAACACGCAGGGCAACCTGGTGCAGTCGTTCGACTACCGCGCCGTGGGCATCAACCTGCGGGCCCGCCCGCGCATCACCCCCGAGCGCGATGTCGACCTCAAGGTCGACCTCGAGCTCTCCTCGATCGAGCCGAATCAGACCCTCTTCGGCGGCTTCATCGTCGACCGCCGCCAGACCACGACGCAGCTGATCGTCCGTGACGGTCAGACCATCGTCATCAGCGGCATCATGCGGACCCAGGACAGCGACGTGAAGCGCAAGGTCCCCCTCCTGGGCGACATCCCCCTGCTGGGCGAGCTGTTCAAGTCCACCGAGAAGACCAAGACCAATACCGAGCTGGTCGCCTTCATCACCCCGTTGGTGGTCGAGAACCGCGCCGATTCCGACTCGGTCAACGCCCCGTTCCGCAAGCGCCTGACCCAGCTCCGCCAGGAGCTCGACCGTCCCCCGATCAAGAAGGACGCCCCCGCCGACGCCCCCTAAGCCATTCTGCCCCCCTGAGCCCCCGCAGCCCAGAACCTCAATCGCCCATGCGCGTCGCCGGCCGCTCAAGCCGTTGGATTTCCGGGGCCGGGCCCGCCCCCCCGGCTCATAGCCGCGGCAGCGCCGCGTGGGCCATGTTGCCGCTCCTCGCCTTGGTCGTCCTCGCGCCCGGCTGCGTCACCGAGTCGACCTCCACCACGCCGCGAGGCGTTCCCGTCCGGCGCGCTCAGGGGGCCGCCGCCGGGCCCGCCGCCGAGGCCACGCTCCGCGGGGCCGCAGCCGGCTCGGCGCCCTCGTCCTTTGGCCGCACCCGCTTTGCGATTCAACCCGCAGGCGTGATCGCCTATGACGGCTTCACGCTGCCGCTGGTCTCCCCGGACGGCCGCTTCGTCGCCGCGCAGGTCGGGGCAATCCCGGGCTGGCCGGCCATTCTGGCCGTAGAGGGCGACACAAGATTCGAGCTCTGCCGCGTCCGCGTCTATGCCATCGACGGCGGCAGCGCGTCGGTTTCCGACCGCTCCAGCGAGCTCCCCCGCGGGCTGCTGCTGGGGCGCTCGGCCAGCGAATCCGGCTTCCTCGTCGAGGCGCCGCAGCCCGACGGCGCCCGCTGGATCGGGCGCGTCGATTGGCGGAGCGGCGCCCTCACCTGGCTGGTGCAGGAGGCGCAGACGGTCGCCGCGCACGCGATCGAGCTGCGCGACGGGCGGCTCGTCTACGCCCGTCGGCCGGTGGGCTCGCGGCGTTTTGAGCTCGTGCTCAGGCCGCCCTCGGGCGCTTCCCCCGACCCGGCCCCGGCCGGCGCGGCCCCTGAGGGCGCGGGCAGCGTGGTCGTGCCCTTCGAGGCCGCCGCGGATGATTCGCTGATGTTCCCGGTGACCACCCCGCGCCAGGATCACGTCGGCGCGTTCGCGGTCGCGTCATCGCGCCCGGGCCTTGAATTGCTGTCGTTCTCCGTGGCCGGGCCGCGCCCGCTGCTGGTCGCCCGGGCCCGCCTGGGCGGGCGGGCCGCGCCGGAAGAAGCGCTGCGGGCGTGCGCCTCGATCGACGCGACCCCGTGGTCCTTGGGCCTGCCCGGCGGTCCCGGCGCGGGCCAGAGCCCCGGTCCGAGCACGGGCCAGACCGCAGGCCAGAGCGCAGGCCCGGCGTGGCTGGATTCGTTCACCGTCGTATCAACCCGCTGGTCAAGTGCGGTGCTGGTGCACTCTCAAACAGGTGAAGTGGTCAAGCCCGAGGCGCCGGCGCTGTCGCTGGCCCTGATCGACGGCCCGCAGGCGGGCTTCCTGATCTCAGGCGCCAAGGACCTGCTCTTCGCCGCAGCGGCGCCCGCGACTCGGCCCGGCGTCTCGAGCGCATCGGGCGCTGGAGGCGCATCGGGCTCGTTCGACCCGTTCGTGCTGGGGCCGCCGGTGCGGGTGCTGGCGCAGCCGCTGATCGCGCGGGCGCTGCGGGGTTCGGTTGGAGGGCCCGCCGGAGGTGGGGGCGGCGTGGGCGGCGGAGCGCTCGCCTTCGGCCCCGATCCGCTGGCCCCCGAACCCAGCCTCCGACTGTGGTCGCTGCAGGCTGTTTCGGGCCCATAGGCCTGGCCGATTCACGTGATCCGGTTCGGCCGGCGGCTCAAGGGACCCCAGGGGGATCAGTAAATCACCTCAAAGAGGCACAATTTGCATGTTTTTAACGCGCCAATTCGGACGCGGTACTGGGGAGACTGCGGCCTCTGAGGCTGTGCGTGCGTTGTGTCAGGGTTGGGTCGATTTTTCGGTTTTTACTGCGGATACCTTGACAGCGGGATGGGCTTGCTGTACCTTCTAGGCGTCGTGTCGGCTTTTCCGCCGTGTTCACTCACCGGACAAGTGGAAGGAAGGAGATTTCACGTGAATAGGAATATCGTTCGTGGTTTGTTCGCCGTTGCTGGTCTCGCCTCGGGGGTCTCGACCGTTATGGGTCAGGCTGCTCCCTCGACGGCTCAGCAGTATGAGGTCCGTTTCGTTGTTGACAGCACCGGCCCCCTGGCCGCTGGCATCAACGCGACGGCCGTCGGGATCACGATGGAGGCTCGCATCTCCATCACCCCCGGCACCTACAACACGACCAACTTTGGTCTGAGCCGCGTCGGTGGTTCGAACGGCACGTTCCGCGTGACGTTCAACGACGCCCTCTCCGCTGGCCAGGGCCTGAATCAGGGCTCGGTTCAGCAGGGCGCCACCGGTCAGGCGTTCAACGACACCAACGGCAACCCCATCACGGGTCACTTCTCGCCGTTCCGTGGTTCGTTCAGCCCCCAGCAGGCTCCGGCCTTCCTGGGCTCGAACACCGACCCCAACAACGGTGTCGTGAACAACCCCGCCACGGGCTCGCCCTTCCTGACCCAGCTGGTCGGCAGCCGCGGCCTGAACTTCGGTGCTGACGGCACCCAGGCTTACGGCGCCAACACCTTCGCCCCCATCTACCGCCTCGTCTACTTCCCCCGCGCTGACTTCACCGCCAACGCCATCCGCGATGTGTCGGTCAACGTCACCGGCATCTCCGCCCGCTACATCTTCGGTCTCAGCGGCAGCTTCGGCTCGGCCTCCACGGCCATCAACCTGCCGAACCAGACCTTCTCGTTCCGCATCCCCACCCCCGGCGCCACCGCTCTGGTCGGCCTCGCTGGTGTGGCCGCCCTCCGTCGTCGTCGCGCCTAAGTGCATGACACGACAACCGGAAGAGCGTGAACCGCTCGTCCGGATCGAGAGAGTGAACACGTAGCACTCAGGCATGGGCCCCGTCTCGGCGGGGCTCATGTTTTTTTTGGCCCAAGCGATCTCCTGCATGGCTGCCGCCCGCCGCCCGCCAGCGGTCCGCGCGGGCACGCCTGCGCCCACCATGCCGTCGCCCCAGCGCGGCGCACCCGTCCAAGCAGGGCCGCCTGCCCGAATCTTCACACGGGTTCAATCGCTGCTTGATGCCGCGCAAACAAGCCGGAGCGATCCCCTGATCAGGGGGACTCTGGACGTGTCGAGAGCCGCTAAGCCCGGCGGTCGGTTAACCGCGCCTTGGGCCCGCGCGGCGGCGCCCCGACCGACTGCTGGTCATCACTTCATGATCTTGACGGTGCTCATCCGCTCGGTGAGCACTTCGTAGATCAGGGCGACATCGTCGTTGCGGAGCCGCACACAGCCCATCGACTTCTGCTTGCCGACGCTGTCGGGGTCGATGGTGCCGTGCACGCCGTACCCCGTGAACTTCCTGGTCGACTCATCGGCGCCTTCCAGGCCCACCCAGAACTCGCCGATGGGGTTCTTGGGATCGTCGGCGGCGAACTTCTCGCCGGTGCGCGGGTTCACCCACGGGGGGTTCACCAGCTTGGACCGCGGGCGGACCACGAACAGCCCCTCCGGCGTGCCGTTGCTCTCGCCCAGCCCGACGTCGAACGAACGCACATAGATCCAGGACGGGTCCTGCCCGTCGGGCCCGACCTGGGCGCCCATCGAGCCGCCTGCGGGAAGCGGATCGCCGATGTACAGGTCGAGGCGGTAGTCGTTCTTGTGCACCACGGCGTGGAATGGCTGGCGGATCAGCTTGAGCTTCTGCCCGATCTTCAGCGCGTTCGGGTTCACCATGTTCACCCGCTGCAGGAACCGCCAGTCGACCGGCAGGCTCTGCTTGGCCCGCACGTTCACCAGGTTGTCGCCCGACTGGATCGTGTAGGTGTCGCAGAACACATCGCCCTTGGCGACGGTGGGCGAGAAGACCAGCGACTCGCTGATGCTGGCCATCTGCAGGCGAATCGCCTGCCGCTCGCTGGCGGGGACGCGCCCGTCCAGCAGCGCCCGGTTCAGCAAGGCCCGGGCTTCAACGAGGTTCCCGCTCCCCTGGGCCCGCGTGGCCTGCTCGACCAGCATGCGGGCGTCGCTCATGCCGCCGCCGCCGCCCGTCGGACTGAATCCTCCGCCGGGGCCGCCAGGGGCAGGGGTGTTGCCGGGGATCAGCGGCTGACTTGGCTCAGGGTGCACCGCGTCGCCCGGAGGCGTGACGGGCTGGGTCGCGGGTTCGGTTGCCGGCGCCGGAGTGGTGTTGGCGGGGGTGGAGGTGGGCGGGTTGGCCGGGGCAGGGCCCTGCACGAGAGGTGTCGACGCTTCGCGCCCCATCTCGATGCTTGCCGGTTCGGTTCGGGGCTTGGGTTTGGCCGGCGCTGCGTGGCCGGGGCCGGTGGGCGTCGCGGCCGGAGCGCCGCCCGTGCCGCCGGCCAGAGGCTGATTGAGCGGGTCCCCGGGGGAGGGCTGGATCGGCCCGCTGGAGCGGATGCGCGAGATGACGAAGATGGTCGAAGCGATCACGACGACGCCGACGCCCGCCATCGCGATCAGCGTGGTGGGCGTGAGGACGGATTTCCGCTGCGCGGGCATGACCGAGGTGCGGACGGGCGTGGTGCGGGGGGCCTGGGATTGCAGGGTCATGGGGACCTTCCTTGGCGGAGGGGAACGCGGACTGCGGTGAGCATGTCCAGATTGGCACTAGATCGGCGAAACGCCGCGCCCACCAGCAGCGGGCGAGTGAGCGCCGGTCAACCCCGGTCAGGGCCTGTCGGTCGGTCGGGGCGCGCTCCGTCGCGCTGCGAGCGGGCCGCCAGGCAGTCGATCACACCCGCGTCCGTCACGAGAAGATCAACCGGACAATCGTCAGGGGTCGTGGGCACGATGTCCAGCAGCTGCGCGGAAAACGCAACGCCAATTGCGACGCCGCGCCGCTCCGGGCGGGCCAGCAGGCGGTCGTAGTGCCCCTTGCCGCGCCCCAGGCGGGCGCCCAGCCGGTCAAACGCCACGCCCGGCGTCAGGATGGCGACGATCTGTTCGAGCGGCGCCTCCGGCCGGGCCCCGGCGGGCTCCATCAGGCCGCCCGGGGCCTTGGCCCCGGCGACGGGCACAAGATCTCGGGCGAGGTCATCAACGAGGCAGGCGGTCAGCCGTCCCTCGGACCAGTCGATCCTCGGGAGCGCCAGGCGGCGGGCGTCGGCCAACCGGGTGAGCAGTGGCCGCAGGTCGGGCTCATCGGCCATGGGCATGAACGCCAGGACCACCCCATCGGCCGCGACATCGGCCCCGCCCGGGGCGTGTTCGCACCGCAGCGGCGGGAGAGTCTCCAGAGCCCGCACGACGCGGCCCGATCGCTCGGCCCGCTCCCCCGCCGGAATCGCGGCGAGGCGGGCGCGGACCAGTCGTCGCGCGGCGGTCTTGTCCATTTGCTCAGCGTAGCGTGCCAGTCAGTCGACGAACTCGGCTGTGCTCTGGCGGCGTCGGTCCACCGTGAGCCGTAGAACGTCCGGGCGGGCATAGTGGCCGGAGGTGTCGAAGTTCTGCCGCTCCCGTCGGACCGCGGCGGGATCGATCTCGCCGTAGATCACGCGCTCTTCCCCCACCACCGGGGCGGTCACCCAGCACCCGTCCGGCCCCGCGATGCATGAGCCGCCATCGGAGACCACCTCACCAGGGGCGACCAGGCGGGCCCGCTGGAGAACATCCGCGGGAATGTCCTGCTCGCGGAGCAGGCTGCTGGCGGAGACCACAAACGAGCGCGATTCAAAGGCGATAAAGCGGGTGATGTCGACGGTGTTGCGCAGGCAGCCCGGCCAGAGCGCCACGTGGAGGTTCTCGCCCTGGGCGTACAGGGCCGCGCGGGCCAGGGGCATCCAGTTCTCCCAGCAGTTGAGCGCGCCCATGTTGAACGGCCCGACCGGGTGGGTGACCAGCCCGGCGCCGTCGCCGATCCCCCAGGCGAGCCGCTCCTCGTACGTGGGCATGAGCTTGCGATGGACTGAGAGCACAACCGCCGGCCCGCCCGCTCCGCCGCCGGCGCTCGGCGCCGGCGGACCGATGACGACGCGCGAGCAGTACATCGTGTGCGCGCCCCGGTCGTGCGCCCGCTCCGCAACGCCCAGCACTACCGTGATCCCATGTCGGCCGGCGACCAGCCGGAGTTCGTCGAGCTCGGCGGCCCCGGGCGCGAGGCTTACGGCCTGGTCGAGGTAGACGGCGTGCAGGTCCTTGAGGTCGGGGGCGTCGAAGCGGGCCCCATCGACCCGGCTCAACCAATGCGGATAGGCGGGAACGAGCGTCTCGCCGAACGCGATCAGACGGGCCCCGCGGGATCCAGCTTCGTCGACCGCCGCGACCACCTTGGCCAGGGTGCGGGCGCGATTCAGAAAGACCGGGGCGATTTGACCAATGGCGATCAGCATGGGGAAGGCGCGCCGGTGTGGCGGATCGGTGGAGTGCAATCGAGCGGGCCGCGAGCGGTCTCGGGAGGATGCCGGCGCGGGGGTGTTGGTTTCAGATGGTCACGAACACCCAATGGCGATCAGCGTGCGGTCGTCGGTCGCCGGCGTTCCCTGCGTGAAGGCCGCCACTTCGGCCCGGATCCGGTCGATCACCGCGCCGGGCGCGGCCCTGCCCGCGGCGCAGCGGACCAGCAGGTCATCCAGCCGCCCCACGCCCCACTGGTCGCGCACGCCCGCGGCGTTGATCGGGGCCATCGCCTCGGTGATGCCGTCGGTGTAGAGCAGCATCAGATCGCCCTTCTCCATGGTGAAGCCGGCCTCGTCAAAGGGCGCATCGCCGAAGATGCCCAGCGGCAAGCCCGACGACGCCTCCAGTGAGATCACCCGCCCATCCCGCACCAGGCGCGGCGGGTTGTGGCCCGCAGTTGAGTACACCACGTGACGGGACGCGGGGTCGAGCGTCGCGTAGAACGCCGTGACAAACGTGCCCGAGGTGGTGTACGACCGGGCGAGGTGGGCGTTGATGTGGGTCAGCAGCTCGCGCGGCGGGCGGGGCCGCCCGGGGCGGGTGTGCGCGATGGCGTGGGTGATGGCCATGAGCACCGCCGCGGGGGTGCCGTGGCCGGAGACATCGGCGATGAAAACGCCCCAGGCGTCGCCTTCGAGGGGGAAGAAGTCGTAGTAGTCGCCGCCGGCGCGGGCGCTGGTCTCGTAATCAGCGGCGAGGGCGAAGCCGGGGATCTCGGGGAGCTGCTGCGGCAGCAGCGACCGCTGAATCTCGCCGACGGTGCGCAGCTCGCGGTCGAGCTTCGCCAGGGCGCTCTGGAGCTCGTTGCGGAGGACGAGGTTGTACGTGCCGCGCCCGAAGAGGCTCGCCTGCCAGTGCATCATCGGGGCCATGGAGGGCTGGAAGTGCGAGCCCGGCGGGAAGAGGGAGATGCCGACGTTGAGGGCCTTGCCCTCGTCGTAATTGGGGAGGGCGACGAGGGTCTGGAAGCCCTGCAGGTAGAACCAACCCGGGTCGTCGGGGGCGAGCCGGGCGGGCAGGTCCTCGATGATGACGGGCGCGTCGGCGTAGGCGATCTCGCAGAGGAGCCCGCTGGAGATCCGGGGCAGACGCTCGCGCTGCGTCCAGGGGTTGAAGTGCTCGGTGAAGCGGGATGAGCGGGTGATGAGCACCTCGGGAGCGGTCATCCCCCGGCGCGAGAGCGACACGAAGTCCTCGACGGGCATGAGCTCGTGGATGCCGTCCCAATACGCGGCGACCATCTTGTCGGGGTCGGTGATCCCCGAGACGAGCTTCATGGTGCGGTCGATGATGTCGAGCTCTTCGCGCCAGGGGCGGCGATCGAGCGGCGGGATGGGCATGGGAGTCCTTCGCGCCGGCGCGGCCTAGCCCAGAGCGGCCAGGCGGGCGATGGCGAGCGTGATGGTTTCAGGCTTCTTGCAGTACGCAAAGCGCACGAGCGACGACCCCAGCTCGGGCCGGTTGTAGAAGACGCTGGGAGGGATCGCCGCGACCTTCACGTGCTCGATGAGATGGCGGCAGAACGCGGTGTCGCCATCGAGGCCGAGCCGGCGCGAGATCGCGGAGTGATCAGCCAGGATGAAATAGGTTCCGGCCGGGGGGTGGACGACGAACCCCAGGCTGGTCAGGGCGGCGCCCAGGTCGGTCAGGTTGGCCCGCAGGTCGGCCACCAGCGAAGGGACGTACTCCTCTTCGCGCCGCAGGGCCTCGACGGCGCCCCACTGCAGCGGCGTGGCGACGGCGAAGGTCAGAAACTGGTGGGCCGAGCGCACGGCCGCGCTCAGCGCCGGCGGCGCGATCGCCCAGCCGATCTTCCAGCCAGTGAGGCTGAAGGTCTTGCCCAGGCTCGAGAGGGTGATGGTCCGCTCCTGCATGCCGGGGAGCGCCGCAAGATGGATGTGCGGCAGCCGCTCCGGTTCAAACAGGAGCCGCTCGTAAACCTCGTCAGTGATCGCGACCACACCCCGGCTGATGCACAGCTCGCTGATCAGATGGAGCTCATCGCGCGTGAAGACCTTGCCCGTGGGGTTGTGCGGCGTGTTGATGAGAATCGCCCGGGTGCGGGGGGTGAACGCCGCGGCGAGCTCGGCAGCATCAAACCCGAAGCCGCCCTCCCCGGCGACCGGACGCAGGGCGACAAACCGGGCGGTGGCGCCGGCCATGGCGACGGCGGCCCGGTACGAGTCATAGAACGGCTCGAAGAGGATGACCTCATCGCCCGGGTTGTAGAGGCCGAAGATGGCGGCGCAGATCGCCTCGGTGCACCCGGCGGTGACGGTGATGTCGGTGTCCGGGCTGGCCGCCAGGCCCGACGAGCGCCGCCAGCGGTCGGCGATGGCCTGCCGCAGGGCCGGAAGCCCGGGCATGGGGGCGTACTGGTTGTGCTCGCGTTTCATGGCCGCGGCGGCGGCCTCCTTGATGAAGTCAGGCCCCTCGAAGTCAGGAAACCCCTGGGCGAGGTTGACCGCCCCGTGCTCCTGGGCCAGGCGGGTCATCGTGGTGAAGATGGTGGTGCCGAAGGGGGCGAGGGCGCGGGAGACCATGGAGGAGTTTAGGAGAGCGGCGGAAGTTCAGGGTTCGAAGTCAGATTTGGAAGGGGAACCGAGTCACCTCGAAGGGCTCGGAGGTGACGAAGGGGGAGGCGAGACGGGGAATTCGAGACCCGATCTGCGCGATTCACGTCTTCCTTCTCTACGCATTTCTTCTTGGTGTTCTTTGTGTCCTTCGAGGTGAAACGTCTTTTCGGCGGGGTCGCACGTCATGGGCTGAAACGAAAACGCCCCCGGCTCGGGCCGGGGGCGTCGGGGGGGCGTTGGGGGGGCTGGCTGGCTTCAGCAGTTGATGCGGATCAGTTGCCGCGGCGGCGGCGGCCGCCTTCCTCGCCTGCGGGCTTCTTGTCGGCGCCCGGCACGGGGAAGGTGAACGCCTGGGGGGCGTCGGCGGGCTCGTCGCTGACGGTCCAGACCTTGCCGTCCTTGAGGTACATCTGCTGCATCTCGCCCAGGTTCAGCGGGCGGGCGCCCAGGCGGCCGAACACCGCCACCTGGTTGCCGGTCTCGTCGACGGCGCGATCGCGGTCGAGGCCTTTGCTCACGGCGAGGGCCGGGCCATGGGTGCGGTACGTGGCGATGAGCTCGGGCGTCAGCGGCGGGCTGAACCCGCGGAACTGCGGGGTGGTGTTGGGGCCCATGAGCTGCAGGACCCGCAGGCCGTTCTTGCCGTCGGCGACATAGGCGTAGAGCGAGGCGTTGGTCATGCCGACCTTCACATCGCGGGCGTCGTTGATCTGGCCGCCGGCCGTGAACTTCTGCACCAGGGCCGGCTTCTCGGGGTTGGTGGCGTCGATGATGGCCAGGCCCTCCCTGCCCGCGGCGACGAAGGCCGTGGTGCGGGCCACATACACGCGGCGGGCGTCGGCCAGGGGCACGGTCGAGCCCTGGACGAAGCGGGGACGCGCCGGGTCGCTGATGTCGATGGTCTTGAGGCCCTCGCGATCGGTGACGAACGCGTAGCGGAACTGCACCGACACAGCCTGAGGCTCGCGGAGCACATCCGAGCCGACGGTCGCGACGACCTTGGGCGCCGTGGGCTTGTTGATGTCGATCACCACCAGGCCCGAGGCGCTGGTGGCGTAGACGTAGTGCCCGGCGACGGTCAGGTGCGTCATGCCCGACAGGACGCCGCCCGGGTTGAAGGCCGTCTTGCCGTCCTCCAGCATGGCCCGGTCCATGAAGTTGTTGTCGGGGTCGCCGTCGAGCAGCGTCGCGGCGAAGGTCAGGATCAGGCCCTCGTCACGGTCGGCGATGTAGATGTACGCATAGAGGGGGTGAACCGGCTGCTCCATGTTCACATGGTCGGGGCGGAGCGGGTCCATGATGAGCGCCGGGGGCTGGCTGGGGTCGTCGCTGACGCGCCGGCGGGCGGGGTCGACGGCGACCGTGCCGGGGCTGGCGATGGCCACGGCGTAAGAGGTCTTGAAACCCAGCCGCTGGCCAAGGGCCGAGACCGGGGCCGTCACGATCCGCTCGGAGAAGCCCTTGTTGTCGATGTTGGCGACGTCGAAGACGTAGAAGCCGCCCGTGCCGCGGGCCGCGTAGAGGTACTCGCCACGCAGCTGCAGGTCGAGGATCTCGGTGCTGTCGAGCCAGGCGAGGGCGCCCTTGCCGTCGTGGTGGTAGGCCTCATGCAGCTGGCGCCCGCCGGCGACGAACTTCTGGTGCTCGTCGGGGTAGGCGAGGCGGTGGAGATGGCTGCCGAAAACGGCCTGGGGATCGGGGCGCTCAGTGGTGACGATGGCCTCGAGGCCGTCGCCGCCCTCGGCGACATAGACGTAGCGGCCCAGGAAGTTGACGAAGTTGGTCCCCTGGAGGAGGAGCTGGGCCATCCAGGCGTTGTTGGTGTTGTCCTTGGAGATGTGGCAGTCGGTGCACATCTTGGTGGTGCCGCGGCCGCTGGTGGCGTGCGGGAAGTGGGGGTTGAAGGCTTGACCGCTGTAGCCCTCGGCCGAGACCGTCTGCTGCTGGGAGTAGATCCACTCGCGGGCGGCGTTCTGCGACGACACGATGACCGCTGAGGAGGAGCGGATCGGGACGATCTTGCCGCCCTGCTTGACCGGATCGCGCCCGGTCGCCATGGCCTTGACGGCGGAGTCGCGGCCGAGCTGGTACGTGTCATCGCGGAGGACCTGGTAGTTGTACTGGGTCCAGTTGCGGGCGTAGAGGTTCTCGTTGTGGAGCATCGGAGTGCGCTGGTTGGCCTTCATCGGCAGGTGGCACCCGGCGCAGCTGGTCATCCAGCTGGTGTGGCAGGTGTAGCACTCCATCTCGGAATAGGCGTGCGAGAGCTTGCTCTCGTCCATCACCTTCTTGCCGCCGAACTCCTTGGTGGGGATGTCGCCCCAGGTGAAGCGGCCGTCGCCCTTGTGGGTGTTCTGCACCGTCTTGGCGAATCGGGAGCGGGCCGAGGCGGTCTGGTTCTTGGGGTCCTTGGACCAGGCGGAATCCGGGTTGATCGTGTCCATCGTCTGGACGACCTCCCAGCGGATGTTGGGGTCCATTGCGGAGGTCTGGTAGAGCTTGCGGACGCCGTCCTCCTCCTCCCACTTGAACCGCTTGCCGTTGGGACCGTTCTCAATGCGGCGCTCGCGGAACTTGGGGTCGGGATTCGCGGCCGGACCGCTGGCCAGCAGCGTGGCGTAGCTGTCGTAGGTTCCGTGGCAGTCGATGCAGGTGATCTGGATGGCGTTGCGGACTTCGCCGTAGAGCTTGCCGTCGCCGTGGACATCCTGCACGAAGTGGCAGTCCACGCACTGCATGCCCCGCTCAAGGTGAATGTCCTTCAGGTGAACGGTCTTGGCCCACTTGTCGGGGTCGTCGGGGTTGACCTTCACGCCGTTGATGTCGAGGAGGTTGCCCTGCTTGTCTTTCTTGTGGACGGCGCGGAACATCCAGCCGTGGCCGTGCGAGTCGGAGAACTGGTTGTGCTTCAGGCGATCGTTGAGGGTCGACTTGCCGTCGCCCTTGCGGGGCTCGCCGGAGCGAACGAGGAAATCGGTCCCGGAGACCTCGCCGGCGTGGCTCTTCTCTTCGGGATAGAGGTTGCTCCACAGGCCCTTGAGGCTGGAGCCCTCGGGATTGCGGCGTGAAGAGATCCACTCCTGCTCAGGGGTCGGCGTGCGGGTCTTCTCGGGGTACATGAACTCGCCGTCGGACTCGTTATCCCACCACATGTAGCCCATGTAGGTGTTGGCGTAGCTGGTGCCGGGGTGCATGTGGCAGACGATGCACTGGCTGCTGGGGATGGCGTTGCCCTTGGCCATCACGTGACGGATGGGGTGGCCCGGCTCGTTCTTGGGGATGCAGGGGTCCTTGGAGTCCGCGGCCGCCATGCCCTGGTTGCCGTATTGGGCGTAGGCGTCGGTGGTGGCGAACTCCTTGGTGGCGTACTTCTCGCGGTCGTTGGCGTAGATCACGTGGCAGGCGGTGCAGCCGCTGGCCCGGTAGTCGCCCGGGTGGTCGTTGGTGCCCATGAAGCTGAGGACGGGGTCCAGAAGGCGGGTCTTCTGGATGCCCAGGAAGACGGGGTCGGTCTTGAGCAGCGTGCCGAGGCCGCGGGGCGAGAGCTGCTTGTCGGGCTTGCCCGGCTCGGTGGCGGGAATGGGGTTGGAGGCGTCGAGGGGGTTATTGAGCTTCTGGCCGCGCTCGAAGATGCGGAGCGTGTTGCCCATCTGGCTGATGTTCCAGACCGGGGAGGGGTCAAGGTAGGGGATGACGCCGTTCTTGGCGATTTCCTGGGGGGTGGGGTTGCGCCAGCCGGGGTCGCCGGCCTTCTCACGGATCATGACCACGCCCTGAAGCCGGGCCGGAAGGCCAAAGGGCGTGTAGGCCTCGCCCAGTCGGTAGACCTTGTTCGGCTGCGAGCCGTTGTTGTACGTCACAGCGCCCCAGAGCTGGGCCCCGTGGGTCATCATGCTGTGCTGCACCCGCCGAATGTGGTCGCCGTGGGACTCGCCATGGCAGGAGCCGCAGGCCTGCTCGCTGACGCGCAGGTCGCCGGGGTTGATGAAGCGGATGAAGGCGGGCGACTCCTGGTTGAGGAGGGCGTAGGTGTTCTCGGGAATGCGGCTGCCGTGCAGGCGGGTGGGATCCTCATGGGCGTGCTCGCCGAACTCGCGGGTCCCCTCGTTGAGGTGCTGGCGACCGTACCACGCCTCGGGGTTGCGGGGCTGCACGTGGGCCTTCATCATCGCGGCCAGATACACATCGTCCTCGATGGGCGTGCCGGGGATGCCCGGGCGGCCAGGCTGGCTCATGGGCGACTTGACAGACGGGTCGCCGCCGTGGCAGTCGATGCATCCGATGCCGATCTCGCGATCGGCGTGCAGGTCGAGGTCGTCGGTCTCGCCGTGGCAGCTGATGCACCCAGCTGACGCGGCGATGATCTGCTCCTTGGTCGTCAGGCCCTCCCCGCGCTTGGGGGTGGGCTGGATCTGGGCGGCCAGCAACTCGCGCGACTTCTCAGGGTCGGCGAACTCGGCGATCTCGCGGGCCGAGTAGGGCTCGGCCCCGCGCCAGTAGTGCTCGTGTTCGCACGCGGCGAGCACCGCGAGGAGGCCGGCGGCGCCGACCAAGGAGCTGAGCAGGACGGGGTGGCGCTTGAAGAGGGAGGTCATGATCGATCTCCAGATCGGGAGTCAGAGGAGCGGATCGGCAAGCCGATTCCGCCCCGGGGGGGGCACGATGGAGCAAGCACGAGCAAACGCGAGGCGGGTGAGATCCGAAGCCGGCCGAGAAGCTGCATTCCTGCATTCTCTGGGCCGGGCGAACTGCGGATCAGTAGGTGAGCGTGAGGCCGACGAACGCCTGGTAGAGGGTGTCGTTGTCGCCGTAGACGTCCTGGAAGCCCGAGCCCGGGAAGAACACCGAGCCGCTGGCGGTGATGATGACGTTGTTGTTGAGCAGCGGGCGGTACTGACCCAGCAGGTTGAGTTCGTAGCCCAGCTCGCTCGAGATGCCGAACTGGTTGGTCACGTACTCCAGCGACGAAACCTCGGAGAAGAACAACGCGTTGGCGTTGAAGCTCGTGCGCAGCGTGGGGGTGATCTCGGCGTCGAGACCCACGTTGAACAGCATCACGCCGGGGTTCACGAAGTTCGACTGCCCCTCGAGCTTGCTCGACTTGAGGGTGTTGAGGAACGAGCGGTTCTGGTTGAGACCCACGCCGAACAGGCGCACGGACTGGTTCTGATAGAACGAACTGGGCCCGCCGGCGAAAGTCGCGTCGTCGAAGATCGCGTCAAAGCCGCCGCCGGTGCCGTCGGTGGGGTCCTCGTCGCCGCTGGCGTAGAGGAAGGAGAACTTGGGCCGGAGCCAGTCGAAGTCGACTGACAGCTCAATAGCGCCCATATAGGCCGAGATGTCGACCTCGCGCCCCGCGATCGGGTTGCGCTCATCGGTGCCGAAGGCGTAGTAGAACGCCGTGTTGACGTTCAAACGCCCGATGTGGCCGTCGGAAGCAAGGCCCACGTAATACGCGTCGAGCGAGCGCACGGCGTTGTCGCCGATCAGGTCGGGCCGCACGGGGAAGCCGTTGGTGTCGAAGCGCTCGTCACTGGTGTCGTGGTTCCAGTGGAAAGATCCCTGCACCGTGTACCCCAGGAAAAAGCAATCCTGGATATAGGCATTGGCGATGAAGACCTGCTGGGAGCGCCAGTTGAGCTCGTTGAGGCCCGAGTTGGTGTCCTTCTCGGGGCTGTTGAAGATGGCGACGTTGTACTGGATCCGGTTGGCCTGGGCGTTGCCCGAGAGGCGGACGCCGTCGGAGAGGTCGTTAAAGATGAATCCGCGGAAGTCGGAGTTGAAGAGCTGGCGGCCCACGCGCACCGAAAGGATGTCGAAATACTCGCTGAGGTCGCCCAGGTGGACTTCGGCCACCGCCTCCTGAAGGGTGGAGAACGTGTCGTACCGCTCATCGCCCTTGCCCGGGTCGATGTTGGTCGCGTTCTCTTTGATGTTGAGGTCGTTGATGTTGAACGCCGGGGTCACCTTGATGGCCCAGTCCACCGGGCGGAAGGCGGTGTAGCCCTTGGTGAGTTCGAGGGTCAGGAAGAAGTTCTGGTTGAAGAGCGTCCCGCGCCCGTCCTTGAACTGGTCGAAGGAGTTGTTCTGCTGCGCCGCGTTGCCCGAGGGGGTGATGTTCTTGCGGTAGAGGAACAGGGTGTCGGAGGTCGCCTGAGCCAGCAGGAAGATGTCGTTACCGATGATCGGGTAGTCGCCCTTGAGGACGTTGCGGTCATAGGGGTTGATGGCGGAGCCGCGGGCATAGGCGACATCGGAGCGGTTGACGCTCATGCCCAGCCCCTCGTCCAGATCGCCGCCGCGCCCGTAGCGGTCCCAGGTGGGCCAGCCGATGCGCCAGCGGTCGGGCGACGCCAGCACTGCGTCAGGCCTGAAGACGCGCCGCGGGAGCGTCAGGTTCTCTCCGGTGAAGGCCTGCGGATCGTCAAAGCCCCTGATCTCATCGGTGATCACCGGGACCATTGGCGCCGCCGCCTCCGGGGGTTTCTCCGACGCGGCTTCGGCCCGCCGGCGACGGCCGCCGGTCGACTCCTCAGCCGGCGGCTCCGCGGCCTTGTCAGGCTGCGCCGCGCTTTCCTGCGCCGCACCGCCGTCGGCCGCGGGGGCCGCGAGCAGCGTGCAGGCGGAGCCCGCCAGCGCAAGCAGCGCCAGCGCCAGGCCCCGGCGAGATGACTCCGACAACGAGATCCCACGAACGGTGTGTTGCGTCATGCTGAGACCCTTCCAGACGAAGGGCGGGAGACTACACAACTGCCCCGCCGGCTGCAATGCGCTTGCGGCGGTGTGCACTGTCGCTGGAGATCAATCGCGTCTGAGAACATGTCTCAGTTTGAAAACGGCGAAACCGGTCAGCCGACGGCTGGCCGGGCCGCTCCCAGCCGCTCACGGGACGGTCATCCCGGCGATTTCCACGCCCTGCGCTGTCGTGCAGGCGCCGAGGCCGCGCAGTAGGCTCTGTGAGTCTCCGGATGCGTTCCCGCACGCGCTTCGCACCAGCCCAATGTTGGAGGGGTCGTTTATGCCAAGTCACCGTTTCGCCCGTTCGCTGCCCGTCGTCTCCGGCCTTGCGGGTGTTCTGCTCGCCGCCGGGGGCGTGCTGGCCCAGCCGCTGTCGCAGAATCAAGTGGAGGACATCGTGCGGCGGGCCATCAATCGGGCCAACGCGCTGCGGATCAACGCCACGATCTCCGTCATGGACCGCGAGGGGAACATCCTCGCGTGCGTCCGCATGACCGACACCACGACCGACGGCCTCGGCGCCGCCCGCAGCGTTCCCACCACCAGCGTGATCCGCGGCGGCGGGGCCGGAGGACTGGATACGAGCAGCCTGGCCGTGACTTACCCCACAGGCGAGGATCTGTTCGTGACCACCCCCAACGGCGGCGGCGCCCGGGTCGCGACATCGCTGACGGCCACCACCAAGGCCGGGACGGCCGCGTACCTCTCGACGGCCGGAAACGCCTTCAGCACGCGCACCGCGGCGTTCATCGTTCAGCCCAACTTCCCGCCCAGGGTCACGCTGCAGCCTTCCGGGCCGCTCTTCGGCGTGCAGTTCTCCTCGCTCCCCACCAGCGATTTCAACCGTCTGCCGCTGGGTCTCTCGGCCGATTCGGGCGGCCTGCCGCTGTATGACGCGTCGGGTCAGTGCCGGGGCGGCATCGGCGTTGAATGCAACGACACCCGCACGGCGGACACGGGGACCTACACCGTCGACACTATCAAGGCCTTCGGCACGCCCAGCAACGAAGAACTGATCGCTCTCGCGGGGCAGGGTTCGGGCCCGAACGGCTTCGCACCGCCCGGGTTCATTCGCGCCGACAATATCTTCGTCGGTGGCATTCGTCTGGCCTATGCCTACGCCGCGCCACCCGTGGCGACCGCGTTCGCGGCGGGCACCAGCAACACGTTCCTGACCACCGAATCAGGGGCTGGTCGGCTGGCGATCCTCTTCAGCCCGCGCGCGGCCCAGGCGAGCATGTACACCACCGTCCCCCTGACCGACCCGGCAGGCGGGCCTGAGATCCTCTACAACGGCGTGCGCGGGCAGACCGTGAACGGTTTCGACACCGGCGCCGTGCTCAACACCGTGGCCGGGGCCGCCAACGACCCCGATGGCGCCGGGGCCGTCGTCAGCCAGCAGCTCACGGCGACCGACGTGCAGCGGGCCCTGTTCAACGCCCACAACATCAACAGCCGCTTGCGTGCGATGATCCGGCGCGATCGGCCGCTGATCTCGCAGGTGAACGTGAGCGTCGTGGATATCGACGGCAACCTGCTGGGGTACTACCGCTCGCCCGACGCCCCGGTCTTCGGCATGGATGTGTCGCTCCAGAAGGCCCGCAGCGCCCTGTTCTTCAGCCTTGGGGCCACCACCACCCGAGCCAGCGCCTCGGCCATCCTGGCCAACGTCAGCCCCCCGGCCCCGGCAGTCTCGGTCTTCGCCAAGTACGGCACCGCGATGGGACTGGTGGGCCTGAACCTCGATGGCTCGGTGGCCTTCGGTGAGCGCACCATCGGCTTCCTGGCCCGCACGAACTTGCCTGACGGCATCCCGTTCACCGCCCGCGGCGCCTCGCCGCGGGGCCCGCTGGGCGCCTTCGGGCCGTCGCCGCTCGCAGCGACCAACGTCTTCAGCCCGTTCAACACAGGCATCCAGACCGACACGCTGTTGCAGAACACCGTGCGATTCCTGTTCACCTACGGCCCGGGTGGCGGTCCCGACGAGGGGACCAACCTGACCGATTTCTTCACCAATCGCGTGGGCGCTCGCCCGCTCACCACCAGCCCCTTGGTGGCTGCGATCCCGGGTTCCGGCGGTCTGCTGGTGCCCAGCCGTGTGTCTTTTGGTCCAGCCCTCAATGCCGGTGAAGCCGACGATGTGGTGGGCGGCAACCCGCTCGCTCCGCTGAGCTTCCCGGGCCGCACGCTGGCCAACGGCATGCAGATCTTCCCGGGCGGCGTTCCGCTCTACAAGCTCGATACCACCACCAACACCGGCGTGCTGGTGGGCGGGATCGGCATCTCGGGCGACGGCATCGAGCAGGACGATACCGTCGCGTTCTCAGGCGCGGGCGGGTTCCTGCCGGGTTCAGCGGGCGACTTCCAGCGTTTCGGCTCCAACATCGCGAGGGCCGATCGGGTCTTCCTGACGGGCACGCGGTTCCTGCGGCTGCCCTATGTGAAGTTCCCGAGGGCGGGCTTCTCCGGGCTTTGATCGCCGTTCCTGCGGGTTGGTCGCCCGATCATGCGGATTGACACCCAGCGAGCGAGCCCCCGAGGGCTCGCTCGCTTTCGTTTGGCGCATCCTCAGGCGTACCCACAGCCTTAGCGCGGTCTGTGCGCGGTCTGAGCGCCGTTACACGCGGCCGGTGCAATGGCGCGCGGGCTGGCCGACATTCCCCCCGGGGCGCGACGGTCGTCTGCATCGCCGCGCCCGCCGGTTTCCACCGGCATTGCCCCGGCGTCCCCCGCCCTGGACCGTTGTCCTTCGCGCGGGGGATGTCGTCCGCCACCTCCACAGGAGAGACTGATGAACCGCCAGCTTGTGACTTCGTTGGGCCTGACCGCGTCCGCCCTGATCGCCGCGACGCCGGCCCTCGCCGTGCCCGCCATCGACCCCGCCAGTGACTTCCTGGCGACCTACACCGGTCCCCGGGGGCTCGACCTCGATGTGCTGAGCACCGAGGCGTTCGTGAACACGACCAACAACACGTTGTCGGTCACCGCGACGCTGGGCGGCGCGGTGGGCACGACCACGGGCGGCTTTTACGTGTTCGGGTTCAACCGCGGCGCGGGGACCGAGCGGTTCGTGGGCGGTACGCCCTCGGTCGGCGCCGGGGTGGCCTTTGACCTGGTCCTGATCCTCCGGCCCGACGGCACCGGACAGGTCAACGACATCGTCGGCGCCACCAGCACCCCCCTCGCTGCGGGCTCGGTGCTGATCTCCGGGAACACGATCTCCTCGGCGGCGCTGCCGCTCTCGCTCTTCCCGTCGCGAGGGCTGCTGTCGACGGGGTACTCGTTCAACCTGTGGCCCCGCGTCTCGACGGTTGTGGGCAACGCGGCGATCAGCGATTTCGCCCCTGATGCCAGCAACGCCGGCGTGACGGTCGTCCCCAGCCCCGCGGCGGGGATGCTGCTGCTCTCCGGCGGGGCCCTGGGCGCCCTCCGCCGCCGGCGCTGAGTTCGCCGCCAGTCATCTGGCCATGTACTTGGCCATGTACTTGCTCATGCGCCGGGCCCTTGAAGGAGGGCCCGGCGTCTTCGGCCGGGGGCTAAGTCCCCCAGGATCGGCCCCCCCCGCCCCCGTCCCCCCCGCCCCACGTTTCGTGCGGCCTGGCTGCGATAATGCACCAGGCAGCATGGACCAACCGCGGAGCCAACCCGGGCCCACACCGGCGCCGTCGCCCGAGCCCGCTCACCCGACAGGGACGGTCGCGATTGTCTTTACGGACATCCAGGGCTCCACCAGCCTCTGGGAAAAGCTGGGTGACCGGTTCGCGCCGGTGCTCGAATTGCACAACCGCCTCATGCGCGAGGCCCTCGAGGAGCATCGCGGCTACGAGGTGAAGACCGTCGGTGACGCGTTCATGATCGCTTTCGCCGATCCACTCGACGCGGTGCGGTTCTCGATCGATGCGCTCGAGTCGTTTTCCGCCACCGCCTGGCCGGCGTCGGTCGGGGATCTGCTGGTGCGCGTCGGCGTCCACACCGGCGAGCCGATTGTCGAGGTCGACCCGCGCACGGGCCGGGTCGACTACTTCGGGCCCATGGTGAACTGCTCGGCCCGCGTTGAGTCCGCCGCGCACGGCGGCCAGATCCTGATCGGGCGCTCGACCTGCGAGCGCATCCGCGACCGCCTGGCCCTGATCCGGGGAGGCGTGGAGCTGGCGGATCTCGGTGATCACCGATTGAAGGGGATCGACTCGCCGGAGCGGATCTTTCAGGTGATCTCGCCGCGCTTGCCGGTGCGGGATTTTCCGCCGATCGCGACGTTGACGAGCCTGCCGACCAATCTGCCCTACCAGATTTCGAGCTTTGTGGGGCGCGAGCAGGAGATCAGCGAGCTGTCGGCCCTGCTGCTGGATGAGGGGACGCGCTTGGTCACGCTGTCTGGTCCTGGCGGGACGGGCAAGACGCGGCTCTCGCTGCGGCTGGGAAACGTGCTGCTCGAGCATTTTCCCGGGGGCGTGTGGGTCGCCAACCTGGCGCGGGCGCGCACGATTGAGGACATCGCCTCGGGGGCGGCCCAGGCGCTGGGGATGCAGCTCACCGGTGGCGGTGGCGGTGGCGGCGGCGGCGGGGTCGAGGGGCCCGAACGGCTGGTGGCCAACGTGCTGGAGCACCGCAAACCGCTCCTGATGATTCTGGACAATTTCGAGCAGGTCGTGCAGCACGCCCCGGCGACGGTCGGGCTGTGGATGAGCCGGGCGCCGAAGACCAAGTTTCTGGTGACCAGCCAGTCGCTGCTGGGGTTGGCGGGCGAGCGCGAGCACCGCCTGGGGGCCCTCAGCGTGCCGCCCCGGGCGGGCGAGGGGCGGCTGCTCGACCAGGACAAGGCGGCCTCGGCGGGCTCGTACGACTCGGTGCGGTTGTTTGTCGAGCGGGCCCGGGAAGCGAGCCCGGGCTTTGCGCTCACGGCCCAGAACGCGCCGGACGTGATGACGCTGTGCGCCGAGTTGGACGGGATCCCCCTGGCGATCGAGCTCGCCGCGGCCCGCATCCGCATCATGACGCCGCGGCAGATGGTTGAGCGGCTGGCGCAGCGATTTCAGCTGCTGCGCTCGTCGCGGCGCGACCTGCCCGAGCGGCACCAGACGCTCCAGGCCGCAATTGAGTGGTCCTACGAGCTGCTGAGCGACTGGGAGAAGGCGTGCTTCCAGCAGGCGTGCGTCTTCCGGGGCGGGTTCTCGCTGGAGTCGGCGGAGGCGGTGATCGATCTCGCGGCGTTCCCCGATGCGCCGTTCCCGCTTGACGCGGTGCAGATGCTGCGCGAGAAGAGCTTCCTGACGTCGCGCGAGTCGCCCTTCGGGGTGCGGCTGCACATGTTCCGCTCGGTGCGCGAGTTTGGCGAAGCCCGCTGGCCGCCCCCGCCGGAACTGCAGGTGAGGCACGCCCAGTGCTATGCGAGCTACGCCCGCCAGTGGGAGGGGCTGCGGGTGGGCCCGCGCATGCTCGAGGCGCTCGACCGGCTGGAGCAGAAGAAGGACAACATCCTCGCGGCGATCGAGCGCATGATCACGCTCGGGCGGCTTTCACAGGCCGGCGAACTCGCCCTGGCCGTGGCGGGGGTGCTGCTGGTGCGGGGCGTCGGGCGGCAGCGGCGTCAGCCGCTGGAGGCGGTCCTCGCGGCCATGGGCGGCGGGGCCGCCGCGAGCGCGACCACCTCCCCCTCCTCCGGCGCTCCCACCGCGCCCGCCCCTCCTCCCGCCGGAGAGGCTTCGGTCGCACCGGCCTTGCGGGCCCGCCTGCTCAGCGCGCTGTCGCGGGCCGAGGAGTCAGTGGGCGACTATCAGGCCTCCGAGCGGCTGGCGCGCGAGGCGGTGGCTCGGGCGGAGGCGTCCGGCGATGAGCTGGCGATCGCGGAGGCGGTGACGATCCTCGCCGAGGCCCGGCGCGTGACGGGCGCGCTGGATGAGACGCTGGCCCTGCACGACCGGGCGGAGGCGTTGTACGAGGCCCAGGGTGACGCGCTGGGCGTGGCCCGCAACCTGCTCTCGCGGACCAACATCCTGATCAGCCGGGGGCTGGCCGATGCGGCGCTGGCGTGCCTCGACCGGGCGGAGGCGATCAACCGGGGCCGGCACAACATCCCGGGGATCATCGCCAATGTGTCGGCCCGGGGGCGACTGCGCCGCCAGAAGGGGGACCTGCCGGGGGCGATCGCGTGCTTTGGCGAGGCGGAGCGGCTGTGCCGCGAGATCGGCGACGGGGGCACCTGCGCGCGGGTGATCGGCAACCTCGCCAACGCGCTCCAGGCGGCGGGTGAGGTGGAGCGGGCCCTGGCGGCTCATGCCCAGGCCGAGGCGCTGTTCAGCGACCTGGGCGACCGGGTCAACGCGGCCCGGGTGGAGGGCAACCGGGGCTCGGCCCTGGTGCGCCGCGGGGCCCTGCCTGAGGCCCTGGCGTGCTTCGAGCACGCGATCGGCGTGATGCGCGAGCTGGGTGTGTCGCGATCGGTCGGGGCCTTCGGCATGGGCCGGGCCGAGGTGCTCAGGGCCCTGGGCCGCCACGCCGAGGCCGCGGCGGGCGCGCAGGAGGTGATCGCGATCTTCCAGCGGCACCGGATGTTCTTTACGGCTGATTCGTTCTTTGCGCACCAGACGCTGGCGCTGAGCCTGGCGGCCCTGGCGGCGGGGGGGGCCCGCCGGGCGGCGCGGGTGGCGCTGCAGATCGGCGGGTCGCTGCGGCTGCACGAGTCGCCGCCGCCCGACCCCTTCCCGGTCGATCTGGCGGCCCTCAGCCGGCTTGCCGAGTCAGGGCTGGATCGATCGGGGAGCTCGGCGCCGTGATGGGCGCGCGCGGCGATACGCTTGCCGCGCTATGGCCACCGATTTCGTCTCTGAACTGACCTGGCGCGGGCTTATTCACCAGTGCACCGATGAAGCGGGCCTGCGCGACCACCTCTCCACGGGCGCCCGGCGGGCGTACATCGGCTTCGACCCGACGGCCGACTCGCTGACGATCGGCAACCTGGTGCCGATCATGCTGCTGGCGTTCTTTCAGCGGGCCGGTCACGCGCCGATCGTGCTCGCCGGCGGGGGAACGGGGCTGATCGGGGATCCGTCGGGCAAATCGGCGGAGCGTGAACTGCGGTCGGCCGAGCAGGTCGCTGCGAACGTGGAGAGCCAGAAGCGGATCTTCGCGCGCGTGCTGGATTTCTCGGAGGGGGTTGCGAACCGGGCGAAGATCGTGAACAACCTCGACTGGCTCGGGAAGATCAGCTACCTCGATGCGCTCCGGGACATCGGCAAGCACTTCTCGGTGAACCAGATGATCCAGAAGGACTCGGTTCGCGAGCGGCTGAACAACCGCGAGCAGGGGATCAGCTACACCGAGTTCAGCTACATGATTCTGCAGGCGTATGACTTCCAGCACCTGCACCAGCACGCCGGGGTCACGCTGCAGATGGGCGCCAGCGACCAGTGGGGCAACATCGTCGCCGGGACCGATCTCATCCGCCGAGTTTCTGGCCGGGTGGAGCCCGCGGCGGGCGACGCCCCGGTCGAAAGCGGGTCGCCGCTGGTCTTCGGCCTGACCACGCCGCTGCTGACCAAGGCCGACGGAACCAAGTACGGCAAGACCGAATCGGGGACGATCTGGCTGACCGCTGACCGCACCAGCCCGTACGCGCTTTATCAGTTTCTGTTCAACATTCCCGATGACGACGTGGAACGGTTCCTGAAGACGTTCACGTTTCAGTCACAGGAGCAGGTCGCGGCGGTCATGGTGCAGCACGCGGCCGACCCCGGCCCGCGCCTGGCCCAGCGGACGCTGGCCCGCGCGGTGGTGGACATGCTGCACGGCGAGACCGAGCGGCTGCGGGCCGAGAAGGCCTCCGCCGCGCTGTTCAGCGGGGATGTGGCGGACCTCCCGGGGCCATTGCTCGACGAGGTTTTCAGCGCGGCGCCGGCCAGCCAGCACCCGCTGGCGTCACTGGAGGGCGAAGGCGCCCCCCTGGTCGACGTGCTGGCCCAGACGTCGCTGGCCCAGAGCAAGAGCCAGGCCCGCCAGTCGTTGCAGGAGGGGTCGGTCAGCGTCAATGGGGTGAAGGCGGGCGTCTCAGACCGACTGACCACCAAACACCTGCTGCACGGGTCGGTCATCCTGCTGCGGCGGGGCAAGAAGAACTGGCACGTCACCCGCTGGGCCTGAGACCCTGTTGGGCTGAGGGAATGAGGGCGTTAGGGCGGGCCGGTCGGGCTGCGACCTTTCAGCCAGCGGGCGGTAGCACCGGTGACCGGACGGGCGGGTTCTGGTTAGACTCGCCATTCCGACCGGACAGGCCGGACAGGAGCGGGCGCGTTCGCGCATCTCCTGGGAGATTCCCCTTGCCCCGGCGGGCGTGCCCCCGGGGGGTTGCAACCGGGGCGAGACCACAGGCGGACCCGTTGGAAAGGGTCGAAGGAGTGCGTATGAGCAGCGGCAGCGGCAATGGCGGACAGGTGTATTGGCTGGGCGCGGCGGTGCTGGTTCTGGCGGCCGGCTCGGTCTTCTCGGTTTCGACCAGCGCGCAAGACGGTTCCCCGCCCCCACCCCCCCCGGGCCGGGGTCCGGGCGGTCTGGCGATTCCGGGCGGCGACGCGGAGAAGCGGCCGGATTTCCCGCCCTTCGCCGAGGTCACCAAGGACTACACCAAGGTGGTCTCGACGGCCGACGGCGAGGCCAGCATGTGGACGATCTACACCCGCGACAAGGACCAGGGGATGCTCGCGGAGCTGCCGCGAGACTTTGGCCGGCAGCGGTTTCTGTTTGCGATGACCATCGCCAGCGGCGAGCCCTATGCCGGGCTGCAGGGCCCTGAGCTGTACGTTTACTGGAAGCGGTACGACAAGCGGCTGGCGCTGATCGAGCCGCAGATCACCAACCGTTCGACGGGCGACCTTGAGAGCAAGGCGGGCTTGGAGCGGGCCTTTACCGACCGGGTGGTGCTGGATGTGCCGATTCTGGCGATGGGCCCTGGCGGCGGGCCGGTGATCGATATGCGGGGCCTGCTGGCGGGCCAGGTGGGCCGGTTCTTCGGCGGCGGCGGCTTCATGGGCGGCGGGGGCGCGGGTGGCGCCAACGCGGCCCTGGCCACGATCAAGAAGTCGAAGGCGTTCCCGAAGAACGTCGAGATCGCCTGGGAGATGCCCGCGGGCGGCGGGGTTCTGAAGACCTATCACTATTCGATCAGCGTGATCCCGGAGAACACGGGGTACCAGACGCGCGTCGCCGACGAGCGGGTGGGGTACTTCGGGACGTGGTTCCGCGACCTGGGCAAGTTCAAGGAGGACGAGAAGTGGGTGCGGTACATCAACCGCTGGCACTTTGAGAAGGCCGAGCCCAAGCTCAAGATGAGCCTGCCCAAGACGGCGCTTGTGTATTACGTCGAGCACACGGTGCCGACGCGCTACCGCCGCTACATCCGCGACGGCGTGCTCTCCTGGAACAAGGCCTTTGAGAAGGTGGGCCTGAAGGACGCCATCGAGGTGTACTACCAGGACAAGGCCACCGGCCAGCACATGGACAAGGACCCCGAGGATGTTCGGTACAACTTCATCCGCTGGGTGGTCAACGACATCGGCACGGCCATCGGGCCCAGCCGGACCCACCCCCTGACGGGCCAGATCCTTGACGCGGACGTGATCCTCACCGACGGCTGGATCCGCCACTTCTGGTCGCAGACCAACGAGATCATTCCCGATATCGCGATGCGGTCGATCCCGCCGGAGTCGATGGGCTGGCTGGAGGCCCACCCGGAGTTTGATCCGCGCATCCGCCTGGCTTCGCCGGAGCAGCGCGAGCTGATCCTGGCCAAGCGCGCGGCCTCGGCCGCGCAGCGGGGTGTGGCCCGCTTCGGCGGGGCCCTTGCGGGCGACTCGGCCAACACGTTGCAGGAGGGTTTCCTGAGCCAGCGGGCCCGCGCCACTGGAAGCGACTGCCTGCTGGCCGAGGGCAAGGCCTTCGACATGGCGGTGGCGGGGATGAGCCTGGAGCTGCTGGACCTGCTTGAGGGCCAGCCCGAGGACGACAAGAAGGACGACAAGCCCGAGGGCGAGGACAAGAAGGCCAAGAAGGATGACAAGAAGAAGGCCGAGAAGCCTGAGGACAAGGGCGACTTCCTCGACGGCATCCCGGAGTGGTTCGTCGGGGCGGCGCTGGCCGATCTGACGGCTCACGAGGTGGGCCACACGCTGGGCCTGCGGCACAACTTCAAGGGCACCTCGGCGTACACGCTGTCCCAGATCAACTCGCCGGAGTTCAAGGGCAAGAAGCCCTATTCGACCTCGGTGATGGACTACGTGCCGGTGAACATCGTCGTGGGCGAAGGCAAGTTCCAGGGCGACTACAACGTCATCGACATCGGCCCCTACGACATGTGGGCGATTGAGTACGGCTACACCTTCGGGGAGCCCAAGGAAGTGCTCAAGCGGGTCGCCGAGCCGGAGCTGGCCTTCGGCTCCGACGAGGACGCCGACGGCGCCGGGCCCGACCCGACGATCCGGAGATATGACTTCGCCGCCGACCCGCTGGAGTACGCCAAGAGCCAGCTGGAGCTGGCGAAGTTCAGCCGGGCGCGGATCATCGAGAAGTTCGTCAAGCCCGGTCAGAGCTGGAGCCGGGCTCGGCGCGGGTACAGCCTGACCCTGAACATGCAGATGAACGCGGTGTCGGTGATGTCCAACTGGGTGGGCACGGCGTATGTCCATCGCGACCGCAAGGGCGATCCCAACGGGCGCCCGCCGATCGTGGTGGTGCCCGTCGAGAAGCAGCGGGAGGCCCTCAAGTTCGTCTGCGAGACGGCCTTCAGGGAGGATCAGTTCGGTCTTTCCCCCGAGCTGCTGACCTATCTCACCGCCGACCGGCGCGACGATCCGGGCGGGGGCCGGGCCAACCCCGAGTGGCCGGTGCACGACCAGATCGCGGGCATGCAGGCGGCGGCCCTCACGCAGCTGATGAACCCGACGCGCCTGCGCCGGGTCTTCGACAACGAGTTCCGCGTCGCCAAGGACCAGGACGCCCTCACGCTGATAGAGGTGATCGACACCATCACCGGCGCGGTCTGGACCGAGCTCGAGACCAAGTCGGGCGGCTCCTACTCGGCCCGCAACCCGATGATCTCGTCGATCCGGCGGAACCTGCAGCGCGAGCACCTCGAGCGGCTGATGGACCTCTCCCTCCCCGGCGGCCTGCGCGGGGAGACGGGCAAGGCCATGAGCAATCTCGCGGTCTCCAAGCTGCGGGAGCTCAAGGGCAAGATCGACGGTTCGATCAAGAGCGGCGGCGCCGATCCATACACCCAGGCCCACCTCAGCGAGGCCAGCAAGCGCATCGAGAAGGTTCTCGACGCCCAGTACATCTACAACGCCGACAGCATCGGCGGCGGCGGCGGCGGGATCGTCTACATCATCATGGGCCAGGATGGCAAGCCGGTCAGCCCGGCCCCGGCCGCCCAGCCCGATGGCGAGACCTGGCGCGATGGCGAGACCTGGCGCGACGGGGGCCGGTGACCGCTGATGTCTGATGGCGACCGGTGACCGGTCGCCCCGCCGGGCTGGGCGGCGCCTAGCATCGGCCGATTAAGCACGAAGCCCACCGGGGCCGGTCTCCTTCGGGAGCCGGCCCCTTTTGTTTGGTGGGAAGGGGCGGCGGGAGGCGGCGGGGGGGCGAGAGTGGGCGCCCGCGAGCCGCGGCCTGCGCGGCACTGCGCAAGAAAACCCCCGGGTTGAGGCAACCCGGGGGTGTGGTGTGTGTGGGGAGGTCGGGGGGCGAGCCGGTTCAGCTCTCGATCCTCATCCTCAGAACCGAGATCAGCGGCAGCCGCTGAAGTAATCGGAGATGTAATCCGAGAGGTCGTCGGGGTCGATCGCGCCATCGTCGTTCCAGTCATCGCGGGGGTTCTGCTCGGTGGCGAAGTAGCCCCCGATGAAGTCGCTCAGATCGTCGGGATCCAGGGACCCGTCGTCGTTGAAGTCGGAGCGGCAGTTGTCCGGCCCGCCGCCGCCGCCCTCATCGCCGGTGATCCGCACCAGGGCCGAGTCGCTCACGACGCGGCCGCAGATGTTGCTCACGATGCAGGAGTAGAACCCGGCGGTGTCGGGGGTGAGGGCGTTGATCACCAGCGAGTCCGAATCGGCGTCGCTGTAGCGGGGGTCGTCGAGCGCGATGGGCTCGCCCTCGTGATGGTGTACCCGGTCTGCGCCAAGGCGGGCAGGGAAAGGCCGCAGCACGCGGCAACGGCCACAAGCAAGGGATTGAATCGCATTGGAACGTCCTTTCGTCTTTGACTTTTCGAGGGCCTTCCCCCCCCGTCGGCCGCGGCCCCACACGGGGTCGACGGCGACGGAGAAGGCCCACGCCAGCAGGAGGGGTCCCGGCAGCCCGAAATACACGCGTGAGCGGATTGTGCTGGCGGGGCGTAAGTGCGACTCGGTCTCCGTGGGGCCCTGCTCAAAGGAAAAGGGCCCCGGCGTGCGCCGGGGCCCTTGCGAGCGAGCGTGATTGTCCCTTGGTCACCGAGGGTGTGACGGGGTCAGGGGGCGCCGATCAGCGGCAGCCGGCGAAGTAGATCCCGATGTAGTCAGAGAGGTCGTCGGGGTCGACATTGCTGTCGTTGTTGATGTCGGCCAGGGGGCACGGGGGCGTGCTGAAGTAGCAGCCGATGTAGTCGGAGAGGTCATCGGGGTCGACCACGCCGTCACCGTTGAAGTCCGCCCGGCAGCAGTCGCGGCAGTACGCGAAGTTGCGGGTGTCGGGGCGCTGGAAGAAGATCGGGAACTCCTGCACGCCCTGTTCGGGGGTCACCGTGACCACCGGCTGGTTGACGACCAGCTGGGCGAACGTGGCGACGAAGTTGGGGTTCTCGCGGCAGCCGCTCCGCAGTGTGTTGTCGGTGCGGACGAAGTGGATGTCCTGCTGGCCGACGCCCGGGGCCATGTTGGTCTCGCCAACGGCCGCGTAACCGAGGCGTCCTGGCATTTCGATCACGTCGTGCCCCTGCGTGCGGCCAGCAGGCGCTGCGCCGTAGCGCATCCCGCGGACGAGGTTGCCGGCGAGATCGAACTGGAGGATGCCGGCGTCGGCGCCGCCGCTGGTTGTGCCGGCGAGGACCAGGAACTGGTTGTCGTCGTTGGCGATGGCGGCGAAGCCGGGACGGAACTCGGGCACGATGCGTTGCCAGACGGGGGCGCCGGTGGGATCGATTCGCAGGACAACGCCAAGGGAGATCGGGACGATGGTGTTGCCGAATCGGCCGGACAGGCCGAACCCGCCCGGCAGTTCGATGATGGCGTCGGCGGTGGTGGGCTGGTCGGGCGCGGTATAGGTGCGGGCCCCCAGGGGGCCGCCAGCGGGGTCGGTCCGCATGAAGAAGGCCCTCGTCTGGGCGTTGGCGTTGTCCTGCGTCCACCCGCTGATGGCGAAGCCGTTGGTGGTGACGACGAAGTCGGTGAAGCTGAGGTTGCCCGGGGCCCCGACGCCCACGCCGTAGCGGCGGAGCTGGAGCGGGGCGCCGGTCGGATCGACGCGGTGGAGCACGCCGTTGATGATCCCGCCGCCGAGTTGCAGACGGCCGCTGACCACCAGCGAGCCATCGGTGAGCTCGCGGACCGCGACGCCCGAGGGGGAATCGAGGTTCGGCGTGCCCGGGTAGACGCGGCTCCACAGCGGGCTGCCGTCCGGGGCGAGCTTGATGAGCGCGATGCCGAACCGCTGGGAGATGCTGTCGGTCTCGGCGGCCACGATGAACCCGCCGTCGCGGGTCTGGCGGATCGAATGGCCGATGTCATTCCGCTGGTTCGCCGAGCCGATCAGCGAGCTCCAGACCAGATCGCCGCAGGCGTCGTAGCGGACGACATAGATGTCGGCCGGGGCCGTCAAACTCGGCGCGATCCGCCCGACGGTGACGAAGCCGCCGTCATCGGTGCGCGAGACCTCATAGGCGGTCTCCGACTGCGGGGTGCCGATCGACCGGTGAAAGGTGTTCTGGGCCTGGGCCGAACTGACTGCTAGGCCCGCCGCGAGGGCGAGCGACGCGACGGCCAGTGCGGCGGGGTTCGGCGACAAGGGACGGGAAACAGGGCTGCGGGAAAGACTCATGGAAACCTCCGGTGTATGTCTCGTGGGCGATCCGGAGATCAGGAGCGGGGTCGCGGCCGGAGGGGCGAAGGAAATTGCCGGGGCAGCTTCAGAACGACGACCAGACCAGCCTCGGAGGCTGGTCTGGTCGTGTGTGAAGACGCAATCGGGGAGGCTCAGCCTGCGGTCGTCGGCCGCCTAGGGAACGGGTCGGGCAGTCAGGCAGTCATTCAGCAGCCGCTGAAGTAGGCGCCGATGTAGTCCGACAGGTCATCGGGATTGATGAGGCTGTCGGCGTTGAAGTCGGCGCCGACGGCCGCCGGGCAGAAGCCGGTGAAGTAGCAACCGACATAATCGGACAGGTCGTCGGGATCGAGGACGCCGTCGCGGTTGAAGTCTGCGGCGCACCCGCCCGGGCCGCTGACCACGAGGGCGGCGCTGGAGCTCACGATCGTGCCGCAGGTGTTGGAGACGAGCACGTCGTACAGACCCTGGGCGGCGTGGGTCGCGGTGAGGGTGAGCGAACTGCCCACCGCCCCGGGGATGACCCGGCAGTCGCGCCGCCACTGGTAGGTCAGCCCGCTCCCCGAAGCGGCCACGGAGAAGGTGACCGGGTCGCCCGCGGAGGCGGACTGCGCGACGGGGCCGGCGCCGATGACGATGGGGTTGAGGTTGCGGAGCTCCCAGGTGTCGTTCAAGCGGGCGGGCTGCGAGCTTTCACCGCCGAAGAGCACGGCCCGCATCCGGCGGGTGTCGTAGACGACGACCGAGTCGGAGCGGCCGTTGGGGCCTGGATTGTCGTAATTGCGCCAGGCCTCGCCGTTCCAGTCGAATTCATCTGCGAAGCGGATGTTCCCGAGAATGCCGCCGAAGGCGAAGGCGTCGCCGCGGCTCTTGTCAAAGCACATCGCCGGGGTGATGCGCCAGAATGAGACGTTATTGAAGCGGAGGGTCCAGTTCTGGCCGTCAAACTCCCAGGTCTCGGCGGTGGCCCGGAAGTCGCCGCCTCCGGCGAACATGACGACGCGCCCGCGGATGTCGTCGTAGGCGGTCCCGCCCGAGACGCGGGGGAGCGGGGCCGAGGCGAGCTCGCGCCGGTTCCAGGACAGGCCGTCGTACTCCCAGGTGTCGCCCAGGAGCGCCCCGGGAATGCTCGAGCCGCCGTAGCCGCCGAAGAGGACGCTGACGCCCCGCTTGACGTCATAGGCCATGAAGTGGCTCAGGCGTGGGACCGGGGTCGAACCGGGGAGCTGCCGCTGCACCCAGGAGGCGCCGTCGTACTCCCAGGTGTCGCCGAAGTAGGAGGTGCTGCTCTGGCCGCCGAAGAGCACGCAGACGCCGCGGCGCTCGTCGAAGATCATGGCGCCGGTGCCGCGGGCTGGGGGAGGATTAGGAATGTTGCGCTGGGTCCAGGTGGCGCCGTTGTACTCCCAGGTTTCATTGCTGTAGACAGGGATGCCGGCGGAGCCGCCGATGTTGCCGCCGTAGAGCACGACCACGCCGCGGCGGCTGTCGAAGGTCATCTGCTGGGCGTAACGGGGCGACGGGCGCGACGGCGTATTGACCTGCGTCCACTGGACGCACCCGTTGGTCTGGGCCTTGGCTGTGGACACGGAGCAACTAAGCACAGCGCAGACCGCGAAGGAAATCGCGGCTGCAACGATGGCGGCCTTTGCCATGGATTCAACCCCTGAATGTGGCGTGCACGGCGAACTCACCGTTGGGCGCGGTGAGGGGCATTTGCCGAGCACGGATTCTCGATGGCGAAAGCTAACGTCCAGATAAGAAAATGCAAGCCCCATCAAAGATCTTCACCGGAACAATGGGTGTGCGCGGCAAATTGGGCAAGATCGAATCGGTCGGGCGGGCGGCAAAAGCCACTGCACCCGGGGGGTTCGCTGGTGGTGGATGGCGGTCGATCAGGGAAATCACGCGTCCCAAAAAGAACAGCGGTCCGACGAATCGGACCGCGTGTTCTCCTCAAGCCTCGCACCCTCGTCGGTCGAAGTCGTCGGGGCGGGCCTGCTCGGCCGGAGCCGGGCAGGCGGGAATCGCAACCGACGCGCGACCGATGTCAAGAGCATACCGCGGGGCCGTCTTTACGCAACCTTTTTGTCGCCGCTGGCTGGCGATTCTCGTGGCCGTCCCGCCTGCCTCATGGAAGAATGATGGAGCCCCTCGCGAGCCGACCGCTCGCACCCCCCCGGAGTCCCCATGAACCCATCGATCCGCCCGGCCCTGGCCGCCGGGTTTCTGCTGGCCGCCGCCGGGAGCCTGCTGGCGCAGCCCAAGCGCGTGTACATCGGCAACGACGACCACACCGACTATGTGTGGAACTGCAGCGAGGCGACCAACAGGCAGGCGTTCCTCGACATGCTCGACTACTACCTCGACCTCAAGGACGCCACGCTGGCGAATCCGGTCGACTGGCAGAGCCGTTTCAACTGCGACAGCGCGCTGATGCTGCGCGTGTACGAGGAGGAGCGGACCCCCGCCCAGTTCGAGCGGCTGATCCGGGCGATCCGGTCAGGCCACATCTCGGCGCCGATGACCACGCTCGTGAACACGTACGGCGGCACGCCCGTGGAGGGCGTGCTGCGCGGGATGTACTACGCCGGGCAGGTGGAGCGGCGGCACGACCTGCGGTTCCGTCTGGCCATGTCGATGGAGAACCAGACCATGCCCTGGGGGCTGAGCTCGCTGTGGGCGGGGAGCGGCGCGAAGTACTCGTGGCGGGGGGTATGCGGGTGCGTGACGCGGACGCCCTTCGCCGGGCGGCGGGAGCACGAGGTCTACTGGTACACCGGCCCGGATGGCCGGCGGATCCTGCTGAAGTGGTACTCGGCGGCGAACAACAACCCCGATTCGAGCATCGGCGGCTACGCCGAGGCGCGGTTCATCCAGAGCGCCGTCGACTACGTCACGGTGAACGCGCCGTTCAACGGTTTTCTCGACCGCCACCCGTACGACGTGATCGGCGTCTTCGGGCACGGATGGGACAACAACGCGTCGATCACCGACGAGTTTGTCCGCCTCGCCCCCCTGCTGAGCGATGCGACGCGCCGGGTGATCGTGAGCAACGAACTCGACTATTTCCAGGATTTCGAGGCCCGCTACGGCGACCAGATCGGCGCGGTCGATTACTCCTTTGGCAATGAGTGGGAGCTGTACCAGTCTTCGATGGCGGAACTGACCGCCCGCGTCCGGAGGGCCGTGGAGAAGACGCGCTCGGCCGAGGCGATGGCGTCGATCGTCAGCCTCAGCGATCCATCCTTCATGAATGGGCGCGAGGCTGATCGCCTGGCCTTCAACCTGGGCTTGGGCATGTACTGGGAGCACGACTGGACTGGCGATGGCGGCTTCGCCGGCGAGAAGGTGGCCCTCCAGCGGCGCCTGGCCGGGGATATCGAGCGGTACGTCAATGCCCTTCACGCCGACAGCGCCGCGGCCCTGGGCGGGCTCATCACGCCCTCCGCAGGGACCCCGGGCGGAACGCAGTTCTTCGTATTCAACCCGCTGGGCTTCGCCCGCAGCGACGCGGCGGATCTGCCCTGGGCGGCCGGCGGCCCCGTGAGCGTCTATGACCTCTCGGGCGGGGCGCCGGGGGTTGAGGTTCCTGCGCAGGTCGTGACGGTCGATGGGGAGCGCTCGCTGCGGGTCTGGGTCGCCGATGTGCCCAGCGTGGGCTACCGGGTTCTGGAGGCCCGCCCCGTGGCGGGGGCCGTGTTCACCGACGCGGCGACCGTCAGCGCTCCAGTCGGCGGGGGAGGCGTCGCAACCGCGACCTACGCCATCGCGGCCGACAACCGCGACGCCCAGTCGCTGCGCAGCGGTGGACCCCAGGATGAAGTCCGTGTCTCGGGCTATAACGCCGGCGACCGGCACACCTATTGGGGGACCGACAGCGAGCAGCAGACGGCCGGGCTTGAGTTCGCCGTGGCCCTGCCCCCGGGCACGGTCGTGACCGAGGCCCGGCTGGTGCTGCGGGCCAGCCCGGGCTCGATCCCGAGCGCCACGGGCGCCTCGCGCATCCGGATGTACGACATCGATGACGCACAGCCGTTCGCAAACGGGTTCCTGGGCGATCTGGTGACCCACCACCCCGTCGCAGCGACGCAGATCCTCTGGCCGGCCCCAGGCTGGCCCGGCGGCGGCGTGGTGGTCAGCCCCGACCTGGCGGCGCTGGTGCAAGCGTTCGTCAATCGCCCCGGCTACACGCCGGGTAAGCACCTCGGACTGGTGATCGATGAGGGCGGCCTGCCGGCCGACCGCTACTACGGCTTCGAGGATTTCTCCAAGCCCGGCGGGACGCCGGCCCAGTTGGTGGTGAGCTATCAGAGCGGCGGCGGGGGCGGGGGCGGGAGCCCCGACCGGGTCATCGAGAACGGCCGGTACAAGATCGTTGTGACGCCGCGCGGGGCGATCGTGAGCCTGGTTGACAAGACCCGGGGCGATCGGGAGTTCGCCGGGAGCGTGGGCGGGCGGGCTGTAAACGACCTCGGCGGCGGGCAGGCCGCGGACGGCGGGGGCGTGCTGACAGTGGAGAACGCCGGCCCGGTCAGCGTGACGCTGAAGGCCGTGGCGGGGGCGCCTCTGGCCCACACCACGCGGGTCACGCTGTTCCGCTTCGGCGAGCGGCTGGACCTGCACAACCGCATCACGCAGAACTTTGACTCGATCGAGGACTGGAGCTTTGCGTTCAATCTAGCGAGCCCGCTGGTGCGGCACGAAGAGGTCGGCGCCATCATGACGGCCCGGCTCCGCACCGCCGGCGGCGACTACGCAACGCAGAACGCGCGGTATGACTGGCTCAGCCTGAACCACTTCGCCGACATGAGCGGCGACGGCGGCGTGGGTGTGACGCTGAGCAACATCGATACGCCCTTCTTCCGGCTGGGCGCCTCCAGCGTTCGGGAGCTCGAGACCGCGACGGCGCAGATCAGCCCCGTCGCCGGCGGTCGACTCGATGGCCCCGGCCTGGGACTGCCCGAGCAGGGCGGCGACAGCCAATTCACCCAGCGCTTCGCCCTGCGGACGCGGTCCGGGGCCGACGCCCCGGCGGCGATGCGATTCGCCCTGGAGCACGCCAACCCGCTGGTGGCGGGGGTGATCACCGGGGCCCGTCCGACGTTGCCCTCGGGCGTGCACTCCTTCATCACGGTGAGCAACCCCGACGTGGTGTTGTGGGCTCTCAAGCCCGCCGAGGATGGCCCGTCGGCGCCGGGCGGCCCGCTGACGGTCAGGCTCTGGAACGTGTCGGATAGCGGCGCGAGCGCGACGATCCAGACCGCGGCGCGGCCGATCCGGGCCGGCGCGACTGCGACGCACCTTGAGACGCTCGACCCTGTCGACCCGGCGCTCGGGCCAGCGCCGACGGTGTCGGGGCTGGGGCTGACCGCGGCGTTCGCCCGCCAGCAGGTCCGGACCTTCAGGCTCGATATCGGCTGCGCTGCGGATTTCAACGCCGACGGGGTCGTCGATCCGGACGACCTCAGCGACTACATCGCATGCTTCTTTGAGGCGCCCGCCTGTCCCCGGGCCGACGTGAACGCAGACGGATTCGCCGATCCCGACGACCTGAGCGACTACATCTCGGGCTTCTTCAGCGGAGGTTGCTGAGGCTGAACGGACGAACTGGTTAGCAGCCGCTGAAATAGGCGCTGATATAGTCCGAAAGGTCATCGGGATCAGCGGCCCCATCGCCGTTGAAATCCGCGACCGCGGCGGGGGGCGTGGCGAAGAACCCGGCGATGAAATCGCTGAGATCGTCGGGGTCGGTCGCGCCGTCGCCGTTCAGGTCGAGCGCTGCGCACGCGGGGAGCAGGGTGAACTCGCCGGAGACGTTGAAGAAGACGTTGCCCGGCGCGCTCACCCGCACGCGGGCCTGGCCGGACGACCGTCCGGGCGCCGGGACCATCGCCAGTCCGGTGTTGGGCCATTCGCCCAGCGAAATCGGAAAGGTTCGGCCGCCGTCGAGCGACAGGCTCACGGCGACAGACGCGACGCCGAGCGGCGGGCCCGCGATGGCGCTGCTGTTCCAGGCGACGGCGATCAGCGGGCCGCGGACCTGCTGGCCCGCCGCCGGGGCGCCCACACGGAAGGGGGGCGCGTCGGCGATGTTGACGGTGACGATGTCTGAGGTGACCGACGCCCCCTGGTTGTCGCGGACGGTGAGGCGGAACTTGCGGGCCGAGCCGGCGACGGTGGGCGACCGTTCGCCGAGGTTCTCGACGCCGCTGAGCACATCGTCGATGCGCGGGAAGGTCCGCGTCGGGCTGGCGGAAGGGGGAAGGCTGCGGAAGAGGGGTGAAAGCCCGTTGTCGGCGCTGGTGGGGCCGGTGAGCCGCTGGGCGGGGCCAAGGTCGAACTCCTCCCAGCAGAAGGTCGGCGCGGGGCCGTCGTCGGTCACGGCGGCGGTGAGGGCGAAGGGCGTTGCGGGCGGGATCCAGAGGCCCGACGGGGGGAGGCTGGTGATGGCCGGGCGAGCGGTGTTGCCGGTGCTGGCGCTGCCGAAGCAGCTCGAGGCGCTGGCAGCGAGGAATGACCGCATCTCATTGAGGCTGCCGCCGTGGAAGTACGGATCGGCGAACTGGACGAGGTTGTCGGTGTCGCCTTCGCCGATGGCGCCGCCGACGGGGCACGCCCCGGCGTAGGCGAGCAGGGTCGAGCCGCCGCCCGGCTCCCAGTTGGTGGTTCCGTTGATGTTGGCGTTGCAGCGGCCCAGCACACCATTGAAGGTGTGGTTGGCGCCGAACTGGTGGCCCATTTCGTGCATGACGACCAGCGCGGAGACGGGTGAGACCTCGCCCCCGCGGGGCACGCCGGAGACCCCGCCGCCCTTGAAGTTCCCGCAGACGGCCCGCAAGTAGGCGACCCCGCCGCGCACGCGGGTGAGGACGTGGCCGATATCGAAGTTCCCTGTGCCGATCACGTCGTTGAGGGCGGTGATGTTGGCGGCGAGGTAGGGGCCCGAGCAGTCGGCGGCGGGGTTGGAGGTGCAGGTGGGATCGGCGTTTGGATAGGGATCGGTCTCAGGGTTGAAATAGGCGATGAGGTGGTTGCTGGCCACGAGCAGGAATCGCACCCCGATATCGGCCTCGAAGACGACGTTGGCTCGGTTGGTGACGGTCACGATCGCGGCGAGGGCGTCCTGGGCGTTTGGGGCGCGGCCCTGGAGTTCGCTCTGATACGCGCCGTACTCGCCTGAGCAGGCAAGCGCCAGGCGATAGGTGCGGAGAGGGGCGGAGAGCCCGAGCGTGCCCGGGGCGGGCTCGATCGGGCCGGGGGGCTCGGTCGGGGTGCCTGGCGGCGGGCCGGCGGGCGCCGCCGGCTGGGCGGCCCCGTGCTCCGGACCGGTTCCGCACGACCAGGTCCATTGGTCGCCAGGGGGGGCGCCGCCCGCGAAGTCGCTGAGGCGGTAGACGCTGATGTACTCGCGCTGGCGGGCCGAGGAGGGGTCGATGAACTCGGCGCCGCCCGACGTTCGGATCATGCCACGGAGCCCCTGGGACGTGACGTCCAGCCGGCCGATGGCGGTGGGGTCGTCAATCCCCCGCACCCGGTAGGTGCGGAACTGCGGAAAGCGCTCGGCGAGATCGGCGTCCATCACCGGCGACTCGATGATGCTGAAGCGGGCCGGCCCTGCGCGCATCGGCAGGGTGATCTCCGACCAAGGGCCCGACTCGCCGGTGCGGGCGAACGCCTGCTGAGCGTCGGCCAGGGTGCGATCAAGCGCGGCCCAGTCGATGCGGTAGACCTGACCCGCGGGCAAGGCGGGGCTGCCGACCCGCATGAACTCCGGGAGGGCTTGGATCGATTCCGGGAGGCGCTCGACGGCCTGGAAGGGCTGCGCGACGACCTGGGCCGCGGCGAAAACAGTGGCGAGCGCCGCGGCGATGGCCGCGCGCGGGGTGATGGGCGACGACCTCGTGCAGCTCAGCATGGGGGCCTCCGGGAAACCAAAGTATGCCCCCGATCCGGCGGTTCGCCGAGGGAATCAGGCTGGAATCGGCTTCGGAGCGAGATCAGGCGGCGATCTTTGGCGATCACGCCGGCGTCGGCATGGCGCCCGGCGGCAGGTCGGTCTCGCCCTTGGGCGGCGGGGTCGGCGCCGCCGGCATGGCGGCGGCAGAGGCCCGGCGGGCCTCGGCGGCCAGCAGGTCGCTCACGGTGGGTTTGCCGAGGGCCTCGCCCCGCATGAGGCGGGCGACCTCATCGTTGCTGAGGGTCTCGTGCTTGATGAGCGCCTCGGCCACGGCGATGACCTTTTCCCAGTTGTCGTTGATGATCCTCGCGGCGTCGGTATAGGCCTCGTCGGCAAACCGCTTGATCTCTTCGTCGATGATCCGGGCGGTGTCCTCGGAATAGCTCCGCTCGGCGACGTACATGTCGCGCGTGTCGGAACCGGCGTAGCGCACGAAGCCCAGCCGCTCGCTCATGCCCCAGTCGAGGACCATTGCGCGGGCGAGGCGCGTCACCTGAGCGATATCCATCGCGGCGCCGCTGGCGATGTCGCCGGTGGCCCGCTGCTCAGCGATGCGGCCGCCGCAGAGGACGCGCACGGTGGCGCGCAGCCACTTGAGGGAATAGCCGTAGCGGTCCTTCTCCGGGAGGGTGAACGTGGCGCCAAGGGCCTGGCCGCGGGGGATGATGGTGACCTTGTGCAGCGGGTCGGCGTCGGGCAGGAGCATCTGGAGCACTGCGTGCCCGGCCTCGTGGTAAGCCGTAGCCCGGTTCTCGGCGAGGTCGGCCTTGCGGCTCTTGCGGGCCCGCCCGAAGCGGACCTTGTCGCGGGCCTCCTCGAGGTCCTCCTGCTCGACCCAGTCCTTGTTGTGCAGGGTCGCGGCGATGGCGGCCTCGTTGATGATCGCCGCGAGGTCGGCGCCGCTGAACATCGGGGTGGCCTTGGCCAGCCGCTCGAGGTCGACATCCGGGCCGAGCTTGATCTTCTTGGAGTGAACCTGCAGGATCTCCATGCGGCCCTTGACGTCGGGCAGCGGCACGGTGATCTGGCGGTCGAAGCGACCCGGCCGGATGAGGGCGGGGTCGAGCACGTCGGCCCGGTTGGTCGCGGCGACGACGATGACGCCGTCGCTGGGGGCGAAGCCGTCCATCTCGACGAGGATGGCGTTGAGGGTCTGCTCGCGCTCGTCGTGGCCGCCGGTGGTGAAGCCGCCGCCGCGACGCCGGCCGACGGCGTCGATCTCATCGAGGAAGACGATGCAGGGGGCGGAGTCCTTGGCCTGCTTGAAGAGGTCGCGCACGCGCGAAGCGCCGACGCCGACGAACATCTCGACGAAGTCGCTGCCGCTGATCGAGAAGAAGGGCACATCGGCCTCACCGGCGATCGCCTTGGCCAGCAGGGTCTTGCCGCAGCCGGGCTCGCCGACCAGCAGGACGCCGCGGGGGATGCGGCCGCCCAGGCGCATGAACTTCTTGGGGGCCTTGAGGAACTGGATGATCTCTTCGACTTCTTCCTTGGCCTCGTCGATGCCGGCGACGTCGGCGAAGTTGATGCCGGTCTTCTCCTTCACCAGCACCTTGTGGCGGCTCTTGCCGAAGTTGCCCAGGACGCCGCCAGCGCCGCCGGTGGCGGAGCGGAGGCCGCGCATGGCCATGAACCAGATGGCGACCAGCAGCACGAAGGGGGCGACGACCCAGACGAGCACCTGCACGAGCATGTTGGGGGGCGGGTTCTCGAAGCGGCCGCGGGTGAGCTCCTGGAGCCGCTTCTGGTACTCAGTCCGGTCGCTGGGGTTGAACCGCAGGACCACCAGGGTCTCCTCGCTCGACTTGGGGCCGGGCTTGAGGGTCGCCTGGATCTCGGCGTCGCGCAGGACAATTGAGTTGTCCTTGAGGTCGTTGTTGTTGTAATGCGTTTCGAGCGACGCCCAGTTGCTCAGCGGAACGCGCGGCGGATAGGCGTTGAAGACGAGATAGCCCAGCAGCGCGATGGAGAGGAGCGTGAGGGCGGTGACCAGCGTGCGGTTGGGGCGCATGCCAGAGTTTCCACCCTGACCTGGGGATTTT
This sequence comes from uncultured Phycisphaeraceae bacterium, assembly GCA_964611125.1. Classification (GTDB taxonomy): domain Bacteria; phylum Planctomycetota; class Phycisphaerae; order Phycisphaerales; family UBA1924; genus JAEUIX01. The sequence continues at coordinate 53,624 of CAZSZO010000005.1, read as the reverse complement.
TTCTGTTCGCCATCGGCTCCGCCATCGGAATCACGGCCGGACTGGGAGGAGCTCGGACGGCGTCGATCGTTGGAATCACCCATAGGAGTCGCTTGCGGGCCCTTGCCCGGGAGTCACCGCGTGCGCATGAGGATGTACGTCGCCCCACGTGCGTCGGATCGGTATCGATCCGTATCGGGCCGGGGAACGGTAGGCTTTGGTCCGGAGCATGGCGATGAGCGGCGGCGTGCCGAAATCGGCCATTTTGGCGGCTCAGGCGGCGAGTTTGCCGCCGCCGAGCACACGGGCCGCGTACCGGTTCATGGCGTCGCGCAACTGCTCGAAACTCTCGAGGACGTAGTACACGGGCTGGAACTTATCGATCTCAAAGCTCGTGTCGCAGACGCGGTCAAGGTCGAAGGGCCGTCGCTCCGGGACGGGCGACGCGAGGGCGTATTCACTCTCGGCGTGGCTGCTGATCAGGCCGCTGCCGTAGGTCTTGAGCCGGCCGGATTCGCGGATGAGGCCGAACTCGACGGTGAACCAGAAGAGGCGGCCCAGCCGCTCGATGTGAGCGGGGTCCTCGCAGTGGAGGGCCGCCCGCCCGTAGGTCTGCAGGAAGTCGGCGAAGACGGGGTCGGCGTGGAGCGGCACGTGACCGAAAACGTCGTGGAAGATGTCGGGCTCCGGGAGGTAGTCCATGACCTCGCGCGGCCGGATGAGCACGGTCGTGGGGAACTGACGGTTGGCCAAGCACGCGAAAAAGGCCTTGGCCGGCAGATAGCCCGGAACGCCGTAGCTGCTCCAGCCCGTGAGGGCCTTGAGGTAGCGGTTGATCCCGTTCAGCGGGGTCCCCTTGGCGAGGGTTGCCCCTCCCGAGACAGGCAGGTCTCGGTCGGCGACGGTGTCGAAGAGCAGGGGGATCCGCTCGCGGGTGAGGTTGATGGCCTTCAGGCCGCGGAGGAAGACGTCGGAGGCCTGCTGCTCGAGCACGGTCCAGCGCTTTTCCCAGAGGTCGCACCATACCTCGTGGTTGTCGCGGGTGTAGAGGTGGTACTTCTGGGTGATGTAGAAGCGGGTGGGATCGATCTGGGCCGAGGGAAGCGCGGGCGCCGCGTCGGCCGCGGCCTGGGCGATGCGGGCCTCGTCGCTGTCGATGATGTTGTTGTAGCGGATGTCGTTGCGCATGGCCGGCTCCGAGGAACAGGGGGGTTCAGGAAACAGTATAACTCGCGAACAGATTGCGGGCCCCGGGCGCGGTTCTGGCGGCCCGCGCGGCGGGCTGCCGGGGCGATCGGCGTGTGAGGTGCTGCTGGGGCGTAGGATTTCACCCAATGTCGAACCACCAAGCCCATCTGGAAATCGCCTCGGCCCCTTATCCTGGCCCTATGGGCGGCGGTCTGGCGGCGCTCGCGCTGGGTTTGATAGCGCTGGGCTTGGGCCTGGGCGGCTGTGGGGGGGGCGGGGGAGTGGCGACTACGGGCGGTTCCGCGGCGGGCACCCAGGCGGGGCGGGTTGCGGCGCTCGACCAGGGGGCTGCGGGCGGGGCGCCATCGCCGGCGTATGTGGCGCACCTGCTGAACCAGCTCGCCAAGGGCGAGAAGACCATTGACGACCTCTCGCTGGAGGACCGGCGGGTGGTGTGCGCGGCCCTGAACGGCGAGAAGAAGCGACGGGACTAGCCTGACAGGCGACGTCAGATCGCCGCCCCGCATCACCCCACACGGTTGGGGGCGGTGCGGCCGGCCAGGATGGCCTGGGCGTTTTCCAGGACCATGCGGGTCATCTCTTCGCGCCAGTAGCGCTCGCCCGACCCGATGTGCGGGGTCATCACCACGTTGTCCAGGGGGATCAGCCCCGGGTGGATGCGCGGTTCATCCTCGAAGACATCGAGCCCGGCCCCCCAGAGGCGGCCGGAACCGAGGGCGGCGACCAGCGCGGCTTCGTCCACGACGGGGCCGCGGGCGGTGTTGATCAGAATCGCCGAGGGCTTCATGAGGGCCAGCCGGCGGGCGTCGATGAGGTGGCGCGTCTCGGGTGTGAGCGGGGTGTGCAGGCTGACCACGTCGGCCAGCGGCAGGGCTTCGTCCAGGGGCAGGTGGCGGGCGGCGAGCGGGGCGCCTTCAAAGTCAAGGTGGCGGGTGCGGGCCGTGTAGAGCACCCGCATGCCGAACGCCGCGGCCCGCAGGGCCACCGCCCGCCCGATCCGCCCGGCGCCGACGATGAGCATTGTCTGACCGGCGAGATGAGCGCCCAGCCAGCCGGTGGGGAAGGTGTTGCCCTCGCGGGCGAAGGCGCCGCTGCGGCAGAAGCGATCGCCCTCGGCGATACGGCGGGCCACCGCCAGCAGCAGGCCGAAGGCGATGTTGGCGGTGCCTTCGGTCACGGCGTCGGGGGTGTTGGTGACCACGATCGAGCGTTCGCGGCAGGCCGCGAGGTCGATGTTGTCAAAGCCCACGGCGAAGTTGCAGACGCCCTTGAGCCCGGGCCCCGCGGCGTCGAGAAACGCCCGGTCCACCCGATCGTGGAACATGGTTACGGCCACGTCGGCCCCGCGGACGAAGGCCAGCAGCTCCTCGCGCGAGAGCTGCGGGGTGGCGGGGGCCATGGTGACCCGGACCCCCGGCAGCGTCGGCAGCGCCGGGGCGGGCCCTGGGCTGGGGGCGCGGAGGGGGATCGTCCGGGTGATGGCGATGTGCGGAGCAGAGGTCATGGCGTGTCCGGGGTCGGTTCATCGGTAGGGGCGAAGGCGGCCCACGCCTCGGCCTGGCTGATGGCCTGGCGCGGGGCGATGGCGGCGGCAGGGTGGGGGCCAGTCGCGGGCCTGGCCCGCTCCACGGCCGCCTGAATGGAGTCCTGCGGGTCGGCGGGCACGATCGGGACATCGGACCCCGCCCACAGCAGGCCGCCGGGCCCGGGGGCGCAACCGGAGTCGATCAGCTCGCGCAGGGGCAGCACGCGGTCGAGCCGGTGGGGGACGAACCGCGTCAGGGCCTCGACATCGGCCAGCAGGTGGCAGGGCTGGACGCTGCAGACCACCCCCATGCGGGCGAAGCGGGGGACGTCCGCGGCGTCGAGAATCTCGCAGTGCTCGATGCGGTGGCGACCCAGGCCCCCGGCGGTCTTGCCGGGCTGATCCTGGGCGCCCCGCACGCGATGAAGGCTGTCGAGGACCATCCGCACAGCGCCATCGCCGATGGCGTGGACGGCCAAGGGCAGGTCGCCTGCGGCGGAGACTCGCCGATAGGCCTCGTCGAGCGCGGCGGGGCTCATCATGGCGACGCCCCGCGGGTGGCCCAGCAGCGGCTCGGCGTAGCGGTGCAGCATCAGGGCGGTGCGGCTGTTGAGGGTGCCATCGGCGAAGACCTTGGCCCCGCCGAGGCGGACGCGCGGGCGGCGCCACATGGGGAGCTCAGCGAGCTGGCGGTCAAGTCCTGCGAGCGGGGGGTAGAGCCAGACCGAGAGGGGGAGGCGGCCCTGGCTGTCGAGTTCGGCCAGCACCGGGCCGAGCCATGGCTGGCTGTGCAGGTCGTGGACTTCGACGAAGCCCAGCGCGGCGAGGTGGGCGAGGGCCGCGGCGACGAATTCAAGCCGCTGGGCTGGGGAGGCTTCGGGGGCGGCCCCCCAGGCGGTGTACGCCGCGTCCTCGAGCAGCAGGCCGGTGGGGGCGCCGTCGGCGTCGGTTTCGACCACGCCGTTGGCGCCCACGCGGACGCCCGGGCGGAGGCCGGCGGCGGCGATCGCCAGGGAATTGGCGGCGGCGGCGTGGTGGTCGAAACTCATGATGACGCAGGGTCGGTCAGGCGACACGGCGTCGAGGTCGGCGAGGGTGGGCCAGCGGCCTTCGGTCCAGCCAGCGACGCGGGCTGCGGCGAGGCGGACCCAGGCGCCGGGCGGGGCGGCGGCGGCGGCGTTTCGGAGGCTTTCAAGGCAGTTGCCGATGCAGGTGCAGCCGGCGAGGGAGGGGATGGTGAGGCTCTCGCCAAGGGCCGCCAGATGGGCGTGTGCCTCGCGCAGGCGGGCGGGGCGAGGGGTGGGCGTGGGGGATGGTGAAGGCTGGGTCAAGCGGGAAGATCATTGGACGGTCGCCTGCACGGCGGGGTGGATGGGCGACGCGCAGTCGCGGGCGCTCGGGCTCGTCGCGTCGCGGTCGTCTCTGCTAAAGTCCTCTCCTTGAATCCGGGACGGGTCCGCGGGCGTATCGGCGAGGCCGAGCCCGGCGGCGCCGACCAGTTCCCTAGCAGCAGCACCCCACCGAGAGTTTCCCCATGCCGACCCGTTCGCCCCGCCTGCTTGTCATCATCGCCGGAACCCTGCTGAGCGGCGGCGTGATCATGTCCGGCTGCGACCAGGGCGACCCGGGCGTGAGCGTGGTTCGGGAAACAACCAGCAAGCTGGCGGAGCGGACCGACGGCTCGGGCGTGACGCCGGCCTTGACGGCCGACAAGCGGAAGAGCTTCTTTCAGCGGGATGTGATCGACGCCCTCAAGCCGCACCTGGCGTCCAACAACCCCGGGGTGGCCGCGGCGGCCAACCTGCTCAGCGCCCGGGCGACGGCGGCCCTGGCGGATGATTCGGCGATGCAGGCGGCCGAGGGCGAGGCGGCGGCGCTGCGGAAGCTGGGTGTGCTGCGGGTGTCGCTGGATGTCTGGTCGCAGCAGAACAACCGGGCGACGATCTCCGAGGGGTACCAGCCCGAGGCGGACCTGGCGGCGATCGACAAGCAGGCGGGCGAGATCGACGCGGCGGTCGGGCAGGCCAATGTGGCGGAGCGCTCGGCGGCGGAGCGGGTGATCGCGATTCAGAAGCGGGCCGATGAGCTGCTGGCCCAGGCGAAGGCCAAGCGCGAGCAGGCCGCTCAGATCAAGCAGCGGCTGGCGGCGGTGTCTGCGACCGAGGGGCTTGCGCTGCTCAAGCAGTCGGCCGCGGTGGGGCGCGACGCCGACGGGCTGGAGGTTCAGGCGGCCGGGGTGCGTGAAGAGGCGATCAAGCTGCAGCCGGCGGTGGACGACGCCAAGCGGGCGATCGAACTGCTGACGGCCCGGCGCGAGAACCTGAAGGCTTCCAAGGCCGCGGTGCTGGCCCGGGCCGAGTCGGGCCGGGTGAACGCCGTCGAGGCCCGCAAGGTTGCCGACGGGGCGGGGGCGGACGCGGCCCGGCTGGCGATGGAGATCGTGAAGGACCGGGCGGAGAACATCGCGCCGGCGGTGGAGGCGGCGGTGAAGGGGTACCGCGCCGCCGAGGGGCTGGCGAAGTCGAAGGGCGCCTCGCCCGACCCCGCGGCGAAGGCGTCGGTGGCCAGCTACCAGCAGGCGATGGGGCATGTGCTGCTGGCCCAGGCCCGCGGGCAGGAGTCGCTGATCGCGGCGCTCAAGATGGCGGTGGACGTCCGCCCGCCGCTGAAGGCTCAGGCGGAGCTGGCCAAGGAGCTCAAGGCGCAGGAGGACCTTTTCACCGAGACGCTGAAAGCGGCCAAGGAGTCGTTCTCGAGCGCCCAGGCGTCGTTCCAGTCGTCGGGCGGGAAGGGCGAAGCCGTGGAGAAGGTGGCGAAGCTCACAGGGCTGCTCGACAAGGTGATCGGTAAGCAGGCGACGCTGTCGGCCGAGCCGGGCGACGAGCCCAAGGAAGGCCAGAGCCCCGAGGCCAAGCCCGAAGAGGGCGGCAAGCCGGCTGGCGCCGGCGAGGCGGGCGGGGGAAGCGGCGCGGCCTCGGCCGATGAGGCGGGCATCCGCAAGACCGCTGGCGAGTTCGCGGCGGCCCTCAAGGCCGGGAACGTTGATCAGGCCCTGGGGTACTACAACGCCCAGACCGACGAGCAGGGCAAGGCGATGGAGGCGGTCGTCATCCCGATGCTGAACATTCTGGCCCTTGACACGGTGTGCAAGGACAAGGTTGGCGGCGGGCTGGATGAGGTCACGGCGGGGACTCCCGCCGGCATGATGATGCCGATGCTGCTGGCGGGCCTGCGGTCGATGCAGGCTTCGGGCCCGGATGACGAGGTCAAGGTGACCGCCCCCGGCAAGGGCGAGCTCCGCCAGGCGGGGGCGCCCATGCCGCTGAACTTTGAGAAGGTGGGCGACCGCTGGCTGATCGCGGTGCCCGATGCGTCGAAGATGCCGGGCGGGGCGGCGGGCGGACCCGCGGGCGGCGCGATGGTCAGGGACCTGGGCCAGATCTGCGGCGAGCTGGCGGGGGAAGTGAAGTCGGGCAAACTGAAGACCAAACAGGAGGTCGCCGCGGCCCTGCAGGCGAAGCTGGCGCCGCTCATGGAGAAGATGATGCCCCCCGGCACGAGGCCCAAGCCTCCGGGCGGCTGATGCCGCGGCCGCCCGACCGGGTCCGGCGACCGGGTCCGGCGGCCGTGCTGTCCTTGACGTATCCCCTTGGCGTTGATAGCTTTCGCTCCCTCCCTTTGGGCCGATCGGGCCCTTCACCGGCTGAGTTTTCCGCGATCATCCGGTTCGTAGCTTCGCCTTGCTCTGCTCCGCCACCGCCACCGGCGCTTCTCCCCCATGCCACGAATTCTCCTCGCCATTGTGATTTGCCTGGTCGTGGCTCCATGCGGGGCGTCGGCTCAACTGGTGGATGTCTCGGCGCTTCCGACCAAGGCGACGCTGACGGCCGATGATCAGCAGCAGATCGCGGCCTTCGCGGCAGCCGAGGCGGTGCGACTGAACTCGACGGAAGCCAGCGAGGTGAAGGCGGGGCGCGACCGCATCCTGCGGCTGGTTGCCCAGCGGGGCGTGACGCTCGACTTCCGCACCAAGCTGACGCAGGCGCTGCTGCCGACGCTGACCAAGATGGTTCAGGGCGATGACCTGCACGCCGCCAACGCCCTGCGGATCGCGGGCGAGCTGGGCGCGCAGTCGAGCATCGAGATGTTGACCTCGGCGCTGGGGGACAAGCGGTCGAGCGTGCGGTATGCGGGGACGTTCGCCGCGGCCCGGCTGTTCGAGTCGGTGGCCCAGACGAACACGGGCCCGACGGCTCAGTCGCTGCTGTCGCTGGTGGGCGTGCTCACGGCCCGCATCAAGCCCGGGGCGACTTCGGAAGTCGAGCCCAATGTGCTCGACGGAATCATGCTCGCCCTCTCCAAGGCCCTGCTGATCGATCCTGAGCAGATCAAGGAGCGGGCGTTCCGGGAGTCGATCCTGTCGCCGATGGCGGCGGCGATCTCAAGCCGGGTGAAGGTGCTGGCTCAGGAGGACAAGGCCGGGGAGAAGTTCCCGGTCCTGTTGCGGGCGGTGGGGGTGCTGCGCGACGCGGTGGTGACGCTGCGTTTGGCGGTGCCGCCCAAGGCGAAGGCGGACATCATCGCCTGCTGCGGGGACATCATCAGTGCTGAATCGGCCCTGCGGGCGATCAAGCCCGATCCGGCGCTCACCCCGGCGGAGCAGGCGAACAACGCCGCGTCGCTTGAGGAAGCGGTGAAGGCGGCCCGCAACCTGCAGGAACTGCTGCGCTGAGTTCGGGGCCCTCTTGGCGGGCAGTCGACCCGGGCGCTCGGGCGGCCAACTGTTGAGCATGTGGAAACTGCTTGCCCCTGTGCTGCTGCTGGCGGGCGCTGTGCTGCTGGCGGTGCTGTGGGACCGGCCGTCGCCGCGGGCCGACTTTGTGTTCATCAATCGCGGCGATGTCAACACGCTGGACCTGCACCGGATGTCGTGGCTGCAGGACCTGCGGGTGGCCGGGGCGCTGTGGGAGGGTTTGACCCGCCCGGATCCGTTCTCAGCGGGCTTTGACGCGGTTCCCGGCGCGGCGGAGCGGTGGGAGATTTCGCCCGATGGACGGAAGTACACCTTTCACCTGCGGCCGGCGGGGAAGTGGTCAAACGGAGAGCCGCTGACGGCCCGCGATTTCAAGCGGACGTGGCTGCGGGCGATCCTGCCTGACACGGGGGGGGACTACCTGAACATCTTCGGGCTCATCGGCGGGGTGCACGAGTTTGTGGCTTGGCGGGAGCAGGCGCTCAAGGATTTTGCGGGTTCAGGCGGGGGGGCAGGCGGGGGGTCTGGTGGGGGGGCGGGCGAAAGCGGCGAGGCGCTCTGGCGGCGGACGCTTCAGAAGTACGAAGAGCTGGTGGCGGTGACGACGCCCGACGACCGGACGCTGGTGATCGAGTTGGTGCGGCCGACGAGCTACTTTCTGGACATTCTGGCGTACGAGATCACCTATCCGTTGTACATGCCGGTGGTGGAGCAGTATCAGCGGGTGGACCCTGCGACGGGTCGGGTGATCCTGGAGTCGGGCTGGACCAAGCCGCCCGTGCTGGTCTCCAACGGGCGCTACATGCTGACGCGCTGGCGGTTCAAGCGCGACATGCGGATGGAGGCCAACCCGCACTACTGGGACAGCGCGCAGACGCCGTTCCGGTCGATTTCCATCCCCACGGTGGAGGACGCCAACGCGGCGCTGGTGTCCGCCCGGACTGGCGCGGCGGACTGGCTGACCGACGCCAGCGCCGACGCGCGGGCGGACCTGATCCAGGCCAAGGCGGCGTACATCCGGGAGCATCAGGGGCTGTACGACGAGCTGAAGGCCCAGGGGCTGGACCCCGTGGCGATCGATCGCCGGATGCCGCGGGATTCGCGGCAGAACGTGCACGTGTTCCCGTCGTTCGGCACATTCTTTCTGAATATCAACTGCATGCCGACACTGCCGGACGGTCGGCCGAACCCGTTTCACGATGCGCGGGTGCGGCGGGCGTTTGCGCTGGCGACCGACAAGCAGGCGGTGGCGGAGATTCGCGGGATCGGCGAGCCGATCGCGGGCTCGCTGACGCCGCCGGGGTCGCTGGGCGCGTACCGCGCGCCGAGGGGCCTGGGGCGGGACGTGGAGCTGGCCCGCCGGCTGCTGGCGGAGGCGGGGCACGGCACGGGCGAGGGCTTCGTGACGGTGGAGATTCTGTTCGACAAGGGGGCGGGGCACGACCAGGTCATCCAGTCGCTGGCGAAGAACTGGCAGCGCGATCTGGGGGTGCGGGTGCTGCTGCGGCAGAAGGAGCGGAAGGTGTTCCGCGAGGACCTGAAGAACCACAACTTCATGATCACGACGGGGAACTGGTTTGGCGATTACGGCGACCCGACGACCTTCCTCGACATCAACCGGGCCGAAGACGGCAACAACGACCGGGGCTATGCCAGCGCGCGGTATGACGGGTTGCTGAACGGCGCGGTGACCGAGCCCGACCCCGCCCGCCGACGGGCGCTGCTGGAAGAGGCGGAGCGGATCCTGATGGAGGAGGATCTGCCGCTGATCCCGCTGGTTCACGAGTGTGCGGTGCAACTGTTCGATCCGCACCGGGTGAGCGGGATCACCCCGCACCCGCGGCAGAAGCAGCAGCTGGGCCTGATCGACCTCCTGGGCGACCAGCGCGGGCCGGAGCGGGCGTGGGAGATGCCCGCGGGCGGACGGGCGGCCGGGGCGGGAACCCAGGCGGCCGGGGGCAGAGCCGGGCTGGTACCCTGAGCCCCTGATGGCGCGATTGATCATCAGCCGGTTGCTGCAACTTCCGCTCATCGTCGGGGCGGTGCTGCTGATCACCTTCGCGCTGGCGTGGCTGGCCCCGGGGAACCCGCTGGAGCGGCCGGAGGGGCGGCGGCCCTCGCCGGAGGTCGCGGCGGCGCTGCGGGCTCAGTACAACCTCGACAGCCCGTGGCGGTTCCTGGGCTCGTATGTCGATTCGGCATCGGGGGCCCGCTGGGTGCGTGAGACGCTCTCGGGCGAGGCGGCCAGGCGTGCGGAGGCGGCGCGGGCGGCCGGGCAGGCGGCGCCCAGGCGGTTTGTCTTCGATTTCGGCCCGTCGCTGCAGTACCGCGACCAGCGGGTGAGCGACATCCTGGCCGATGCGCTGCCGGTGTCGGTGTGCCTGGGTGGCGCGGCGATGCTGGCGGCGTTGGCGATGGGCGTGACGGCCGGGGTGGTGGGCGCGGCCCGGCCGAACTCGCTCGCGGATACGGCCTCGCTGGCGATCGCGCTGACGGGCATCAGCCTGCCAAGCTTCGTGGCGGGGCAGGTGCTGCTGCTGGTCTTCTGTGTGCGGCTGGGCTGGTTTCCGGTGGGTGAGTGGCGGCCAATGAGCGCCGTGCTTCCGGTGTTCACGCTGGCGCTGCCGTTCGCAGCGTACATCGCCCGCCTGACGCGGATGGGGATGATCGACGTGCTCGGTTCCGACTACATCCGCACGGCCCGGGCCAAGGGGGTCAGCGAGTCGCGGGTGCTGCTGCGGCACGCGCTGCGGAACGCGCTGCTGCCGGTGGTGAGCTACCTGGGCCCGGCGACGGCGATGGCGATGACGGGGTCGTTCGTGGTCGAGCGGGTCTTCAACGTGCCGGGGATGGGCCAGCACTTCGTCAACGCGGTGCTGAACAAGGACCTGTTCCTGATTCTCGGGGTCGTGCTGGTGTTCTCGACCATGCTCGTGGTCTTCAACCTCGTGGTCGACGTGCTTTACCGGTGGGTCGATCCCCGCATCGGGTGAGCGGCGAGGGCAGGGCGGGGAGCACCCCCGGTATGCTCTGGGCGTGCACCGCCGCCCCGCTCATCCCCCTGACCCCCCTCATCCCCCCGGCGGCCCGGGTGGCCTGGGCGGCCCGGGTGGCCTGGGCGGAGAGACCGACGAGACGGATGAGCTGCTGGTCGAAGCCATCAACCGTGCCGCGGGCGGGCCGGAGGCGGAGTTGGCGTTCGAGGCCCTGTATCGCCGGCACCGCGACTATGTGCACCGCCTGGCCCTGCGCTACAGCGGCGACGCCGACGAAGCGCTTGATGTGGTGCAGGAGACGTTCATCTACCTGCTGGGGAAGTTCCCGGGCTTCCGCCTGACGGCCCGTATGACGACGTTTCTGTATCCCGCGGTGAAGCACATCGCCCTGGCGCGCAAGCGGCGGAAGATCCCGCGCCCGGCGAGCGGAGTGGGAGGGGGCGGAGGTGACCGGGGCGGCGGCGACATCCTGGAGCGCGCGCACATTCCAGACCCGCCGCCGGACCGAACGGACCTCAGCGAGCTGGCGGGGGCCCTGAAGGGGCTGTCGGAGGTGCATCGCGAGGTCGTCCTGCTGCGGTTTGTCGACGGGATGAGCATGGAGCAGATCGGCGCCGCGTTAGGGATCCCGGCGGGGACGGTGAAATCGCGCCTGCACAATGCCATCGCGGCTTTGCGCAACGATCCGGTAACACGCCGGTATTTCGGCCAGGAAGGCTGATTTCCGGGGCGAGGCGGGTCAGCTGTTGGCAGGCTCAGTGAACCCGCGGGGCCGCCAAGGGGCTATACCCCAGGAGCGGGTCGTCGGCGAAGGCGCCCCGCAGGAGACAGCCCATGATGGATCAGCCAGCGGCGGTTGTGTCGACCCGGCGGGCCCGCACGGGCGCCTTGGCGGCCAAGCTCTTGGCGGTGCTGGCAGGGATGCTGGGCGGGGTGGGCTGGGCGGGGACGGCGCTGGCGCAGCACGCCGCGACGCCGCCCGGGACGGTCTATCCGACCCAACCGACGCGGCCGCCGCTGGCCGTGACGCCCGATCTGGACACCACCAGCGTCATCATCCCGCAGGCGCGGGTTCGTCCGTGGCGGGCCAGTCCCGTGCAGCTTCAGTCCGTCCGTGCGAGCATCGCCATCGAGGACCAGGTGGCGACGACCGCGCTCGAACTGGAGCTCTTCAACCCGCTCGGCGTTCCGCAGGAGGCGCAGCTGCTGCTGCCCATCCCTGACGGGGTGACGGTGAGGGCCTTTCAGTATGACGGGACCGGCCCCGAGCCGACGGCGACGATCCTGCCGCGGGAGGAGGCCCGGCGGATCTACGACTCCATCGTGTTTCGCTCGCGCGACCCTGGGCTGCTCGAGTTCGCGGGGCTCAACGTCATCCGGACGAGCGTCTTTCCGGTGCCCGGAGGGGCTCGCCAGACGGTCCGGTTGTCTTACGAGCAGGTGCTGACGGGCGAGGTGGGTCGGGTGGACTATGTGCTGCCGCGGAGCGAGGCGCTGGCGGCGAGCGGCGTGGCCTGGCGGATGGAGGCCACCATCAAGTCGGCCCGCGCGATCGCCACGGTGTATTCGCCCAGCCACGAGATCGCGGTGGACCGGCCGGGGGCCGGCGTGGCGGTCGTGCGCGTGCCGGAGCGCTCGGCGGCGCAGCCGGGCTCGCTGCGGCTGTCGTATATCACGAGCGGGGCTGGACGCCCCGGCGAGCAGGACCTGCCCGCGACGATGATTGCGTATCCCGACCCATCGGTGGGCGGCGGCGACGGCGGGTACTTCCTGCTGCTGGGCGGGCTGCCGCCGAGGGTCACCGGCAACGCCCCGCCGATGAAGCGGGAGGTGACGCTGGTGATCGACCGGTCAGGCTCGATGCGGGGGCCGAAGATCGAGCAGGCGCGGGCGGCGGCGCACCAGGTGATCGACGGGCTCAGCGAGGGTGAGTTCTTTAACATCATCGATTTCTCCGACTCGATCGCCAGCCTGGCGGGGGCGCCGATCGAGAAGACGCCGGAATCGACTCGCAGGGCGCACGAGTACATCACGGCGATCCAGGCCAACGGCGGCACGGCGCTGCACGATGCGCTGCTGGAGTCGCTGCGGCCGACGCCCGCGCCGGGGGTGCTGCCGCTGGTGCTCTTTCTGACCGACGGGCTGCCGACGGTGGGGGAGCGGAGCGAAGTGCGCATCCGCGAGGCGGCCAAGCAGGCCAACGTGCACAAGCGGCGGATCTTCTCGTTCGGGGTGGGCTATGACGTGAACACCCCGCTGCTGTCGGCGGTGTCGAAGGCGAGCAGGGGAGCACCGACGTTTGTGCTGCCGGAGGAGAACGTCGAGGTGGCGGTGTCGCAGGTCTTCCGGCGGCTGGTGGGGCCGGTGCTGACCTCGCCGCGTCTGGTGGCGGTGGGCGAGAACGGCCAGCCGGCGCCGGGGAGCGTGCGCGACCTGCTTCCGGCTGAGCTGCCGGATTTCTTTGACGGCGATCAGATGGTGGTGCTGGGTCAGTACACCGGGGCCGGCGGCAAGACGCTGCGGCTTCGGCTGGAGGGCCAGGCGGCTGGCGGCGGTCTTGCGGGGGGTAGGGGTGGTGCGGGGGCGACGAGCTTCGAGTATGCGTTTGATCTGAGGAACGCCAGCGCACGCAACGGCTTTGTGCCGAGGCTGTGGGCGACGCGGAAGATCGGGGCGCTGGTGGAGGAGATCCGGCAGAGCGGGGCGAACCCTGGTTCGACCGACCCGCAGACGCGGGAGCTGGTCGACGAGATCGTGCGGCTGTCGACGCGCTTTGGGGTGCTGACGGAGTACACGTCGTTCCTGGCGACTGAGCGGGACGGACGCACGGCCCTGGGCGGGGGCGGGGCGCCGCTGAGCTCACTGGAAGCGGTCCGCGAGCTGGCGACCAAGAACCTGGTCGAACGGGGCGTGCAGCGATCGGGCGCCGGGGGCGTGAATCAGGAGAAGAACATCCAGGCTCTTTCCGACCAGATGGCCCCGGCGGCCGCGGGGCCGCAGGTGTTCCTGGGGGCCAGGATGCAGGAGGTCAAGATCGAGAGCGTGCAGCGGAGCGGGGCGAACGCCCTGTTCCGGCGCGGCGACCGGTGGGTGGACGCGCGGATCCTCAGCGACGCGGAGTCGCCGCCGGAGCGGACGATCGAGTTCGGGGGCGAGGCCTATGGGCGAGTGATCGACGCGATGGCGAGGGAGAACCTGCTCTTCGCCCTCACCAACGAGGGGGAGCTGTATCTGTTGCTGGAGGGGAAGCGGACGCTGATCCAGGCGCCGCGGTGACGGGCCGGGGGCCTGCCGGCCGGGGTGGAGTGGGGGGTCACTGCTCCGGGGACTCGAAGGGCGGCGGCGGCGGTGGGGCCTGAGGTTCGAACTCGGTCCCGCCGCTGGGCGCCCAGCTGACCCGCCCGGCGCCCAGGGTGGTGCCGGTGGCGACGGCGAGGTCGACCTGGGCGATCTGGTAGTCGGCCAGGGCCCGGATCTCGGAGAGCTGGGCGTCGGCGAGGCGGGTGGCGGCGTCAAGCACGTCGGTGCTGGTGCGGGCGCCGACGTTGAATTGGCGCTGCTCGCCTTCGAGCGTGCGGCCGGCCAGGATCGCGGACTGGCGGGCGGCGAGGATGCGCTGCCAGCCGGCGCGGACGCGGTCGACGGCGTCGAGGACCTCCTGCCGGACGCTCTGCAGGCGTGCGGCGCGCGAGCCGATGCGCTGGAGGCGGGTGAGGGTGGCCCGCTGCAGACGGGCCTCTGCGGCCTCGTTGCCCAGGGGCACCTCGCTGCTGACGCCGAAGGAGTAGCTCTGGAAATCGCCGCGCGTGAGCTGCGAGATCCCGCGCCGGAACGTCGACCCCAGGCCGGAGTAGGAGTAGCTGGCGCTGAGGTCGAGGATGGGCAGGAGCTGGTTGCGCTGGAAGCCCTCGCTCACGGCGTCGGAGAGGAGCTGGAGCTCGAACTCCAGGAGCTCCATGCGGCCCGACTCGGCGAGGCCGATGAGGCTGGTGGTGTCGAACTCGAAGGGCGCCGGGTCGGGGAGGGTGGCGGGCAGGACAGTCTGGGGCGAGTCGACATCGAGCCCTGGAATGTTGACCAGCCGCTTGAGCTCGCGCTGGGCGATGAGGATGTCGTTTTCGGCCGAGACGATGGACTCCAGGCGCTGGGCGACGCCCGATTGGGCGCGGGTGATCTCGAGCTCGGAGGCGTCGCCGGCGCGGACGCGGCGCTCGGCCTGACGAAGCTGCTCGCTGGCGAGGTCGAACTGCTGCTGGACGACTTCCAGTGCGCGGCGGGCGGAATAGAGGCGCCAATAGGCGCGGTCGGCCGCGGCGATCTGGGCGATGACGGTGAGCTTGGTGCGGGTCTCGGCGACCTGCTGGCCGTAGCCGGCGATCTGGATGGAGGAGACATTGGCGCTGCGCCCGGCGTTGCGGAGGAGGGGCTGGCTGATGGAGAAGGTCGCGTCGGTTGAGTAGAGCTGGCTGGCGACGAAGATCGACTGAGGGGACTCGGTGCGCGACTGGGTGAGATCGACCGTGGCCCGGCCGCCGGTGCGGAGCGGGATGTCTACGCCGGCGCCGACGGAGAGCTGCTCCTGCTGATTGGCGGAGGTGGTCTGAAGGGTCGGGCGGTCGTCGCTGCGGTAGCGGGCGAAGGGCTGGAAGACGGCCTCGAACTTGGCGAGCTCGGCCCGGAGCGACTCGCCGGCGATGGCGGGATCGATCAGGGCGACTTTGAGCTCGAGGTTGTTGCGGAGGGCCTCGGCGCGGATCTGCTCGATGGAGAGCTCAACCTTCTCGACGCCGTCGAAGCGGCTGGGGGGCCGGGCGAGGGGGCTGGCGGGGGCGGGCGCCGCGTCTCCTGGGGCGGCCTCGGGGGCCTTGGCCCGGAACTGGTCGATGCGCAGCGGCTGCACGTCGCGGAGGCGGTCGAGACCGACTTGCTTGCCTTTGTCGCTCTCGCGCTCGCCCAGCGGGCCCGAGCAGCCGGGGCAGAGCGCAAGCGCCGAGGCCGATGCGAGGAGCAGGAGCGCGGGCGGGCGCAGGGAGGGAATCATGCGGGCCGGGGGGGCCGTGGAGGCTGGGGGGGTTGAGTGGGTCGGTGGCATGGCGTGGGCTCGAGCGGTCGGAGCGGCGGCGACGGTTCAGGAAGGTGCGGCCAGGCGGCGGAGCGGGTACGCGGGGCGATGCGGTCGCGGGGCGCGAACGTACGCCCGGGGCTACTCGTGGCGCAGGGCGACGATGGGATCGAGCTGCGAGGCCTTGATGGCGGGGAACATGCCGAAGACGATGCCGGTGGCGCCGGCGAAGAACGCCGCGAGCTGGACCGACCAGAACTGCACGGCGACCTTGGCGAAGAACGACTGCTTGTCGCCGCCGAGGTTGACGAGCAGCACGGTGACGAAGCCCAGGATGACCCCGATGCCGGCGCCGACCAGGCAGAGGACGACGGCCTCGACGAGGAACTGGGTGAGGACGACGGCGGGCTGGGCGCCCATGGCCTTGCGCAGGCCGATTTCGCGGGTGCGCTCGCTGACGCTGACGAGCATGATGTTCATGATGCCGATGCCGCCGACGAGGAGGGAGATGCTGACGATCACCGCGGCGAAGAGCTTGATGTACCAGCCGATGTTGGCGACTTGGGTCTTGGCCTGCTCGATGGATTCGACGCCGAAGGTGTTTGGGTCGTCGGGCTTGAGATTGCGCATCTTGCGCATGAAGAAGGTGATCTCGGCCTTGGCGTCCTCGAACTGTTCGGGGGTGTAGGTCTTGGCGGCGACGTAGAGGCCCGAGAGCGGCTCGGGGCGGAGCAGGTCGGCGGTGCCGAAGGGGATGTAGACCTCGGTGCGGCTCTCGCCGCCGCCGAACATCGCCGCGACGGCCTTGGTCTCGACCACGCCGACGATGAGGAACTTGCGGCCGTCGACGAGCAGGTTCTGGCCGACGGGCTCGGTGGGCAGCAACAGCTCGGCGATGGCCTTGTCATTGACGAGGCAGACCTGCCGGCGCTCGTCCTCATCGATGCGGAGGAACGGGCGGCCCTGGATGACCGAGCGGCCCTCGATATCGTGCCACTCGGGCCAGATGCCCTGGACCGAGACGGCCGCCTCCTTGCGGTCGCCGTACTCGACAGCCATGGTGAACCCCTTGATGGGGGTCATGGTGCGGAGCGACGGGCACGCGGCGAGCATGTTCTTCGCTTCCTTGTTGGTCATCCGGATCTGGCGCCAGGAGAACCGGTCGGCCTGCTCGCGGGGACGGCGCGGGAAGACCCAGACGCGGTTGGCGCCGACGCTCTCGAGCTGGTCGAGGACGTAGCTTTCGAGCCCGCGGGCGAAGGCGACGATGGCGATGACGGCCCACACGCCGATGATGATGCCCAGCGTGGTGAGCAGGGCCCGGACCCAGTTGGAGAAGATCTGGGTGAGCGCCAGGATGCCGGTCTGGTAGAGCACGCGCAGGATGATCATGCCGGCTCTCCTGCGGGGGCCCGCTGCGGAACGGCGATCTCTCGGCCGGGGCCGGGGTCGTCAATGGACTGCGGGGCCACGGGCACGTGCACGCCCTCGGACCGGGCGACGTTCACCGCATGGGAGACCATCATGCGGAGGTACTCGGCGTGGATGGGGTCTTCGCGGGTGGGGTAGTCGCTGAAGATCTTGCCGTCGCGCAGGCGGATGATGCGGTGGGCGTGCCGGGCGACATCCTCTTCGTGGGTGACGATGATGATCGTCTGCCCCTGGGCGTGGAGCTCCTTGAAGAGGGCGATGATCTCCTCGCTGGTGCGGCTGTCGAGGTTGCCGGTGGGTTCGTCGGCCAGGAGTATGCTGGGCTCGTTGACCAGGGCGCGGGCGATGGCGACGCGCTGGCGCTGCCCGCCGGAGAGCTGGTTGGGCTTGTGCCGCATGCGGTCCTTGAGGCCAACCCGCTCCAGGGCGCGCCTGGCCCGGGCGGTCGCGCCGAGCCAGTACTTGCGCGAGTAGATGAGCGGGAGCGTGACGTTGGCCAGGGCGGTCTGCTTGGCGAGCAGCTCGAAGCTCTGGAAGACGAAGCCGATCTCCTGGTTGCGGACCTGGGCGAGGGCGCCCGGGCCGAGGGTGCTGACCTGCCGGCCGTTGAGCTCGTAGAACCCGCGCGTGGGGCTGTCGAGGCACCCCAGGATGTTCATCATCGTGCTCTTGCCCGAGCCCGAGGCGCCCATGATGGCGACGAACTCGTTGGAGGCGATGTCGAGGTTCACGCCGCGGAGGGCGCGAACCCGCTCCATCCCCATCCGGTATTCCTTCTGGATGTCGCGCAGGCGGATCGTCACTTGCGGGCCGCCTCCGGGTGGTTGCTGGTCCCCTGGGCGGCCTTGCTCGATTCGGTGTTCGGGTCGGGCGGGCTCTGCTCGTCGTCTGCGGCCTCTCCGTCCTTCTTGGGCTTGGCGTCGAGCTTGCTCTTCTCCTCGGCGAGCTTGCGGCCCTCGCGCAGGTCGGTGAGGACCTTGAAGGGCCCGACCACGATCCGGGCGCCCGCATCGGCCCCGCCGAGCACGATCGTGTGGGTGAGATCGCTGGCGCCGACGCTCACGGGGATGGCCTTGGCCTTGCCGTCGACAATCGCGAAGAGGACCCGGGCGTAGGCCTTGGTGCGATCGACGTAGGGGTTCGACTCGGTCAACTCGGGGGGGAGCTCATCGACCTTGCGGTCGACCACCGCCTGGCTGGGCACTTTCATGACGTCGTAGAAGGTTTCGACTTCGATATCGGTGTTGGCCGTCAGGCCCGAGTACAGCAGCTGGTCCTCGGGCTTCTTGACCAGGATCTCGACCTCGTAGTAGCCGGTGCCGTCGCGGTCGACCTGCCGCTTGAGGCCAACGCGGTCGACGACGCCTTCGAACGTCCGGCCGCGGAAGGCGTTGATGAACACCGCGGCGCGCTGCCCGGCCTTGATTGGCGCGACGTTGGACTCGTCCACGCGGGCCTTGAGCAACATGACGTTCAGGTCGGCGATCTCCATGATCACCGACCCGGCGTTGTTGAGCGTGCCGACCACGACCAGCTCGCCGACCTCGGCGTTGAGCTTGGTGATGATGCCGTCGAAGGGGGCGCGGATCTCGGTGTTTTCGAGATCCTTCTGGGCCCGGGCGATATTGGCCCGGGCGATCTCGATGGCGTGGGTGCTCGCATCGGCCTGGCTCTTGGCCCGCAGGAACTCGCTCTGGGCGCTTTCATAAACCGACCGCGAAGCGTCGCCGGTCTTGGAGAGCTCCTCCTGGCGGCGCAGCTCCTGCTCGGCCCGCTGGAGCGTGGCCTTGGCGCCTTCCAGGCGGGCCTCCTCGCTGCGCTGGCTGGCCTGGGCGCTCTCCAGGGCCGCGGCGAGGTCGCGCGAATCGAGCTTCACCACGATGTCGCCGGTCTTGACGGTGTCGCCTTCGCGGAAGGGCAGGGCCGTGATCCGGGCGGAAACCTGGGCGGAGATCTGCACCTTGGTCTTGGGCTCGATGGCGCCGGGGGAGTTGACGGTTCGCACCAGGCGGCCGAGCTCCACCTGGCCGACGCGCACCTCCAGAGGCTTGTCCTGTGGGCGGAAGCTCATCAGGGTGTCAATGAACAGTTGAGACTGCGCGAGGAAAAAGGCGCTCACGCCGCAGCAGACGACGCAGGTGACGAACAGAAAAAGCATCCACTTCCACACGGGGGGGCACTCCCGGACAGGTCTCGAACGCGCTGGCGGGCAACCGAGAGGGGCCAACTCAGGCTGACTGATGTTAGGGATTCGCGAGCTTCGGGTTTCGGCGGTTCGAGACGCCGCCTCGGCCGGGCTGGTTCCTCCCCTGTCCGCGTTGGGTCCCCTTCGGAGGCCGATCCCCGTTGGTTGCACGCCAGGGATGGCGCATATGCCCGTGACGGCGCAGCGGGGCCGACCGGAATCCGGTCCCCGGGTAGACTCCCTTCCATGCGACGAGCCCTCCTGACGGCGGCCCTGGTGCTGGTGGCTTTGGCGTTGGTGATTTCGCCGATGTGCGCGGCGCCAGCGTTCGCCCAGGGCGCCCAAGGCGCGGGATTGGCCGGCGCCGGGCGGGGCCCAGGGGACCCGGCGGCCCTCGCGCTCCAGGTGCTGGAGATCTTCACCACCCATTGCGCCGAGTGCCACGCCGCGACCTTGCCCAAACCCAAGGGCCGATTCGGCTACGTGACTGACCTGCGGCGCCTGGTGAGCGACCACCAGGTGGAGCCGGGCCAGTCGGGCGAATCGGAGCTGTACAAGCTGATCGTGACGAAGGATCCCGAGTACATCATGCCGCCGCCCAAGGCCAAGGCGGGGCCGCTGTCAGCGGAGCAGATTATCACCGTGAAGGCCTGGATCGACGCGGGCGCACTGCCGCCACCGGAGGACGCGACCGCCGGGGCGCCGGCGCGCGGGGGCGCGGGTGCCGCTGGCGGGGCCCGCAGCGCGGCGAAGCCCGCCGCGCTCCCCATGCCCGACCGGGTGCTGGCCTTTGGCGGCAAGTTTCACCCCGTGGTGGTGCACTTCCCCATTGCGCTGCTGATGGTGGCGGCGCTTGGTGAGGTGCTCGCGATTCTGGGCTTCGGGCCGGGACGCGAGGCGGGGCGGCTGCTCGTGCCGCTCGCGGCGGTCGCGGCCGTCGCGGCGGTGGTGCTGGGGCTGCTGTCGGCGACTTACGGCGGGTACGGGGCCGGTGTGTTCGTGCATCGGCTGCTGGGGATCATCACCGGTGTGCTGGCGGTGGCGACGGCCGTGCTGCAGCAAGTCCATCTGCGTCGGCCAGGCCCGGGGACGCTGCTGGCGTACCGGCTGTGCCTGCTGGCCAGCGCCGGCCTGGTGGGGCTGACGGGGCACTTCGGGGGGATCCTGGTCTACGGCGAGGACCACTTCGAGTTTTAGGCCCACGGGAGGGAGGCGCCGACCGAGCAAGGCCGCAGCCGTGTCCGGCCGAGCCTGCTCAGGCGCTCACCGGGCTTGGCCGGCTCAGGCCGAGCGCCGCTTGGAGGATCCGCTGCCGCGCGACTCCTGGAGCGTCTCGATGAGCAGGACGTCGATGGCACGCGGCGCCGCGAAGCTCACACTCTCGGCCCGCTCGTCCCCAGCTTCGCGATGGCTTCACCAAACTGGGTCCGCAGGGGCTCGACGATGTCCTTGATGAACCGCTCCGTCTGCTCGACGCTGCGCCCGATGTACTTCATCGGGTCCATCACGCCCTCCCAGTCGAGGGCGCCCTTGAGAGCCGGGGGGCCGAACGCCGGGTCGGCCTTCAGGCGGTCGAGGAGGTCGTTGTCGAGGCCTTCGTCTTTGACGCGCAGCCCCGCGGCCTGGGCGCGCACGCGGATGAGCTCGTGGTAGTGCTGGCGGTCGCCGCCGAGCTTCACGCAGGCCATGAGGATGTTCTCGGTGGCCATGAACGGCAGCTCGGCCATGAGGTTCTTGCGGACCATGGCTTCGTGGACGATAAGGCCGGAGGCCACGTTGTGCATGAGGTCGAGGGCGCCGTCGAGGGCCAGGAACGCCTCGGGGAGCGAGAGCCGGCGGTTGGAGGAGTCGTCGAGGGTCCGCTCCAGCCACTGTGTCGCGGCGGTGTCGTAGGCGTTGCCGACGAGGTTCATGACGAAGCGGGTGAGCCCGCAGATGCGCTCGCAGCGCATGGGGTTGCGCTTGTAGGGCATCGCGCTCGAGCCGATTTGCTTGTCTTCGAAGGGCTCGTCGAGTTCCTTGCGGTTGCAGAGGAGGCGGATGTCGGTGGCGATTTTGTGGAGGACGGCGGCGGTGGTGGCCAGACGTGAGAGCACGATCGTGTCGTGAAGGCGCGGATAAGTCTGGCCGGTGAACTGATACATGTCCTGCCAGTCGGCGTCGTTGTCGAACACGGATTCCATGAATCGCGATTCGAGCTCATCGACCTTTGACGCGTCACCGCCGAACAGCGCCAAAAACGACGCCTGCGTGCCGGTAGCGCCCTTGAGCCCGCGTCCCCCACTGACCAGCTCCGCCGAACGTTCGCGCAAATTCCAATGTGTAATCTCAAGTTCGTACGCCCACTGCGCCGCGCGGCGACCAACTGTGAGCGGCTGCGCCGGTTGATAATGGGTGCACCCGAGCGTGGGCACATCTCGATGGGCGTGCGCGAACTCGCCGAGCGAAAGCACGGCGCGGTCGATCTTCTCGCCTACAAGGCGCAGGGAGTCGCGCAGGACCAACAGATCCGCATTGCACACCACATCCTGGCTCGTCATCCCCAGATGGATGATCCCCTTCGCCTTCGGGCACGAATCCCCCAGCGCATGCACGTGCGCCATCACGTCGTGCCGCAGCTCCCGCTCGTACTTCTCCGCGGCCTTCATCTCCTCGTCGGTGATGCCTTGGGGGGGGCCGGGCCGCTCCACCACCGCCCGCAGCTCGGCCACCTGCTCGGCGCTCACCGGCAGCCCGAGCTCGTGCTGGGCCTCCGCCACCGCGAGCCAGATGCGCCGCCACGTATTGAACTTGTGCCGCGGCGACCACAGCCGCAGCATCTCCGGCGAGGCGTTGCGCGAAGCGAGGGGGGAGGAATACGTGTCGTAGGGGGACATGATCGAGCGTAGGTTCAGGCCGCTGAACTCGCGCCGCCGGCATGCAGCCCGCCCGTCAGGGAGGGCGTTCCGGGGGGAACAGGGCGGGGCGGGGGGCGGGAACGGGAAAGGGAACGGAAGGGGGGCGGGAACCGGAACGGGGAACACCCTCCCTTACGGTCGGGCTGCATGTTTGGGATCCGCGCCTTCCACTGTCAGCGGGGTTGCGGGGCCGCTCGCCCCCCCGGCTCCGCCGGCCCCCCCGCGGGCCGGGTGGCCGAACCACTCGCGCCGGCCTGAGCCGTACATCTCGGTCATCTTCTTCTCGACCTCCGCCATCGTGCCGCCCTCGCGCACCCAGCCGCCGTCGACATCCGGGAAGTCGACCCGGCAGTTCTCGCACTTCTTGCCGTCGTAGAACCGGATCGGGCACCAGAAGCTCTCGACATTTCGCAGCATCTCGGCGCCGAAGGCGTATACCCCAGTCATCCAGTCGCAGTAGAGGCACCAGATCAGGTCATGCCCCACCAGCCCCTCGAACTTGTGCCGGCTGACGTTCACCCAGTCGCCCTGGCGATACCGCGGGAAGCCCAGCAGCACCACCAGCATCGGGTAGAGCACGAACTGAGCCAGGCGGATCAGCCAGAAGACCGGCAGCACCGCCACCGTCACCCACAGGGCCGCGTGGTTCCGCCACCGGCCGACGGCCCGGTTGATCACCTTCACGATCCGCGGGCCCGCCGCGGCTTCGCGGTAGAGCCATTCGTGCATGATCACCCACACCGACAGGGCCGCCAGTTGTCCCACCAGCGCGGCCAGCAGCCCGAGCCACCCCCCGAAATACGCCCCCGGGGCCCACGGCGCGATGGTGAACCCCGCGACGATGACATCCAGCAGCGGCGCCCGGCAGAGCACGTCAAGCACGGCCCGGCCGAGCCGGCCCAGGGCGCCCAGCGCCATCAGCAGGATTGCCAAACCCAGCACCCCCGCCGCGGTGGCGCCGGCGATCCACACGAGCTGAATGATCATGCCGCTAGCCTACCCGCGGCGGGGCGCGCCTGCTGGGGCGGTGGGGGGCGCCCCGATGATCGCCCGGTCATTTCCCGCGTAACCGGACCTGCCCCTCTCGGACCTGCGCCGGACCCTCGGCAACTTTTGCCGGTTGGGCCGCGGGCTGTGCGATGGCTTGCTCCGGGCGGGCCCCCTGTCCTGAGGGCGGCGCCGGGTGAGGTCGATGACCACCCCCCGGAGGTGGCGTTTGCGTTCACGTTCTCATGCTTCCCGCTCGAGTGGCCTGCGGGGCTTCACGCTCGTCGAGCTGGTCATGGTCCTGGCGACCATGGGCCTGATCGCCCTGATCGCTGCGCCGAAGCTGAGCCACGCGGCCGACAACGCCCGCGCCGCGCAGACCACCGCCAACGAGCGGGCCTTGCAGGACGCCATCGATCTTTACACCGCCGAGCACGGGTTCTCGCCCGCCACGAACCCGGACGGCTCAGTGACCTTCAGCGGGGTGCTGTTCGTCAAGCGGCTGACGATGAAGACCGACGACCTCGGCAACATCGACGACGCCGGCATCTACGGTCCCTACCTGCGTTCATTCCCGCGGAACGCCTACAACGGGCTGGTTTCGCTGCGCATCGACGGCGCCACGGCCGGCGCAAATGCCGCGGCGTGGTCGTTCGACTCCGCCACGGCCAAGATCGTCGCCGATGACGCCGGCGTGACGGCCCGCAAGGCCCTCGCCGCGGCGGTGGCCGGCGGATCGGAGGCCGTCACGGCCCAGCTTGGCGGCACAGTCGAGAATTGAACGCCCGGGCGAGGCCGTCCGTACAGTCCACCATGCGATCACGCGTGCCCGGCGGAGCGATGCTGACAGCGACGGCGTTTACGGCGCTCGCGCTGGCGTGCGCGGCGGGCGTGGCGGTCCTGTTTGGCGGCTGTGCGGCGCCGGCCGGCGTGCCCGCGGTCGTGGGCACGTATGCCTATGTCGGAGGAGACTTCACGGGCCTGGTGCGGGCGCCTCTGACGCAGGTGGCGGCGGCGGCGACGGCCGCGGTAGGAGCGAGCGGGCGGGAGGTGGACACGCGCATCCGCGAGGATCGCGCTGAGGTGCGTGCCACCGTTGACGGCCTGCAGGTTGTTGTTCGCATGCGCCCGGGCGGCGAGGGGGCGCCAGGCGTGGTGCGCGTGGTCATCCGCGTGGGGCAGCTTGGCGACGAGGCCCGCAGCTCGCGGATCTTCGAGCGGATCCGGGCCGAGTGCGGCGCAGGGCGGCCCAAGTGAACGGGCGCTGGCCAGGCAATCCGGCGAAATGCATGGGCCCGGGCCCCCCTGCGGACTGTTACTCGCGGCCGTGCACCGGCTCGGGGTAGCTGGCGAGCTCGCGCCCGAGCATCATGCGGCTGATGGCCCGCTGGCGGAAGCGGAAAATCTGATCGACCTGCGCCTTGACGAACAGTTTCTGCGTGATGACGCCCAGCGGCACGCCGTAGCGGACGCGGTCTTTCACGAGCGTCCCGCCGTCGCGCTCCTCAAAGGTGTGGGTGTGGTGCCAGAGCGTGTACGGCCCGCGCAGCTGCTGATCGACGAACAGGTGGGGCGGCTCCCACCGCTGGATCTCGGTCCGCCAGCGGATGGGGAACCCGTGCAGACGGAGCTTGTAGTCGATGAGCGCCCCGGGGTGCATCGGGATGGGCCGGGGAGTCATGATGTGAAAGTGCAGCCACGGCGGCGTAATGGCTTCGAGGTTCCCCGCGTCGGCGAAGAACGGGAAGACCGTGTCGACGGGGAGGGGCAGGAGGAGTTCGACATCGAGGGTGAAGATGGGCATGGGTTGAAAACGTTCAAAGTCAGTGCGACGCATGACCCGCAGCCGGCGAGCGCACGCACTTGAGCATAGAAGAGCGCGCGAAACCGAGCGGCGTTGCGACGGCGGCCGCCCTCAATTGGACGATTCGGAACCAAGCCGCGCTAGCGGGCCCTGCCGCCTCGGCCAAAGGACGACGACGGATCGTCTCCCCGCTCGGAGGCGAGTTTGCGCAAATCACGACGGAGGACCGGCGGGGGGTTCGGCGCCACCGAATATGCGTCGCGAGGCTGGTTGTTGAGCTCCTATACCCTGAGCCCGCCGCTCACGTCGAGGTATTGGCCTGTCACCCACCGGGCGTCATCGGAGCAGACGAACGCGACGGCGTCGGCGATGTCGGCGGGTTGGCCGAGCCGGCCGAGGATGGTGTTGCCGATCATGTGCTTCTTGGCTGCCTCGGGAAGGCCGTTCTTCATCATTTCGGTTTTGGTGACGCCGGGGGCGATGGCGTTGACCGTGACGCCCTTGGGGCCGAGCTCGAGGGCGTGCACGCGGGTGAGACCTTCGAGGGCGGCCTTGCTGGCGCAATAGACGCCCCCGCCGACCAGCGCGCTCCGCGCCCCGCCGGAGGAGATGTTCACGACCCGCCCGGACTTGCCCTTGAACCGGCGTGCAAACTCGCCGGTGGCGAGCAGCGGACCGAGCACGTTGGCGTGGAAGATCTTCTCGAAGTGCGCGGCGTCGTCCTCCTCGACCCGCCGCTCTTCGTAGACGCCGGCGTTATTGACGAGCGTGGTGACCGGTCCGAAGGCCTTCTCGGCCGCGTCGAAGAGCTTGGCGACCGCCGCCCGATCGCTCACATTCGCCTGAATGGCGATCGACTTGCCGCCGGCCTTGGCGATGGCGGCGACCGTCTCCTCCGCCGGCTTGACGCTCGTGCTGTAGTTTACGATGACGCTCGCGCCGTCGGCGGCCAAGCGCTGCGCAATGGCCGCTCCGATCCCGCGGGCGGCCCCGGTGACGAGCGCCACATGTCCGTTCAAACGCTTGTCCGCCATGGTCAAACTCCAGTGTTGCTTTGAGTCGTGTTAACCCAGGCCGCCGGTCGCCCCGACGATCTCTTTGGTGACCCAGTGTGCATCGTCGCAGCAGAGGAACGCCACCACGTCGGCGATGTCTTCTGGTCGTCCGAAACGCCCCAGCGGCGTTTGCTTCAAGATCTGTTCCTTTACCGCCGCAGCGTAGTCTTTGTTCAGATCGGTCTCGGTGAACCCCGGGCACACGGCGTTCACCCGCACGCCTTTGGGCCCGAGCTCGGCGGCCAGAACGCGCGTGATCGCGTCCACCGCCGCCTTGGTGGCGGTATACACGGCGGCGCCGGGAAAAGCGAGGCGCGTCGCGTTGCTGGAGACGTTGACGATCACGCCGCCAGCCTGGCCGAAATGGCGCGCGGCCGCCTGGCAGCACAACAGCATGGCCTTCACGTTGGTGTTGAACAGCCGGTCGAAGTGCGCGACGTCAAAGCCGTCGAGGGGCCGCATCTCGGCCACCCCGGCGTTGTTCACGAGGATGGAGACCGGGCCGAACGCCTTCTTTGTAGCGTCAAAGAGCTTGGCCACGGCGTCCTGCTCGCTCACATCGGCCTGGATGGCCACAGCCTTGCCGCCGGCCTTGATGATCTGCGCGACGACCTGCTCCGCGCCGGCTTGGCGCTGGTGCCGTAGTTCACGATCACGCTGGCGCCATCGGCGGCCAGGCGCCGCGCGATCGCCGCCCCGATCCCGCGAGCGGCGCCGGTGACCACGGCGACCCGACCGTTCAAACGACTCCCCGCCATGGCGACGCTCCGTGGGGCAGGCTGCCGAGAGGACCACAGTCCGGCCAAGGGGCGAGCATGCCCATGGCTCGAGGCGACAAGCTACCACCGGAGATCATCATGGGAGCCGGTCGCAGGAGCGGCCATCAGGGAAAAGTCCCTCAAAGCCGATGCACGAATCGTTTGCGAAGGGCCCGCTCCGTCTGAGGGAGTGGCCAGCGCGATTGCCACGCGGAGAAAGACCAGTGCATTGCGAGCGATTCCGTTTCGGTGGTGGGTCGCCTCGACTACTTCAGCAGCCGCTCCAGGAAGTGGATATCCACCCCCCCCGCCTTGAAGTCCGAGTTCTCCATCAGCCGCTGGTGCAGCGGGATCGTCGTCTTGATGGGGTCCACCTTGAATTCGCGCAGGGCCCGGCTCACCCGGGTGATGCACTTCTCGCGATCATCATCGTGCACGATCAGCTTGGCCACCATCGAGTCGTAGTGCTTGGGCACCACATAGCCCGTCACCACGTGGGTGTCCATGCGGACGCCCGGGCCCCCGGGCGGCTCCCAGCGCGTGATCGGGCCCGGCTGGGGCATGAAGTTCCGCGCCGGGTCCTCGGCGTTGATGCGGCACTCGATCGCGTGCCCGCGCACCTGCACATCGCTCTGCTTGTACGGCAGCGGCTCCCCAGCCGCAACCCGGATCATCGTCTTGACGATATCGATCCCTGTGATCTGCTCGGTGACCGGGTGCTCCACCTGCACGCGGGTGTTCACCTCAAGCATGTAGAAATTCTGCTTGTGGTCCATCAGGAACTCAACCGTCGCGGCGCCGTGGTACTTGGCTTCCTTGATCAGCCGCACCGCGGCCTCGCAGACAGGCCGGATCTTCTCGCGCGAGAGGCCCGGGGAGGGCGCCTCCTCGATGAGCTTCTGGTGGCGGCGCTGCACCGAGCAGTTGCGCTCCCACAGGTGGATGGCGTTCCCGTGCTTGTCGCCCAGCATCTGGATCTCGACGTGCTGGGCGTGCTCGAGGAACTTCTCGATGAACACCGCGCCGTTGCCGAACGCCGCCTGGGCCTCTGCGGAGGCCGCCTTGATGTTGGCCCGCAGCGTCACCTCGTTGTGGCAGACGCGCATGCCGCGCCCGCCGCCGCCCGCCGAGGCCTTGATGATCACCGGGTAGCCGATCTTGTCGGCCACGCGCGCGGCTTCTTCCTCGTCCTCGATCGCCCCGTCGGAGCCCGGGAAGATCGGCACGTTGGCCTCCTTCGCGGCGTTCTTGCAGGCCACCTTGTCGCCCAGGCGGGCCATCGCCTCGGGTGTCGGGCCGATGAACTCGATCTTGCAGTCGCGGCAGGCCTGGGCGAACTCGGCCCGCTCGCTGAGGAAGCCGTAGCCGGGGTGGATGGCGTCGACGTTGGCGACCTCGGCCGCGGCGATGATCCGGGCGATGTTGAGGTAGCTCTCCTTGGCCGGGGCGGGGCCGATGCAGATGGCCTGGTCGGCGAGCTTCAGGTACGGCGCGTCGCGGTCGGCCTCGCTGAAGACGCAGACGGATTCGATGCCGAGCTCGCGGCAGGCGCGGACGACGCGGAGGGCGATCTCGCCGCGGTTGGCGATGAGGATTCGGCTGAACATTGGTGTTTATCGATGATCGGGGCGGTCAGGGGCGGGTGACTGAGTGCTTGGGGCGGGGGGGGGATGGGCGGGCGGATGCGGGGGCGGATGGCGAGAGCCAACGATCGTGATCAAGGAGCATGCTGGAGCCTGAGGCGTCGCGCACAGGACGCGCGGCCTCGGCGCCGAGATCAGGCCGTGGGGCGGATCAGGAAGAGCTTCTGTCCGTACTCGACCGCCTGGCCGTTGGTGACCAGGACCCGCTCCACCACGCCGGTGGTCTCGGCCTTGATCTCATTGAAGACCTTCATGGCTTCGATCATGCACACCGTGGTTTCGGTGGAGATCGCGGTGCCCGGGTTGACAAACGCCGGGCTGTCGGGATTGGCGGCGGCGTAGAACGTGCCGACCATCGGCGAGGTGATGGCGACCAGCCCGGCGTCGCCGTCGCCGCCGGCGGCTGGCGTCTGCTGGGCCGCGGCGGGGGCTGGTGAGTCCTCGCCGGCGCCCTCGACGCCCCGGCTGGCGGGAGCGTGGTGCACCACGGGCGCCGCGGCGAACCCGCGCTTCACCGTCACGGTCTCCTCCTTGTCCTGGAGGTTGAGCTCGGTGAGGTCGTTTTCGACCATGAGGCGGACGAGTTCCTTGAGCTTTCGGATATCGATCATGATGTGGTCCGTGAAAACAAAATCGGCCCGCGCCGGCCCGCGGCCCTAGCGCGACGCCCACTCCAACGTCTTTGGCAGCGTGCAGAGATTCCGCGCGCCGCGCTCGGTGATGAGGTAATCGTCCTCGATGCGCACCCCGCCCACCCCCGGGAGATAGATCCCCGGTTCGATCGTCACCACATGCCCCGGCTCGAGGGCCACGTCCGCCGCGTTGTGGCTGAGGCGCGGCTCCTCATGAATGTCGAGCCCGATCCCGTGCCCCAGGCCGTGCCCGAAGCGATCGCCATACCCAGCGTCCTTGATGATCCCGCGGGCCACGCCGTCGATTTCGCGCGTCGACTTGCCCGGGGCCAGGGCCGCCGCGGCGGCTTCGTGGGCGTGCAGCACGATCCGGTAGACCTCGTCGAGCCCGCGGGGCCAGCGCCCCCAGCAGATCACCCGGGTCATGTCGCTGTGGTAGCCCTTGAAGATCGCGCCCCAGTCGATCAGCAGCGGCTGGCCGCGGGTGAGCTTCACGGCGGCGGGGGCGTAATGCGGGCGCGACCCCATCGCCCGGGCCGCGACGATGGTGTCGAAGCTGGGCTTTGACGAGCCGCGGGTCTTCATCTCGGCCTCGAGCAGCGCGGCGATCTCCGCCTCGGTGATCGAGCCAGCGCGCTTCTTCAGGCGGCGCCCGATGACCGGCAGGATCGCCTCGAGGGCCTCCTGCTGGATCCGGACGCCCCGGCGGATGAGCCCGACCTCGTGGTCGTCCTTCTTGAGGCGCTGGCGGGCGATCAGCCCCGAAGTCTCGACGAGCTTCACGCCCTTGGCCTGGCGTCCAAGCGCCTGGCGCAGGTTCAGCGTCATGTGCTCGCCCTGGACGCCCAGGCGCGTCACCCCGGCCTGACCAACCACCTGGGCCGCAGCCTCGACCAGCGAGCCCTTGCGGATGTGGATATCGCAGCGCGACGCCGCCTCGGACAGTTCCTCCTGGTAGCGAAAATCGGAGATGATCACCGCTTTGGGAGGCCCGACCAGCAGGTAGGAATCTCCCCCCAGAAAGCCTGTCAAGTAGGCGACATCGATGGGGTTGGTCACCAGCAGCGCCGGCACCCCGGCGGCTGCCGAGGCTTTGGCCGCCACGCTCAGGCGGCGCGCGTAATCCGGCCCGAGACGGGCGGATTGGCGAGATGGCTTGGCCGGCGGGGGCATAGGGTGAGATGATACCGGAGCACGCGCGTTCGGGTCGCGGACGCGCCGCGAATCTGTTCGGTGGATTTTCACTTTCGGGGCGCCGCTCGCCGGGTCGCGCCGCCTGGGGCCCGCCCCATTCGAGCCCGATTCGCGCGCAAGTCGCGCCGTTCTCGCCGGTCGCGAGGCGCACGGCACATGGGCCCTCGTCGCAGGTGTCCGGACAGCGCAGGAGCACGCTTTGCCAGGGCTCGACCAACCCGCTCGCCGGCCCGACGGAATCACCGCAGAGGTTGCGTCAACACACGGACTCGACCCGTGGCTCCAGCACCTGGCCCCGCTGATCCTGGTCGGCGGGGTCGCCCTCCTGCTGGGGGCGCCGCTCGCCGGCGTGTTCTTGAGCGCGCTGCGGGCCGCCCCCGACGGCGTCAGCCCGGAGCGACTGATCGCGGAAGTGGGGGGGTACCCCTGGCTGCTTGCCCGCACCTTCGCTCTTGCGGGCGCAATCGCCGTGTCCGCCACGGTCGTCGCCGCGCCTGCGGCGTGGCTGCTCCGGCGCTGCACGCGCATCGAACTCGCCCTCGCTGTCGCGCCGCTGCTGGCGCCGAGTTACCTGGCCTATGCGGCGTACTCGACGCTGCGCGAGCAGGGGACGCTCCTGGGTGACCTGCTCGGGCGGGCGCCCCCGTGGGTGGCCGCCCTGGTCGGCCAGTGGCTGGCCGGGGCCTGCATGGTCCTCTGGGTCTGGCCGCTGCCGGCGATCATCATGGCCCTGGGGTTCTCGCGGATCCCCACGGCGGTGATCGAGGCCCTGCAGCTCGACGGGGCCTCGCCGGCCCGGCGGGCGCTCGAACTCGCCCGCATGACCCGCCCTGCGGTGGCGCAGGCGGTGCTCACCGCCGGGCTGCTCATGGTCGGTTCCGCCGTGCCGCTGCACCTGGCCCTGGTGCAGACGCACGCCATCGTCATCTGGAAGTGCCTGGACCTGTTCATGGCCCCGTGGAAGGTGTGGCTGATCGCTTCGCCGCTGCTGGTGGTGGCGCTGCTCGCGGCGGAGGTGATCGCCCGCCGCCTCAGCCCACGGGTGCGCGGCGACACGCTCGGCCCGGCCGCTCCGCGCGGTCAGGCGCTCCGGCCCGACGCCACCGACGACGCGTCTGACGGTGCGGCGCCCGGCTTCACCGGTTCTGCGCCAGCGAGGCCCGCCCCGTGGGCCGCGCGGGGTCCGGCCTGGGCGCTGTGGGCGGCGTCCATTCCACTGCCGCTGGTGCTCTTCTGGATCGCCCTGCGCGACCGCCAGATGCTTGTGCGATTCTGGCGCGACGACGGCCAGGCGGCGGCCGCGAGCGCCTGCGTAGCGCTCTTTGTCGCCCTCGCCAGCGCGCTGGCCGTCCTGGCGGTGTGGTTCACGCTCTCCGGGGTCGCGCGGCGGGGTCGTCTCGCCGACCTGGCCAGCGGCCTGTGCCTGCGGGCCTTTCTGGTCGGCGGGCTGCTGCCGGGCGTGCTCGTCGGCTCCGCCGTCAGCGAGGCCTACGGCCGGCGGGTGCCTATCGACCTTCCTGAGGCGGAGCGACTGGTCCTGTGCGGGTTGGCCGTCGCGATGGCTCACCTGACCCGGTTCGGGTTTCTTGCGGTCTGCGCCGGATGGCTGCTCAGCCGCTCCGAGCCCGCGGCCCTGCGCGATCTGCGTTTGACCGAATCATCCCTTTGGCGCGCCTGGCTGCACGGGGCCGTGCGGCCCCGCCTGGGCGTTGTCCTGGGCGTCGGTCTGGCCTGCGGAGCGCTTTCGTTCAGCGAGATCGAATCATCGGTCATGATTCAGCCGCCAGGACTTCCGAGCATGGCCCGCTCGCTGCTCGAACACCTGCACTACCTTCGTGATCAGCAGGTGGCCGCCGCGGCGGTCAACCTGATGCTCGCCGGCCTGGCGGTCGCTGTCGGGGCGGCGTGGCTCGCCTCGGGCGGCGGCCAGCTCGCCGCAGGCCCGAGATTGGTCTCACGACCCCGCCCCTCGGCGGTGTCGTATAGGAAGTGACCCACGTGTCCTCTGGTTCCCTTCAAGCACGAGCCGCACCGACCTGCGATACTGCGGGGGTGACGCTCACCACGACCCAGGCCAAGCCCGGCCCGCTGCGGCGCGCGAACCTGCTCGCGACGTTCATGACGTTCATGGCCTTGGGCGGGCTCGGGGCCGGTTGCAGCCCGTCCGACTCCCCGGCCGATGGCAAGGGTCCCCGCGCCGAGCCGATGGCGACGCGCCAGATCATCGGCGGCCCGGGCGGCGGCCCGGGCGAGTTCACCATCCCGCGGGCCCTCGCGGGCGACGGCCGCTCGCTCTGGGTGGTTGACAAGACCGACCGGATCCAGCAGTTCGACTCGGCCACCGGCCGCTGCCTCCGCTGGTGGCACATGCCCGAGAGTCAGAAAGGCAAGCCCACGGGCCTCACCGTCGCCCCGGCGCCGCCGGGAATCGCCTCCCCGGGCGAACTGGTGCTATACGTCGCCCACACGCACGCCCACAAGATCGTGCTTTACGCGATCGATCGCCCCGGCGAGACCCCGGCTTCTCGGGGGGCCCCCTCGCCCGCCGGCGATGAAGCGCCCTCGCTCTTCGCCGTGTCGATGCCCGCGTCGGAACCGCGCAAACTGGCGGAGTTCGGGGCCTTCGGGCGCGGCCCCGGTGAGTTCATCTATCCCACTGATGTCGCGGTCCTCACCGGCGCTGACGGCATCACCGTCGAGCGGCTGTACGTCCCCGAGTACGGCGACCACGACCGCGTCTCGGTCTTCGACGGCGGCTTCCGGTTTCTCTTCTCGTTCGGGACCTACGGGGCCTCTTCGGCCCCCGACAACGTGCAGTTTGACCGCCCCCAGGCGATCGAGGTCGACCGTGGGCGCGGGATCGTCGCCGTCGCCGACGCCCGCAACCACCGCCTCGGCGTCTTCACGCTCGACGGGGCCCTGCTCCGCTGGATCGGCGACCCCGAAACCACCGGGCAGGGGCCCGCGCAACTCCGCTACCCCTGGGCGCTCAACCTTTTGGATGACGGCTCGGCAATCGTGGCCGAGTTCGGCAACAATCGACTCCAGCGGTTCGACCTCTCCACCGGCGCCGCCCTGGGCCTCTGGGGGCGGGCCGGGCGCGGGCGCGGCGAGTTCGCCGAGCCCTGGGCCGTGCTGGTGAACGGAGACCGGACCTTCGTGGTTGACTCAAAGAACCATCGCGTGCAGGTCGTGCAGACGCCCTTTCCCGCCTCGCCGTTGCTGCTGGGCGTCGGTGCGGGCGTCGGTGCGGGAGCGGGCCCAGGAGCGGGGGGGGGGAGCCGCCCGTGACGAGCCTGCTCGCGGCGCCCACGCTCGCTGCCCTTCAGTTCAACCAGCCGGTCTGGCTGCTGCTCATCATCCCCACCTGGCTGCTGACGATCTGGATCGCCCGCAAGACCCTGAGCGGCATGAGCACCTGGGGCCGGCGCGTCTCGCTCATCATCCGCCTGGTGGTCATCGCCCTGCTCGTGGGCGCCATCGCCGACCCGCAGTGGCGCACCGAGGCCAAGGCCGTCGCCGTCAACGTCGTCCTCAACGCCAGCAAGACCATGGAGTCCGCCTGGGGCCAGGTCCAGGCCAACGCCAACAGCTACCTCGGGGCCGCGAGCAAGACCGCCCGCCCCGGAGACCTCG
The DNA here is from genome assembly GCA_964611125.1 of uncultured Phycisphaeraceae bacterium. Lineage (GTDB taxonomy): Bacteria > Planctomycetota > Phycisphaerae > Phycisphaerales > UBA1924 > JAEUIX01. The sequence goes on along the minus strand of CAZSZO010000005.1, from coordinate 19,878 downwards.
TCGCCACGGTCACCGCCGCGCGCGACGCGTATGTGCAGGCCCTTCCAGGTCCCCTTGGCCAGCCGCTGGATATTCGCGACTACGGCGACCCCTCGGGAACCAACCTCGAGACCGCCGTGCGCCTCGCCATGGCCGTGATGAGCCAGAACGCCGCCAACCGCATCCTGATCATCAGCCACGGCAATGAGACAGCCGGCTCGGTCATGGCCGCGGCTCAGGCCGCCAAGGCCGCCAAGATCCCCATCGATGTCCGCCCCGTGCGCTTCGCCTACGACCGCGAGGTGATCGTCGACCGCCTGATCGCCCCCGCCACCGCTCGCCAGGGCGAGATCATCACCCTCCGCGCCGTCATCACCGCGACCCGCCCCGCCCGCGGCCGGCTCGACTTGTTCCTCAACGGCGAGCCCATCGACATCAACCCCGAGGGCGGCAGCAAGGGGCTGATCCTCGATGTCGCCAAGGGCACCGAGCCCTACGTCGTTCCCGTCGCCATCCCTGGCAGCGGCCCGCAGCGTTTCGAGGCCGTCTGGGTCCCCATGGTCGGCCCCGACGGCAAGCCTGGCGACACCATCGCTGAGAACAACCGGGCCATGTCCGTCACGTTCGTCGGCGGCGAGGGGCGGCTGCTGGTCCTCACCAGCAAGCCGCAGGAGGCCGCGAACCTGATGGCGGCCCTCGCTCAGGTCGGCCTGAAGGCCGACCTCAAGGACCCCGCCGCGGGCTTCACCAGCCTGGGCGATCTCGGGGCGTACGAGGGCGTCGTGCTCGTCAATGTCTCGGCGTACGAGTTCAACCAGCAGCAGCAGGAGGAGCTCCGCTCCTACATCCACGACCTCGGCGGGGGCATGGTGATGATCGGCGGGCCCGATTCCTTCGGCGCCGGCGGCTGGATCGGCTCGCCGCTGGCCGAGGCTCTGCCCATCAAGCTCGACCCGCCTCAGAAGCGGCAGATGCCCCGCGGGGCCCTGGTCCTGTGCATGCACTCCTGCGAGCTGCCCAACGGCAACTACTGGGGCCGGCGCACCGCCGAGGCCGCCGTGGACGCACTCTCCTCCAAGGATCTTGCCGGGATCATCGAGAGCGGCTGGAGCGTCGGGTCGGCCCAGTGGACGCACCCGCTCAGCGAGCTGGGCGACAAGTCGCAGATCCGCCGGTCGATCCGCAACATGAACTATGGCGACGCCATGTCGTTCGCCGACATGCTCGAGGAGGCCCTCGCCTCGCTCCAGAAAGCCGGCGCCGGCCAGAAGCACGTGATCATCGTCTCTGACGGCGACCCCCAGCCCCCTTCGCAGGCGCTGATCCAGCAGTATCTGAACTCGAAGATCACCATCAGCACCGTCGGCGTCGGCATGCACCGCAACCCCGCCGACCTGCAGAAGATGCGCAAGATCTCGATCGACACCGGCGGGCAGTTCCACGAGATCGATCCCGACGGCAAGCTCGACGCCCTCCCGCAGATCTTCATCAAGGAGGCCCAGACCATCCGGCGCTCGCTGATCTGGGAGGGCGACCCCTTCAGCCCCAAGATCGCCGGTGGCCAGCTCGATTCGCTGCGCGGGATCGCCGGGGTGCCGCCCATCAGCGGGTACATCGTCGCCGGTGAGCGCGAGGGCCTCGCCACCGTCACCCTCCGCGGGCAGGAGAACGACCCGGTCATGGCCCAGTGGCAGTTCGGCCTGGGCCGGGTCATCACCTTCACCTCCGACGCCACCGGCCGCTGGGCCCGCGACTGGCCGGCCTGGGCGGGCTTCCGCCAGTTCTGGGATCAGAATCTCCGGTGGGCCATGCGGCCCACCGGTTCGCCCAACATCCGTGTCGTCACCGAGGACCGGGGCGAGCGGACCAAGATCGTTGTCGAAGCCCTCGATGACAAGGGCGAGCGGCTCGATTTCCTCCGCTGGCGCGGCCGGATCGTCCGCCCCGACCTCTCCGCCGACCCTGTCGAGCTCCGCCAGACCGGCCCGGGCCGCTACGAGGCCGATGTCGACTCCTCAGTCGCGGGCTCCCACACCCTCAGCCTGGGCTACGAGGAGCCTCAGGCCGACGGCTCGGCCAAGCGCGGCAGCGTTCAGGCCGCGATCTCACGCCCGTTCGCCGATGAGTTCCGCGCCCTCAAAGACAACGCCCCGCTCCTCGAGCAGGTCGCCAAAGAGACCGGCGGACGCGTCCTCACCGGCGATCCGGAGAAGGACGACCTCTGGACCCGCGAAGGTCTGACGATGCCCGTCTCGCTGCAGCCGATCTGGCTGGCCGTGGCGCTCGCGTCCATCGGCCTGTTCCTGGGCGACGTGGCGGTCCGGCGCGTGCGGATCGATATCCCGGCCATCGGCAAGGCGATCGTGGGCCTGTTCGGCAAGGCCAAGGCCAAGTCCACCGAGCAGGTTGACGCCTTGCGGGCCGCCCGCGAGCGGGCCCGCCAGCGGATGGTCGACGCCAGCCGCGTCGGCGACGCCCCGCGATCGAGCACTGTCGTCCCGCCGCCGATGACGGGGCCCGCGGCCAAGGGTGTGAAGTTCGAAGCCACCGCCGAGGAGTTGCGGGCCGCCAAGGGCGCCCGCCCCGACTTGCCCACCGAAGCGCCCAAGCCCAAGGTGGTCGTGAAGAAGGACGAGCCCGCCGGTCAGGCCGACGAGCAGGGCATGTCGCGTCTGCTCAAGGCCAAGAAGCGAGCCCAGGACGACATGAAGGAATGACGGTTGTGATCCGCACGCCAGAATGGACTGGTCCCCCCATCCCCCCTTTTCTGACTTCGACTCCCCTGACTCCCTTCCCTCCCTTCGCTTGCTTCGTTGACCCGTCCCCGTTCGCGCTCCTCAGTTTGAACTTTGAACTCCGAACTTTGAACCTTGACCGATCCTTCCCCCCGAGAACCCCATGGCCACCACCGAAACCACGCCGCAGACGCCCGCCGAGGTCAAAGCCAAGTGCGAGCAGTTCCGCTCGACATTCCAGACGCTGAGAGCCGAGGTCGGCAAGGTGGTCGTCGGCCACGCTGACGTGGTCGACGGGGTGCTCACCGCGCTCTTCGCCGGCGGCAACGTGCTCCTCGAGGGCGTGCCCGGCCTGGGCAAGACGCTGCTGGTCCGCACGCTGGCCGACGCGCTCAGCCTGCCCTTCAGCCGCATCCAGTTCACGCCCGACCTTATGCCCGCCGACGTGATCGGCACCAACATCGTCACTGAAGATCCCTCGACTGGTCGGCGCGGCTTCCAGTTCCAGAAAGGCCCGATCTTCGCCCAGATCGTGCTGGCCGACGAGATCAACCGCGCCACCCCCAAGACCCAGTCGGCCCTGCTCGAAGCCATGCAGGAGCGGAGCGTCACCAGCGGCGGGACCACCTACAAGCTCACCCAGCCTTTCCTGGTGCTGGCCACGCAGAACCCCATCGAGCAGGAAGGCACCTACCCGCTCCCCGAAGCCCAGATGGACCGGTTCATCTTCAAGATCAACGTCGGCTACAGCCAGCTCGACGAGCTCATGACCATCCTCGACCGCACCACCGGCTACACCCAGCCCGAGGTGCAGAAGGTCCTCGACGGCGCCCAGATCCTCGAGGCCCAGAAGCTGGTCCGCGAGGTCGTCGTCGCGCCGCACGTGAAGCAGTACGCCTCGCGCCTGGTGCTGGCCACCCACCCCGGCGGCAAGTTCGCCCCCGAAATCGCCGGCAAGTACATCCGCTGCGGCGCCTCCCCCCGCGGGGCTCAGGCCATCCTGCTTGGCGCCAAGGTCCGGGCCCTCACCGACGGCCGCTACCACGTCGGCAACAAGGACATCGCGGCGATCGCCCTCCCCGCCCTCCGCCACCGCATCATCGTCAACTTCGAAGCCGAAGCCGACCGCATCGACAACGACGAAATCGTGAGGAAGATCATCGAGAGCACGCCGACCGAGCCGGTGGCGTGAGGACTTTGTCAACGAAGGGAGCGAAGGGAGCGAAGGTCGGAAATAAGTCAGGTGGTCGGAGCATTCAGAGGAGCTGGAAGTGAGCAGGCAAGGCTCAGCCCGATTCGAACCGCTTCAGATGCGGCATGCCGATCTGCCCGAGGAGATTGAAGAACTCTCCCGCCGGGTCATCGGCTGTGCGATCGAGGTGCATCGAACTTTGGGGCCGGGCATGCTCGAAGGCCTCTATGAAGAAGCCATGGCGTACGAACTGGCGAAGGCGGCGATTCCGTTCGAACGTCAAGTGTCCATTGAGATCGCATATAAAGACACGGTGCTCAAAGGCCAGCGGATCGATCTCGTCGCAGCGGGGCAAGTCGTGCTTGAATTGAAATCCGTCTCCGTCCTGACCGAGCTGCACTCGGCTCAAACCCTTGGATACGTTCGAGCCTTTGATGCCCCCCTTGGCCTTCTCATGAACTTCAACGCCGTGCGCCTCGCCGACGGTCTGAAGCGCATCCTGAATGCTCGTTGGTCCAAGTTCCCAAAGAAGGCGTAAATCACCATCTTCTTTTTCCTCTTCTTCTTTTTCCATAGCTGCTGTTCCTGTTCCACTTCGGTTCCTTCGCTCCTTCGTTGACACTCCCTTTCCCCCCAATGCAAAAGCTCGAGAACCCAACCCGCCCCCAGGCCATTGACGACCTCCTCGACGGTCCCCTTGTCGCGCGCCTCACTCAGCTCGATATCACCTCGCGCAAGGTGCTCCTGGGCAAGCTCAAGGGCGAGCGCCGCTCCAAGCGCCGCGGGCAATCTGTCGAGTTCGCCGACCACCGCCCCTACGTCGTGGGGGACGATCTCCGCCACATCGACTGGTCCATCTTCGGCCGCCTGGAGCGTCTGTTCCTCAAGCTCTTCATGGAGGAGGAGGACCTCTCCCTCCAGATCGTCGTCGATTGCTCAGCCTCTCACGACTGCGGCGTTCCGAGCAAGTTCCTCCTCATGCAGCAGCTCGTCGTCGCACTCGGCTACGTCGGCCTGGCCAACCTCCATCGCCTCACCGTCACCGCGATCGGGCCCGTCGAAGGCGGCGTCATGACCCAGATCCGCGATCTCCGCGGCCGCCGCCGCCTCGCCGAGCTCGCCCGCTGGACCTGCTCCCTCGAACCCATGGGCTCGGTCCCCTTCACCGAGGCCTGCAAGCGCATCGCCATCACCCGCCGCGGCAAGGGCGTCATGGTCGTCCTCTCCGACTTCTTCATCAAAGAGGGCTACGAAGAAGGCCTCCGCCTCCTCGTCGGCCGCGGCTACGACGTCTTCGCGATACAAGTTCTTTCCCCGCAGGAGCTCAAGCCCGACATCGGCGGCGACCTCCGCCTCAAGGACTGCGAAGACGGCGACCTCGCCGAGGTCACCATCTCCGCGCCGCTCCTGAAGCGCTACGAAACCATGCTCACCGCCTACTGCAACCGCCTGCGCGACTTCTGCGCCCGGCGCGAGATCATGCAGATGACCGTTCCCAGCAGCACCAAGGTCGACGTCCTCGTCCTCGATTACCTCCGCCGCAGGGGGCTCCTCACATGACGTTCCTCACCCCCCTCCTCGCCGGCATCGCCGCCGCCATCGCCGTCCCGGCGCTGGTCATCCTCTACTTCCTCAAGCTCAAGCGCCGCGACCTCGAGGTCTCCACCACCCTCCTCTGGAAGAAGGCCATCGAGGACCTTCAGGCCAACGCTCCCTTCCAGCGCCTCCGCCGCAACATCCTGCTCTTCCTGCAGCTCCTCGCCCTCGCCGCGGCCCTCTTCGCGCTGGCCCAGCCCGAGATCAAGTCCAAGGCCGCGCCGGGCGGCCGGCACGTGATCCTGATCGACGCCTCCGCCAGCATGCAGGCCACCGACGGCGACCCCAAGCAGACCGGCGTCACCCGTCTGGAGGCCGCCAAGAAGGAGGCCCTGGAACTCGTGGATTCGCTCGTCGAGCCCGGCCTGTGGGGCAGCGAGGGCGACCAGGCGATGGTCATCACCTTCGACAACGCGGCCCACCCGATCCAGAACTTCACCACAAGCAAGGCGGCGCTCAAGACCGCCATCGAGTCGATCCAGCCGGTCGACTCCTCCACATCGGTTCGCGAGGCCATCAAGCTGGCCAAGGCCTATTCCCCCCGCCAGATCGTCGAGGACAAGGGCCTGCAGGCCGCCGGGCCGCCCGCCCACCTGCACATCTTCTCTGACGGCCGTCTGCCCGACGCGATGCAGGCCGGCGACTCCCCCGCCGACGCCAACGTCGAACTCACCCCGGAGGATGACGTTGTCTATCACGCCCAGGGCCAGCCCGAAACCGGTAATGTCGGCATCACCGGGCTCCGGGCCGAGCGGGCCTTCGACCAGCCCAGCAAGCTGTCGATCTTTGTCGGCCTGCAGTCCTCCGCTCGCGACGCCCGCACCGTTGATGTCGAACTCTCCCTCGAGGGCCGGCGCGTCGGCATCCGCGAGGCCAAGCTCCCCCCCGCGCTGATGCGCGCCCCCGACGGGGCCACCCCGGCGCTCGGCAGCGCCAAGCCCTCCGGCGAGTCCGCCGCCGACCCCGCCAAGCCCGAGGCCGATCCTCCGCTGAGCACCCTCGTCCCCGCCACCGGCGGCATCGTCTTCACGCTCGATAACGTCGAGGGCGGCGTCATCGTCGCCCGCATCTCCGCCGATCAGCCCGATGCCCTGCCCATCGACGATCTGGGCTATCTCTCGGTTCCCCCCGCCAAGCGGCTCTCGGTCGCCCTGGTGACGCCCGGCAACCTCTTTCTGCGCACGATCCTGGAGGGCCTGGCCCTCAGCAAGCTCGCGGTCCTCACGCCGGGCGAGGCCCAGTCGGTTCTCGATGATCCCAAGAAGGCCGGCGAGTTCGATGTCTTCGTGCTCGACCGCTGGCTCCCCACCGTCACCCCCCCCGCGGCCCCGCCGTCACCCGGCGCCGCGCCGCCGCCGCCCGCGCGCCCCGGTCCTGGCCTGCCCCCCGGCCGGTTCCTCGTCTTCGGGGCCATTCCCCCACCACCCCTTGGCCTGCGCGAGAAGGGCGAACGCGGCCAGTCCCTGGTCGTCGACTGGCGGCGCGACCACCCCGCCTTGCGGTCGGTCGGCTTCGATTCCCTGATCATCGCCAAGTCGCAGGCGTGCGAGGTCGATCCCGACTCGCCCGTCACCGTGCTGGCCACCGGCCAGTTCGGCCCCGTCATCGCCGAGGTGAGCGACGCCCAAACCCGGGCCCTCCTGTGCACATTCGATATCACCAATTCCACCTGGCCCTTCGACCCCGGCTTCGTCCTCTACACCGCCGCGGGCCTGGTCTATCTCGGCAACGACGGCGCCGCGGCGTCGCCGATCCTCCACCCCGGCGAGACCCTCGCCCAGCGAATCCCCACCGGTGCGCGAAATGTGACCGTCGGTTTGCCGGATAAGACCCGGGTCGAGCTCAGCCCCACCGCCGATGGCCGCGTCGTCTACGGCCCGGTCCGCAAGGTGGGCATCTACACCCTCTCCTGGCAGGGCCCCGCCCTCGGCAGCGATATCGAGGTCGACGGGCGCGTCCGGCGGGCTGTCGCCGTCAACCTGCTCGACGCCTATGAGTCCCAGATCAATTCCGCCCGCGAACTCAACCTCGCCTCCCGCGTCGAGCAAGCCACTCAGGACGGCGCCGGCTCCGCGTTCCGCAAGCTCTGGCCCTACCTTCTTCTTGGCGCCCTGGCCGTGATGCTCGTTGAATGGTGGGTCTACAACCGCAAGGTCATGTTCTAGCCAGCCATCGCGGCGCCGGACCCACTCACCCCCGAGACACCGCGATGACCGCCCCGCCGCACCTCGCCCATCTTCGGACCCTGCTGGCGCTCGCCCTGGCCCTGCTCGCGCTCACCGCCCCGCCCGCCCGGGCCGCCGACCCCGACGATCCGGTCATCTCAGCGGTGGTCGGCTGGAAGGGCGTGCTGGTTCCCGAGCGCTGGTGCCCCGTCCGGGTCACCATCACCGGACCCGGGCGCGGGCCCATCCTGGAGGCCATGGACGCCGTCCTGACGATCTCGTACCTGCAGGACGCTACGCAGGAGTCCCGCATCACCCAGCGCGTCACGCTCACACCCGGCCGCACGCTCGATGTGCACGCCGCGATCTGCATACCCCGCTTCGCCCCGCGCCTCCGCATCACGCTCTCGACGCCGCGCGGCCGCGTGCTCTCCTCGATCAACTACAGCGAAGCCGTCAGCCGCCCTGACGACGTCCCGCTCCCCCCGATCCTCGATATCGGCGCCCTCGCCTGCCTGCGCGTCGTCAAGCTTGGCGACAACACCCGCGAGGTTCCCGCTCAGACGCTCGCCGCCTTCCAACCGGCGTCCGGCTTCAGCGGCGCCAACCAGTTTTCGACCCTCGTCGAATCGCGCCCCGCCGACCTCCCGCAGCAGTCGGCCGCGTACGAGGGGCTCGGGGTGCTCGTGATCCACGCCGACGCCGAGGTTGATCGCCGCGCCCAGGCCGCCATCGGCGAGTGGGTCCTCTCCGGCGGCCGACTCGTGGTCATCAGCGAGCGCACGGCTGATTCCTGGCGGGCCTGGCTCCCCCCCGGCCCAGCGGGCGAACTCGTGGAGTCACGCCCTCCCGAGCCGCTGAGCCTTCCAGGCGAGGTTATCTCAGCCCTGGCCCGGTCGGTCAAGCCGCCTCCGCCCACCTTCGTCGCGCCGCCCGTCCCGGGCGAGTCCCTTTCGGGTCAGACGCCATCCAGCAGCGAACCGCTCGAGACCGCCAGCTTCAGCCAGGCCCCGCTGGGCTCAATCCGCGCCCGCCTGTTCACACTCACAGGCCTCGGGGCCGCGCAGGGCTGGTCCCTGCGGTGGCTCGATCCGGCCGGCGGCGGCCTGCTCGCCGAAGGGCCCGTCGGGTACGGCTTCGTCACCATCCTGGCTCTGGAGCCCGCGGCGTTCGTCGCCTCCCGCACCGATGCCGACGCCGCCGGGCTCTGGGCCGACGCCTTCTCGACCGCCCTCCGGGACCAGACGCCCTCCCGCGATGACCAGAACGTTGGCGGCTGGGGCTACGCCGAGTCCAGCGGCCACACCCACAAGGCCCAGCAGTCCCTCGCCTCGATCCTCGACCTGATGGCCAACGTCACCCCGGTCGATCTGCCGATCTTCATCGCCCTCTTCATCGCCATTGCGCTGCTCGCGATCCTCGTCGGCCCGGGCGACTTCCTCCTCCTCCGCCGGCGCGCCCGCCGCCACCTCTCCTGGCTCACCGCCCTCATCTGGATCAGCATCTCCGGCGCCGCGGCGTTTGTCGGGCCCGTCCTCCTGCGCGGTTCCGACTCGCGCATCGCCCGCCTCTCCGTCATTGACGCGATCCTCCCCGCCGCAGGCGGCGATGCTCCGCCGCTCGCCTATCACGCCACCGTCTCGCAGGTCTGGTCCGGCCGCACCGAGGATCTCTCCACCCTGGCCGCCGACGCCCGACCCGCGGTGCTCGCCCCCTCTGACGGCTCCCGCTGGCGGGGCGTATCCAGCATGACCCTCTCGCGCTGGGAAAGTCAGCCCATCACCGTGCCCGTCTCGTTTGTGCAGCGTCCAAGCTCGATCGACGCCGGGGCCGACGCCTTGGGCGGCCTGACCCCCGCCCAGGACTCGAGCACGATCCCCGCGCCATCGGGCCTCGCGCTGCGCCGCTGGACGCTCCGCTCGTTCATGGATTCCGGCCGCACCACCCTTCCCCTTCAGGCGGAGCTGATCCCGCCTGCGGGCCTCCGCGATCCCTGGCGGGTCAGGCTCACGCTCCCGAACTCAGCCCGCGTCGACGCCGCGTCGCTCCGTACGCCCTCAGGGTGGATCGACCTGACCTTCGCCCCCCGTCCCGATTCGCCCGCCGGTCCGCGCACCCAGCAACTGGAGGCGACCATCGCCGATCTCCCCGGCCGGACCGGGGGGGTCGGGGGGGAAGCGGGGGCCCTGTTCCGCGTCAACCGCTCCGCCCAATCGGCCGTGGGTCATAGCGGCACCCAGCCCTATGTGCCCGGCGCCGTGTTCGACCTCCCCGGGCCGGCGGAGCGCACGCTGGCGATCGACCGTCGCATCGCCTCCGGCTCCCACGCCGCCCTGCACCTGGCCGTTGACGGCCTGCCGCCCGATGTCGCCTGGTCCGCCCCGATCGAAGACCTCAGCCGTCGGGCGGTGCTGCGGATCCTCCTCCCGCTCCCCGAAGAAGCCCGCCCGAACCCGCCCAACCCACCCGGCCAGCCAGAGCCAGCTGGCTCTCAAGTTCCCCGCAAGCCCCGTTCCCGACGCTCCTCATGATCCACATCGACCACGTCTCCAAGCGGTTCGGGAACCTCATCGCCCTGAACGATGTCTCACTTGACATCGGCCCGGGCGAGGTCTTCGGTTTCATCGGCCCCAACGGCGCCGGAAAGTCGACGACCATGAAGATCCTCGCCGGGCTCCTCCGTCCCGACGCCGGCTCGGCCAGCGTCTGCGGGCTCGATGTGGCCACCGAGGGCCCCCAGATCCGCACGCTGCTGGGCTACATGCCCGATTTCCTTGGCGTCTATGACGACCTCACCGTCGACGAGTACCTCCAGTTCTTCGCCGCGGCGTTCCGCATCGCCCGCGCTCGCCGCCGAGCCGTGGTCGATTCCGTCCTCCAGCTCACCGACCTCGTCGGCAAGCGCGAGGCCATGGTCGACTCCCTCTCCCGCGGGATGCAGCAGCGCCTGGGGGTCGCCCGCGTGCTCCTCCACGAGCCCAGGGTGCTCCTCCTCGACGAGCCCGCCAGCGGCCTCGACCCCCGCGCCCGCATCGAGCTCCGCGAACTCCTCCTCGAGCTCAAAAGCATGGGCAAGTGCATCATGGTCTCCTCCCACATCCTCACCGAGCTCGCCGAGATGTGCACCAGCATCGGCATCATCGAGCGCGGCAGCCTCCTCTTCGCCGGCTCCATTCAGGACGCCTTCACCAAGGCCGGCGCCGGCGAACGCATCGCCGTCGCCCTCGAGCCCGGCTCGGTCGCCATCGAGCAGATCCTCGCCCGCCTGACTGCCGACGCCCGTGTCGCCCGCGCCGCCATCGACACCCCCAGCCCGTCCCCCTCCACCCAGCCCGCGGTATCCTCGCCTGACACCCAGGCCCCCGCGCCGCTGCCCGGTCTCCTCATCGAGCTCACCCCGGGCGTTCACTCTCACCACTTCATCATCGAGACGCTCATCAACGCCGGCGCCCGCATCGCGTCGTTCGCCCCGCGCCCCATCAAACTCGAGGACGCATTCCTCCGCCTCACCCAGGGCGCCCTGAACTGATCCCCGCTTCGATCCCATGCCCACCCCCGCGCCCATCACGTCCGCCCCCGCCGCCCCCGCCGCCCCCGCCGCTCCCGGCGCCCGATCGCGCCGCCGCCCCTGGCCCGCCCGCGCCGGGTCGTTTCTCTTCGGCCTGCTCGTCGCCCTCAACCCCTTCACGCTCTTCCTGGGCCCGGTCTTTCAGCGCGATATCCGCACCCTGGGCCGCAAGCCCTCCACCTACTGGACGCGCGGTCTCTACACCCTGGGCCTGCTCGGCTTTACGACGCTCTTCTACCTGGGTCTGGCCTCCACGGCCGAGAGCTACCGCGGGGCCGCTCGCGTCCAGGAGTTCCAGACCATGGCGCCCACCATCGCCACCGCCCTGGGCTGGTTTCAGCTTGTCGCCGCGTTCCTCATCGCCCCCACCCTGACGGGGCCGCTCATCTGCGACGAGAAGCGCAACCGCACCCTCTCCGCCCTGGCCACATCGCCCCTGACCAGCGGCCACATCGTCTGTGCGGGCCTTGCCGGTCGCCTGGTGCAGATGGCGATTCTCCTGCTCCTCGCCGCGCCGCTGCTGCTGGCCCTGCGGGCCTTCGGCGGTCTCGATGCGGGCTTTGTCCTGGCCATCACCGCCATCAACGTCACCACGGCGATCCTGGCCGGGGCCCTGGGCGTGTGGGGCTCGGTCCACGCCAAACGCCCCTGGGCCGCGACCGGCTTCGCCCTCACCTACTCCGCCGTGCTCTGCTTCGGCCCGCCCCTGCTGCTGGTGCTCACGATGGCCTTCCCGCGGCTGGGACTCGCCTGGCTGGGGACTGCCTCCCTGTATCTGAGCCCGTTCATGGCGCTCACGACCGTCACCGTCCCGGGCATTCGGGCCGGCCCCTTCGCCGGTATCGGCGACCTCTGGCGCGTCCATTGCCTACTCAACCTTGTCGAAGCCGCCCTGGTGCTGGCCATCGCCAGCTTCCAGCTCAGGCGCGTCTTGCTCCGCGAAGCCGCCGAAGCGCCGCCGGTCGCCCAAGCCGGTCGCGGCAGGGCGGCCCCGGCCGACGCCGCCCCCGGTTCGCCTCCCCGCCCGCTGCGAGTCCGCCTCCACGACGCCCTCCTCGCCTGGCGCCGCCACCGGCCGGCCCGTGTGCTGGTCTTCACGCTGGGCTTCGTCGTCCCAACCGTCTTCTTCCTGACGGGCGCCTTCGCCGACAGCGACCGGTTCCTCAAGGACCTCATCCAGGTCGCCGTCGTTGATCGCCTCGGGCCTGACTTCATCGCGTGGTACGAGCGCGTCGAAGGCCCCGACTACACCCCCTCTATCGCCATGATCATCGCCGCCGAGTGCATCGTCGTTTCGCTCGCCTTTCTCGCCCCGATGCGGATCGTCACGCGGGTTGTCGGCGATGCGCCGGTCCTCTGGCGCGAAGCCCGCCTCGCCGCGTTCGGCGCCCCCCGCGTCCTGCTCCTCGCCGGAATGGGCCTGGGTCTGGTCATCGCCCTCTGCTACACCCACCAGGGCCTGGGCGAGATGGGCACCACCGTCTTCATGACCATCCTCCTCTCCGTCGTCGCCTGCCTCCACTGCGCCACCGCCGGCGGCGCCAGCATCGCCTCCGAAGTCCAGTCCCGCGCCTGGCACGTCCTGCTCACCACGCCCCTCTCGCCCGCCGCCATCCTGCGCGGCAAGATCCTGGGCATCATCCTCCGCGCCTGGCCCCTCGCCGCCCTTGTCCTGGTTCACTATGTCCTCGCCATGGTCTGGGGGCGGTTCAATCCCCTTGGCGTCATCCTCGTCGCCGCGATCGTGTTCTCCGGCATGGTCTTCGTCACCACCCTGGGCGTCACGCTCAGCCTCTTTTTCAAACGCCCGACGCCGCCCTCCATCAGCGCCCTGCTCATCTGCCTCACCCTCTGGCTGCTCACCCCCATGGTGGTCTCCATCCTGTCGGAGATCACCCGCGCCGGCCGCACAGGCGAACGGCTCCTGTCGCTGGTCGTCGCCGCCAGCCCCGTTCCCATGGCCGTCATCGCCATCACCGGGACCTTCACCCAGCGCGGCATGCTCGCCGGCTTTGAGATGCCCCACGGCCGCACCGACCTGTCGGAGTTTCTGATTTACGCCGGGCTGGGCTGCGCCGCCCTGCTGGCTGTCAGCGCCATCCTGCTGCGCGCCGCCGAGGCTCAGTTCGCCCGCATCGTCGCCCGCGACCGCTAGCCGCCCCGGCCCCTCCACACAAACCCCGTTGCCCGGTGTCCTTGTTCATGTCTTCGACCAAGGAAACCCCAAATGCGGCCACTGATCCTCTCCTTCCTGTTCTTGCCTGCTCTGGCCCTCGCCCTTCCCACCGTCCTGCCTGCGGCCCCCGATCCCTCCGCCCAGCCGGCGGTCGCGCCGCTCCCGGCCAGCGCTTTCGCCGATCCCGACCCTCTCGCCCCGACCGCCAACGCCGCCCTCAGTTATTACCGCGCGTGGCTCCTCGACAGCGACGGCGCCTTGGCGAAGTTCGCCGGGTCAAACTGGTCCGACCCGGGGTTCACGCTCTCCGCCGAGCAGGCCAGGCAGCTCGCCGACGCCGAGCCCCTGATCGCCGCCCTGCTCCGCTCGGCCCGCATCCGCGAGTGCGACTGGGCCGTCGATTACCACCGTGGCTTCCAGGCGATGGCGCCCCACCTCATCAAGCTCCGGGCCTCCGCCCGCCTGCTCGCCATCGATGCCCGCGTGCGGGCCCAGCGCGGCGACTCCGCCGGGGCCGCCGAGCGCCTCGCCGCCATCTTCGCCATCTCCGCTCACGCGACCCGCGACCGCCTGCTGATCTCGAGCCTCGTCTCCCAGGCCATCGCCGGCCTGGCCATCGATGTGGCCGAGGTGCTCCGGGCCTCCGGGGCGATCACCCCGCAGGGCTGGGCCGATATCCGCGTCGCCGCCGAGGCCCTTGACCAAACCGATCCCTTCGGCATTCACGCCTCCGTGGCCGGCGAGGGCGCCATCATCGAGCAGTGGCTCGCCCCCCGGTGCACCGGCGCCGATGCCGGCGCCAAGTTCATCGCGCTGGCCATGCAGGATGCCGCTGAGCACGACGCCGCCTGGCGCCAGGAAGTCGTCGACAAGCTGGCCTCCGCCGACGAAGCCCGCATCCAGGCCGAGCTCCGCCGGGCGGCCCAGGTCGTCCGCGACGCCCTGGCCGTGTGGGACGTGCCCGACGCCCGCTTCCGCCTGGAGCAGATCGCCGCCCGCGTGGAGAAGGGCGAGTACGGCGCCGCCGCCATGGTCGTCAGCCCCTCGCTTGTCAAAGCGAACGTCTGCTTCGCCAAGGCCGCCGAACGCCTCCGGGAGTTCATGGCCTCCCTGCCCCAAACGAAGCCCTGACCCTTACCCCGCCTGGGCCGCCTGACCCCACCTCCCAACACAGACCCAATGCGGAACCTGATCAGTCAGGCGAACCCCAACCCCGACTGCCTCGAAGAGCACGGTGTGACCCACCTCGACGACCGCCAACTGCTGATCGAAACCCACCGCGGCGATTCCGACGCCGCCGTGGCCCTGTGGTCTCGCTTTGGCCCCCGCATGGTCGCCCTCGCGGCGACCGTCCTGCGCGAGCGCGACATGATCACCGCCCAGGATGTCGTGCAGGGGGTCTTCGTCCGGTTGCTCGCCCTGGACGCGCGCGTGGTCCGGCAGGTTGAGGATGTCGCCGCCTGGCTCGCCAGGCTTACCCGCAACGCCGCGCTCAACCACATCCGCGAGTGCTCCCGCCGGCGGGCCCGCGTCCAGAGGGCCACCGAGGGCAAGGTCGTCTTCCAGGCCCCGGCCACCGGTGAGCCGTCGCTCCCGCCCGATCTGCAGACCGCCATCGAGGCCCTGCCCGATGACCAGCGCGACGCCCTGCTCCTCAAGCACGTCGGCGGGCTCACGTTCGATCAGATGGCTGACGCCCTGGGCCAGAATCGCAACACCATCGCCTCGCGGTATCGCGCCGGCCTCAGCGCCCTCCGCCGCCTGCTGGGCGTGGCCCCCGCCGACAGCGCCGATATCCGCCCCGGCGCCCGCTCCGCCGACGATGGCCGCCGCACCCCGCCCCTCCAACTGCTCGCCACCGTCCCGTCCGGAGGGCCCGATGCCTGATCCCCAATCCAGCCCCCAGTCCACCCTGCCGCGACCTCACGCTCTTGAGCACCGCCTTGACGCCCTCGCCCTCGCGTTGCGCGGCGAGGCCGAAATGGCGCCCCCACCCGCATTCCTCGCCGCCGTTCAGGCCCGTGCCTCGGCGCGACTCGCCCTCCGCTGGTCGCTGGCCGTCTCGGCCGCCGCCAGCATGCTGCTCACCGTGTCGGTGCTCTACGTGCTCCTCCCCGGCGGCCCGCCGCCGCCCCCCGGCCCGGGCGGCCTGGGCGTGCGAGTCCGTCCCGACTCGGGGGCCGACCCGGACCAGCAACCCTCCGTCGGCAACCTCACCCAGCGGCCCAACGAGGACCCCAGCGCCGCGCTCCCCAGCGGGGCGCCCGGCTCGGTCGACCCCGCAGTGGTCGCCAAGGCTGGCGACAAGACCGACAACCCCGTGGTCAAGGACGCCAAGAACGCGCCCCGCCCCTGATCGGCGATCGGCTGCCGCCGGGGTTTCCCAGGCACGCCGGGCCCAAAAATGGCCTGGCCCAAAAATGGACGAAGCCGGGCTCACCGACCCGGCCTCGTGGGCATTGAACGCCCGGGAGGGCGCTCAAGAGGTTCTGTTTTGACCCGCAGCAATGCGGGACGACCAGAACGGGCACGCCGGCGATCCGGCCTTGCCGCTCTGCTCCGATTTTCCGGGGCGATCAACCGACACAGCCAGCCAGCGATGTGGGCGCGAACCCACATCCGGCAACACTCCGCTCAAAATATACACGAGCCCCGCAAATCGGCCAGCCGAATTGCGCGGGATCTGCCTGCCCGCTCAGCCTCCCCGCTCAACCAACGAAAAAGCCCCCTCTCACCGGAAAGGGGGCTCTGTGGGAATCAACCTTGTTGCCCAATCAGCTCTTCTTGGCAGCCGTCCCCAGAATCAGGGGGACGATGCTGTCGTTGGGCAGGTTCAACGCACCAATCAGCGCGGCCTTGGCCGTCGCCTCCGCATCGCTCCCCGCATTGGCGCCTTCAACCAGCCGCCGGATCTGCCGCTCATCCAGCAGGTTGCCGAACTTCTTGGCCGACTGGGTCACCTTCCCGAGCAACTCGATCATCTCATCGCCCTGCGCGCTCATCGCGGCGTCCATCAGGGCCGTCTGCAGCCGCTTGTCGCCCACCCGCGACATCACTTCAGCGATCTGCATCTTGATGGCCCCGCTGGCCGTGCTCAGGGTCGCCGTGAGGGCGCCTGAGGCGTCGGCCACGTTGAAGACCGTGTTCCCCGACACCGCCAGGTCCCGCAGCGAGGCCAGCGCCCGCGTCTGGTAGATCGCGACGTCGTCGCCGCCGATCGCCCCGCCGGTGGCCCGGTCATTGAGCTGCTTCACCGCCTCGGCCTGAGCCGCAGGGTCGGCCCCGGAGCGGATCAGCCGCACCGCCTCGTCGCGCCCGTAGCTCGCCGAGAGGTCGCTCAACCCCTTGGCGTCCAGCAGGCTGAGCACCGGCGTCGCCGAGAGGCGGGCGTTCCCGCGCACGTCCTTGATCGTGGCGTCGGTGCTCGGGCCGGGCAGGTCGGTCACGATCATGTCGACGCCGGGCGTCTCGGAGATCGCGCCCTCGGCGCCCTGCAGCGAGCGGGCCACCGGCAGCACCGTGTACCCCAGGCCCGTCAGCAGCTTGCCCAGCGAGTTGCCCCGCTCCAGGTCGCCCGCGATCACCACCGCATACTTGGCGCTCGCATCACGGATGCAGCTCCCCAGCAGCGGCACCACGCGCTCGGCGCCCTCGAAGCTGCTCGTCGGCTGAGCCGTGGCCAGGGCCAGGGCCGCCTCGTACTGCACCCGCCGATTGGGGTACCGCAGCGATTCCAGCAGCGGGTTGCGGCCCAGCGAGCTGTCGGCCAGCGTGCCGCCGCCGGCGGTCCGCTCGATCGCCGCGATCGCCTTGCGCACCAGCGGCGTCCGCTTGGCGTCGAGGGCCCGCCCCAGGACCGCCTGCGAAGCCCGCGCGCCGGCCGCGACCGCGTAATAGGTCGCGTCGCGACGGTCCTTGCCGTATACCGGGTTTTCGTAGCCCCCCGGCGTATCCAGCTCGCGCGAGAAGTTCGACGCCAGCCACAGCGACACCGCCCGCTGGTTCCCGCGATCGAGCACCAGGGCCCGCTCGGCCAGCCGCATCGCCATCGCCTCGTGATACACCCGCGTGTCCACCGGCGTCGCCATCAGGCCGATCGAGGGGTTGAACGTCCAGTACGGCTGCGTCGCCTCGCCCCGGAACGACGTCAGGCTCTCCTCCTCGCCGTAGTACGCCTCCGCGAGGTCCGCGTACGCGTCGGAGATGCTCACCTCAGGGGTGAAGGCCCCCGTGATCCGCGTCAGCGCCCGCTCGCACGCCTTCTTCACCGCCTCCTGCTTGGAGGAGCGGTGCAGGTCGTAGATGAACGGCACCGACCACTTGTACGGGATCTCCGAGAGGATCCCCAGCACCGTCTCCTGGCTCACCGCATCAAGCCCCGGGAGCGCCGCCAGCAGCGGCGACACCGACTGCTTGCCCATGTCCACCAGCAACTGGCGAACCTCGGCCGAAAGGGCCGGATCGGTCCGCCGCGTCAGGGCCTGCAGCATCTGCGGCAGGGCGTATTCCCCGGCGAAGACCAGCCGCTCGCGCCCGAAGAGCCGGGCCCGCTGGTCCTTCACCAGCAGGCTGATGTTCTTGGCGATCTGGGCCGGGTCGCGGGCCTGCTCGAGCTTGCCCGCGGTGTACGCCCGCAGCAGCCGACCGGCGGTCGACTCCAGCTCCGGCGACCGCAACCCCTCGGTCGCCGCCCGCTCGAAGCGGTCCTGCGAGCCCGTCAGCTCGATCAACGTGACGAACTCGCTCAGCTTGAGCCCAGCGTCACCCTCGGCCGTGCCCAGCGGCGGCGCCAGCCGCTTCAGCAACGCCTCGCCAAAGGGCTTGGCCAGCTCGGCCTTGTCGATGAACACATAGTGGATGAAATCCTGCAGGAGCTGGTTGTCCTTAGGGGGTTCCCCCGCCCAGACCGCAGTGGAAAGGCCCAGTGAGCCGGCGAGGGCCAGCCCGGCAAGCAGGTGACGGACGCCCCCGGAGGTGCGTGACTGGGTGCGTGACTGGGCGGAAAGGCGAGAGGAAGTCTGGGGCACGAGCAGCTCCTGAGGACGAAAACACGACCGCCGCGGGCAAGCCGCGCAAAAACCGACTCCGACCCACCCCGCTGAATCCCCAACACACCCCCCGGGCCAGCACACGTCCGAGAGGGACGCCCCGGGGTTCAAGTCTTTTGGGGCCCAGAGGTTAGGCGGTTCCCAAGTTCCCTTCCGCGAGCGCGAACCTCGCCGACTCGGCGGAGGCTCGGGGGGCGCGTCAGGGGGCGGCCAACTTAACCAGCCGGGCCGGGTCTGTCAACGCTCGGTGAGCCTTCGGCCCGGCCCGACCGCGCCGCGGCGCCCTTCCAGAACCCGCCCGGACCGGCCCAGCCCCGCCTCCGACGCCGCCAACGTCCCGAGAACTGCGCTATCGGGACCCTTTATCGCGCTCCCGGTCTGGGATGTCTCGATCTTCTAAAGGAACTGCGCGGCGGATGCGGGCTGGGGGATCAAGCAAGGCCCCGATCAGGTCGATGGACAACCCACCAGCGGTTCGCGAGACAGCATCGCGGCCCCTGTCGGTCCTGAGTGCAAGGAAGCCCAGACCTCTAACAGAGGACGAGTCGAATGCCTTTCGAGAAAGACGTGCTCACCACCGGCGAGGTCGCCAAGATCTGCAATGTCGCCCCACGAACCGTGTCGAAGTGGTTCGACTCCGGTGCGCTCAAGGGCTACCGGATCCCGGGGTCAAAGGACCGGCGGATCCCCGTGGCCCAGCTCATCAAGTTCATGAAGGCCCACAACATCCCCATGGATGGCGTCATGTCGGGGCGCACCCGCGTCCTGGTGGTTGACGATGAAAAGGAAATCGTCGAGATCCTCCAGAAAGTCCTGATCGAACAGGCCAACTACGAGGTCCGCACCGCCACCACCGGCTTCGCCGCGGGCATCGAGTGCGAACGCTTCAAGCCCCACGTCCTCCTCCTCGACCTCCACCTCGGCGAGGGCGACTCCCGCGCCGTCGCCAACCTGGTCCGCGGCGAGGATGAGCTCCAGCTCTGCAAGATCATCGCCATGAGCGGCAAGCTCACCGACGGCCAGCTCATGGGCCTCCGCGGCCAGGGCTTCGACGGCTTCCTCAAGAAGCCCTTCCAGGTCCGCCAGGTCATCGAAGAGATCGAAAAGGCCGTCGCCCTCGTCCACTGAGCCATCGAGCCCGAACCCGAGACGCCCCCCAAGCCCACCAAGCCCCGCCCTTCGGCGGGGTTTTTCGTTGGGGGGGGGGGGGGCAAGCGGAATGGAGTTTCGTCGGCGGTGCGACGAACTCAGTTCGACCGGGGGCGAAGAGCCATGGACGCCAGAGGATGCGCAGCAAACGACCGGCGGCGCCAGCCCTCTCGGCCTCCACCGCCAACGACGACGACGAGCCGGTTCACAACGCCGATCCGGTGTACCATCTGGTGTACACGGAGGACTGGCGCATGGTCGCGGTGTACC
>CAZSZO010000004.1:0-137020 GCA_964611125.1 uncultured Phycisphaeraceae bacterium | reverse complement strand
CTGGACAACGGCCGCTACCTCCGCTGGATCCGCGCGGGGTTTGCCGCGTGCGCGATCGATCTCCCCGGCCACGGCGAGCGGTTCGACGCACACCTCCAGCAGCCGCGCCACGTGCTCGAACTGCTCCAGCGGGCCCTCCCCGAGATCGACCAGACCGTGACCGCCCTGGGGGGCGGCGAGTTCCGAGGTGTTTTCGACCTTGCCCGCCTCGCCCTGGGCGGTATGTCGGCCGGCGGCATGATCACTCTCCGCCGGCTCTGCGAAGCACACCCCTTCCGCTGCGCCGCGGTGGAAGGGACCGCCGGGGACCTCGCGCTGCTGTACACCGGTGACCGGGCGCCATCGCCGACCGACCAGCCCGTCTTGGCAGCCCTGAATCCGATCACGCACCTGGACGGCTGGCGGCCCATCCCGCTGCTGGCCTTGCACTCCGAAGCGGATGAGATCGTGCCTCTGGCGTGCATCAAGGGCTTTGTCGACGCCCTGCGGGCCCGCGCCGCGGCGGAAGCCGTGCCCGACGCCGGCAGGCTGGTGACCCTCAAGACCTGGCCGACCACCGGCGCCCCGCAGGAGCACTCGGGCTTCGGCCGCGTGGCCAACGAAGCCAAGACGGCCCAGGTCGATTTCCTGAGGCATTGGCTGGTTGGCCAGGGCGGTCGGCCGTAGGCTTGATTTTGTCGCAATCAGCAGAATTCATGGTGATGGGCTGCTGGGTTCAGCGCAGGAGTTCTGACCATGCGATTCACATCGCTCAAACTCGAATCGTGGAAGAACTTCAAAAAGGTCGATGTCGAACTTGCCGAGCGGGTCTTCATCATCGGGCCCAATGCGGTGGGGAAAAGCAATCTGCTCGAGGTTTTTCGTTTCCTGCACGACTTAACCACCGATGGAGGCGGCCTCGCCAAGTCGGTCTCGCTCCGTGAAGGCATGTCCAAGATCCGGTCGCTGCACGCCACCGTGAACAGCGCCGTGGATGTCGAGGTGGGGATGGCCGATGGAAACGGCGTCAAGTGGGGCTATCGACTCGCGTTCGACACACCGACCAGGACAAGCCAGGACCCGGTGGTAAAGCTGGAGCGGGTCACCAAAGATGGCGAACTTCTGCTCAACCGGCCGACCGAAGACGACCGTCAGGATCCTGAGCGGCTCAGGCAGACCGCGATCGAGCAGGTCGCGGCCAACAAGGGCTTCCGGCCCGTCGCCGAGCTATTCCGGTCGATCCGGTTCATGAACCTCGTCCCGCAGCTCATTCGGGAAGGCCAGGTGAGCCCGGGAGTCTTCCCGGGATCTGACCCGCTCGGACGGGACTTGCTCGACCAGATCAGGCATACCCCCGCGAGAGCCCGCACAAGGCGGCTCAGTCTGATTGAGAACGTTCTCAAGCAGGCGGTCCCCGGCTTCGAGAAGCTCCGGCTGGAGATCGATGACCGCGGCCGCCCCCACCTAGAGATCGGTTTCCAGCACTGGCGGCCCAACGCGGCCCGTCAGCGCGAGTCGCAGTTTTCGGACGGAACACTCCGCCTGATCGCCATGCTCTGGGCGCTTCAGGATGACGCCGGCCCGTTGCTGCTCGAGGAACCGGAATGGTCGCTCCACACTGGGATCCTGGAGCGACTGGCGCCCTTCATCGCCCGCATGCAACGAGCGGGGGGCGGACGACAGGTGCTGATCACGACTCACAGCGAACGCCTGCTCTCCGACCCCGGCATCGCGTCGAGCGAGTTGCTCCTCATCCTCGCAGCCCAGAAGGGCGGCTCGGAGGTCATTGCGGGCCCGATGCATGCGGCCGTCGACAAGGCCATGCGCTCCGGGCTCACCGCTGCTGAGGCCGCCCCTCCGCTCGCGAACACGCTGAATTTGTTCGGAGTCTCGGGTTGAACCGCCCGATCGCGCTCATCTGGGCTGAGGGGTTCCTCGACCGCATCGCCGCTCAGAAGCTCGCCGCCGCCGTTGGAGTGCGGATCGAGGGACCCATCAAGGATGCAGGTGGTGAGAGTGCCTTCTGGCGAGCGCTCCCGAAGTACAACCAGGCCGCACGCACCCTCGGCCTCGTGCTCGCCCTGGCGGACCATGACGATCACCAGAGCTGCGTCGGCCCCAAGCTCGCTCGCCTGGTCCGGAATCGACACCCCAACCTGATTCTTCGGTTAAGCGTGACGCAGCTCGAGTCCTGGTTCCTCGCCGACCCGGCCAGCCTCGCAAGCCACCTTTCCGTCCCCGCGGGCGCTTTCCCCCGTGAGCCGGACAAGGAGCCTGAGCCGAAACGGGCGTTGGTCCAGATCGCTGCCAGATCGACGAGGCCCTCGATCCGCTTCGGCATGACACCGAGCAGCGGCGTTTCAGCCTCAACCGGCAAGGAATACACCCTGATCATGGAATCGTTCATCACCGAGCGGTGGGAGCCCCTCCGGGCAGCGGACAGAAGTCCAAGCCTGCGCAGAGCGATCGCCGCAATTCGGTCCATGGCTCGCGTTCGTCCAGACTAGCTCACGGCTTCGGCGCCGGCGGCTCCGACTCCACCAGCACCATGCCGGCGCGTCTCCACTCCTCAATTCCCCCCCCGAACATGTAGATGTTGTCGTATCCGACCCCCATCATCCGCTTGGCGAGGGCCTTGGCGACGGCGCTCCCGCGATCCTCTCCGTAGACCACGACGTAGGAAAACCGCTCCAGCCGCTTGTCCAACTCACCCTTGCGGTCGGGGATCGACGGGAGCTGCATGTTGCGGGCATCCGGTAGGTGCCCTTTGGCGAAGTCCCTGGGTGAGCGCGGATCGACCAGCAGCAGCACGTCCTTGTCCTTGGACGATTTGTGCTCGTCGATCACTTTGCGCAAATCCGTGAGCGAAATGTCCACGATGCTCTCGTCGGTGATGTTCCGCTGGCAGCCTCCCAGGCCCAAAATCACCGCCAGCACCCCGAGCAGAAGCGAACCGGCCCGCGGCCACGACGTACGCAAAGTGAGCATGCCCTAGCATACGAACGCGGTTCGCCCGCCGGATGCAACCAGGAGTCCGACTTGAATCCCCCCTCCTCACCCCTCTTTGCCGCAGCGTTTTTGGCCGCGCTGGCCGCCTTCACCCTGCCGCTCCACCCATCGCCCGCTGTCGCCGCGTTCGAGCCCATGGCCCAGCCCAAGACCGGTACCCAAGCCCGCCCCAGCCTGATCACCGAAACCCAAACCGCCTCACCCGGCGCCTCGTTCAACCTCGCGGTGCACTTTGACCTCGAAAAGAACTGGCACCTGTACTGGCGGGGGCAGAATGACTCAGGACAAGCCCCGGAGATCAAACTGACGCTCCCGGAAGGCTGGAAGTCCGGCCCTGTCCAGTGGCCCGCGCCCACCCGCCACGTGCTCCCCGGCGACATCCTCGATCACGTCTACTTCAACAGCCTGACGCTCATCATCCCCATCGAGGTGCCCGCTTCGGAGCCGCCCACAGGCGCCAAGACCGTCTCGGCCGAGCTCAGCTGGGTTGTCTGCGACGAGGCGTGCGTCATCGGGAACGCCACGGTGAGTCGGGAAATCACCCTAGCCCCAGCTCCGGCGGCGGGCTCGACACCCTCCGCCAGGCCCGAACTTTCCAAGGACGCCAAAGCGTTCGACGCGGCGCGGGCCCGTCACCCCAAGCCGCTCCCGGCAACCGCCGGGGCCCCGCGGGTGACCGTCGCCGATGGCGCAGTAAGCATTTCCGCCCCCGGGGCCAAAAAACTCAGCTTTTACCCTTCCACCGACTCGGCGCCTGCATCCAACCTCATCGCCGATGGCGAAGCCCAAGGCGACCGGCTGACGGTGCGCCTTGACTCGTCCGCGACGGATCGCACCCGCGTCAAGGGCATCCTCGAAGTGTGGACCCTGGCAGGCCCGAAGGGCAAGTCGGCGGAAGGGGGCGGGAAGGCCGTTGAAACGCAGATTTTCAGCATCGATGTGCCGCTGGCCGGTAGAGGCGCAGGAAAGCCCTGAAGTGCGTGCCCCCAAGCCTGCTGCCGGGAGCGCGTGAAAAGTCGCGGGAACCGTTCAAGTCAACCGAATCGATACTTCGCGGTATATGCCGCTGAACCCAAACGCAGTCCCATTATCAAGGAGATGTTCATGATCGCCAAGACTCTGCTCGCCGCCGTGTTCGCCGCGTCCGTCACCCTGGCTTCCCCCGTGCTCGCCCAGCAGCCCAAGGACGACCACAAGGAGCACAAGGAGAAGGACCACAAGGACAAGGACCACAAGAAGGAAGACAAGAAGGCTGGGGCCAAGGTCGGCGAGGCCGCGCCCGAGTTCAAGCTCACCGACACCTCCGGCAAGGAAGTTTCGCTGACGGACCTCAAGGGCAAGATCGTCGCCCTGATCTGGTTCAACCCCGAGTGCCCCGCCATCGTGCAGCACATCGACAAGGCCACGACCTTCAAGGATCTGGCCAAGGACTTCAAGGGCAAGGACGTGGTCATCCTGGCGATCAACTCCGGCGGCCCCGGCGCCCAGGGTGCGGGCACCGAGAAGAACGCCAACGCCAAGAAGCAGCACGGGCTTGATTTCCCGATCCTGCTCGATGAGTCGGGCAAGGTCGGCAAGGCCTACGGCGCGACCAACACCCCCCACTGCTTCGTGATCGGCAAGGACGGCAAGGTCGCCTACAACGGCGCCATCGACAACGGCTCGTTCGGCAAGAACGGCGACAAGAACTACGTCCGCGAGGCCATCACGGCCCTGCTGGCCGGTAAGCCCGTCGCTGAGGCTTCCACCAAGCCCTACGGCTGCTCGGTCAAGTACGCCAAGTAAGCCCCGCAGGCCTCTGGGTGGCCTTCGCCCGAGTTCATGACATCTTCGGGCCCGCCGGCATCCGCCGGCGGGCCCTTTTCGTGTCGCGGGCCCGCTCCGGCGGCGGCGGGGCCCAACAATCTCACGGCCCGCCGGCCGATGTTCGATCTCTCCAAGCCGTTGGCTCCGCCGCTGATCCGCCTCAAGGGGCTCCCGTGTTTTCAACGCTCCCCGACCTGCTCTCCGTCCTAATCGGGTTTACGCTGGTCATCGTGGTGCACGAGGCCGGCCACTTCTTCGCCGCCCGATGGGCGGGGATCCGCGTGCTCGCCTTCGCCGTGGGCTTCGGGCCTGCGCTCTGCTCCTTCCGGCGGGGCATGGGCTTCCGCTGGGGTTCCAGCGAGCCGGCGTACCTCGCGCTCGTCGAGTCGCGCCGGACCCAGGGCAAGCCCGTCTCCCGCGGCATGGCCGGGGATGTGCACCCCACCGAGTACCGCTTCAACCTCCTCCCGCTAGGCGGCTATGTCAAGATGCTCGGCCAGGATGACGCCGACCCCTCCTTCCGCTCCGACGAGTCCGACGCCTATCAGCAGTGCGTCCCGTGGAAGCGGATGATCGTCATCTCCGCCGGCGTGGTCGCCAACATGATCTCCGCGGCGGTGCTGTTCGTCATCGTCTTCGCCATGGGCCTGCCGACCGAGTCGGCCAAAGTCGGCTTCGTCGCCCCCGGCACGCCCGCGGCGACGACGCTCGCCTCCAACGCCGCCGCGCTGGGCGTCAGCGAGCCGGGCCTTAAGAACGGCGACGTGGTCGTCCTGCTCGACGGCGAGGAGCCCGACGCGTTCAAGGACATCACCATCGCCTCGGCCATGGCTGCGCCGGGGGCCAGCATCCGCCTCGGCGTCCAGCGCCGCGGCGTTCCCGAGACGCTTGTTTTCGACATGGAGCCGCAGCGCGACCCCGTGTCGGGCATGCTGCAGCTGGGCTTCGGCCCGGCCATCTCCGGCGAAATCGACGGGCGCAACCGCAACGCCGAGGTGCAACAGCAGGCCGCCGACGAACTGGCGCGCACCGGCGCCCCCGGCCTGCGCCCCGGCATGCGGCTCAAGCAGATCGCCGGAAGCTCCCCGCAACTTCCCCCCCCCCCCCAGCTCCAGACCGGCGGCCTCACGCTGGCCGACCTCGACAACGCCGTCAAGGCGTCGGGCGGGCGCCCGGTGCCGGTGACCTTCACCGATGGCAAGACCGACCTGACTCTTGAGCTCAAGCCGCAGACCGAGCTCCAACTGGCCGCGTTCAGCGATGTGAGCGGTTCGGGAAGCGACTCGGTGCGCGGCGGGGCCGGCGCGGCTGGCGATGGCGGCGTCGTAATCACATCGCACCTGCTGGGCCTCACCCCCGTCATGCGCGTCATGGATGTCGTGGCGGGCAAGGGCGCCGACCGCGCCGGAATCAAGCCCGGCGACATCTTCGCCCGCATCGGCGATGTCGAATGGCCCAGCCGGGCGGAAGGCATGGCCGAGATCCGCCGTCTGAAGCGCGGAGCGGTCGACGTGCTGGTCTGGCGGCCCGCCGCCGATGGGCAATGGAGCACCGTTGAAGTCAAGGGCGTCCAGATCGACGATGGAAAGCTCGGCTTCTACTCCCAGGATTCCTGCGACTTCGCGGCCGTGCTGGCCCGCTGGCCCCGCCTCAAGCCCATCGCTGAAGAGGCCCTGGAACCCCCCGCCGCTTCGTCCGGCGCCTCACCCACCCCCAAGCCCGCCGCTGAAACGCTGGCGACCAAGCCCTCAGGGGCCGAGCTGAACCTGCCCGCCGGGGCGATTCTCAAGGCGGTGAACGGGCGCCCGGTCGCGACCTTGGGGGAAGCCCGCCAGGTGCTGCAGGCCGGCGCCGCGACGCTGCCCGATGGCTCCATGGCCGTGACTCTGGATGTCGAACTGCCCAGCGCCCGCGGGAGCGCGACGCAGCGGATTGACTGGACCATCACCCCGGACGAGCGGGCCAAGCTCGCCAAGCTCACCTGGGTCAACCCCATCCCGCCGAGCTACTTCGCCACCGACAAGGTCATCCTGCGCGGCTCCTCGCCGCTCGACTCCCTCCGCCTGGGCATCCGCGAGACGCACAAGGTGATGCTGAGCACCTACCTGACCTTCGCCCGCCTCTTTCAGGGCACCGTCAGGGTCGAGCATCTCAAGGGCCCCGTGGGCATCGCCGATGTGGGGACGCAGCTCGCCGGGCGCGGCTTCGAGTGGTTGATCTTCTTCCTCGCCCTGATCAGCGTGAATCTCGCGGTAATCAACTTCATGCCGTTCCCGATCGTTGACGGCGGGCAGTTCCTGTTCCTGGTGTACGAGCACTTCGCGGGGCGGCCGGTGAGCGTGCGATTCCAGAATGTCGTGACGCTGGTGGGGCTGGTGATGATCGGCTCGCTCTTCCTGCTGGTCACCTTCAACGACATCCGCGGGCTGATCATGCGCTGAGCCGCGCCGACTCCGCCCTCCACCTCCGCCAGGGCCCTCGGGCGGTACACTCCTGACCTGGACTGGCTCGGACTCCTCATCCTGCTCGCCGCTGGCCTGCTGCTCACCTGGCTCGCCAGCGTGGCGCAGACCGCCTGGACGCTCACCAACCCGCCGCGCCGAACCTATTCCTTCGCCCTCGCCCGCGGCCTGCCCGGCGATCCTGGCGAACTGCCCCCGGCGCTGGGCGGGGCCCGCCCGTTCGAGACCTGGACCCACCGCGCGCAGGGCGTGACGCTGGCGGTCTGGGAGCTTCCGGGCGAGGCCCCACGCGGCCCGACGGTCATCTTCTCGCACGGCTGGGGCGAATCGCGCATCCACGCGCTGCTGCGGGTCGAGGCGCTGATCCCGCACGCCTCCCGCCTGGTGCTCTACGACCTGCGCGGGCATGGCGAATCGACCGGCCGCTGCACGCTGGGACTGCTCGAGGCCCACGACCTGCGGTCGCTGATCGACGCCGTCGTTGGGCCCGCGCCCCCCACGGGCGACGCGGGGCCGGGCGTCGTGCTGGCGGGCTCGTCACTGGGCGGCGGGGTCTCGATCGCCGCCGCCGCGGACGACCCGCGCGTGATCGCGGTGATCGCCGAGGGGCCGTACCGGGCGCCGCAGACGCCCGCCCGCGCGGTGATGGCCCGGAGCGGGCTCCCCTGGCGGCTCAACCTGCCGCCGGCGCTGGGCGTGCTCGGCCTGCTGCGCGGGCAGGGGCTCGCCTGGTTCTCTTCTCGCCCCTGTCCGCCGTTCGATCGGGCCCTGCTCGCGGGGCGGGTTCGGGCCCCGCTGCTGGTGCTGCACGGGGAACTCGACAGCGTCTGCCCCCTGTCCGACGGACGGGCGATCGCGGATGCGGCGCCCCATGGCCGGCTCGCGGTCATCCCCGGGGGCGGCCACTCAGATCTATGGACTGACGCCCGGCTACGGGAGTTGGCTGTGTACGAAGTCGAGCGGTTCGTGAGAGCCGTGGCGCCCGCCATCAGCACCCGGTGAAGAACGCCCCGATGTAGTCGGAGAGGTCATCAGGGTCGGTCAGGCCATCGCCGTTGTAGTCCCCCGCTGCGCACGGCGGAACCGTGAAGTAGCAGCCGATGAAGTCGGAGAGGTCGTCCGGATCCAGCGCGCCGTCGCCGTTGAGGTCGGCCCGGCAGGCGAGGGCCGTGCAGGTCGGGTACGGGCCGGTCAAGGCGCCGGAGACGGCGCCGGGCTGGAGCAACTCGGCCAGCCCCAGGGCGCCGAGCACGACATCGGGCAGACCCGCCGAGTCGGGCTGGTAGCCAAGGTCGATATTCGAGCGGCGGTACAGGATGCTCGCCCCGCCCAGAAACGTCTGGCGGGCGCCGCGCCGATAGGCGTGGTACGCCGCGACGGCCTCGGGCACGCGCGGGCCGCTGGCGCCGTCGCCGGCCACCAGGGCCAGGAGCGAGGTGAAGGTCGCGACATCGCCGGGGTGGAAGCTGAGCGAATCGGCGTTGTACCCGCCCCAGTCGCTGCGGGTCGTCCCTGCGGAGAAGACGGTGTTGTACCGTGGGCCGTTGTCGTCGGTCCACGCGGCGTGGGAAAGCCGCAGGTTGGCGTAGTGCGTGCGCCACGCCGGGTCAGCCCGCAGATCCGCCTGAACCAGCAGCGAATACAGGCTCACGAACGCCGCCTGGAACTGGTTGAACCCGCCGGTGGTCACCGGGCGATTGAGCAGTGAGATCGCCAGCGGCAGGTTCGCCCGGTTCTTCCAGTAGGCATATGCCGAGTCGG
The DNA here is from genome assembly GCA_964611125.1 of uncultured Phycisphaeraceae bacterium. Lineage (GTDB taxonomy): Bacteria > Planctomycetota > Phycisphaerae > Phycisphaerales > UBA1924 > JAEUIX01. The sequence continues at coordinate 128,003 of CAZSZO010000004.1, read as the reverse complement.
AGTTCGCCACACCGTACGCCGCGGCCTGCTCCACAAAGATGATCCCCTCGTGAAAAGGCGCCGCGTTGGGGGCGCCCAGCGGCCCGCCGGCGGCCGCGCCCAGGAAGGCCATGGGGCGCGAGCCGGAGTTCGAAATGTACCGGTCCCAGTTGCGGACGCCGCAGATGATCGCCTCCGCCGACGCGCGGATCTCGGCGTCAGCGGGGTAGGCCTGCACGGCCCGGGCCGCGGCGAGGACCATCTTCATCGTGCTCAGTGTCGCGTAGCCATCACCCCAGCCGGCCTTGGCGCCGCCCGTGGTGGTGTCGAGCCAGTGCCAGTAGATCCCGTCGGCGCTGCGGAGCGGACGGATGCCGTCAGGCGCCCGCCCGGCGTACCGCTGGAGGATCGTGCGGACGATCCCCTGAGCCGCAGGGTCGCCGTTTACGCGATCGTTCATGATGCACGCGAGCACCACCCAGCACGCCCCGTCGCAACTGGCGGGGTGAAAGCGGGTCCAACCGATCTGCACGTCGGCGTCGATCACCCAACCCGGGGCCTGCCCATCGGGCGAGACCAGGCCCTTGGCGAATCGCACCACCTGAGCAAACTCATCGGCCTTCCACGCCTCGAAGCTCAGGCGGGCGTCAGCGCCGTCGCGCATCAGCAGGCCGTCGCCCTGCGGCCCGTCCACGGCGAAGAGCAACTGCCCCGTCGCGGTGGCGGCCACGGCGCCCAGGCTCAGCGTGGTGCTCTCGGGGATGTAGACGGTCGGGTTGAAGCCGACCGACCCGCGGGCCATCGACGGCGGAACAAACCGCACCGAGGGCGCCCCGGACCCCGAAGGCGCCGCGAAGCGGACGTACAGCCCGGCTTGCGTCAAACCGCCATAGGTGTCGGACCAGGCCAGGTCGGTCGCGCCAGCGACCGCGCCCGCCGCGCCGACGCCGGCGAAGGTGAGCGTCCCGCCGCCCAAGGGGGCGCGGAGCAGCGAGCGATCGGAAATCGCCAGCAGATTGCCCTGATCGCGGTCGACTGTCAGGGCCGATGTGGGCGTGGTGCTGGTGGCGATGATGGTCGTGCCAGCGAGATCGTTGGCCAGGGCGCGATAGACGCGCGTGCCGCCCGGGGCGCCGACGTACAGCCGCCCCTTGAAGTGGGCCAGCGCGGCCTTGGGTGACGCCGTGCCGCCCAGGTCCGTGCGGGCGAAGACGCGCAGGTCGCCCGACTCAGGCTCGAAGCGGAGCACGCCGCCGCTGGGTAGGCCATCGCCGGGGGTGTTGTCATCGCGCACCGCGATGAAGAGCACCCGGCCCGAGTCGGTGAACCCCAGGGCGACTGGGCCGTCGGTCGAGCCGTCGAGCGTCATCCACGGCAGCAGCGCCGCCATCTGGGCGCGGGAGACCGCGGCCTTGAGCGTCCCGGCGCCGTCGCGAACCTCCACCTGGTCCTGCGCACTGTCGGCCGACGCCGTCCAGCCCGAGAGGGCCGCCCCGGCGACCGCCACCGGGCGATCGGCCCCGGAGATGGGGTAAGGCGCGACCATCGGCTGAGCGGTGAGCGAAGAGGTCAACAGCCCGAGCGCCAAGGCGCCGCTGGCGAGGTGAAACTGGATCAAGCAACCCCCAAGGTCTTGGTGACCAAAAACGCGGCGATGATACCGCTTGCATCAAGGCTAGCCTCAATCCGCGCGCGTGCCAGCACTTTTGCTCGGTTTCGGCCCGCTTGGACGATCCGTGAGGCGTTTATGGGCGGGCCGGGTCGGCAAGCCCGTCCGGGCCGCCAGCCGGAGACGCGGCGCCAGCACGCTTCGCCTCGGCGTCCTTCTTGGCCAGATAGGGCTTGAACTCCTGGTCATACCAGTCGAGCCACGCCTTCTGGTCCCAGCCCAGGTGGGCTGTCGATTGGCCCCAGGCGTCGCTGGTCATGCCGACCAGATCGCGATGCAGATCGCCGTTGTAGGTGAAGACGAACGCGTTGATCACCCGCAGCACCGTGCCCTCGGTGATCACGCCGATCTGCGGGTCAAACGCCACGGCGTTCTCGCCCACGACGGGCGTCAGGTCAGCCACGTAGGTCCGCTGGGTGCCTACGAGGATATAGGCGAGCGACAAAGATGGGTCGTCGGGCTGACCGCCGTAGTACCCCCCGCCCCCCCCACCCTGAATCTGCCCGGCAATCATCATCGGGATGGCGGGGAAGAGCCCAAGATTGCGCACGACATGGCCCGCCGCGGCGACCTCGGAGGGTTTGCGGCTGGCCAGCCCGGTCGCGACGACGGATTCGACGCTGACCGGCGTTTCCTTGAGCTGCGCGACGCGAGCCTTCAGCCGCTTGATCGCTTCGGTGCGGTGGGCCGGCGTGTTGCCGAAAACGGCGGCCCAGGCGAGCGCCGAATCGCCCTCGTTGGTTTGCTGATCGGCGAGGTGATCCAGGATGGCGTTACGCACATCGTCCTGCTCATCAGCGAACACATCGAGCATCGGGCCGAACGCAGCGGGGTCGGTCAGCTGGCGGATCTTGAGAATCCCGGCCTGACGAATCTCGACGCGGCGGACCATGCCGAAGTGCTTGCCGCGGATCTTCTTGAGGGCCTGATCGGCGACAGCCTTGCGTTTGTTGAACTCGAGCAGGGGCTTCTGCGAAGGGTCGCTGGGGTCGATCGGGACCCGCCCGATCGAAACGGGGGTCTTGCCGTTTGAAGTCGGCATGCTCAAGGTGGCTTCTTGCGCGCCGGCGGCGCCCGCGAGCAGCATCACCAGGAGGGCGGCCGACAGGGGCACGCACGCTGGGGGAAAGCACGCGGGGCGTACACGAGGCGTGGCGGGCATGGGCAGCTCCTGATGAACCCCGAGTCGACCATCCACTATACCTGCGCAAACCCTTACGGGTTCCGGGGTTGGGAGAGATCGGCGGCGATCCAGGCTGTGGGTCCCGCGTTCACCGGCGGGGGGCGAGAACCGTACCCGCCACACCCATCGCCCGCAGCGCGGCCTCGGCGGCCGGGCGGTCGGCAAACGACCCCACCTGCACCGCGAAAAGCTGCCCGCCCGACTTGGGGTCGGTCGTCGCCACCACGCGCGGCGCCGGCTGTCCAGCCCGGGAGGCGGCCGTGGCGGCGGCGGAGACAGCTTGCTCGGCCTTGGCCCGAGCGGTGAAGGCGCCGAGTTGAATCACATACCGGCCCAGCGCGGGGGCCTGACCACCCTGAACAGGCGGCTTGCCGGGTCCAACGGGGCTGGCCAGCACGGTCGTCGAGGAGGCGCCCGGGCCGTGGCCCGAGGCGCGTTCTTCAAGCGTGGCCCGCACGGCGGAGGACTCAACCACCTGCAGGCCCAGGGCATACTGCTCCTTCGACTGGTCGGTCCGCCCGAGGCGGGCGAAGGACTCGCCGGCCAGCAGGTGGGCGCGGGCGGCATCGTCGGCTTTGAGCTTGACCGCCGCGGCGGAGGCCAAGGTCGAGGCGCGGACGTAGTTGGCCCGATCAGCGGAGATCATGCCGAGCGTCCACGCGGAGGTGCCGGAGATTTCGGGATCGGGGTTGTTGACCAGCGGCTCGAGCCAGCCCTGGGCTTTCTCAGGCTTGCGCAGGGCGTAGGCGGAGAGCCCGACCATGAGTCCGGCGCGGTCCTTGGCCACGCCCTTGGTTTCGGGGTCAGCGTACTTTGCCTCCGCCGTCCGCAGCGATTCCTCGTAGTTCCCCATCCGGTAGCTGGCGATGAAGGGCTCACTGTGCGGGGGCGGCGGCTGGGACTTGCACCCCGCCAGCCCGGCGGCGAGCAGGGCGAGAGCGAACAGGCGGGCGGCCGGGCGGCCAAGGCCAAGGCCGGTGGCGCAGATGGGGCGGATGGGGCGGATCGAGTTGATGGCGATGCGCATCATGTCCGGGTGGGGTGGTTCGGTGCGGCGGCCGGGGGGTGGTTCCGGGTGGTGGCCAGCGTGGGACCGGGCCGGGGTCAAGCGCTGGAAGTGTTGACGGCCCGCCGCGTGCACGGGCGGGGCATTTACGGGTATCTTGGTATCGGCCGAAGAGCGGCCTCGACGCCAAAGTTGCGCGTCGCAGGTGACAAGGACGTGCCGCATGAGCCTGCATTGGCCGATCATCCGTCGCTGCCTGGAACGACCCTTTGAGGTGGGCGTCATTGACGACCGGCGATCGTACCGGCGGCTGGAGCTGCTGGCGGGGGCGCTGGTGCTCGCCGATGAGATCGAGCGGGTCAGCCAGTCGCGGGTGGTGGGCGTGATGCTTCCCACCAGCGGGGCGATGCCGATGGCCCTGCTGGCGGGGTGGATCCTGGGTCGGGTGGTCGTGCCGCTCAATTACCTGCTGAAGCCCGAGGAGCTTCAGTTTGTGATCGACGATTGCGGGGCCGACACGGTGGTGACGGCCCAGCCGCTGATCGAATTCATGGGGGGGCCGCCGCGGGGCGTCAACCTGCTGATGGTCGATCAGGTGGAGTTCAAGACGGTTCCGACGCCCCGGTGGCCGGTGCTGGCGAGCGCTGAGGAGCTGGCCTGCCTGTTGTACACCTCCGGCACCAGCGGCAAGCCCAAGGGTGTGATGCTGACCCACGGCAACCTGTCGGCGAATGTGCACCAGTGCCACACCTGGGTGAACTTCACGCGAAGAGAGGTGCTGCTGGGCGTGCTGCCCCAATTTCACAGTTTCGGCCTCACCGTGCTCACGCTGCTCCCGCTGACGCTCGGGTGCAAGGTCGTCTACACCGCCCGGTTTGTGCCGCACCGCATCGTGAAGGCGTTCCGGGAGCACCGGCCCACGGCGTACATCGCGATCCCGTCGATGTTCAACGCGCTGACCCACGTCAAGGACACGGGGCCTGAGGACTTCCGGAGCCTGAAGTACGCGGTGAGCGGCGGCGAGCCGCTGCCGGAGGCGGTGGCGACCAGCTTCCGTGAGCGGTTCGGCGTGACGATCGCGGAGGGGTACGGGTTGACGGAGACCGCCCCGGTGACGAACTGGTGCCGCCCGCAGGACTACCGGCCGCGCTCGGTCGGTCAACCGCTGCCGGGGGTGACCGAGCGGATCGTGTCGCTCGAGACCGGCGCCGACCAGCCGGCGGGCGGGGAGGGAGAAATCCGCATCAGCGGGCCCAACATCATGCAGGGCTACTTCCGCCGGCCGGCGGAAACCGCGGCGGTCTTCGACGAGCTGGGGTTTTTCCGCACCGGCGACATCGGGAAGATGGACGACGCGGGCCACCTGTACATCACCGGACGGCTGAAAGAGATGCTGATCGTCGCCGGAGAGAACGTGTTCCCCCGCGAGATCGAGGAAGTGCTCAACATGCACCCCAGCGTCAGGGACTCCGGGGTGGTGGGGCAGATGGACCCTGTCCGGGGGGAGCAGCCGGTGGCGTTCGTGGAGCTGAAGGAGGGCGAGCCGTTCGACGCCACCTCGATCCTGGCGCTGTGCCGGCAGCGGCTGGCGGGATACAAGGTGCCCAAGGAGGTTCGGCAGGTGCCGGCGCTGCCCCGGAACCCGACGGGGAAAGTGCTGCGCCGGGAGCTCAAGGGGATGCTGGCCTCGGACTGACGATCTGGGACTGGTCGGGAGGGGGGGCGCCAATGGGGCTCTCGGTCTCGGTCTCGGTTGGCCCGGGGGCCGGAAAACACGGGGAAAACCCGCTTCAGGACGAGAACAGTGAGATTTGGTAGCATCCGCCGGTCGACCGGGAGTCGGCGTGGTCCGGCTCGTTCCGGCTGCGGAGGACGTTTCCCGGCGTGTTCAACCTGAACCTCGCGCAGCGGCGCGGCATCGCACTCGGCAAGGAGTCATCATGGACCTGTACATCGACACGGCGAATCTCGACGAGATCAAGGAAGCCAACGACCTGGGCGTGCTCGACGGAGTGACCACCAACCCGTCGCTGATCGCCAAGGAAAAAGGCACGAACTACCACAAGCGGCTGGGCGAGATCTGCGAGTTCGTCAAGGGCCCCGTCAGCGGCGAGGTGATCTCGATCGAATACAAGGGCATGATGAAGGAGGCGGCGGACCTCATCAAGATCGCCCCCAACATCGTGGTGAAGCTCCCCATCACCGTCGATGGCCTGAAGGCCTGCAAGACCCTGGCCGACAAGGGCACCAAGACGAATCTCACGCTCTGTTTCCAGCCGCTGCAGGCGTGGATGGTGGCCAAGGCCGGGGCCTTCCTGGTCAGCCCGTTCCTGGGCCGCATTGACGACATCGGCGACGACGGCATGGACCTGATCCGCAACATCCGCAAGATCTACGACAACTACGGCATGAAGACCAAGATCCTCGCCGCGAGCATCCGCCACCCGCTGCACATGGTGCAGTGCGCCTTGGCCGGGGCCGACGTGGCGACGGTGCCGTTCCCCGTGATCAAGCAGCTGCTCAAGCACCCGCTGACCGAGATCGGCCTGGAGAAGTTCGTGGCCGACTACAAGAAGGCCTTCGGCGGCTGAGCCGCGTCGGCGACGGTCAACTGATTGATCGACCCAACCCCGGGCTCGCGCCCGGGGTTTTTCGTGCGCCCGCGCCGGCGGACCCCCGGCGGGCGCGAAAAAAGCCGGGAAGGGAGAGCGGCGAACCGCGTCCCTTCCCGGCTGATGACGTGCCGAGACCTTCGGCCAGCGGCCGCAGGCCGATGACGGCTTACTTGTTCCGGGCGAGCGTGTCCTTGGCGGTCTGGACCACGGCCTCGAGCGTGAAGCCGAACTTCTTCTGCAGCTCCTTGAGCGGGGCCGAGGCGCCGAAGGTCTTCATGCCCACGCAGGCGCCGGTGAGGCCGGTGTAGCGCTCCCAGCCGAAGGCGCCGGCCTGCTCGATGGCGACGCGGGCCTTGGTGGTCGGGGGCAGGACGCTGTCGCGGTACGCCTGGTCCTGGTGCTCGAAGAGCTCCCAGGAAGGCATGCTGACGACCCGGACACGGACGCCCTCGGCCTTGAGCTTCTCATAGGCGTCGACCGCGAGGCCGACCTCGGTGCCGGTGGCCATCAGGATGACGTCAGGCTTGCCGTCGGGCGCGTTGCACGCGAGGACATAGGCGCCCTTGGCCACGCCGCTGGCCGCGGCGTACTTGGTGCGATCCAGCGTCGGCATCGCCTGGCGCGAGAGCACGAAGCAGACCGGCTCATGCCGGATCTGCATGACGGTCCGCCACGCCTCGGCGACCTCGTTGGCGTCGCCCGGGCGGATGGTGATGAGCCCGGGGATCGCCCGCAGGGCGATCAGGTGCTCGATGGGCTGGTGCGTCGGGCCGTCCTCGCCCACGCCGATGGAGTCGTGGGTGAAGATGTAGATGACCGGGATCTCCATGATCGCCGCGAGCCGGATGGCCGGGCGGGAGAAGTCGCTGAAGACGAAGAACCCGGCGCCGAAGGGCCGGACCTTGGAGAGGCTCATGCCGTTGAGGATCGAGCCCATGGCCAGCTCACGGATGCCGAAGTGCATGTTCCGCCCACCCCAGCCGATGGCGGTCTTGGGGGCGTGGTGGTCGAAGGCCTCACGGGGGTAGTTGAAGTCGCCGGCGTTCTCGAAGGTGAGGCGGGTCTTGGTGCTGGGGGCGAGGTCGGCGGCGCCGCCGAGAAGCCAGGGCACATTCTTGGCCACGGCGTTGAGGACCTTGCCATTGGCATCGCGACCGGCCTGGCCCTTGGGGTCGGCGGGGAAGACGGGGATGTCCTTGTCCCAGCCCTTGGGGAGCTGGCGCTTCTGGATCATCACCGTCTGCTCGGCGAGCTCAGGGTGCTTGGCCTTGTACTGCTCGAAGAGGCTCATCCAGTCGCTGCGGTGCTTGCCGCCGCGGGCCCCGATGCCGCCCTTGAAACACTGGAGCGCCTCGGGCGGAACGAGGAACTTGGCGTCCTCGGGCCAGCCGTAGAACTTCTTGGTCTTCTTGATTTCCTCTTCGCCCAGCGGCTCGCCGTGGGCGGTGTGGGTGTCCTGCTTGCTGGAGCCGTAGCCGATGTGGCTGTCGACAATGATGAGGGTCGGGCGGCCGGTGGTTTCCTTGAAGGTGCGGAAGGCCCGCCGGAGCATGTCAAGGTCGTTGGCGTCGCCGACGCGCACGACGTTCCAGCCGTAGCCGAGGAACCGGGTGGCGACATCCTCGCTGAAGGCCCACTCAGTGTGCCCCTCGATGGTGATCTTGTTGTTGTCGTAGATCCAGCACAGGTTGTCGAGCTTCAGGTGGCCGGCGAGCGAAGCGGCCTCGCTGGCGGCGCCCTCCATCATGCAGCCGTCGCCGCCCAGGGCGTAGACATCATGACCGAACATCTCGAACCCGGGGCGGTTGTAGGTCGCGCCCATCCACTTGGCGGCGATGGCCATGCCCACGCTGGTGGCGTAGCCCTGGCCGAGCGGGCCTGTGGTGGTCTCGATGCCGCTGGTCCAGCGGTATTCGGGGTGGCCGGCGCAGCGGCTGTCGAGCTGGCGGAAGCGCTTGATGTCATCCAGCGGCACGCTGAGCTTGCCGACCTGCTCGTACTCCTTGTTGACGGCCTTCACCTGGGCCAGGTGCAGGAGGGAGTAGATCAGCATCGACGCGTGGCCCATCGAGAGCACGAAGCGGTCGCGGTTGGGCCAGATCGGGTCCTCGGGATCGAACCGGAGGAACTCGTTCCACAGGACATACGCGACCGGCGCCATGGCCATCGGCGTCCCCGGGTGGCCGCTGTTGGCCGCCTGAACGGCGTCCATCGAAAGGGTGCGGATGGTGTTGATCGTCACCTGCTCGAGCTTCTTCTGAGCTTCGCTGTGGGGGGCGTGCTCAACGCCGGCGGCTGCGTGCGACATGCGGAAAACTCCTCGGAGGGGGGCGGCTGCGCGAGATGATCGCGCCTGCGCCGAGTCTCGCCGAGAACCGGGGGGATTGTCAACCCCGCACCGGCCACGGAGGCCGGCAGGGCAGGGGCCGCGGGCGGCCCGGCGCGGAGTTCCAAAGGGGCCCTCAGGCCTGTCTGAGCCTGATGACCGCCGCCCCGATGGCGTACCCGGCCACGCCGATGGCCATCAGCACCACACAGGGAAACAGCATCTCGAGCGGGGTGTAGCCCCGCCACACGGCGCCCTCGATGCTGAGCGTCGCCCACTTGAACGGGCTGGCGTAGCTGAGGGTCTGCATCATCGGGGGCATCAGATCCAGCGGGACAGTCCCCCCGCCGACCATCGCCAGCACGATCACCAGCCCGCGCCCCAGCCCCTGGGCGGCGCCCTCGGTGCGGGTCAGGGCGGCCATGATCATCATCACGCCGACGAACCCCACCGATGAGCTGACCATCGCGGCGACCAGCAGAGCCGGCTCACGAACCGAAAGCCGGAAGACCACCAACCCGAACGACAGCAACAGGGCCTGCACCAGCAGGCAGGCCAGGAAGCAGCCCAGAGCCTTGCCCAGCAGCACCTGGGAGCCGCTGATCGGCGCCGCGGCGAGGCGCATCAGCGTGCCGCCGGACCGCTCGCTGGCCATCGACGCCCCAAAGCCGGTGACGCACCCCATCAGCCCCCACACGATCCCCTGAGGAAAGGTGATCTCGAACGCGCTCTGCGGCAGGTTGTCCTTGGGGGCGACCTTCCGCACCGTGACCTGCACGGGGCGCCAGACGAACTCCTGCTTGGCTTCGGGGCTGGCCGGGGGGGGAGGAGACGGCGGGGTCGGCGTGATCGCCTGCTGCTGCGCGGCGGTCATCATCGCCAACGTGTCAAAGAACGCGGCGAACAGGCGCTTGCGGTCAGGCGCGAGATCGGCCGCCTGGGCGACGCTCTCGCGGGCCTTGGCGATCATCGGCCCCATTCGTGAAACATCCGTGAAGGCCCGCGACATCTGCTTGAAGGCGACCTCGTTGAGTTTGCCCTCGATGAGCCCGGCCTCCGCCTGGCGGCGCGGGTCGACCAGGCCCTCGATCTTTAGCCCGCCGCCGCCGAACAGGTTGTCGGCCTGATCCTGGAACCCGCTGGGCACGATCACCCCGGCGACCATGTCGCCGCGCCGGACGGCGTTCTCGGCTTCGGCCCGGGTGGCGTAGGGCCGCACGGTGATGCCGTCGGCCTGTTCGAGGTCGGCGACGAAGGCGCGGGCCGCGGGGCCGCCGTCCTCATCGCACACGCCGACATCCAGATCGCCCCCGCCCCGCCCCGCCCCGCCGAAGAGGTAGCCGAACAGGACGGCGACGATCAGCGGGAAGCCGAAGGTGAAGAACGCGGCGCCGCGATCGCGGACGAGCAGGCGGAGGTCTTTGACGGCGATGGCCCAGAGCACATTCATCAGTCTCGCAAGCTCCGTCCGGTGAGGTTCAGGAAGACCGATTCAAGGCTGGGCCGCTCGATCTGCACGCCGGTGAGCGTGGCGGAGCCGCCGGCCAGGATCCGGGAAAGCTCGCGCAGCGGGTCGGCGGTCTGGAGCCGCTCAGCGGCCTCGCCGCGCTGCAGGTGGAGCGTGCTGTGCCCGCCGTGCCGGGCGACGAGCTCGTCGATGGCGCCGAGGGCGAGGATGCGGCCGTGATCCATGATGGCGACGCGGTCGCAGAGGCGCTGGGCCTCTTCCATGTAGTGGGTGGTGTAGATGACGGTGCGCCCCTGTCCGCGCAGCTTGAGGACCAGTTCGAGGATGCTGTGGCGGGCCTGGGGATCGACGCCGGCGGTGGGCTCATCGAGCATGAGCAGCGGCGGCTCGTGCAGCATGGCCACGGCGAGATTCAGCCGGCGCTGCATGCCGCCTGAATACCCGCCGACCGCATCGCCGGCCCGGTCAGCCAGGCCGACTTCATCGAGCACAGCCCGCACGCGGGTCCGCAGGCGCTCGCCCGAGAGCCCGGCGATCCGCCCGAAGAACCGCAGGTTTTCGCCGCCGGTCAGCCCCTCGTAGAGCGCCAGCGACTGCGGGGCGATGCCGATCCGGGCCCGCACCGCCCGGTTGAGCGGCGACCCATGGCCCTCCAGCGTGATCGTCCCCTCGCTGGGCGCGATCAGGCCCACGGCCATGGAAAGCGTGGTGGTCTTCCCCGCGCCGTTGGGCCCCAGGAGGCCGAAGACCTCACCCGGCCGCACCGCGAGCGACAGCCCGTCAACAGCGGTGACATTTCCGAACCGCTTGCGGACGTTGTGCAGGGTGAGCATGGTGGCGGCGGGCGGGACGAACGCGGTCGTGATGAGCCAGGGCGGCGCGGGGGCGCTGGCTTACTGAGGGAGCGTCGCGAGGTCCTGCTCGACCTCCGACCAGGCCCGGGCGATGCGGTCGGGCGAGAAGTCGAACTCAAGCCCCGCGGCGCCGAACAACTCCGGGAGCGACCGCGAACTGCCCAGCGCCAGGGCCGACTTGTAGCGGGCCAGGGCCTGGACCGGGTCGCGCCGGTAGTTGCCGTAGAGCTGGAGGGCCCCGAGCTGGGCGATGCCGTACTCAATGTAGTAGAAGGGAGCGCCGAACAGGTGGCTCTGCCGCTGCCAGGCCAGGGCCAGGGCGTCTTCGTGGCCCGACCAGTCGACCGCGTCGCCGAAGCGGGCCCGCAGCGCCAGCCACGCGGCGCGGCGCTCGGCCCGGGTGTGCCCCTCGTGGGTGTAGAGCCAGTGCTGAAACTGATCGATGGTCGCGATCCACGGGAGGAGCGTGGCGAGCTGCTCGCCGTGGCCGCGCCGGGCCCGGTTGGCATCAGCGGGGGTGTAGAACTCATCGAGGCAGCCCAGCGTCGTGAGCTCCATGCTCATGCTGGCCACCTCGGCGAACTCCACCGGCGGCTCGCCCCGGTTGAAGAGCACCGGTTGATCGCGGCAGAGCAGGGAGTGGAAGGCGTGCCCCGCCTCGTGCACCATGGTCTCGACATCGCGCTGCACGCCCGCGGCGTTCATGAAGATGAACGGCATGCGCAGGCGGTCGCGGTTGGCCTGGTAGCCGCCCGGGGCCTTGCCCTTGCGCGACTCAAGATCGAGGCAAGGGGCGCCGCCGGCGTCGCTCCGCAGGACCTCGAACATCTCCCAGAAGCCGCCGGGGGACGCATCGAGCCGCTTGAACACCCGGCTGGAGCGCTCGACAAGGTCGGCCGCGCTGGCGAAGGGCTTCAGCGGCGGGCGGCCGAGGATGTCGACGAGCAGATCCCACGGGCGGAGCTCGTGCCCCAGCGCGGCGCGGCGCTGGGCGTTCAGCCGTCGCAGCGCGGGGACGACATGCCGCTCGACGCCCTCAGCGAAGCGGTCGCAGTCGGCCGGGGTGTAGTCGAAGCGGCGCTTGAGCCGGAAGGCGTAGTCGCGGTAGTTGGCGAAACCGGCGTTGCGGGCCACCTTGGCGCGCAGGGCGAGCATGTGGTCGAAGATGTCCTCAATGGCCTCGCGGTCGCGCAGGCGGCGCCCGGCCACCAGCCGCCAGGCCTCCTCACGGGTGGGCCGGTCGGTCTCCTCCTGAAAGCGGGCCATCTGCGGGAGGGTCTTCTCCTCGCCCCGGAAGACGACGGTCATGGCCCCGCACAGCTCCGAATACTGCTGCTCGAGCTTGGTCAGCTCGGTCTCGAGGGGGATGTTCTCCGGCCGGAACAGCTCGACCGATGTCCGGACATCGCGCAGCATGATCGCGAACTGAGCGGGGTCCAGTTCGGCGCCGAAGGGGCTGGACGCGACCTTGCGGTCGAGCTCGAAGGCCAGGGCCTTGAGCTTGGGCTGGACGTTCTCCACGAAATCGAGGTACGCCCGCTTGGTCGCCTCGTCATCCGTGCGGCAGGTCATGTTGATGTAGAGCGTGCTGGCCTTTTCGCTCACGGCGGCGTCGAGCTCGCTGCGGTCGTAGATCAGCCGCTGCAGGCAGTTCTTGCAGCGGAGGGGCCGGTCGATCAGCCCACGGTAGAGCGGCTCCAGCACGGACCAGTCGCCGGCATCGAGCGCGGGCGGAACGTAGTCGGACACGACCTCGAACGGCTTGATCATGCCCGATCGTACCCCCTCGGGCCAGACCCTCCGGGCGGCCCGGATGCGCCCGATGCCGCGGCCCGGGGCCCCATACCGTGGCTGCGCATGCGTGTGCTCTTCCTTGGTTCCGGTGCGTTCGGCCTGCCGACGCTTCAATCCCTTGCTCAGGGAGGGCGGCACGATATCGTCGGCGTCGTCTCGCAGCCCGATCGCCCCGCGGGGCGGGGCGGCGAGCTCACACCCACCCCAATCGCCGCCTGGGCCGGTCAGAACCTCGGCGGGCCGCTGATCAGGGCTGAGGACGTCAACGTCGAGCCCGTCCTGGGGCGCCTGCGGGCGCTGGAGGCTGACCTGTGGTTGGTGATCGCCTTTGGGCAAAAGCTGTCGGTTGCGCTGCTTGAGGGCAAGACGGCGATCAACCTTCACGCGTCGCTGCTGCCGCGCTGGCGCGGGGCGGCGCCCATCAACGCGGCCATCCTGGGGGGCGACCCGGAGACGGGCAATTCGGTCATCACGCTGGCCCAGCGCATGGATGCGGGGCTGGTCCTTGGCCGCACCCGTCGGGCGATCGACCCGGCTCTGACAGCAGGCGAACTGCACGACCTGCTCGCCGCGGATGGGCCCGCGCTTGTGGAGCAGACTTTGAGCGAGATCGGCACGGCCGGCGTGCGCGGCGAGGCCCAGATCGAGTCGCTCGTCACCAAGGCCCGCAAGCTGAGCCGGGCCGATTCGTGGGTGGATTTTGGCGAATCAGCCGAGGCGTGCCGCCGCCGCGTGCATGGTTTGACGCCTTGGCCGGGCGTCAGCGTGCGGATTCAGGACAAGGACCTGAAACTGCTGCGGGTGGCTGCGGACCCCGAGTCTGGGGGAAGCGGGCCCGCGGGGACGCTGGTCGATGCGTCCACGGGGCGCGTGGCGTGCAAAGATGGGTCGATCCTCCGTATGCTGGAGGTGCAACCAGCGGGCGGGAAGGCGATGCGATGGATCGACTTCGCCCGCGGCCGGCGACCGGCGCTTGCCGATGGTGAGATCATCATCGGGAAACCCGCGGCTCCGCCGACCAGCGCAGGGAGGCCGACGTGCTGACGTTGTGGGATCTGATCGAGCCGGTCGTCACCCCGATGGTGGACCGCCTGCGCGGCAAGCGGCCGCCGGCGGCGCCCATCAACCTGGCGCCGCCGCCTCCGCCTCCGGCGCCAATACCCCAGGTGACCGCCCGCAAGCGGCCCGGCCCCGCCCGGCGCAAGCACCCCGCACGCGATGGTCGATTTGACAGTCCGCCCGAGGCCCCCGCCCCCGCCGCGGCCCCCATGGGCGACACGGCGCCGGCCTCCAGCGGCGACACCCCGGCGGAATCGGCCCAGGACCGCTACGACCGGGTGACCCGGGAGATGCTGACCCGCTACGGCGTGCGCGTGCGGCGCTGGCGCTCGAGCATGTCGGGGATGGCGTGGGAGCTGCGCTATACCGATGGCTCGCGCAAGCGGCTCATCGAGGCGCCCCGGCCCAAGGGCCCGATGTCCGCGGCGGTCTTCCTGCACGAAATCGGCCACCACGCCATCGGCTTCGACCGGTACAAGCCGCGCTGCCTGGAGGAGTACCACGCCTGGGCGTGGGCGATCGCGTCGATGCAGCGGGAAGGCCTGAACGTGACTGAGGCCGTGCTGCACCGCATGCACGAGAGCCTGTGGTACGCCGTGGCCAAGGCCAAGAGACGCGGGATCAAGGGGATCCCGCCGGAGCTGGAACCGTTCCAGATCCGCCCGCCCCGCCGGCGGCGGCAGCCGGTTCAGGGGTGAGGGCGCGGGCGCGGGGCGCGAGACAGCGGCCCGACGCGTTCACTGCCCCGGGTGCGGCTCGAACGCACGACCTACGGTTTCGAAGACCGTCGCTCTATCCAACTGAGCTACCGGGACGACGTCCGGAGCGTACGCCCGCGACCGGCCGGGGGTGACGGCCGGGTGGTTACGGGCCTAGCGGTGACGGGCGGTAACGCGGCCCGGGACGCTCACTCGTAGATGCTCAGCCCCGCAGCGCCAGCACCAGGTTGATCTCGCTCACCGAATGGCCCGTCGCCTCGGCGATCTCCTGCGGGGAGCAGCCCTCATCGGCCAGCTCGCAGATGCGGCGCGACGGGGCGTCCGATCCGTCCACCAGCACTCCCCCACTCCCCCCACCCCCCCCGCCACCGCCACCAGAGCCTCCGGCCCCAGGGCGGCCGGGCTGGGACCGACCGCGATGAGCGTGGGAAAGCGATCGGCCCGGGGCGCCGGGCGATGGGCCGGAGGCCAGGCGCCGGAGTTCGACAATCCGCTCATCGGCAGCGGTGATCAGCGATTCCAGGCGGGCAATCTTGCCTTCCAGTTGGGTGATGACGGCCTGCGTGGCCGAATCCAGCCCGCCAGCCCGCGTGGCCCGGAGGCGGGACCACAGCCAGTGCCGCTGCGGGCTCGAATCGGGCGTCTCTTCCGCGGCCCGGGCCAGCCGGCGGGAGTGGCGGATGATCGAGAACGCGATGAAACCCAGCCCCGCCAGCCCGAGGAGCGACACCCCCCAGTTGGGAATCCCCAGGCTCGGCGTTGATTCCCTTAGAAGATTGAGCATCCGGTGTATGGGGGGCAAGATCCAAGGGGTCCAGAGGCGGCCGGAGGGCGAACGCCGCCCACCAACTTCACCCGCCAACTTCACCCGCCAACTTCGCCCACCAAGCTTCGCCCCCCTGGGCCTCTCCTCTATCGACGCCAGTACCCTTCCGGCATGACTCCAGTCGGGCGGTCTCGCCCCCGAACCTCTGGGCTGCCGGGCGTGAATCGGCGCGACCCGGCCTGCGCCGCGATGCTGGCCGAGTGGCGGGCCTTGACGACTCCGGCGGGGCGGACCCGGCGGGGGGGCGGGGCGCTGACGGTGCTTGCGTGCAGCGGCGGGGCGGATTCCTCCGGGCTGGCGCTGGCGCTGGCGGCGGGCGGGGACGCCGCGCGGCGACAGCTGATCGTGGCCCACGTCGTGCATGATGCACGCCCGGCGGCCGAGGCTCTGGCCGACCGCGATGCGGTGCGGGCGCTGGCGGGCGAGCTGGGTTTGCCATTCGCGGAAGGCCAGGCGCGGGCCCGCGGGGTGAAGGGGAACCAGGAGGCGGCGCTGCGCCGGGCCCGGTACGCAGCGCTGCTCGATATCGCGCGGGCTCACGGGGCGGGGTTCGTGGCGACCGCCCACCACGCCCACGATCAGCTGGAGACCGTCATGATGGCCCTGCTGCGCGGGAGCGGGCCCGCCGGGCTGCGCGGCGTGGCGCACGCCCGCCCGCTGAGCAGCGACGGCCGTACGTCCGGGCCGGCGAGCGTGACGCTCATCCGGCCCGCGCTGGGGGTTTCCCCCGACGACCTCCGGCAGCTGTGTCGCCAGGCTGGCTTTGTCTGGCGCGAGGACGCGACCAACGCGGACGTTTCCCGGCTCCGCAGCCGGTTGCGTCGGCAGGTGTTGCCCGGGCTGCTGGCCTGGCGACCGGATGCCGCGGCGCGTGCGGCCCGGCTGGCGCGGGTGTTTACGTCCATTCACGAGCTGCTTGAGAGCGCCTGCGACCGGCGCTGGGCGCAGCGGATCAACCTTGCGGGCCGAAGCGGTCGACCCGGCCTGGGCTGGCGGCTCAGCGACCTGCGCGATGAGCAGGAGGCGGTGCTGGCCCGCCTGCTGCAACGGGCTCATAGTGACGTGACCGGCGGGCGCTGGGCCGGGCGGCTCTCCAGCGACCATCTGTGGGCGGTGGTCGATCGGCTGAAGCGCCCCGCCAACGCTTCAGGTCAATTCACCTGGCCCGGCGTTCGGGTGTCACTGGCGAAGGGCGAACTGGCCGTGCGCCCGGCGCCGTCGCGGGAGCGGGCATAGGCCGGGGGCGGCGGTGAGGGCGGGGCCTGGGAAACGTGGCTCGGGTCGCTCCGACGCTCATCCGAGACGATCAGGCGGGCGATCTCGACCACCAGCGTGTCATCAGCCGGGGGGCCTGAGCGGTGGCGGTCGACCGCGGTGAGGATCAGCCCCGGCCATTCCCCCGCGTTGATGCTGCCGCACGACGCGATGGCCCGCTGCAGCCCGGTCACCCCGAGCTGACGCCCATGCTCGTCGGCCGCCTCCATGGCGCCATCGGTGTACAGGATCAGCGTGTCGCCGCGAACGAACTGGCGGCGCTCGGGGGCGGGCTCGAACTCGTTGTCACGCACGGCCCCGAGCAGGAAGGTGGTCGAGGGCAGGTCGTCGATGGTGCCGTCCACGGCGCGCAGGAACGCCGGGGGGTGGCCCGCGCTGGCGTACTCCAGCGTGTCGGCGGCCGGGTCGATGCGGGCGCAGATCGCCGTCACATAGAGCGCGTGGTTCGCCAGGGTGTGATAGACGTAACGATTGAGGGCGGCGATGACTTCGCCCGGGCCGATATCGGGGTTCTCGCCGAACAGCCGCTCCACCTCGCCGTAGAGCCGGTTGACTGTGAGGGCCGCGGCGACGCCGTGCCCGGTGACATCGAGCAGCAGGAGCGTCAGGGCGGGGTCGCCTGATCCGCGACCCTCGTCAAAGCGGGCGTAGAGGTAATCGCCGCCGATCAGGCGCATGGGCTGGTACCGGTAGTCGAAGCGGACCGATCCGCGTGACCCGGCGACCGGGAAGAGCGATTCGTGGATCTTCCGCGCGTCAGTCAGCTCGCGACGGATCTGGCCGTAGCGGCTCTCAAGAAACTCGAACTTGAAGCTGCGCACCCGGCTGTCGTGCTTGAGCGCGGCGATGGCGATCCCCGGGAGCGGGGCCAGCGCTGAGAGCACGATGCTCACGAACCGTCCGCTCCACACGACGTTCTGGGGATCCATCAGGCCCGAGAGCACGGCCAAAACAGCGTTCAGGATCAGGATCGGCGCTATCGGCCGCAGAGCTTGGCCGGGCGTCCAGGGCAGAAAGCTGGCCGCGAGGACATGCGGCAGCAGCATGGTCCACATCTGCCAACCGCTCCAGTGGAGCGCAGCGAAGCTGAGGAGCAGGCTATAGCAGCCATCGAGGACGATGACCGCCTGGCTGAGGCGGAGCAGTTTGGCGTCGGGAATGGTCCGGCGCAGCGCGTATGCGAAGACCAGCCCGTAGCAGAGCACGTCGAGCCCCGACTGGACCATGCCCACCGCGGCCGCGGCGGTGACCTGAGAAAGCTGCGGGGGGGCGACGACCAGCAGCGGCATCACCAACTGGAAGGCCAGCGAACCCACGAGCCACACCAGCGAGACGAGCGCAAAGATGCCGGCGAACCACAGGAACCGCTCACGGAGCAGACGCGAGGTCTGCTGCTTGAAGGCCTGGTGGAAGTCGGATGTGAAGGCCACGCTGGTCATGGAGGAGTGTTGGCCGAACGGGCGAAGAGGTGTCAGGATTCCCGTCCGGATTGGCTGGCCTACTTGGCTGGCAGGCCGCCGGCGAATCAGGCCGGTCGATTGGCGCCAGGCTTCCACAGGATGTCGCCCGCACCGTGGTCGTTGGCGACGCGGGAGAGGACGAACAACAGGTCGCTGAGCCGGTTCAGATACCGGATCGTCTCGGGGTTGGTGGCGGCCGGATCGGCGCTGTGCAGCGTGACCACCCGCCGCTCGGCCCGGCGGGCGACGGTGCGAGCCACGTGCAGCGCGGCGGCGAGTTGGCTTCCGCCCGGGAGCACGAACGAATCGAGCGATTTGAGCGGCTCGTTGAACTCATCGATGGCTCGTTCGAGACGGTGAGTCTGGGCGGGGAGGACGCGCAAGCGTGCGTCGGTCTTCTCTCCCGCTTGAATGGGGCAGCACAGATCGGCCCCGCAGTCGAAGAGGTCGTGCTGCGCCGCCCGCAGCAGCTCAGCCAGCCGGGCGACCAGCGAGCCCGGCGGCGCGGCGAACGCGATGGTTGCGCACAGCCCGAGCGCGGCGTTGGCTTCGTCGACCGCGCCGTAGGCCTCGACGCGGGCGTCGTCCTTGGCCACCCGGCGGCCGTCGCCCAGGCCGGTGGAGCCGGTGTCGCCAGTCTTGGTGTAAATCCGATTGAGCTTGACCATCCTGGCTATCCTGCGAAGTGATGCCGGAGGATCCGGCGGCGCGGGTGGGTGATGCGACGGGCCGACTCTTCGGAGCAGGCAAGGAGGCCGGGCGTTGCTTGACGCCGATGCGACCATCTCGACCCCGAACGGACCATCCTATCGCGGAGGGAGCAACGGGCCTGCGCGCGCCGTGGTTGTTGAGATCCCCGCCCCGGGCCGATGTGCGGCCGCGGGCGGGCTGCGCGGGCTCACCCGCCGCTGGAGCCTGCGGGCGGCCGAATCGGACGCCATGAGCGAAGAGCCGTTGGCCAGCCGGGTGCTCCGATTCCGGGGGGTGGATGATCTGAGCGCACCCGCGTTTCTGGACCCCAAGCTGACCGATCTGCACGATCCGTCGCTGATACCGGATATGGACAAAGCCGCCCGCCGCCTGCTCGATGCGGCGCGGGCGCGGGAACCCATCGTGATCTATGGTGATTACGACGCCGATGGGATTACGGCGTCGGCGATCCTCTTCGCGATCCTGACGGCGCTGGCCCCGCAGGCCCGGGTGACCACCTATGTCCCCCACCGGTTGGAGGAGGGCTACGGCCTCAACACCCAGGCGATCGAGACGCTGGCGAGCGAGGGGGCCCGGGTGATCGTGTCGGTCGACTGCGGGGTGACGGCGGTGGCCCCAGCCCTCGCGGCCCGCCGGGCGGGGGTGGACCTCATCATCACCGACCACCACAACCCGCCCAGCCGCATGGAAGACCTGCCGGCGGCCTTTGCGGTGGTGCACCCGCGCCGGCCGGATTCGCGCTACCCCTTCGGCGACCTGTGCGGGGCCGGCGTGGCCTTCAAGCTGGCGTGGCGGCTGGCCACGATGGAGAGCGGCGGACAGCGGGCCTCACCCCAGGTGCGGGGCCTGCTGGTGGAGCTCCTCGCCTTCGCGGCCCTGGGCTCGATCGCCGATGTGGTGCCCCTGGTGGGCGAGAACCGGATCATCGCCCGCTTCGGCCTGGCCCGCATCAAGCACTCGCCGCTGGAGGGGCTGCGGGCCCTGGTCGAGGCCGCGGGCCTGTCGGGCGAGAAGGTCGACGCGGCGGACGTGGGCTTCAAGCTGGCGCCGCGCCTGAACGCCTGCGGGCGCATGGCGCACGCCCGCGAAGCGGTGGAGCTGTTCACCCTCGCCCGCGGGGCCCGCGCCGCGGAGATCGCCCGCGACCTGACGCAGCTCAACAACGACCGGCGGGCGGTGGAGCGCGAGATCTTCGCGCAGGCGTGCGAGAAGGCCGAGGCCGCGGGGATGACCGGCGACGATCGACGGGCCATCGTGCTGGCCGACCCGCGCTGGCACGCCGGGGTGGTGGGGATCGTCTGCTCGCGCCTGGTTGAGCGGTACGGGCGGCCGGCCATCCTGATGGCGCAGCGCGATGGGCACGCGCACGGCTCGGGACGGTCGATTGACGGGTTCAACCTGCACGGCGCCCTCGAGCGGTGCGCCGAGCTGCTGACCAAGTTCGGCGGGCACGACATGGCCGCGGGGCTGCAGGTGGCCGATGAGCGGCTGGAGGCGTTCGCGGACCGGTTCATCGCCGCGGCGGGAGAGGCGATCACCGTCGAGCAGCTCACGCCGTCGCTCACCGTCGATGTCTCGGCGTCGCTGGCGCAGCTGAGCGTCGGTTGTGTGCGCGCGCTGGAGGCGCTCGAGCCCTTCGGCCGGGGGAACCCGCCGGTGAACGTCATGATTCCCGGGGCGGCGATCGACGGGCCGCCGACGCCGCTGGGCACGGCGGGGCAGCACCTGGCGCTGAACGTGCGGCAGGGCGAGCGGATCATGCGGGTGGTGGCGTGGAACTGGGGCGCGCGGCGCGAGCAGTTGGTGCGCGGGGCCAGGGTGAACCTGGTGGTGCGCCCGGCGATCTCGACCTGGTCGGGACGGGTGAGCGTCGAGCCGGAGCTGATCGACCTGGGACCGGCGTAGGGCGGTTCGTCACGCCCGGGAGCGGGCCTACGCGGGGCTGGGGTCTCTGCTATCTTTCACCCCACATGTTCACCACCCTGGTCATCGGCGCCACAGGCGGCATCGGCGGAGCCGTCGCACTTGAATTGACGCGCCGGCGCGAGCCGGTGCGGATCCTCACGCGCGACCCCGAGAAGGCGGCCCTGCGGTTCCCGGATCGGCGGCGGGCGGAACTGGTGAAGGGGGACATTTTCGACGAGTCGACCCTGACGCCGGCGCTCAAGGAGGTGGATGTCATCTTTTTCGGGGTCAACTTCCCGTTCTCGCGCTGGGAGAGCGAGTTCCCGCGGGCCACGCAGGCGGTGATCAACGCCGCCAAGAACGCGGGCGCGGCGATCGTGACGCCGGGCACGCTCTACCCGCTGGGCCCCGCGAGCAAAACGCAGTACAAGGACGACGCGCCGAACCAGCCGTGCTGCAAGAAGGGCGTGATCCGGGCCGACACCGAGCGGATGCTGCGCGAAGCGGCGGAGAAGTCGGGCGGGCGGCTGCAGGTGCTCAACGTGCGCGCGGCCCACGCCTTCGGGCCAACCATCCGCAACGTGTTCACCGAGCGGATCTTCGCCGCGGCGGTCGCCAAGAAGCCCATCAAGTTCCTGGGGCGGCTCACGGCGCCTCACCAATGGACCTACGCCCCCGATTACGCGCGCGGGATCATCGACCTGGCGCTGATGCGGTCGAAGTTTGCGCCGTTTGAGGTTGTGAACTTCCCGGGGATCATCTTTCCCAAGCAGGAGCAGTTCCTGCGCCTGGTGGCCGAGCGGGCGGGCCGGGGAACGCTGCAGATCGAGGCGGCGTCGTGGACCATGCTGAAGATGGCGGGCATGCTGAGCAAGGAGACGCGCGAGCTCCTGGACCTTCAGTACCTCTTCGAGGGGGGCGTGCTCACCGAGGGCGGGAAGTTCAAGAAGCTGGTGAGCTCATTCAAGTACACTCCGCCGGAGCTCGCCATTGACGAGACGGTCGTCTCCTACCGCAAGGAGCTGGAAGGCCCGGAAGGCGAAGACGAGGAAGACGAGTGACGCGTCGGACAGCGAGCACGCCGGGAGGCCCCCATGGGGCGGCGTCGAAGGCGCGGCGTGGTGCGCGCGGCGGTCGGCCGCCGCGGACGCCGCTGATGCCATGGGCCTTGATTGCCGCCGCGGGGTGCGCTGGGCCCGGGCTGGCCAGCCAGGCGCGAGGCCAGGCGCCCGGCCCCGCCCTGGGCCAGGCGGTGGGCGGCGTTCAGGACGGGGCCCAGGGCGGCGCGCCGGCCGTCGCCCCGGCTGAGCCCGCAGAGATCACCGGGAGGGATTTCGCCGGGCTGCGGCTGAGCATCGCTCCTCAGCAGGGCGAGCTGCAGCTTTCGGGCTCGCGCGTCAGCGTGTGGACCGAGGCGCCGGACGCTCCGGCGGCGCCGGGGCCCGCCGGGGCCGCTGGCCAGGGCGGGCCGGTCCAGCGGCTGCTGCTGCGCGGGGACGTGCGGATCAAGCTGGGCATCTACACCTTCGCCGCGGCTCGGGCCTCGGTGTGGGTGGAGCGGCTGGAGCCTTCGCGGACGACGCCCGGGGCCTTCATCAACCAGGTGGCGATCTACTTCGACCGCGTCAGCGATCCCGGCGGCGAGGCCGGCGTGAACCAGGCCGGCGACCGCCTGCTGGTGACGGCGCTCTTCGATGGCGATGTAGCCTTGCGGGCCGACTCGCTTTCACAGGCTCGCCCGGCGTCCGGCAGCGAGCCTTTTCTGGTGGAGTCGGAGCGGCGCCTGGCCCGGCTGCTGGGCGATCTTGCCGCCATGCCCGTCTTGCAGACGGAGATCCCGCAGACGGCCGGCGTCCGCCCTGCGGAAGGGCGGGGCCCGATCGTGCCCGGGATGAGCCAGCCCTTTGAGCCGGATTCTCCGCTGGCCCGCGCGGGCGACGAGATGATCGCGCCGCCTGATCTGGGCCCGGCGGAGCGGACGCCGCCGGTCTTCGCCGCGGGGGGCCTGTTCACCTTCGCCGCAGGGGAGCCGACGCTGATTGCGGGCAAGGGGCAGGACGAAAACGCGCTGATGATCTCCGGGGGTGTGGTGGTCCAGTACAGCGAGACGCGGCGCGACCGGCAACTGCAGATCTCGGCCGAGCGGGCGGTGGTCTTCCTGGAGGCGGGGCCGGTGACGGAGCTCTTCCGGACCCCGGGCGACAAGGTGAAGGGGATCTACCTCGAGGGCGATGTGATCGCCACCGATGGCCGCTTCACGCTGCGGGGCCCGCGGATCTACTACGACGTGCGGAACAACCGGGCGTATGTGGTTGACGCGGTGTTCTGGACGTATGACCTGCGGCGGGGCATGCCGCTGTACGTGCGGGCCAAGGCCCTGATGCAGACGGCGGCCAACCAGATCACGGGCCGGGAGGTGACGATCTCGAACTCGTCGTTCTTCCAGCCGCACCTGGCCCTGGGGGCCACGAGCATCACTGTGACGCGGGAGCAGATCGCCGGCGGCGGGGGGGGCGGGGGGGCGGGGGCCGGCGGGCTCGGCGCGGGCGGCGGCGGGCCCGCGCGGACGTATGTCGATGGGCGCGACCTGGTTCTGAAGGCGGGGTCGGCGCCGTTCTTCTATTACCCGCGCTTTTCTGGCGACGTCGACCGCTTCCCGCTCAAGGAAGTGCGGTTCGAGAACTCCTCCGACTCGGGCTTCGCCGTCAAGACGCTGTGGGACGTCTTCGGGCTGGCTGGGTACGACGCCCCGACCGGGGTGCGGGCGGATCTGCTGATCGACGCGTATGTGCGCCGCGGGATCGGGCTCGGGACCGACGGGCGCTACGACCTGGGGGCCAACTCGGGTTCGTTCCTGGCGTATGTGCTGCCCAATGACAACGGGCGCGACACGCTGACCTCCGGGGCAAAGATCAAGCAGGACGACGAGACCCGGGGCATCATCCTGGCCGACCACCGGTGGTCGATCGACGACAAGACGCAGCTGCTGCTCGAGGGCTCGTACGTCTCCGACGAGACGTTTGTCGATGCCTTCTACGAATCGCTGGCGGAGACGCGCCGCGAGTTCGCCACGTCGGCCGACCTGCGGCGCGTCGACGGCAACACCGCCGCGTCGTTCTACGCCAAGACCAACTTCAACGACTTCACTCCCAACGAGTATCTGCTGCAGTCGCAGGGGTACACCGTCGAGAAGCTGCCGGAGTTCACCTACGCGCGCGTGTCGGACTCGATCC
This sequence comes from uncultured Phycisphaeraceae bacterium, assembly GCA_964611125.1. Lineage (GTDB taxonomy): Bacteria > Planctomycetota > Phycisphaerae > Phycisphaerales > UBA1924 > JAEUIX01. The sequence continues at coordinate 103,921 of CAZSZO010000004.1, read as the reverse complement.
TGGACGGCGCGGTGAGCTACTCATCGAGTTACGCGTTCTCGAACATGGCGCTGAACTTCGTGGAGAAGACCCCCGCCCAGATCGGCTTCGACACGCCGCTGCGGGCCGGGGAGGCCTTCGGCCTCAATCCCAACGACCGCATCGACGAGGTGCTGCGCGGGACGGGCCTGCGGCAGGACCAGGTCCTGCGGTTCGACACCCGCCAGGAGCTCTCGACCACCATCGCGCTCGGGCCGGTGAAGGTCACGCCCTTCGGCGTCGGCCGCTTCACCGCCTACGACACCGACTTCAACACCTTCACCACCCAGCTCGACGACCAGTACCGATACTGGCTGGGCGGCGGGGCCAGGGTCTCGACCTCAGTGCAGCGGGTCGACGAAACCGTCGAGTCGCGGTTCTTCGATCTCCACAAGATCCGCCACATCATCGAGCCCAGCGTCACCGCGTGGTCGAGCGGGACCAACGTCGAATCGGCGGACCTGCCGGTCTATGACGATCGCACCGAGAACATCGCCGACGGGTCCGCCGTGCGGATCGGCCTTGACCAGACCTGGCAGACCCAGCGCGGCGGCCCGGGCCGCTACCGCAGCGTCGACTTTCTCAAGCTCAACGGCGAATTGGTGTACTCCTCCGAGGACGCCCCGCGCAAGAGCCCGATTGGGCAGTTCTTCGACTACCGCCCTGAGTATTCGGTCCTGGGGAACTTCGCGACCGTCGACGGGGCCTGGCAGGCGACCGACGCGGTGGCCCTGACGATCAACGAGGTCTACGACCTCGACCTGCACCAGTCCTCGCGGACCACCGCAGGCGGGGCCATCCAGCACTCTCAGGATTTCTCGACCTTCGCCGAGGCGCACTTCATCAACGCCCGCAACTCGACGTTTGTCACCGTCGGCGCGGACTACCGCCTGACGCGCAAGTGGACGGCCACTGCGGCGGCGACGTATGACGTCGAGCAGACTGACTTCCAGGAGCTGGGCGTGCGGCTCAACCGCGAGTTCCCTTCCTCGATCGTGTCGCTGAAGCTGCGGTACAACAACATCACCGACGAGGTGGCCCTCGGCTTTGCGCTCTCGCCAAAGTTCGGCGACGAGCGCGGGCAACTGACGCGCCGGCTGGGGCGCGATCAGTTCGACATCGGGGAGACGCCCCCCGACGCCGTCACGCCCAACCGCACGCTCGATTCCCAGCCGCTGGGGAGCATCCAGCCGTGACCGTGACGCAACCTCTCGGCTTCCGGGCCTCGGCGACCACCGCCGGGATCAAGCCCTCAGGCAAGCCGGACCTGACCCTGATCGTGCGCAACGACCTGCCCGGCCTGACCGCCGGGGCCGCCGCTTCGTTCACCCGCAACGCCATCGTCGGGGCGCCGGTGGCCATCGGCCGCCAGCAGCGGGCAAGCGTGCTCTCCGGCGCCGCGCGCCCGCAGCGGGCGATCCTCGTGAACGCGGGCAACTCAAACTCCGCCACCGGCGAGCGCGGGCTGGCCGACGCCCGCGCGTGCATGGCCGAGGTCGCCGCCCGCCTGGGATGCCAGGCCGATGAGGTGCTCCCCAGCTCCACCGGCGTCATCGGCCGCTTGCTGCCGGTTGACAAGATCCTGCGGGCGATCCCGGGGCTCGCGCAATCGCTGGCCCGTGGGGACGCGGCCGACCGGGCCGCCGCGGGGGCGATCATGACGACCGACCTCGTCCCCAAGACAGCCTCACGTGAACTCGTGATCGACGGCCGGACCGTCCGCCTGGGCGCTATCGCCAAGGGGAGCGGCATGATCGCCCCGAGGCTCGACTCGGCCCTGGGCCCGCCGCCGCCCTCGGCGACGATGCTGGCGTTCATCACCACCGACGCCGCGGTCGCCTCGCCGGACCTGCAGCGAGCCGTGGAGATGGCCGGAAGCCGGTCGTTTGACCGCATCAGCGTCGACAACCACGCATCGTGCTCCGACACGCTCGTGTGCCTGGCCAGCGGCGCGGCCGGCGGCGCCAGCAGTTCGACGGCGGGCCCGATGGCCCCGCTCCGGCCCGGCTCGGAGGGGTTCGCGGCCTTCAGCGCGGCCCTCCAGGCCCTGTGCGAGGACCTGGCCGAGCAGATCGTGGCCGATGGCGAGGGCGCCACGCGAACCTTCCGCGTGCTGGTCCGCGGGGCCCGCAGCGAGGGCGAGGCCGAGGCCATGGCCCGCGAGGTCGTGAACTCCCCACTGGTGAAGTGCGCGATCCACGGACGCGATCCCAACTGGGGCCGGATTGTCACCGCGGCGGGTAACGCGGGGATCGCCTTCGACCCTGCCGAGGCCTCGCTGACGATCGGGCCCGTGGAGGTTTACCGGGCGGGCGCCCCGCTGATGGCGGCCCTGGAGGACCCGCGCCTGGCCGAGGCGATGAGCGCCAAGCGGGTGGAGTGCGACCTGGTGGTGGGGCGCGGCCCCGGGAGCGCCTGGATGATCGGCTGCGACCTGTCGGCCCGGTACGTCAGCATCAACGCCGACTACACGACCTGAGCCGGGCGCGGGGACCTGATGAAGGGGCCCAATGACGGCGGGGAGGACGGCGGCCCCGGGGCCATACCATCGGTCGGCGGTATTGAGACCGCGTGTCAGCCCCGCCGCCGCGCCGATGCCGACTGAGGAGTTCGCCCCCGATGCACGTTCGACCCGTGGACCCCAAGACCGCCAAGATGACCGTCAAGTTCCTCATGGAGGACCCGGAAGGACTCGGCCAGCGGGGCCCCGAGGCGGTTGCGCACGCCAACCCGGGCATGAACCTGCTGGAGGTGGCCCTGGCCAACGGGATCAACATCGAGCACGCCTGCGGAGGCGTGTGCGCGTGCTCGACCTGCCACATCTACGTTGAGCAGGGGTCGGACTGCCTGAGTGAGGCGACCGAGGCCGAGGAGGACCGCGTGGAGGAGGCCCCGGGCCTCCAGCGGAACAGCCGGCTCTCGTGCCAGTGCACCATCGATCGGCAGGGACCCATCACCGTCCGCGTGCCTTCCTGGAACCGCAACGCTGTGAAAGAGATTCCGCACTGATCGGGCCCGCGAGGAGGAACTCGGCCATGGGCGAGCGGTTTCACTGGCTGGATGTCGACCTGATCGGCGAGCTGCTGGCCGAGGCGCACCCGCGCCGCGATCCGCTGTCGGTGCGGTTTGTCGAGCTGCGCAAGATGGTCGAGGCCCTGCCGGGATTTGAGGCCCAGGCGGGTCACGCGGTGAACGAGAAGATCCTCGAGACGATCCAGCAGCGGTGGCTCGACGAGCGCGCCGACGCCTACCCTGCCGCGGGCGCGGCGGACGGTGACGAAGACGAGGACTGAGCCGCCGCGTCAGCGCTGCACGAAGACCACCAGCGCCAGGATGTCGTAGACCGCGTGGGCCGCCACCACGATGCCGAAGCCGCGCCCGAGGTAGATGACGCCGAAATAGACCCCCGCGGCGAAGTAAAACGACAGCGCCGCCCACTTGTCGGGCTGGGCGAGCATGGAGACATCGTGATAGGCCGCGAACGCCGCGGCCGAGCCGACGACGGCGATCACCCGCGCGACCATCTCCTTGGCCAGCAGCAGGTCCTTGACGATGAAGTGCAGCACCGCCATGCCCACCAGGCGGAAGAGCATCTCCTCGTAGATGCCCGCGCCGATGGCGATGGTGGCGCGGGCCTGCCAGGGCATCTGCAACAGCGAGACAGCGCCCTCGGCGAGCGGGGTGACCGCGGGCCAGACGCCGCCGCCGGCCCCGCCGCCATCCAGCGCCAGCGCCGTCGCCGCGCGCTGAAAGATCTGCCCGAAGACCAGCAGCGGCAAGGCCCAGAGTGAGGCCTCAAGAGCCATGCCCGCCAGCACCACCGGCCGGACCAACCAGCGGTCCTTGGAGAGGATCTGCCACACCATCAGCACCGTGAGCATGGCGAACCCCGTCGCCATGAACCCAGCGACGCCGAAGTTCTGGAAGAACAGGTCCAGCAGCCGCTTGGCCCTGATGGTGTGCTGCAGGCCCGAGCGGTCGTCAGTCAGGTACGCGATCGTCCCCGCCTCGAAGGCGACCACGAACGGCAGCAGAAAGGCGAGGCTGTGCAGCGGGCGCGATGAGAGAGCCCAGTAGTCATCGCTGACGGGGCGCGGCGTGGGGCGGCCGGCGGAGTTGGTTCGAGGTGAGGCCATCGTCGTCGGGCGGGAAAAGTGATCGCGTCTGGAAAAGACGGACCAAGATTACCCGCGCCGAGACCCGCCGGAGCGGCCACGTCGGCCGATCACGCAGCCTTCACGCGCACCGGACCCAAAGGGGAGCTCAGGCAAGCCCTCAGCCGAGCAACTGGGCGATGGACATCGCACCAAAGGCCGCGCCGCCGACGAGCATCAGCGCCGCCCAGCCCATCAGGCGGCCGCGCCGGCCGCGGGCGGCGACCGCCGCGCCCTCTTGCAGGGCCGAGCCGGTGGCCCCGCACTCCGGGCACATCGGCGAGACGCGCTGGGTGGCCTGAAGGTCGTAACCGCAGGCGGCGCAGCAGCTGGCCTTGGGGACGGGCACGCTGAAGGCCATGGCGAGCATTGAGGCGCCGCCCGCCGTCAAGGCGATCGACGTCACGCCCGCGTTGTGCATGGGGACCGACAGGGCCATCTGAATAGGACACTCACCGCCGGGGCAGATTTCGTTGCACATGCAAGAAGTCTACCACAGCCCGCGCCGCCCGCCATGCCCAGGCCCCTCTATTGGCGCCGGCGAGTGGGTTAGACTCACCCCATGCCCGAATCCGTCCGCATCACTGATGTCGCGCCGCGCGACGGCCTGCAGAACGAGCACGGGGTGATCCCTGCGGCCCGCAAGGCCGATCTGGTGCTCGCGCTGTGCGCGACGGGCGTCGCGGAGGTCGAGGTCACGAGCTTCGTCAGCCCCAAGTGGGTGCCCCAACTGGGGGATGCTGCGGAGGTGGTCGCCTTGGTCGCGCGAGCGATTGCGAAGAACTCGTCAGCCCTCCAGCCGCTCCTGGCCCCCCCGCTCCTTTCGGCCTTGGTGCCCAACGAGCGCGGGATGCAGTCGCTGCTCGACGCCAACGACGCGGCCCGGGGCGAAGCCCGCGCCGGGCCGGTGATTGGCAAGGCCTCGGTCTTCACCGCGGCATCGGAGACCTTCAGCCGGAAGAACACCGGCGTCAGCATCGGCGAAGCGCTCGAGCGGTTCAAGCCCGTGCTCGCGCTGGCCCGACGGGCTGGCCTGCGCACGCGCGGGTACGTCTCCTGCGTCATCGAGTGCCCCTTTGAGGGACCCATCGCCCCGGAGCGCGTGGCGGAGGTCAGTGCGGCCCTCGCCGACCTCGGCGTGGATGAGATCGATCTGGGCGACACCATCGGCAAGGCCACGCCCGAGTCCACACGCCGAGTGCTCGAGACCTACGCCCGCAGGCTGCCCCTGGCGACGCTGACGCTGCACCTTCACGACACCTTTGGCCACGCCCCGGCGTGCGTGCTCGCAGCCCTGGAGATGGGCGTCCGATCGTTCGACGGCTCGGTGGCGGGCCTGGGCGGCTGCCCCTACGCCAGCACCACGGCGCCCGACGGCTCGCTCACCCGCGCCCCCGGCAACATCAGCAGCGAGGCGCTCGTCGCCGCGGTCCACCAGGCCGGCTTCGCCACCGGCGTCGATCTCCTGGCCCTCGGCCGCGCGGCGGGGCTCGCGCGCGATCTGGTCGCCCAGTCTCGCAGCCCGCAGGCCCACTCATGACGACGCCCCCGCCCCCGTCCCCCCCGACCCCGCCCGCCGAGCTTGTCCGCGTGGAGACCCACGGGCGCCTTGCCGTGGTGGTGCTCTCGCGCCCCGCCAAGCGAAACGCGATGACCCCCGAGATGTTCGAGCAGCTGTGGCGGGTCATGCCCGCCGAGGACGCGATCGACGGCCTGGTGCTGGCCGGCGATGGGCCGGTCTTCTGCGGCGGATTTGACCTCAAGCTCGCCCTGGAGCGTCCGGGCACGCTCGCCACCCTCCTGACGCAACTTGCCGACACGATCGCGCGCCTGAACCGGCGGAGCCACCCGGTGGTGATCGCCGCGCATGGCGCGGCCCTGGCGGGCGGCGCCGCGCTGCTTGGCGCGGGGGACGTGGTCGTAGGCGATCATGCCGGGCAGTACGGCTACCCGGTGGTGCGGATCGGCCTGTCCCCGGCCGTGTCGTTTCCCTACTTGCGGACGATGCTGAATGACGGCGCCGCCCGCGAGCGGCTGCTTGACAGCGGCCTGCTCAGCGGCGAAGAGGCCCGGCGCGTCGGCCTGCTTCATGAGCTATGCGACATTCCCGAAGATGTCGGGCCCAAGGCCCTGCGCATCTGCCGGGCCCTCGCGGCCAAGCCGCGCCACGCTTTCGCGGCCACCAAGCGGCTGGTGGCCGATCTCAGCGGGGCGGAAGCTTGGGGTGGGCGGGCTCTTGCCGCTTCGCTCGCCACCGCCGACACCCCCGAATGCCGCGAGCGCCTCGCGGCGATGTTCGCCCGCTGATGGCGGAACTGCCCGCAACCACCCTCGGCCACCCCCACCCTCGCCCCCCACACTTGGCCCCAGCCCTCGCCCCCCGCCCCACTCTGGCCAACACCAATGCCCACCCTCGCCACGCTCACTGTCGCTGACCGCATCGCCCGGCTCACGCTCAACCGACCCGAGGCCCGCAACGCCCTCTCGCTCGACCTGCTCGCGGATCTGCACGCCTGCGTCGACCGTCTGGCCGACGGGGCGGACTCGGGTCTCGGAGGAGCGACGGTGCTGTTGATCACCGGCGCCGGCAAGGCCTTCTGCGCGGGGATGGACCTGAAGCTGGTCCTCGGCAACCCCGACACCTCGGCCCGGCTGCTGATGTCGCTGGCGGAGCTGACGTTCAAGATCCGTTCCCTGCCGCTCGTGACGCTGGCGGTGGTGAACGGAGCCGCGATCGGCGGGGGCTGCGGCCTCACCACCGTCTGCGATCTGTCGATCACGCATGGCGACGCCAAGATGGGCTTCCCGGAGGTGGACCTTGGCGTGTGCCCCGCGGTGGTGGCGCCGTGGCTGTGCAAGAAGATCGGCTTCGGCCCGGCCCGAAGGGTGTTGCTTTCGGGCGGCTTGATGTCCGGGAGCGAGGCCTACGCGCTGGGGATGGTGACGCAGCTCGTACCGACGCTCCCCGAGCTCGCCCCCGCCGCCGAGGCGCTGGCCCAGCGCCTCGCCGCGGGCGCCCCGCACGCCCTCGCCGCGACCAAGGCCCTGCTCAACCAGGTCGACGGCTCGCTGGACCTGACGGTGCTGCGCAAAGCAGCGGAACTGTCGGCTCAGGTGCTCAACACGCCCGAGTCGCAGGCGATGCTGCGTTCGAAGCTCGGAGCGGCCTGACCGGCGCCAACCTCTCGCCCCGCCGGTCCCCGGTCTTCTCGCCCCGGCCCCGGCAGGGCGAAAGCCCCTAATCTCCTTCATGACCACCGCCGCGCCCTTTGCGTTTTCATCCATCGCGACCCACCCCGGGTTCTATGTGCTCACCCTCGAGCCCAACCAAGGGCCGATGGTGGTGCTCGACCTGGCCCTGATCCAGCGGATCGAAGCGTCGCTGAACACCCTGCCGCGAGATTGCGCGGGGCTGATCCTCGCGTCGGGCTCGCCGCGGGTGTTCATCGCGGGGGCCGATCTCAAGCAGATCGAGTCGCTCGATGTCGCGCAGCTCGAGGCGTATCTGGCCTTTGGGCAGCGGGTCTTCGGCATGCTGCCAAGGTTGAGCATCCCCACCGTGGCCGCGATCAACGGCGCGGTGCTGGGCGGCGGGCTCGAGATCGCCATGCACTGCGACGGGCTGGTCGCCGCGCCCCCGCCGGCCAAGGACGGCCAGCCCGGGCGGCCATACCCCATCGGGCTTCCGGAGGCCGGACTGTCGATCTGCCCGGGCTGGGGCGGGACGAACCTGCTCCCGGCCCGCATGGACCCCGGCGAGGCCATCCGCCGCACGGCCCTCGGCCAGACCATGACCATCGACGAGGCCATCAAGATCCAGCTCATCGAGCGCGCCGCGCCAAGCCCCGAGGAGCTCATCCCCACCGCTGCGGCGTGGCTGACGGCCAACCGCCAGTGCATCGGGGCCCGGCGCGACGGATTCCCGCTGCACTGGATCGGCCGGCACGACCGGGTCAATCGGGTGATGCAGGCGTACATGCAGGTTCGCGATGCGCTGCCCAAGACCGATGCGGCCCAGGCGGTGGCCCGCGCGGTGGGCGCGGGGCTCGAAGCGGGGTGGCCCGCGGCGCTGGAGGTGGAGCGGACAGAGCTGAACCGCTTGCGGCACACCGAGGCCGGGCGGGCCGCGATCCGGGCGTTTTTCGACAAGGCCAAGAAGTAGCCGGCCTGGGCCGGGCGCCGTTCCAACCCGGTAACCGTGAAAACGGGGAACCGGCGGGACACTGATGCGTCAATATGCTGTCGAAACACCTCGGGGCCGGGCCGAGGATCGACGGGAAGCGTTCGGTATTCAGGCGGGGTCGCCCGCGTTGAGTGGATCGGGCGGAACTGGCGGCGAATCAGCCCGCCAGGTCCCGTTGGGCTCCGGATCGGCCTGAAGCTGTGGATTCACCGATGTCTGACCGATGTGCTATGCTGTAGGTTGCCGGAAGAACGATTTGGAAGAACCGCGTGCGCCGTTCTCGCGGCGGCGCACCGAAGGAGCAGGTATGAGCAACGTGATGCACTCGCTGGTTCGCGTGGGGATGGCTTCGGCGGCGGTGGTCCTCGCCGCGTCGGCTGGCCTCGCCCAGTCCTCTTCGGCCTCGTCGTCGAGCCAAGGCACGACGGCCGCGGCTCCCGCCGGCCAGCACAGCACCGGCGACGCCCGCCGGGACAACCTGCTGAAGATGCAGCGGCCCGTCACGATCGATATGAACGAAACTCCGCTCGAGGAGGTGTTCAACTACCTCCGCGAGGCGACCGGCGCGGAGCTTGAGCCGCTGTGGAAGAGCGACACCGAGAGCGAGGGTCTCGACAAGGAGACCAAGATCACGCTGAGCGCCAAGAACATGTCGGCGATGATCTTCCTCGAGAAGGTGCTCTCCCGCCTCGAGAACGGCCTGCGTGACTACACGTGGCAGATGGATGAGGAAGGCCCCGTCCAGGTCGGCCCCAAGAAGCGCCTGAACAAGTTCAAGCGCGTCGAGATCTACGACATCAACGACCTGCTCTTCATCCTCCCCGTCTACGACAACGCCCCGCAGATCGACCTCAATCAGGTCCTGCAGAGCGCCGGTCGCGGCGGCGGCACCGGCCAGAGCCCCTTCCGCGAGAATCAGAACGGGCGCCGCAACCAGAACGACATGCCCCCGACCAAGGAAGACCGGGCCAAGACCATCAAGAACATCGTCACCGACATCATCGAGAAGGATGAGTGGGCCGACTCCGGCGGTGAGGGCGGCGCCATCACCTACCACGAGGGCGCGTTCATCATCAACGCCGCCGACTACATGCACCGGCAGGTCAACGGCTACCGCTGGTGGCCCACGATCCGCTCCAGCGCCCAGCAGGGCGGCCGCCGCTATGTGAGCCTCAACGTCGACTCGGCCATCAATCAGCTCGATCGGCCCATCCGCACGCTCCCCGTCACCGCCACCGCTGGCGGCCCGGGCGGCGGCTCGCCCCCCGGCGGCGGCTGATCGTCTCGATCTGCAGGGCAGCCATGAAACAAAGAAGCCCCGACGCAGGTCGGGGCTTTTTTCATGATCCGTGCGACTCCGCGACTCCTGGCTTGTCGACTGGTCGACGCCAACCGTCGGCCCGGCCGACCTTACGGGCACCCCTGGAAGTACGCCGCGATAAAGTCCGAGAGATCGTCGGGATCGACCGCGCCATCGCCGTTCACCTCAGCCCCCGGGCAGGGAGGCGTCGAGAAGTAGCAGGCGATAAAGTCGGAAAGGTCGTCGGGATCGGTCACGCCGTCACAGCTGAAGTCGGCCGGGCAGCGGCACCCTCGCACGCTCACCGGAATGCTCACCGTCCGCTGACCGCAGGACGTGATCGCCCTTCCGGTGATTACGGCCCGATCCCAGAAGGCCCGCGTCACGCCCGTGATTGTCAGGTTCGTGGTCGTCGCCCCTGAAACAACGCTCCCGTCGGGCCGCGGGCCGTCGGTCAGCGTATCGCTTATGCCCGTGGCGTATTGGATATCCCACCGATAGGTCGTCGGCAGCGTTGACCGCACGTCGAGCGACACGATGATGCTGTTCCCGGCGAAGACCTGCCCGGGCAAGTTCGCCTCGATCGAACGGCGATTGACGATCACCGGCGCGCACCCGCCCGTCGCCGTGAGGTAGTGGTCAATGGCGGTCTGAGCGCTCATCGCCCGGCCATAGATGGCCGCTTCGTCGAGCGATCCGAAGAAGGTCGAGAAGATATCGGGGCTGAAGGCCCGCCTCCCGATGGCCCACGGGCCCGCCGCGTTCGTCTCAACGTTCGAGCCGCTGCCGAAACTCGGGCTCGACAGCACGGCTTCGCCGTCGACATACACCTGGTGGACGTACAGCGTGCCGAACCCGGCGAGGATGTTCCGGCGGACGCCCACGACATGCCGCCACTGGCTATTGGCGAGCGGGACCGCGCCGCGGGCGCCGAAGAAGAAGTTCCCGGGGCCCTCCACGACGAAGGCGAGCTGGTTTTCTCCGAACACCCCGTACGAAAGGGTGAGCCCGAACTGCGAGGCGTCCTCGCGGCTGTCGAAGATGTAGCCTCCGAACGGGTTGTCGGTGTTGATCCAGGCCTCGAGCGTCGCGTCACCCAGGTTCGCCGGCGCGAAGATGTTCCGCACGCCGGCGCCGTCGAGGAAGACGTTTGGCCGCATGGCCGAACCCTGCACGCCGGGCAGCCGCAACAGTCCCACAGCCGCGCCGGGGTAGTTTCCGCATGAGGACGGGTCATTCCGCATGGTGTCGGCGACCGTTGAGACGCCCGAATCCTCGAAGCGGTAATAGGCCAACGGGCGCTCCGCCGCGGGGGCGAGGGCGATGTTCGCCGCATAGGGGAGGAGCGAGCCCACGCTGTCGCAGGAGTAAAACGCGTTCACGCGTCCGCCGCCGCCCTGAGCCCCGAACGCCCCACCAACCCGCACATAGAACACCTGCCCGAGCGTGCAGGGAACGGTGATCACCCCGCCCGGCCCGCTACACCCAGATGTGCCGGAGCAGTCCAGCGGGCGGGCGGCGGGATCGCCGCAGGCCGCCTCGCTATACACCGCGATGACGAAGTTGCCCTGACCGCCGCAGGTGGAGAAGGTCATCCGGCCGGTGTCGGGGGCGACGGTGCGATACCAGAGGTCGAAAAACGGCAGTGGCGACCCGGCGCACCCCGGCCGAGGGTCGGTGGTGGCGCCGGTTGTATCGAAGAGCCGCGAGAACCCCGCGTCAAGTGCAAGCGCTCCCGCGCAGCTGTCGTTCACCGGCCGGTTGGGCGCCAGTATCGAGAGCTTCACGTTGCCTCGAGCCCCGCCAAGCCCCGAAACGCGGATGTAGTACGTGACCCCGATGCTGGCCGCGAAGTCGAGCCGGCTGGCGCCGTTGTTCTCCGCGCACAGAAGCGAGTCGTCGTTGCAGGCCACCGGGCCCTGACTGGTCCCGCAGCTCGACGCCGACCCCGCGTAGACGGCCAGCGTGGTGTTGAAGTCGCTGCCGCAGGTGTCGAGTCGGATGATCTCGTTTGTGACAGGCGAAAACGCGTACCAGATGTCTCCGGACGCCGTGTCCGCAAAGCAGCTGCTGGAAACCGACGGCGTCGCGCCGCGGGTGGAATCGGTGTACACACCCACTGTCACCGGGCGGGCGTTCACGCACCCGTCGTTCCGGGGCGGAATCGTTGCGACAAACGCGCGGGGCGACGAACCTGGCGGGGAGGCGATGAACGTACCCGCCACGGTGGTCCCGTCATCGCTGATCGATGTGCCGCTTCCGCTGAACCAGCTTCCCGTGTTGATCCCCACCTGGCTCAGCAACGTGCGAACATCCTCGGGCACGCCGCCATCGCGCCAGACCACCACCGCCGACGTTCCTCCAGAGGGCGTTGAAGCAAAGAGCGACGTCCCGACGGCCACGCGCCCGTCGGCGCTCATCGCCCTCGGCCGGATGTCGTCAAAGGGTGGGAGCGCCTGCAGCGGCGTCGTGCCGGTGGATCGCCAGAAGAAATTCGGATGCAGGATCACCGTGCCGTCCTCGGACACATCAAAGAGGTTGTTCAGCGGCAGCCGCTCACCGTCGCCAATGGAGTTGAGCGACCAGCGGGTCGCCGCCCTGGACGGCTCGGCAGGCGTTGTCGACGCGCCCCACACGTCGTACAACCCCCCGCCGCGCTGGATCACGACCCGAGCCTCGTCCCCAGACCTCCCCCGCCCAAGGTAAATCAGAAAGTCCCCGGGCCCCGGCCCGGCTGGCCCGAAGTTCAGACGAAATGCGCCCTCGAGGCCTGAGCCCACGGCCACGCGCCCGTCGGCGGAGACATCCAGCAGTTGCAGCTGCAACGTCCGCGGCAGCGCCGGCGACTCCAAAAACGCTCCCGAGATCGGATTCCACCGCGCGACGGCGTCCTCGCCAAACGTCACGGCATTCACACCGAACACAAAGCCGTCATCGGTGACCGCGGTCGGTAAGAACTCAGTGGTCAGCGAGCCGGCCCTCGTCCGAAAAAGACCCGATTCAACGTCAAAGAAGTACGCTGTGCGCGCAAAGACCGTCGGCAGCGCTCCGACAAGCGCCCGCCCATCTGGCGACAGCCGCGGTAGCCCGTTTCCTTCCTGCACCACGGAGGGCGCGGGAACCTCGACATAGCTCGGCTGGCCCGCCGCGCGGAAGTGACCGCCGAAAGCCGCGGTCAGAACCGCGCACGACGTCACCGCTCGCGCCATATTGATATTCGACAACATGAATCGCCCCTCCAAGGCCGGCCAACGAAAATCCCACGACGGGATCGCCCCCAATTGACCAACGACCACGCTCAGCGCGCGAGAGCGCACTGGCGGAGGCGAATGAAAATTCTACATCGCGAACTGAGGTTCGCAAGCCGGTCCCGGAAGCCAGCCCCAGAGGAACGCACCGTCGCGCCGGCGCCGATCGAGGCCGGAAAGCACTGGGGCCAAGCGCACCCACCAAAACGAGCCAATGACCCCTAGGGGATTCGAACCCCTGTTACCAGGATGAGAACCTGGCGTCCTGGACCGGGCTAGACGAAGGGGCCGCGAGCCGATTCCGACGGTTCGGAAACGGACGTTCAGTTTACGCCACTCAGGTCGCCCGTCAACTTCAAACCTGCCCGCCGGCCGGACTCCACCCCCCGCTCCGAGCTTCGCCCCGACCTTCGCTCAGACCGACGCCACCTGCCGACGCAACTGCGCCAGCGCGTGCACCGCCACCTCGGCCTCGCTGGCGCCCACCACGGCGCCGCTCGCCACCCCCGCCGCGTCCGACCACTCGGCCCGGTAACAGTCAAAGAGCTGGACGTGCCGGATCGTCAGCACGCACCCGGCCTGCGCAAACTCGCGCTTCACGCGCTCTGCAGATGGGTACGCACGTCCGTCCTCGGCGTGGGCGCACCCACTGCTGTCAAGGTCAGACCACCCGGCGGCGTACAACGCATCAACGGCGAAAGTCAGGCTCATGGCAGCGCTCCCGAACGGGCGGGCCCGTTCAGCCCGCGGCTCTCCATCGGCTCTCAGCCACCACTTTATCCCCCCCGAAATCCCGCCGCCGGGCGGCCTGGCCACTCAGCACGCCGGATTCAGGAACTCACCTCACCCAAAACAACCACCCTTATCAGGGGAATCCTGTACCTACAGGATTTCCATCACTCTGAACTTCTTCACCGTGCCCCTCGGCGTCCGCACCGCGATCAGCTCCCCCACGCGGGCCTTCATCAGGGCCTCGCCCATCGGGCTGGTCGCTGTCACTTCCGTCACATCCTCCGGCAGCCCGCCAGAGGCCTCGCCGACCAGCTTGAACAGCTCGGCGTCGTCCGTGCCGTCCTCCGCCATGCGCACCGTCGCGCCGATGAACACAATCCCCATCGACTTGGCCCGCGTGTCGTCCACCACGCTGGTGTTGGCCAGCCGGCCCTCGATCCGCCGAATCTCGGCCTCCTCGATCCCCTGCTGCTCGCGCGCGGCGTGGTAGTCGCCGTTTTCCCGCAGGTCGCCCAGGGCCCGGGCCTCAGCAATGCGCTGCGAAATCACCGGCCGGTTGGCGATCAACTGATCCAGCCGGGCCTGGAGCGACTCGACCTCGGTTTTTGTCAGCATTTCCATGGGCGAATCCCCGACTGGCACGACCACTGAAAAAAGTCCTGGAGTCTCTCTCGCCCGACCCCCCCACCCCCACCCCCACCCCCCCAGCCCGGCCCGCTCGCGATGCGGAAACTTAGGCGGCATAGGCACGCCCTGCCATCCACCGCCATGTGTACAAACGGCTCAAATACCCGCATTCAGGCGGGTGCACCTGGGAAGCCGTCGGTTGGCTGTTCACTCCTCCGGCAGGGCCGGGCCGGAGGCGAGGGTCTCATTGGGGCCTGACCCGGTCGCCGGGTCCTCGGCGTCAGGCGGGGGGCTCATGGTTGGCACTGTCAGCGGGATCGCCGTGGCGTCGATCAGCACGCCCCGGGGGTTGGTCAGGTCAACCAGCGGCATGCCGGCGTCGATCCGTCGGCCAAAGGCGGGGTCGGTCAGCAGCTGCTCGAGCCAGGCGAGCTTCAGCTTCACCGGCGGCTCGCCGGCCCGGGTTTCGCCCGGGGCGCCGCCCCAGACCACGCGGTTCCCGCGATCGGAGATGATCGAGAGCCGGCACGAGCGGCGGCCGGCCTTTTCGTAATTCTCAGCGTCGATCGCCGCGACCTGCGGCCACGCCTTGTGGGGCTGGAGCAGGGCGATCAGCGCCAGGGCGGCCTGCACATCGCCGCCCAGCCAGCGTTCGCCCGGGAGGCCCGGCGGGGGGTACTTGGGGTTCAAGATGACGCGCAGGCCCGATTGCCCGAGCGGGTAGCTCATGGGCAGCAGGTCGCCATCGGCCGAGACGAGGTGGTCGGCCTCGCCATGGCGAACGACCGCCGCGGGGGTCCGCCAATCGGGGACGATCCGGACCACGCCCGCCTGCTCGCGCCGGATGAGCCGGACACCCTTCAGCCAGCCGGTGCGGGTGAGCGCGGCGGCGCACCGCTCCAGACTCTCGTGGTCAAAGGGGTCTTCGCTGATGGCCTGCTCGGCGATCGCCAAGAGGGCCTGCTGGTTCTTCTCGGGGAGCCACGTGGCGGCCTCACCGACCGGGCCGGCCGACCCCGCGAGCGGGGGCCAACTGATGGTGACCGTCACCGCCTCGCGGCGGAGGGTGCTGGCCTCGGCCAGCAGACGCGGGTAGAAGACATAGCCCGCGCTGCATGCCCCGGCCAGGATCAGGACCGTCAGCCAACCCGATAACCCCGCCAGGAGCCCGGCCCGGGACCGGGTTGACGGCTGCTTGCGCTGGGGCTTGCTTTGGGGCTTGCTCTCTCGGGCCATGGGCGGAGGATCCGGTGGTCAAACGGGCTCAGATCGGGGACTACTGCGGGAACATCGGCCGAATCGGCCGGTGGGCGTGAGGCGGTCGGCGTGAGGCCGGGCGGGCCAGGCCAGGCGGATCAGCCCGGCGGTGTCAGGCAGGTACGAACCGCTTCATCGCTGCCGAGCCGAGCTTCTTGCCCACCTCCCAGGCAGGGCCGGGGAAGGCGTGGCAGGCGCCGATGGTGGCGTCGAAAGCCTGCACGATTTCGTCAGCGTCGGCCTCGCTGAGGACCAGCGGCGGGATGAGCTTGATCACATCCTGGGCGTGCCCGGCGACCTGGGCGATCACGCAGTGCTCGCTCATGAGGGGCATGATGATGGCCTGGCAGAACAGGCTGGGGTCGAGCTTGTGCAGCAGGTCCCACCCCATGCGCAGAGAGATGCCCGAGGGGCGCTGGAAGGCGATGGCGATCATCAGCCCGCGCCCGCGCACCTCGCGAATCATCTGGTACTTGGGCTGCAGGGCCCGCAGGCCGTCCATCAGGCGATCGCCCACGATCCGCGTCCGCTCCAGGATCCGCTCGTGCCTGAGCACGTGCAGCGTCGCCAGGCCGGCGGCCATGGCCAGGTCGTTCATGCCGAAGGTGGTCTGGATGCGCGAGCAGTCGTTCATGCTGGCGAAGGTGCGGGCGTGCACGTGGTCGCGCAGCAGCACGGCGCTCACCGGGACATACCCCCCCGAAAGGCCCTTGGCCACGGTCATGATGTCGGGCAGCCAGGTCCGCCCCGCCCCCCACTGCTCGCAGGCGAACATCGTCCCCGTGCGGCCGAAGGCGGTCTGAATCTCATCGAGGATCATCAGCGCGCCGTACTTGCGGCACAGCTCCGAGGCGTCCTTGAGGTAGTTCTCGCTGGGAAGGTGCACGCCCTTGCCCTGGATGGGCTCGACGATGAACGCCGCGCAGTCGCGGGCGGCGAGGGCCTGCTCGAGCGCGTGCAGATCGTTGAATGGGATCTCGGTGACGTGCGGCAGCAGCGTGCCGAAGCCGGAGCGGAACTCGGCGTTCCCGTTCACTGAGAGGCTGCCGATGGTCAGGCCGTGGTACGCCTTGGTGCAATAAACCAGCCGCTCACGCCCCGTGGCGGCCCGGGCGAACTTGATGGCGGCGTCATTGGCCTCGGCACCGCCGCTGGCGAAGAAGACCTTGCCCAGGGCGTCGCGCCCGCCGCCGCCGGGCGACACGGCGAGGAGCTCGCGGGCCAGCAGGCCGCCCAGCCGGAAGGCCCCGATCCCCGGGAGGTTGGGCAGGTCGGCCTCCATCGTCTGGCGGATCGCGTCGCGGATGACCGGGTGGTTGCGCCCGCAATTGAACACGGCGTAGCCGCCCAGGCAATCGATGTACCGCCGCCCGCGGTCGTCGAAGAGGTAGGCCCCCTCGCCCCGGACAAACTTGGCGTCAAACCCGATGGTCCTGAGGACCGCCGCCATGGCCGGGTTGACATGCCGGCCCATCAGCGCCAGCGGATCGGCGGCGGGGCCATCAAGCAGGGCGTGCAGGTCAAACGCAGCGGTCGGGGCGTCCGCATCCGTGCCCGGAGCGACGCCAGCGGTGTGGGTGGTCACAAGGGAAGTGTAGATTGGGCCGACGAATCGTAAAGGAGTGGAGGTTAAGAAAACGGGGGACCGGGGACGCCTTCGGTCAGCCAAGTCGTTCAGAGAGAACCCCTACCGACCGGGCGGCGCCCCCGAGTTCGTCGGATCGACGACCCGTGCCACCGACATTGTCGGTCCGGCGACGATCTCGGCGCCCCTCTGACCCCGAGCGCCAGGGACCTCACGATGACTGGCGCAGGCGACTGAGTTCGTCGCAGCCGACGGAACTTACTGGCGGCCTGCAGGATTGAAAAAGGGGTCCCTTTGGGACCCCTTTGGGCGAGATGGCTTGTTGAGAGGAGCCGTTCTTACCGCTGCGGGCCCTGGGCCTGCCGCAGGCCGAAGTCGGCAACTCTACAAGAACGCTTAGAAAAACAGACTAATGAATGTGGAGAGATCATCGGGATCGACTTGGCAGTTCTGGTCAATGTCCAGGGATGGGTCGAGGCTGCCGCCGAAAAACAAGGAGATGAAATCCGATAGATCGTCCGGATCGACGAGACCGTCCCTATTAAAGTCGTTGATCTGGAAGCTCGGCGGGTTGCACCGCGCGCGGGCAATTCCGTTATGGAGACATCCATTGATTGTCATCGCCCTTCCAGCAACGTACAGGTCGCCGCGCCACGTTACCACGTCCCGTACAGTGCCGAGAATGCGATTGTCCAGAGGAAGCGCCGACTCGACAGCAACCGCGAACACGGTGGCAGTCGGCTCGACCAATCGGAGCAGCGCCTGATCCTCGTTAGATGTTCCGCCGACGTACATAGATACAGACCCACAAGAATCAAGCACAGAAGTAACTAGTATGGGGTTCATCGCCAATGGATTGGCCGAGGGAGCTCTGCCCCAGCCATTCGACGCTTGGCCCAGTCCGTAGACGGAAAGCGGGCCCAGATTTGGAGCACCCTGCCCCGACGATACCTGCAGGCCGCCGAAAAAGGACATCTCCTCAAACTGAGTCGCAGTGAACCACGAATGAACTGGACCAACGCGATCTCCAGGTCCGCCGATCGGTTGCCATGCGTTGTCGATCAATGCAAGCGCGCGATTAGTTGAAACACCGCACAGGTCCCCACCGACGACCAGGCGCGGAACACCACTAATGATGATCGGTGTTGACGCGAAGTCTGGGAAGCCGGTCGCAGGTACCCGGTCAGCGTCGATCGCCGAACCGATTGGCGACCAATTCGCCGCAAAGGAGTTCCACTTGTAAACAAAATCGTTGCACGAGCCGGTGATCGACCCATCTTCCACCACCAAGTAAAGCTCATTCATGAAGATACCGAGTGCTCTGGCTGAAAACCCCGTTGGAAGCCCCTGCGACGGCACATCCCAACCCGTGGCCTCACGCCATCGGGCAAGGCCCCCAAACGCAGCATGTCCACCAGCATTTGTGAAGTCGCCCACAAACCAAGCAGCCTGCTCCAAGACTTCCATATCGCTGACGATCGCCTCTCGAACGAAACTCCCGGTATCTGATACCAGACCAGATCCGAGAGGCGAAAAAACAACGTCGTCGGTCCCGCTCCCAGGCGATACTCGCGCAACCGATTCGCACATTACCCGCGACGGACTTCCGTATGTGGACTGAAACGAACCGGCTATGAGAAGGTCGGGCCCGAAGTTCCGAAGCCGAGTCACTTGATTTTGGTAAAGCCCGTTGAAGAGGAAGCCGTCCACTCCTCGCGCCCCGCGACCAAAAACGGGATCCCAATGGACTTGCGCAATCGACGTCGTGGGCGACAGCACGGACAAACAAGAACAAGCAAGAACGCTTCTGTGAGACAATCGCATCTTGGCGTCTCCGGAGTGGGCAGCCGACTCTAACACGTCCTCGCCACAGGCGTCAACCCCAGGTCAAAAAAAAGGGGCCCCTGAACGGGGCCCTAACAAAACCTACGCCGGGGATTACCGCTGCGGGCCCTGGGCCTGCTTCAGGCCGAAGTCAACGCCATTGAGGCCATCGAACGTCCACCGAATTCCGCCAGGAAGCGCAGGGGGAGTACCCCCGTCAGGCCATGGGCAGTAGCCCCAGAGTAGGCGGGGCGACCAGGTGAGCTCGACGGGCAGATATGTACCGTTTGACAGGGCATAGCCGCCCGTGTTGGTGTCAGTGGTGCGAACGGTGCGGACGTTACCGTCATAGCAGCCAACCGTGATAACCGCGCCCCGGTGGATGAAAGGCATCTCCTTCTTGCCGACGTGCCGGCCGATGTCCTCCATCAGCAGCACCTTGTTGGCGGGGTTGCGCACTTCAGACAGGTTGCGGCGGCCGAGCTTGTACTTGTTGCTCGAACCCGGAGCGTACCTGTAGTAGATCTGGTCGTTTTCAGCCGCGGTCAGGGAGCCACCGTCAGTCGTTCGGCGATTGGGCGTGTAGCCAGCCGGGGTGAACTGGTAGCTGCTGCTGTAGGGCCAGGTTTCCCGAGCCTCGTCGTGATTGCCCGGAAAGGCATCGGTGAACTGGCGGGTGTTGGGCGCCGAGCGGCGGTAGTCGTCCGCCACCTGAGCGCGGAAACGGTCTTCCGGCGACAGGATCATCGGCTCGGGCATGCGGGCCGCGAGGAAGTCCATCATGACCAGGTGCGTGTAAGTGGGATGGGGAATCCAGTTGTCCAGGTTCGTCTGGCAGGTCGCGTTCTCCGGGGCAGCCCGCCGACGGATGATGTCAATGGCCTGCCGAGCCGCGCCGGAGAGGTCGTCGGGTGGGGTGTATGGCGTGATGGTGCCAGGGCCGGTCGTGAGCGGGAAGGCCTTGCCCCGGCCCCACGAGAACGACACGATGCCGTCCTTGTAGTCACCGCCGTAGTTGTACGAGCCGGTGGCCAGCTGCTTCTGGTTCGACACGTTCAGGGCCTGACGGGCGGCCCGACGGGCTTCCGCCAAGCTCGGCAGCAGGATCGCCACCAGAAGGGCGATGATGGCGATGACCACGAGCAGCTCAACCAGCGTAAACGCCGGGAGCACACGACGTGGCGACGACGGACGGAATGGACGCATTGAACGCTCCTGTATTGGGAACGAAACCTCAGGCACGCCCGAACTCAACCCGCAGAACACGGGGAGTGGGCAAAGAAACTCTACCACGTACCGGCAGGATTCGCCAGCAGGGGTGGATAAGTTCCACAATTCTCGATCGGCCAGCGCGATTAGGCAGCTTGCGAGCGGGTCATCGGTTTCGTGACCGATTTTACACGCGGCCCGAACCAACGCCAACCAAGATAGGCTCCCAGCACCAGCAGCAGGACGCCCAGAACCGGGGCCAGCAGCGTAATCACCGCCAGCAGCCCGGCGCCGACGTTCTCAAGCGTCGCGACGATCCAGTTGGCCAGCCCGCCGGTGGTCGCCGTGGACGCGGCCCGGAGCGACACCGTGGAAAGCTGGGTAACCCCTGCGACGCCAGCCCCAGAGAGCATCGCGGCCAGCGACGACGAGAAGTGCACACCCTGATCATGGGGGAGCATCGTGCACGCCGCCGCGAAGGCCCCGGCAGCGGTCGCCAGCGGGGTGGCGATGACATCCAGGGCATTATCAACCCAGGGGACGTAGTACGCCGCGATCTCGGTGAGGGCCATGACGGCCAGCGCAGCCAAGGCGCCTGAGGAGCCAACCCAGGCCAGACCGGGCCCCGGGTCGACGATGCCAGCGCGGGCGGCGAGGCTGAGGACCAGCAGCGGGAGGAAGACTCGCAGGCCGCACGCCGCGGCCAGGGCGACACCGACCGGGATGGAGTAGAGGAGGTCCATGCCGGGGGAATTGTTGGGAGAGCGGGAGAGCGGGTTCCGGCGGCGGGGTCAGGTAGACTGACAGGGAGAGCCGGGGGGGCGGGGGGGCCGGCCGGTCTGTTGGGGCCGGTGGGCATCACAACTGGGGGTCGCCATGATCAGCGGACACGTGTCGATTCACAAACTGCTACTGGGCATGAAGAAGGTCGGCGCGTCGGACCTGCACATCAAGGTGGGCTCGCCGCCGTATTACCGTGTCGGCGGGCTGCTGAAGGCGCTTCAGATGGAGCCGCTGTCGGAAGAAGAGGCGGACCATCTGCTGGACCCGATCGTGCCGGCGGCGCTCGTGCCGAAGTTCGCCGAGCGGGGGGATCTGGACTTTGCGTGCTACAACGGGGAGGGGGACCGGTTCCGGGTGAACATGTTCCGCAGCGGCGGGCATGTGGCGGCGGCGATCCGGCGGGTGAAGGCGGATATTCCGACCTTTGAGAGCCTGCACCTGCCGCCGGTGTACGGGAAGCTCTCCGAAGAGACCAACGAAGGACTGATCCTGGTGGTGGGGGTGACGGGCAGCGGCAAGAGCACGACGCTGGCGTGCATGATTCAGCACATCAATCAGACGCAGGCGTGCCACATCATCACCATCGAGGACCCGGTGGAGTATCGCTTTGTGCCGGTGAAGTCGATCGTGAGCCAGCGGGAGCTGGGGATCGACGTGGTGGACTATCGCTCGGCCCTGCGGTACGTGGTGCGGCAGGACCCGGACGTGGTGTTCATCGGCGAGATGCGCGACCACGACACGGTGCTGGCGGCGATCCAGGCGGCGGAGACGGGGCACCTGGTGTTCGCAAGCATGCACACGTCGGACACGACGCAGAGCTTCAAGCGGATCCTCGAGTTCTTCCCGACCAACGAGCATGACTTCATCCGGAGCGCGCTGGCGAGCTCGCTGAAGGCGATCTGCGCCCAGCGACTGCTGCCGGCGGTGGAGAACTTCGTGGTGAAGACGGTGCCGGCGACGGAGGTGCTGATCAACAACCCCACGGTGCGGGAGAAGATCCGGGCCGGGGAGGAAGAAGACTTCCCGGCCATCATCGGGGCCCATTCCGCTGAAGGGATGCGGAGCTTCACGCAGTCGCTGACGGAGCTGGTGCAGAAAGACTGGGTGAGCGTGCGGACGGCGATGGAATTCGCCCCCAACCGCGAGACGCTCGACAGCGCGCTCAAGGGCGTGCAGATCAAGGCCGCGACCCTGTTGGGCAAGATCAGGGGGTAGCCGAGTCAGCCGAGTCAGCCGGGGCGGCCGACTGGGACGCGGCGCTGAGCAGGACGCCCGCGACGAGCGCAAAGAGCGGGCTGCCGGGCGTGAGATCCACGGCGGGGGCTTCGTCAACCTGCGGGGGCTCGAAGGCGGTGCGCATGGCCTCGAACACGGCGTAGTCAGCGTCGGAGGCATCGGCGTCGGCGGCGACGCGGGCCTCGAGGCGGCGGCGGGTTTCGGCTTCGTCGGCGCGACAGTGAACGATGACCACCGGCAGCGCGAGCTCGCGCGCGGCGGCGATGAACGGGGCCCGCAGCGAGCGCGAGCGGAAGGTGGCGTCGGCGATGGGGGAGCGGCCGGCGGAGAGGTCGGCCCGGCTGCGGGCGAGAACCTCGGCGTAGGTGCGGGCGGACATCTCGGGGGTGTAGAGGGCGGGGCCGCCACGCTGCTGCGCCGAGAGCCCGGCGAGCTGCTTGCGAATCTCATCGGCGCGATGCACGGCGGCCCGCAGCGGCGGCCGGAGGGCCCGCGCGGCGACGGACTTGCCGCTCCCGGGGAGGCCGCAGGTGAGGATGAGGCACGGCGGAAGCGCATACGCGACGGCGAGGTGGGCGAAGCGGACCGCCTCGTCGGCTTCGCGGGACCGCTCGGGGACGGCTTCGCCCGGTCGGTTTGGCGACACGACAAGCTGGCCGGCCCGCATGGCGTGCACCTTGGCGCGGACGGCGGCGTAGTGAGCCCGGTAGAGGGGCTGAAGCGGGAGCAGGTCAGGATCGGCGGCGAGCGCGGCGTAGCGGGCGACGAGGTGATCGGCGGCGGGGGCATGGCCGGCCGCGTCGAGCGAGAACGCAAGGCAGGCGATCTCGGCGGCGACATCCTTGCAGCGGAAGTCCTCGCGGAACTCCAGGCGGTCGTAGATGACCAGGCCGATGGGGTTGGCCGGCGAGACGGCGGCGGGGTCGAGGCAGATGTTGCCGGCGTGGAGGTCGCCGTGGCCGTCGACGATTCGGGGCATGCCCGGGGGCGCCGGGGTGGAGCGGCGCGCGAGCAGCGGGGCCCAGCGGGCGAGCTGATCGTGCATGAAGGACCGCAGCCTCGCCAGCAGGGCTGGAGGCAGAAAGGCCCGAGTCTCGGAGAGCGGGGTCAGCGCGGCGTCGAGCTGGTCGAGGTTGGTGAGGACCTCATCGCGAACGGCGGCCGGGGCGCCGTGCCGGCAGACGAGGTGGCCGCGCGGGGCCCGGGCGTGAAAGGCCGCGAGTGCGGCGGCGATGGCGTCGAGTTCAGAGGCTGTGGGGTCACGCTCGGAGAGGATCGCCGAGAGCATGCCCGCGTCAGGCAGCCGGCGCATGCGGAGGGCGTAGTCGACAACCTCGGCGCCCGGGGGAATCGCGGCAGGGAGGGCGAAGGCGGCGCTTCCGTCAGGGAGGCGGACGATGGCGAGGAGGGCCTGATAGACGCCCGGCGCAAGGTCGGTGTTGAGGCGGAGTTCTTCCTCGCAGGCGTGCTTGCGGGCGGCGAGGGAGGTGAAATCGAGGTAGCCGAGGTTGACGGGCTTTTTGATTTTGAACGCGTGGCCGGGGGTGAGGTGGATCGTGGAGCAGGGCGTGTGGATGACCTCGGCGCCGGCGAGCTCGGGGGGAAGGGCGGCGGCGGTGGCGGACGCGGGGGCCATGAATGGGGGTGGGCTGGCGTGGGGGGCGAGGTGTGGGTCGTGTTCAGTCGGCATCGGCGCGGTCGGCCTCGATCTGGGCCAGGCGCAGCAGCAGCGCCGGCGGAAGTGTGGATCGCACCGACGGAGTGAGCAGGCCGACTTCGATGAGGTCGCCGAGGTGGACGCGGTCGATATCCCGGAACGAAGTGAGCTTCATGCGGACGAGCGCGGGCAGGTCGATGACGCGAAACCCCTGCGGATCGGAGACCGCCTCGCCGACATCCGGCGAGGGGCAGGCGTAGCTCGGGCGGAGGAGTTCGTTGGCCCACACCAGATGGACGCCGGCGCGCTTGCTGGGCTCGGCGGGGTCGAGATAGACCACCAGCCGGCGCAGGTCGACGCGTTCGAGGCCCTCGCGGCGCATGACGTCGTCAACCCGATCGAACGCGGCGCGATCGACCAGGAGATCGACGTCCTTGGTCGCTCGGGTGGCCGATGGATCGGCCCGAGCAACCCACGCGGCGACGGCGTTCCCGCCGACCACGGCATAACCGACGCCGGCCCGATCGAGGGCGGCGGTGATCCGCCGGAGCAGCTTTTCAACGCGATCAACGGCCATGACGTAGTCGCGGAAGGACACCATGTGACTGACCACCTTGAGGGGCGCCGGCGGTCTCAGCCGCGGGCCGGCGCCAGGAGCTGGTCGGGGTTCTGGAGCAGTTCGACCAGGCGGGCGAGCATGAGCGCCGCGGAGGCGCCATCGACGACGCGATGATCGCAGGCCAGGCTGAGCGGCAGCAGCTTGCCGACGCCGATCATGCCGCGGTTGACGACGACGCCATCGCGGGCCCGGCCGACAGCGAGGATGCCGACCTCCGGGTAATTGATGATGGGGGTGGCGAAGCGGCCGGCGTGGGAGCCGACGTTACTGATGGTGAAGGTGCTGCCGGTGAGCATGTCGCGCGGGGCGGAGCGGTTGCGGGCGCTCTCGGCGACATGGGCGATGTGGCGGCCGATCTCGAGGACGCCGAGCTTGTCGCAATCGCGGATGACCGGGACCATGAGGCCGTTCTCGGTGTCGGTGGCGATCCCGAGGTGGACGGCGCGGTGGCGGACGATCTCGCTGGCGGCGTCGTCGGTGGTGGAGTTGAACTGGGCGAACTCACCGGCGAGGCAGCGGCAGACTGCCGAGGCGACAAAGGGCAGGAAGCTGACCTTCTCGCCGCTGGCGGCGGCGAGTTTGCGGCGGAGGGCATCGAGAGCGGAGACGTCGGCTTCATCCATGACGGTGAAGTGGACGGTGTTGCTGATCGACTCGCGGAGGCGATTGGCGATGGTGCGGCGGACGCCGCGGAAGGGGATGCGCTGGGTCTCGGTCCCAGCGGGGAAGGTGACGGAGGCGGCGGCGGGGGCCGGCGCAGGAGCCGGCGTGGCGGGCGCGGGGCGGCTCGGGGCGGATGGGGAGGGTGGGGGCACGACGGTGCGCGCGGCCGGGGTGTGAGTCGCGGGGGCGGTCGCGGGCGAGGGCGTGGGCCGGCCGGCTAGGCCGTCGACAGCGGCGCGGATGTCCTTCTCGAGGACGCGCCCGCCGATCCCGGTGCCGGGGACAGCGTCGATATCCACACCCAGGTCGCGGGCCAGTCGGCGCACGGCGGGGGTGGCGAGGGCCTTGCCATCGACGGAGGTGACGCCGCCCAGGGCGCCGCCGACGGCGCCGACGACGGTGCCGGCGTCTTCGCGCTCAGGGGCGTGCTTGCCGTTGGCGGGGGCGGGAGGGGCGGGGGGGGATGGAAGCGTGGGCGTGCCGGCGGCGATCTGGGCGCCCATGTCGCAGGCCTTGGGGGAGGAAGCCGGCGCGGCCGACGCGGCCGGGGACCCGCCGACGAAGGTGACCAGGGGATTACCGACTTTGAGGATTTCGCCCTCGCCGCCGTGGAGCGTGGCGATGACTCCGGCGCGGGGGGAGGGGACTTCGACAAGGGCCTTGTCGGTCTCCATGTCGGCGAGGATGTCGTGCTCTTTGACGGTGTCGCCGACCTTCACGCGCCACTTGATGAGCTCGGCCTCATGGACGCCTTCGCCGAGGTCGGGGAGGATGAAGTCGAGGGGGTTGGACGAGGTCTTGGCGTGGGACATGGGCGGTAGTCTACGGCCGAGGCGCGGGGAGAGGCTCTGGAACGGCCTGGACGTGGCAGTTGGCGGGAGCGCGAGGGGCGGCTATGCTCAGGGCATGGCGGCACGTGCAATCGCTTACATGCTTGGGCTTCTCCTGATTTTTACGGCTCGCGCCGGCGCACAGTCGGCCCAGGTGCTGGATCACTTCAGCACGCTGGAGGGCTGGAAGGTCATCACCGCCGAGGGTGTCAACGCGAGCATCCACGCCGATCGGGGCCCCGACGGGTCGCCCTGCCTGCGGCTGGACTTTGAGTTTGTCACCGGCGGCGGCTTCTGCCTGGTGCAGAGGCCGTTTCCGATGGAGCTGCCGGACGACTACGAGCTGGCCTTCCAGGTGATGGCCCCGGCGGGCACGCCGGAGAACAACCTGGAGTTCAAGCTGCTCGATGAGTCGGGCGAGAGCGTGTGGTGGGTAAACCGGCGCGCGATGACCTTCCCGACCATGTGGACCCGTCTGGCCAACAAGAAGCGACAGATTCAATTCGCCTGGGGCCCCGCAGCGGGGGCGCCGCTGAAGCGGCTGGGGAAGATTGAGTTCGGGATCGCCTCGGCCCAGGGCGGCAAGGGGTCAGTCTCCTTTGACAATCTGACGCTGCGGCCGCTGGCGCCCAAGACCGCAAACCCGCCGGCGCCCAGGGCCTCGGCGAGCTCGTTCCGCGACGGTTCCGGGCCGGCGATGGCGGTGGACGGCGATGCGCGCTCGGCCTGGCGAAGCGGGCCGCTCGTAGGCGGGGCGGGCGCGAGCTTGACGATCGATCTCGGCGCGGCCCGCGAGCTGGGCGGGCTGTCGATCGATTGGGACGGGGCGGGCCGGCCCGAGTCGTACGAACTCCTGTGGTCGGATGACGGCTCGGCGTGGCAGTCGTTCCGGGCTGCGACGGGGACGCCGGCGTCGGGGCGGAGCTACCTGGCCACGCCCGATCTGGAGGCCCGGTTCCTGCGGCTGGATCTGAAGCTGTCGGCGCTTGGGCGCGAAGTGGGGATCAGCGAGATCACGCTGCGCGAGCCGGCCTTCGGGGCTTCGGGAAACGCGATGTACAGCGATATCGCGCGGGAGTCGCCGCGCGGCTGGTTCCCGCGGTACTTTGACAACACGCAGTGCTTCTGGACGGTGGTGGGCGTGGCGGGGGACGAGAAAGAAGCGCTGATGAACGTCGACGGGGCCATCGAGGTCGACAAGCGGGCGTTTTCGCTCGAGCCGTTCGTCTTTGATCGGGACGGGGCCGGGCAGGCTCAGGGAGCGGGCGGAGGCGGGGGGCGGCTGCTGACCTGGGCCGATGGGCCATCGGTCCCCGCGCTCGATCAGGGGTATCTGCCCATCCCCAGCGTGACCCGCGTGATGGCGGGGCTGGAGCTCAAGGTCACGGCGTTCGCGGGCGGCGAGGGGGACTCGGCGACGCTTTACGCGGTCTACGACCTGCGGAACACGCGGGACCGACGCGCGACCGGGCGGCTCTTCGTCGCGGTGCGGCCCTTTCAGGTGAACCCGCCCGCTCAGTGGTTGAACATCGAAGGGGGCGTCTCGCGGGTGACCTCGATCAGGCGGGTGGGGAGCGACCTGGCCGTGGGCTCGCGCCGGGTGGCGTTGCTGACGCCGCCTGATGCGCTGGGCGGCGCTTCGTTCGACCAGGGGGACATCGCGGGTTACCTGGCTCGGGGCATCCTGCCCGAAGGGCCCACAGCGGAGGTGGTGCGGGATGATGTCGGTCTGGCCTCGGCGGGGGCGGCCTTTGAGTACGCACTGGCGCCGGGGGAGAGCCGGACAGTGCTGGTCGCCGTGCCGTTCCGCGGGGGCTTCACGGGTAATGAGACCGACCCTTCGGCCCGGCCGCGCAGCCTGCCGGCGGTGGGCGGGGGGGCGGAGGAGGCGAGGGCCCATGTGTCGAAGGCGCTCGCGGCGACGCGGGCGTTCTGGATCGAGCAGCTCAACCGGGTGGAGATCGATCTGCCGGCCCCGGCGGACCATCTGTGGCGGGTGGCCCGCAGCCAACTGGCCTACATCCTGATCAATCGCGATGGACCGGCGATCCAGCCCGGGTCGCGGTCGTATGAGCGGTCGTGGGCGCGGGACGGCTCGATGACCTCGGCGGCGCTGCTGGAGTTCGGCCATCCCGCGGAAGTCCGCCAGTGGGTGGAGTGGTTCGCGAGCAATCAGTTTCCCAGCGGGAAGGTGCCGTGCGTGGTGGATTCGCGCGGGCCGGACCCGGTGCCCGAGCATGACAGCCATGGGCAGCTGATCATGGCCATCGCCAACGATTACCGGTATTCGAACGATGAGGCGTTTCTGCGGCGCATGCTGCCGCGGGTGAAGAACGCGGTGGCGTACATCGAGAAGATCCGCGGGGAGCGGATGACGGGGGACTTCGCGCCGGGGGCCACCGGGACCCGTCAGGAGCCGGGCAAGCCGCCGGTGCCGACGGCGGCGTTCTACGGGCTGGTTCCAGAGTCGATCAGCCACGAGGGGTATTCCGCAAAGCCGATGCACTCCTACTGGGACGACTTTTTCATTCTGCGCGGGCTGAAGGACGCCGCGTTCATCGCGGGGGCCGTGGGCGAGGAGCAGCTCGCGGCGCGATGGCGGGCCCTGAGCGAGGACTTCCGGCGGACGCTGCTGGCGTCGCTGCAGGCGACAATGGCGGCCCACGGAATCGACTACCTGCCCGGGTGCGTGGAGCTCGGCGACTTTGACGCGACTTCAACAACGGTCGCGCTGTGGCCGGGCGGCGAAGCGGGATCGCTCCCGAGCGCGGCGCTGCGGCGGACGTTCGACAAGTACTGGGAGTTTTTCCTGCGGCGGCGCGACGACGCGGGCTTCGCCTGGGTCGACTACACGCCGTACGAGAACCGCGTGGTGGGGAGCTTCCTGCGCCTGGGCCGGAAGGACCGGGCGCACGAGGCCCTAGCGTTCTTCATGCAGGGGCAACACCCGCCCCAGTGGAATCAGTGGAGCGAGGTCGTGTATCGCGACCCGACAACCGCGAAGTTCGTCGGCGACACGCCGCACACGTGGGTCGGGTCGGACTTCATGAACTCCTTCCGGGCGATGTTCATCCAGGAGCGCGACGACCAGGCCGGCGAGGCGCTTGTGCTGCTGGCCGGCGTGCCCGAGGCGTGGGTGATCGCGGCGGGCGGCCGCGGGCTCGGCTTCAAGGGGCTACCGACGCCGTACGGGCGCCTCGACTGCCGGGTGACCGGTGATGCCGCGGCGGTGCGGGTCTCGGTGGCCTGGGCGGGCGAGGGGCGGTCGCCCGCAGGCGGCTTCCGGATCGCCAACCCGATGGACAAGCCGATCCGCGCGGCCCTGGTGAACGGGGTGAGTGTTGACCCCGCGGGCGGCGAGGTCCCGGTGAAGCGGCTGCCCGCAGAGATCGAACTGCGGTACTAAGTTTGACCCCGAGGCGAACTGGCCGGCCGCCGAACCGAGCCGCACAGGCCGGGGGGCGCCAACCCATCGACGAGAGGCTCTTAAGCGAGAAGAAAGAGGTTCATGAGCACATTTCCAAGCAGCTTTGTGTGGGGCGCCGCGACCTCGGCCTATCAGATCGAGGGCGGCTGGGACGCCGACGGCAAGGGCCCGAGTGTGTGGGACGCGTTCTGCCATGACGACCCACCCGCAGGGAGCGTGGGCAACATTCCCGGGCAGATCTACACCCCGGGCAACGTGTACCAGCGGCACACAGGCGATGTGGGGCCCGACCATTACCACCGCTACCGCGAGGACGTGGGCCTGATGAAGAAGATGGGCCTGCAGGCGTACCGCTTCAGTGTGTCTTGGCCGCGCGTGGTTCCCGGCGATGACGGGCGGGTGAACGCGGCGGGGCTGGACTTCTACAGCCGCCTGGTGGATGAACTGCTCGCGGCGGGGATCCAGCCGTGGCCGACGCTGTTCCACTGGGATCTGCCGTTGTGGTGCGCCAACCGCGGGTCGTGGCTCAATCGCGACATCGCCTCGTGGTTCGCCGAGTACGCCACGGCGGTGGTCGACCGCCTGTCGGATCGGCTTCAGCACTGGATGACGATCAACGAGCCGCAGATCTTCCTGGGCCCGGGGGAGTATGAAGGGCTTCAGTGCTCCAACGCCCGCAAGGGGCACGCCGAGCGGCTGCTGGCGTGCCACCACGCGCTGCTGGCCCATGGGCGGGCGGTGCAGGTGATCCGGGCGCGGGCCAAGCGCCCCGCCGAGGTTGGGTGGGCCCCGATCGGGCGGGTGAAGGTCCCGGCGAGCGACCGTCCGGCGGACGTCGAGGCGGCGCGGCTGCAGACCTATGCCGTGACGACGCGCGACTTCTGGAACAACACCTGGATGGCCGACCCGGTGGTCTTCGGGCGGTATCCGGAGGACGGCCTGCGGCTCTATGGGGCGAGCGCCCCCAAGCCCAAGGCGGGGGACATGGAGACCATCGCCCAGAAGCTCGATTTCTACGGGATCAACGTGTATGACGCGGAGCTCTGGCGGATGGGTGAGAGCGGGCCCGAGCAGGTCGCCTTCCCGCCCGGACAGGCTCAGAACGCGCTGCGCTGGAACATCATTCCTGAGGCGCTGTACTGGGGGCCGAAGTTCCTGTTCGAGCGGTACAAGCTGCCCATCGCGGTGACCGAGAACGGGATGACCAACCTCGACTGGGTGGACCTCGACGGGCGGGTCCGCGACCCGCAGCGGATCGACTACACCCGGCGATACCTCCAGCAGTTCCGGCGGGCGGCCCGTGAGGGCGTGGCCCTGCGCGGATACTTCCACTGGTCGCTGATGGACAACTTCGAGTGGCAGCACGGCTACAAGGAGCGGTTCGGGCTGATCCACATCGATTACGCCGGCGGAGGCACGCGCACGCTCAAGGACTCGGCCCACTGGTACCGGCGGGTGATCCAGACGCACGGCGCGGCCCTTGACGAGCCGGTGGCCTAGCCAGACCGACCTTCCGCCCCGACCTCCAAAGCCAACTGCCCCGGCAAACCGCCCCACTTCCTCCAGCCCCTGCCCCGACCGTTCCGAGGCGGGCGAAACCCGGTACGTCCGGACCGGTAGAGGCATCTGACCATGGGCGCGATCATCGCGCCTTCAGGAGCCTCCATGAGCCGCATCAAGTCTCTTCCTTCCGTGTCGTTTGCTGCATTGGCCCTCGCCCTCTCGCTGACCGCCGGTCCGTGCGTGGGCGGGGCATGGGGCCGGACATGGGGCTCTTCTGGGGGTTCGTCGGGTGGGCAAGAGGCCGGGAAGGCCGGCGGCGATACGGCCGCGCCGGCAACCCGATTCAGCGAAGCGCTCAGGGCGCTGTCGCCCGACGAGGCGATCTATTTCCAGCACGCGGCGACGCTGGCGAACCCGATCTTTGAAGGAAGGGCCCCGGGCCTCCGCGGGAACGAGCTGGCGGCTGAGTATGTCGAGTTCTACTTCAGGCGGTTCGGGCTCGAACCGCTCTTCCCGTCGGAGGCCACCGAAACGGCCCCAGCCCGGACGGGCGTCTCATTCCGACAGCCCTTCCAGGCGGGCGCGCGGTTCGTCGTAGCCCGCGAGGAACTGGTGGTCGGTGAGACGAGCCTGAGCCCCAGCGTTAACGGCGCCGGCGGAGATTTCACGGTCATGCCCCAGTCGGGCGACGGCGCGGTCGAAGGCGAGGTGGTCTTCGTCGGCTACAGCATTGAGAAGGGACAGGAGGACTACAGCTCGTACTTCACCAAGGACGGCAAGGACGCCGAGGGCGCCGATCTGGCCGGGAAGATCGCCATGGTCCTTCGCTTCGAGCCGATGAACGCCGAAGGGAAGACCCGCTGGGGCGAGAACGGCGTGTGGACAGGCAACTCGACGCTGGTGCGGAAGATGCGGGCCGCGGTGCAGCGCGGCGCCCAGGCGCTGATCATCGTCAGCCCGCCGGGGGCGAGCGACCCGCGGGCCGACAAGCTCGATGACATCCGCTCGGGCTCTGGCCCGGGCGCCCGCCGCATCGATGTGCCCGTGCTGATGATGTCCCGCGCCTCGGCCGACCGGCTGTGCAAGGCGGCGGGGCATGACCTCGCCGAGCTGACACGAACGGCCAACGAGCACGGCGGGGTCACGTCGCTGGCCAAGGCTGGAAAAGCGCGCGTGGGGGTCGAGATCAAGCGCGAGCCGACCGTGACCAGCAACGTCGCCGGCGTGCTCCGGGGCAGGGGCGCTCTGGCGGAGCAGTACCTGATCATCGGCGGGCACTACGACCATGTGGGAATGGGGGCGTTCGGCTCGCGCGACCCGGCGGGGAACGGCAAGCTGCACCCCGGCGCCGATGACAACGCTTCAGGGACCAGCGGCGTGCTGCTGGCGGCCCAGAAGCTGGCCGGTGAATATGCGGCCCTCCCGCCGGATGCGAACGTGCGTTCGATCATCTTCATGTGCTTCTCGGCCGAGGAGAGCGGGCTGGTGGGCTCGGCGTGGTTCGTGCGGACGCCGCCGATTGGCGCCGCGAGCACATACGCGATGCTCAACATGGACATGATCGGCCGGCTGCGTGAGAAGACGGGCCTGGAGGTGAGCGGGGTGGGGAGCGCCGAGGGCTTTGCGGACGTGCTCAAGCCGCTCTTTGACAAGGCGCCCTTCAAGGTGCGGACGCTCCCGGGCGGCATGGGTCCATCGGACCACGCCAGCTTCTACCGGGCCGGGGTGCCGGTGCTTCACTTCTTCACCGGCCTGCATGATGAGTATCACATGCCCACCGATGTGTACACGACGATCAACACCACCGGGGCGGTGCAGGTGGTCGATCTCCTGATCGAGACGGCCCGCACACTGGCGGGGCGGACCGAGCCGCTGACCTTCACGCAGGCCAAGGGGCCGTCGATCACCATGGATCAGCCCGGGCGGGCGCAGCGGGAGGGCCCGGCGCCGGTGCGGGTGCGGGTGGGGATCGCCCCGGCCAACTACAGCGACGACCTTCCGGGGGTGCCGGTGGGGGATGTCTTCGATGGAACGTCCGCCGCGGACGCGGGGATCAAGAAGGGCGACCGGCTGATCCGCTGGAACGGCGAGGAGATCAAGGGCGTGGAGGAGTGGATGGGCCTGCTGCGGGCCGCGAAGGTGGGCGACATCGTCCAGGTTGTCGTGGTGCGAGAGAAGGAAGAACTGACGCTGCCGATGACGCTGAAGGCCCGGGAGACTGGCGACCGGTAGACGGTGCGGGGCAAGGGGCAAGGGGGGAGCCAGCGGCCGGGCGGGCTATGCTGCCTTCGTGACCGGCCAGACGCCATCTCGGCCGCCCCACGGCGGAACGCCTCCGCTTCCGGTGTTTCCGGAGATTCCCGCCGCGGCCAGCGGACCGGCCGATGCGGGCCCTTCGCCGGCGACTCGCCTGGGCGGGCTGGGCTTTGAGATGGCGGGGTACGTGATCGTCGCCGGCGGCCTGGGCTACGGCCTGGACGTGTGGCTCAAGACCGGGCCCTGGCTGCTGGTGGGCGGGCTGATCTTCGGCATCGTGGGGGGTGGCGTGCGATTCGTGCGCGAGGGCTTGGCGGCCAACCGCAGCGCGACGCGGGCATTTCAAGCCCGCCACGGGCCCAAGCCCTAAACGTTCAGCCGTTCTCCGCCAGCGCTGCGAGCCTGAGGTGGCCAGCGGGGGTCACGGCCCCGCGCCAGCCGGTCTGCAGACTCGCCCGCCGGGTCCCAGACCGCTACCCTTGGGGCCCTCGCCGGCGCGCGGATGCACTTCGCGCCAGCGGGGGCCCCGACTGCACTGATTCGCACTGATTCGCACTGATCCGCACCGAGCAACCATGCCCGTCACCGCCCACCCCAAGCCCATCTGCATGCACCGCCTGGTTCTCCGGCTCGGCGGCGCGCTGGCGTGCTCGGCCCTGCTGGGCGGGGGCCTGGTGGCGGTGCTGATGAGCGCCTCGGGCCAGGAGGCCACGCTGGGCGGTTCGGCGGGGTTCGGCGCGGCCCTTGGGGCGGGCTGCCTGCTGGTCGGGGGCTTGCTTGGGCTGGCGGCGCTCTTCTCGATGGCCGACGGCTCGCTGCAGACCACCCCCGCGGCGGTGCTGGCGAGTTCGTCTGTTCGGCTGGTGGCGGGGCTGGGGCTTGGGCTGGCCGCGTGGCTGGCCTTTGAGCCGGCGGCCCGCCCGTTCTGGTTCGCTTTTCTGTTCGCCGGGGGCCTGGCCCTGGCCCTTGAGACCATGATTTCGACCAGCGCCCTCCGCGCGGCGACAGCGCCGGGCGGTCAACCCCTGGAGTCCGCCCGATGACGGCGTCGCTGCTTTTCACTCTCGCCGCGGAGAACCCCGTTGACCACGTGGTGAACTCGGCGCCGTCCTGGGGCGTCGCGAGCGAGTTGCTGGGCATGAAGAACGTGTGGCTGTGGTCGGCCCACGTGGGGAACCTGATCCTGGCGGGTCTGCTGACGGTGCTGGTGATCTCCTGGGCGGCCAGGAAGATCGCCACCGGCCCTTCATCGGATGGCGCCGAGCGGTACGTGACGCGGAACCCCTTCGCCCACATGATCGAGGTGATCTGCACGCATCTGCGTGAGACCACGGTGCGGCCGCTGCTGGGGGGCCGGACCGACCAGTTCATGCCGTTCCTGTGGACGGTCTTCTTCTTCATCCTGATCAACAACCTGATCGGCCTGACGCCGCTGACCGACGCATCGCACCTGATCGACAAGGTGCTCGGCGGGCACGTGGTGTCGGGGATCGTCGGGGCCACGGCGACGCAGAACCTGTTCGTGACCGCGGCCCTGGCGCTGATGGCGGCGCTCGTGATCAACGGTGCGGGTCTGCGGGAGCTCGGCCCGGTGGGGTATGTCAAGCACCTCACGGGCGGGACGCCCTGGTTCCTGTGGCCGCTGATGGTGCCCATCGAGATCATGGGCACGGCGATCAAGCCCGTGGCGCTGGCGCTGCGTCTCTTCGCGAACATGACGGCCGGCCACATCCTGGTGGCGGTGCTGTTCATGTTCGCGGTTCAGGGGCTGGGGCTGGCCGCCCAGGCGACGGCCGGCGGCGTGGTGCTGGGCGGGTCGATCGCGGTCGTGTCCGCCGTCGCGGCGGTGGCGATCTATTTCCTCGAGTTGTTCGTCGCCTTCCTGCAGGCGTTCGTGTTCATGTTCCTCACCACGGTGTTCATCTCCCAACTCAGCCACCATCATGATCACGAGCATGATGAAGGCCACGGCCACGAGCACGCACACGCGTGAAAACAGGCCGACCTCCCCCGATCCGCGAGGGCCGGCGGGATCGAGTATCGCTCGTGAGTGTCTCGAACTTTCGGAAGGGTTTCACATGACCAAGCTGCTGTTCAAGTCCGCTCTCGCCCTGGGAGCCCTCGCCCTCGTCGCCCCGGCTTCGGCCCAGGGCGCCGTGGAAATCGGCCAGGGTCTCGCCGCCCTGGGCGCCGGCCTCGCCGTCGTCGGCGGCGCGATCGGCATCGGCATGATCGGCAAGGGCGCCGTTGAGTCGATCGCCCGCCAGCCCGAGGCGGCCGGCCCGATCGGCACCAACATGATCCTGACGGCGGCGCTGGTCGAAGGCGCGACGCTGTTCGCCGTCGTCGTCGGCCTGCTCGTCGGCTTCGTGAAGTAAATCGATTTCGGCGCCCGGCCGCCCGACGGCGGCCCGGCGCATTCGTCCGCGTCCGCGTCCAGTTCGCCCTCATCCCCGTCGCTTTCAGTCGCTCCAACGCCTCCCATCGGAGTCGCCCTCGATGAACCGCTTCGCCAGATTCGTTCTCGCCTCCTCCGTCTTCGCTTTTTCCGCCGGGGCGCATGCCGCGGACGCCGGCGAGAAGGCCGGCGTGCTGCCGACCGTCGAGCAGGGGATCGTCCCCATGCTGGTGGCGATCGTGGTCTTCGCCGTGGTGCTGGTGGTGCTGTCCACGCAGGTCTGGCCGAAGATCAGCACCGCCCTGCAGGAGCGGGCCGACAAGATCAAGCACGAGATCGAGGCCGCCGAGGCCGCCCGGGCCCAGGCCAAGGCCGCCCTTGAGCAGTACGAGAAGTCGCTCGCCGACGCCCGCATCGAGGCCCAGAAGGAGATCGACAAGGCCCGCGCCGCCGCGGCGGCCCTTGGCGCCGAGCTGAAGGCTAAGGCCGACGCCGATGTGCAGGTGATGAAGTCCAAGGCCCTGAGCGAGATCGAGGCCGCCAAGCGGATCGCCCTCTCGGAGATCTACAACCAGGCCGCGAGCCTCTCGACCTCCGTGGCGGCCAAGATTCTCGCCCGCGAGATCACCCGCGACGACCAGCAGCGGCTCGTGGATGACGCTCTGGGCGAGCTCAAGACCGCCGGCGCCCGGGTCTGATCTTCCCGTTGTTGACTCCACCACCCACCACCCACCACCCACCACCCGCCACCCGCCCCCCCCACTCCCCCCACTCCCCCGGACCCGGCACCATGCCCCTTGTTGAATCTCAACCCGACGCCGTCGCCAAGGTCTACGCCCAGAGCCTCTTCGAACTGGCCCAGGCCGCCGGCGGGCAGGAGATGATCGAAACGTTTCTGGGCGAACTGGAGGACGTGATCGAGCTGGCCCGGGGCGACGCCACCTTCGGTGAGTTCCTCGCCAGCCGCATCGTTTCCAAGGACGACCGCGACGCGTCGCTGGTCAAGATCTTCGCGGGCCGCTGCTCGCCCACGGTGCTCAACTTCCTGCGCCTGCTCAACGAGAAGGGCCGCCTGGGGGCCATCACCGGCGTGGTGGCGGCGTACGACCGCGTCGTGCAGAACGCCTTCGGCCGCGTCGAGGTCGATGTCTACACCGCCTCGCCCCTGAGCGAGGCTGAGCGGGACCACCTGACGGCCAAACTGCGGAGCGAGCTGGGGCGCGAGCCGATCCTGCATCCCTACACCGATGGCGGGATGATCGGCGGGATCAAGCTCCAGATTGGCGACCAGCTCATCGACGCGTCGGTCTCCACGGCGCTGCGCAAGCTGCAGGACCAGATGGCCGCGCACGGCCTGCCGGCGGTGCGGGCCGCGGCCGACCGCCTCTTCGGCGCCGATGCCCGCGACAACGGACATTAAGCTCGCTTTCCGCGTTGCCCTGAAACTTCGCATCGCCACCCCAATCAAGCCCGGCGCGGCGTTTGCGCGGCCATCGCCCAGCACCGGTCGGTCGCCGACGGGTAAACTACGGTCCCTTCACGTCCACTTTTCCTTCCGTGTGGCGCCACCATGAAAAAGACCATCGCCCAGATCGACGTCCGCGGCAAGCGGGTTCTCATCCGTGTGGACTTCAACGTGCCCATCGAGGATGGCGCGATCACCGATGACCGGCGGATCCGCGAGGCCCTGCCCACGCTGCGCTCCGTGGTCGATCGCGGCGGGTCGCTGGTGCTCACGTCGCACCTGGGCCGGCCCGAGGGCAAGGGCTTCGAGGCCGAGTTCACCCTCAAGCCCGTCGCCGAACGGCTGGCCCAGCTGCTGGGCCGGCCCGTTCAGTTCCCCTCCACCGACTGCACCGATGCGGGCGCGGAGGCGGCGGTGCACGCCCTGAAGCCCGGCGAGGTTCTGCTGCTGGAGAACGTCCGCTTCGCCAAGGGCGAGAAGAAGGGCGAGGCGACCTACGCCGCGAAGCTGGCGGCTTTCGGCGACATCTATGTCAACGACGCCTTCGGCACCGCCCATCGCGAGGACGGCTCGATGTTCGCCGTGCCCAAGGCGATGGCGGGCAAGCCGCGGGTCGCGGGGCTGCTGCTTGAGAAGGAGCTCAAGTACCTGGGCGAACACCTGGCCAAGCCGGCGAAGCCGTTCGTGGTGGTGCTGGGCGGGGCGAAGGTCTCCGACAAGATCGGCGTGATTGAGAACCTGCTTCCCAAGGCCGACGCGGTCATCATCGGCGGAGCCATGGCCTACACGTTTCTGGCGGCCCTGGGCCGAAAGGTGGGCTCGAGCAAGGTCGAGACCGACAAGCTCCCCGAGGCCAAGAAGCTGCTCGACATGGCCGCGAAGCTCAAGTGCGCGCTGCACCTGCCGGTCGACCACGTCTGCTCGACGGAGTTTGCCGAGCGGGCGGGCGACATCCACGTGTTCGACGAGAACATCGGCGACGGCTACATGGGCCTCGACATCGGCCCCAAGACGCAGACGAACTACGCCATGGTGCTGCGGAAGGCCAAGACCATCGTCTGGAACGGTCCGATGGGCGTCTTCGAGTGGATGCCCTTCAAGATCGGCACCCGGATGGTCGCCGACGCCATCGTGCAGGCGACCGCGGGCGGCGCGATCAGCATCGTCGGCGGCGGCGACTCGGCCGCGGCGGCGGAGGCCTTCGGCCTGGCCGACAAGTTCAGCCACGTCTCCACCGGCGGCGGCGCCAGCCTTGAGATGCTCGCCGGCAAGCCCTTTACGACGGTGTCCCTGCTCGACGAGGCGTGATCGCTCCGGCGAGATTCCGGTCCGAATGCTGATCGGTGAACGTACGGCCGAGCGTCTCGGAGGGCGGTGTTGCACGCCAAAAGGGGCCGAGCTGGTGGCCGCCCGCCCTCAAAACGATCCCCAACGCGACCCACCCGAAATTCATCCGCGCCGCTCTCGAATAACCTGTCATCGGGATCTGCCCTGTTTGGGCGGGTCGTGCGGTGAATGCGGACGGCAGCGGTCCCGAACCGTCCGGCGGGATTCACCCCACACCCCGCCTACCGGCCCTGTCCGGGTCGCCAACCAGGAGGTCGCGTCATGGGTCTGCTCTTCTTCTTCGTCGGACTCGGTCTCGCGGTCTTGATGATGGTCGTGATCGTGCAGGTGAAGATCACCGTGGTGCGACAATTGGCGAGCGTCGCGGGACTGATCTTCGTGATTCTCGGGGTGCTGGGCGCCTCGATTGTGCACATCGGCGCCGATGAGGTCGGCATCGTGCACAAAAACGCCTTCGGCCCGCGCCTGACCGACGGCAAGATCGTCGCCGCCGCGGGTGAGATGGGCATCCAGGCCGAGGTGCTGCCGCCCGGCTGGCACGTGGGGTTCTTCCCGGTGATCTACACGGTGAACACCGTCCCGCTCACGGAGATCCGCAATGACGAGGTCGGCCTGGTCGAAACGGCCGATGGGCAGCCACTGCCGCCCGGGCAGCTCTTCGCGCCTGAGTTCGGCCAGAG
Source organism: uncultured Phycisphaeraceae bacterium (assembly GCA_964611125.1). Classification (GTDB taxonomy): domain Bacteria; phylum Planctomycetota; class Phycisphaerae; order Phycisphaerales; family UBA1924; genus JAEUIX01. The sequence goes on along the minus strand of CAZSZO010000004.1, from coordinate 64,920 downwards.
CGAGTTCCAGAAGATGCTCGACGCCCGCCACTTCCTGACGGCGGGCAAGGGCTACAAGGGCAAGCAGACTTCGGTGCTCACGCCCGGCAAGTACCGCCTGAACACCGAGTTCTTCCGCATCCGCTCCGTCAAGCAGACCGAGGTGGTCGCCGGCGAGGTGGCGGTGGTCAAGTCCAACTTCGGCACCTCGCCCTCGCAGGTGGTCCGCGGCATTCACGGAAGCCTCGAGCACGCCGTGGACGGCGACTCGGCGGACCCCGACAAGCTGCTGCACCTGGCCAAGCGCGGGGAGATGGGCATCCTCAGCGAGCCGCTGCCGCCCGGAAAGTACCCCTTGAACACCGATGCCTTTACGGTGACGGAGATCTGGACGACGCAGATGATCGCGCACTTCACGGGGAGCGGGGTGAGCAACCCGCAATCGGCCGAGGGCCGCCAGCGCGAGGCCCAGGGGCGCGAGCAGCAAGGCCGCCAGCACGACGCCTCGCTCGAGGAGCGCGAGATCACGGTGCGCACAAGCGACGGGTTCACCTTCCCGGTCGATGTCCGGATCGAGTACACGATCGAGCCCCACAACGCGCCCATCGTGGTCGCCAAGCTGGGAGACGACGAAGGCGACCGCTTCCGCAACGCGCTGAACTCGGCGGTGCGGGCGATCTTCCGCAACAACGCCGAGAACGTCCGGGCCCTTGATTATGTGCAGATGCGCTCACACCAGGAGGAGCAGTGCTTCAAGCTGCTCTCGCAGCAGATGGCCCGGTTCGGGATCACCGTCACGGCGGTGCGCATCGGCAACGTGGGCGACGAGAAGACCCTGGGCAAGCTGCTCGAGACGCAGACGCAGCGCGAGATCGCCAAGCAGGAGCAGGTGACGGTGCAGGAGCAGCAGAAGGCGGCCGAGCAGAAGAAGGCCCTCTCGAAGGCCACGCAGGAGGCCGAGGAGGAGAAGAAGCTCGCGACGGCCGCGTACTCAGTGAAGATCGCGTCAGAGACCCAGAAGCAGCGGATCACCGAGGCCGAGGGCGAGGCCCAGGCGACGCAGATCAAGGCCAAGGCCCAGGCGGATGCGTACCGGCAGATCGCGGAGCAGATCGGCAAGTCGAACGCGGCCCTGATCGAACTGCTCAAGATCGTCGGCGAGAAGGGCATCCAGATCACTCCCCGCATCCTGGTGACGGGGAGCGGCGGGGGGAGCCCCGGGGGCGGGCACGATGTGAACGCCGCGCTGGTGGGCACGATCTTGGACAACCTCACCGGCAAGGACGAGGACACGCCCAAGCCGGCCGGGGCGGGCCCGGCTGGCGGCGGCAAGCCCAAGCCGTAGGCGGACCCCGGCCTGGGCCCGGAGGCTCGGCCCCGCGCGGCGGCAAGTGTGCGGAATCATCAGGAGGGCGCCGGCATGGGGGCGGCGCCCTCTTTCTGTTGCGCGCGGCGATAGACTTCGCCTCACCTCGGCAATGGAGCGCCAGGCATGGCCAAAGGCAGTCGCAAGAAGCAACCCTCGTCAACCACGAGCTCGACCTCACCCCGAGCCCCCCTCTCGCCGCGGGACGCCCGCACCCTCGGGAAGATCACGGGCCTGGCCGACGAGGTCTCCAAAAAGGCGCTCTCGGGGCGCGAGCCCAAGCTCGAGATCCCCACGCGGACCAAGTCGAACACCATCTGGGACCGCAAGAAGGGCATCCTGCAGATGGGCGACGCTACGGGCGAGCGGGAGCTGTTCAACCTCAACCAGGCCAAGCAGTTCATGCAGACGCTGCTGCACGCCAGCAACATCAAGGAGCTCATCGAGACCAACAAGACCTCGAGCCTCCGCTCGCTCTTCTACACCGCCAAGCACACCGTCGCGGGCACCAAGGAGAACACCTTCGAGACCCAGGACGAGTCGGACCCGATCCTTGAGGACCTCGAGGTGTCGCTCGGCGCCCTGCGCGAGGAGTTGCACATCTTCGCCGACAACCGCGGGTCGATGGTCGGCAACCTCACGGTGATCGACAAGGGCGACGAGATCAACTGCCGCCGCATGGGCTCCGGGGGGTACACCATCCCCAGCATCGTCGAGCCCGACATCATCCAGTTCGGCAAGTGCGAGGCCAAGTTCGTGCTGCACGTCGAGAAGGGCACCGTCTGGACCCGCTTCAACGAGGACCGCTTCTGGGAGAAGAACAACTGCATCCTCACCCACGGCGGCGGCCAGCCCCCGCGCGGCGTCCGCCGATTGCTCCAGCGGTTCAGCCAGGAGCTGAAGCTCCCCATCATCTGCGTGCTCGACTGCGACCCCTGGGGGCACTACATCTACAGCGTCATCAAGCAGGGCTCGATCTCGCTGGCCTTTGAGAGCTCCCGCCTCGCCATTCCCGACGCCAAGTTCCTGGGCATCCGCTCCAAGGACTTCATCGAGTGCAAGCTCCCCGACGCCGTCAAGATCGATCTGACCGACAACGACATCAAACGAGCCCGCGAGATCGCGGCCTACCCGTGGTTCGAGGACCACAAGGTCTGGCGCAAGGAAATCGAGCTGCTCCTCTCTAACGGCTTCAAGATGGAAGTCGAGTCGCTCGTCAAGCGCGGGATCTCCTTCATCACCGAGCAGTATGTCCCCGAGCGGATCAAGGCCCGCGATTGGCTGGATTGATGCTCTCCCCACTCCCCCGCTCGCCCACCCGGCTCACCGTCCTGCTCTTCGGCCCCGCCGCCTCGGCCCTCGGGGCCGATCGGCTGTCCATCGAGCTCCCAGGACAGGCGCCGACCGCCCGGGAAGTCCTCGACGCCGTGACCGCCGCGCCCGCGCTGGCGGGCGTCGCCGGCTCGCTCGCCGGCGCCCGCCTGGCCCGCAACGGCTCGTTCGCCGCGCCCGATGAACACGTCAGCCCCACCGATGAACTCGCCCTCATCGCCCTGGTGTCGGGCGGCTGAACCATGAGCCAACAGCCCGCAAGCCAGGTCGAGATCGTGTCCGGCCCGCTGCCGCCGCGGGAGGCTTGGGCCTTTGCGGCATCGGCCGGCGGCCCGGGCGCGGCCGGGGCGGTGCTGATCTTTGAGGGAATCGTGCGGGCCCGCGAGGGCGAGCGGGCCATCGCGGGCCTGACCTATCAGACCTACGAACCAATGGCTCACACCATGCTCGACCGCATTGCCACCGAGGTGGTCAGCAAGCACGGCCTGCTCGGGCTGTGGGTGAGGCACAGCCGGGGGTTCGTGCCGGTCGGGGCCTGCTCGTTTCGGCTGGTGATCGCGTCAGCCCACCGCAAGGAGGGGCTGGCGGCGATGGATGAGTTCATCGACCTGCTGAAGCGCGATGTGCCGATCTGGAAGGCGCCCGAACCAGGCCCCTGAGGGCGGCCGGGCATGGTCGAGGCTCACCACTGGGCGGCGACGCACACAAACGGCGCCCACGCCGCGGGGTGCGGGGACGACTCGCGCAGCTCGAGCTGGGCCTCGCGCAGCGCCGCGGGAACCTCGACCCCCGGCCTCGTCGCGCGGGTGTAGAACCCGCGCATGAGCCAGCGCGTCGATTCATCGTGCACGGGCCAGAGGCTCATCACCAGCCCCGACGCCCCGGCCCCCAGAAACGCCCGCACGAACCCCGCTTGCTTGGGAAGGGTCTTGCTGTCACGCAGGCTGGGCAGCGCCTTCACGAGCGCGATGAACACCGTTTGGAAGACGTCGTCACACAGGTCGTCCGCGAGGCCATACCGGCGCGGAATCGAATAGACCAATCGGCGATACCGATCGATCAACTCTCCCGATGCCCGGCCGTCGCCGCACAAGGCGCGGTCGATCAGGGCGGCATCGGTGGGCTCTGGGGCCTGCGCGGGCTCCGGCACGGGATGGTACACAAAACCGGTAACGCTTACACCTCCTCAGCGGGGCGATAGCAGTGTACGTGGCGAATCGGCCATCCGGGCCGGTTGGACACACCCCATAACTGCACCAATGCCGCCGGGCGGCGCCCAAATCGGTCATCGGAGGATGGCTGGGCCACTCCGGGCGGCGGGCCGCCCGGCGGTCTGGCCCTTCCTATCGTTGAGCCGCGACGCCGGCGTTCGCCCGGCTGATCTGAGCCGCCCCATCGAGTCAAGACCGCCCCATGACCACCATGCACGCCGCGCCGTCATCTTCGAACCAGCCCGCCCCCCCTGCTCCTGCTTCGCCGCCCGGCCCGTCGGGGCAGCCGGTGCATCAGGGCGCCAGCCGCCTTGTGAACGCCCACGGCTCAGGTGAGCGTACTTTTCCTCAGACCACCCCCCGGACCGGCGCCTCAGGTTCGCTCCCCGACGCCCAGCTCGTGTCGTGGCTGCGCGACATGATCCTGATCCGCGAGTTCGAGAACCGCTGCGCCCAGGCCTATCAGCAGGCGAAGATCGGCGGTTTCTGCCACCTGTACATCGGCCAGGAGGCCTCGGCGGTCGGCACCATCGGCGCCGTCAATCCCGACGACCCGGTCGTGCTGGCCTATCGCGACCACGGGCACGCGCTGGCCCGCGGGATGTCTCCCCGGGCGTGCATGGCGGAGATGTTCGGCAAGCTCGCCGGGTGCGCCAAGGGCAAGGGCGGCTCGATGCACATGTTCGACAAGCCCCACTGGCTCTTCGGCGGTCACGGGATCGTCGGCGCCCAGACGCCGCTGGGGACGGGCCTGGCCTTCGCCGCCAAGTACGAGCACGATGTGCTCAAGCGCGGGCTGGATGGCGGCCCCGCCAAGAAGAAGGTCTGCCTGTGTTACCTGGGCGATGGCGCGCTCAACCAGGGCGCCCTGCATGAGGCGATGAACCTCGCCGGGCTTTGGGGGATTCCGGTCATCTACATCGTCGAGAACAACCGCTACTCGATGGGCACCGCGATCGAGCGCGGGACCACCATGGCCCATCAGCTCACCGCCAAGGCGGGGGCGTACGGCATGGCGAGCCTGGAGATCAGCGACCGCAACGCCGCGGCGTATCCGGGCGGGGAGATGAACCTGCTGGCGGTGTACGACCTGTTCCGGCCCTTCGCGGAGCACTGTCGCGAGAACCAGGTCCCCGGGTTCGTCGACCTGCAGACGTACCGGTACCAGGGCCACTCGATGAGCGACCCCCAGAAGTACCGGACCAAGGACGAGGTCGAGAGCATCCGCAGCCGCGACAGCATCGAGCTGCTTACGCTGCACCTGATGCACGAGCGGAAGTGCCTCAGCGAGGGGAAGCACCAGGAAATCGTCGACGAGTGCAAGCACCTCGCCGCGGACTCGGTCCAGTTCGCCGAGACGACCGAGGCGCCGTCGCTCGAGGAGCTCTACACCGACGTGTACGTCAACCCGCAGCCGGGCCTGTCGCCGACTCGCGAGTACACGCACGGGGCGAAGAACCCGCTGCTGTAAAGCGGACCTCGTGGTTGCTCAGCGCTGCACGGCCGCGAGCAGGCCCTTCATGTCGCGCTCGGCTTCGAGCGCCATCACCACGTGGCGCAGGCGCCGGCACTTGGCCTCGCCGATGACATCCTTCCCCAGGGCCGTGGCCTTGATGTCGATTTCGTCGGCAGTCATGGGGTCGCGCGGATCGCCTTTGGGCACGTCCACACGCTTGGCGAAGGTCCGCCCGTCCTTGGTGGTGATGGTCACCCGGCTGGGCTGGAACTTCGGGAACAGGGCCTCGAATTCGTCGCTCGCGACCACCTTGACCATGTCCATGACGGGGATCAGCGACTTGTCGAGCACCCGAGCTTCCTTGAACTGGAGCGGGGTGACCATGCCGTCGACCAGGCCCACCGCCATGCAGTAGGGGAGCGAGTGGTCGGCGGTCTCCTTGCTGTCGGGGCGATACTTGTGCGGGTCGCCCAGGATGTCGGCGGCCCGGGCGATGACCTCGACCTTGATCTCCGCAACCTCGGCGGGCTTGAGTGCGTTCTCCTTCACGCACTTCATCATGGCTGTGAGCGGCGCGTGGCTGAGGGCCTCGATCGGGAAGGACTTCATGCCGCAGTCGATGATGCGGTAGTGGTCGTCGGCGGTGCGCGGCAGGCCGTCTGTGAGCTTGGACTGGTCCCAGCTTGCAGGCTTGCCCTTGTACTGCACATGGCCGAAGACCGCAAACAGGCCCTCCTTGCCGTCGATGATGTGCTCCGGCCCGCTGTACCCCCGCGCTGCGAGCAGGGCCGACTCGACCCCCATGCGGCAGGCCCAGGGATCAACGGTGTTCTTCATGTTGGTGAGCTTGCCGGCGGTCACCGCGCCGGGGGTGAAGGTCCGCGAGGCGGAGATGCCCGTCGCGGCCATGAGCTGCGGGACGGTCAGGTTCAGGCACTTGCCCGCCGCGAGGGCCGCGGCGAAGGCGGTGAGGGTCGCGTGGTGCCAGCCGTACTCGCGGATGCCCGGGAGCCCCGCCTCGCACAGCCGCATCTCGACTTCATACGCGACGATCGTGGCGACGATGAGGTCTCGCCCCGAGAGGCCCTTGTACTCGCACAGGGCCAGCGGCCCGGCGATGATGTCGCTGGGATGGCAGGGGTCGGCCTTCCAGTAGATGTCGTTGTAGTCCATCGCCCGGATCATGTGGGCGTTGAGAAACGATGCGTCGACGGGGTTGGTCCTGAACCCGCTCACGAACGTGGTGCAGGGCCCGCTGGCCTGACCGCCCCCCCCCACCCCACTCCCGCCGCCGGCCATCTCGCGGTGGTGCTCGAGGAGGATGTGGGCGTCCTCCTGCTGGCTGCCGCCGACGGCGCAGCCCAGGGAATCGAACCAGAAGAGCTTGGCGAACTCAACAGCCCGGGGCGACAGATGCTCGAATCGGAGGGCGGCCGTCCACCCCGCCAGAGCGCTCAGACAGGTGTTGCTGGGGGCGGCGGCGGCGTGGGAGGCCATGAAACGTGCTCCTCTAGGCGGCTGGGGCTGAGCGGTGCGGCGGGGGGGCGGGGGGGCGGGGGGGGCAGAATACCCGATGCCAGCCCTACCGGCGCTTCCCGGTGAGCAGGTAGGTTTCCACATCGCCCGTACCCGGGACGTAGAACTCGCCGCGGCGCTCGAACATGTAGCGGTCCTTCAGGCGGTGGAAGAACCGGGCCGATGTCTGCACGGCCCCGGGGAGACCCAGTTGCTGCATCTGGATCGCTTCGGTCGGCGCATCGCCCCAGACGTCGTACGCCAGGCGAGCGGTCGCCAGCACTCCGGCGACCAGTTCGCCATGCGCCAGGCCGATGCGCAGGTTAATCGGCACGTTCAGCCCCTCCGACAGTCGCGGGAGCTCGCCCTGCATGCGCAGGGCCAGGTCGGCGACGGCCTGAGCGTGGTCGGGCCGGCTGGTCGGAACCCCGGCGACGGCGATGTACTCCTCCCCCACGGTCTTGAGCCTCTCGACGCCAAGCTCGTCGGCGAGGCGGTCAAACTCCGCGAAGATCAGGCCCAGCCGGCGCACCACGTCGGCCGCCGAGAGCCCCTGCGTCGCCGCGCGGAAGTCCGTCAGGCACGCGGAGATCACGCTGGCGTCGGCGAAATGCTCCGCGATGGTCTCGGGCCGGTCGCGCAGACGGCCCGCGATCGCTTCGGGCAGGATGCTCAGCAGCAGCCGCTCGGAACGCTCCTGCTCGACCTTGAGACGCTCGAGGACCTGCCGCTCCTCGCGGCGCAGGCGGGCCTGCTCGAGTGTCTGGTCAATACGGGCCCGCAGCAGCGTGCGGTTGGGCGGCTTGAACAGGTAGTCCTCGGCGCCCAGCTCCAGGCACCGGACCACGCTCGCCACGTCGCTGACCCCCGAGATCACGATCACTGGCGGCGGCCGCAGCCCCGGCTCGGCCTTGAACCGCTCGAGCACCTCGATCCCCGACATCTCGGGCATCATGATGTCCAGCAGCAGCAGGTCGAACGCGGCCTTGGGCAGTTCCTCCAGCACCCGGGCGCCGTCGTCCACCGCCGTCACCTTGTGGCCCAGTTGCTCCAGCCAGCGCACCAGCAGCAGGCGGATCTCCTCGGCGTCCTCCGCGATCAGGATGGTGGCCGGAGCTGAGGCCGGCGCCGGGGCCGGGGGGGCCGGGGCCGGGGCTGGCCCGGCAGGCGCCCCCGCATGCGGCGAATCACCCGGCGCCTGGCTCACGGCGCCCCCTTGGCCGCGCGGAAGCGGTCGATCTCGCTGGAGAGCGCCGCCGCCGCAGCGCGAACGCCTCCCAGGCCATCAGTGGCGGAGCCTGAGGGCCCTGGAGGCAGCCCGGCCAGCGCGTCCAGCGCGGCGCGGGCGGAATCAGGATCGCCCATGGCCCACGCCGAGCGGGCCGCGCGCAGCCAGAGCGCCGCGGCCCGATCGGGGTCGCCCGCCTGGGCCCAGTTGCGGGCGGCCCGGGCGAGGGCCCCGAGGAGCTCCCTGGCGCCGGCCGGTCCCGCTTGCAGCAGCGCGGCCTCGCGCTCGCTCGCCTCAGCAGCCCGGGCGGGCTGGCCCTCGAGCTCTAGCACCCGTGACTCCAGGCGCAGCCCGGCAGGGCCGCCGGCGTCCATGGACTTGCCCGGCGCCTGGCCAGAAGCCTGGCTGAACGCCGCGCGGGCGGCTCGCGCATCGCCCCGATCCGCTGCCAGCAGGCCGACAAGCACCCGCGCCTGGGCCGTTACCGAGGTGTTGCGGAAGCCCTCGGCCCTGCTCAGCGCCCGCTCCGCCAGCGATAGAGCCTCGGCGGCGGCCCCCCCAGCCCGGCGCGCCAGCCCCGCCTCACGCACTGCGGACGCCATCAGCAGCCACGCAGGCGAGGAATCCTGCTGGAGCTGGTCGAGCTCATACGCGGCGTGAACCAGGGCCTCGCGGGCATCATCAAACCGCCCCGTCGCCAGCCGGCAGGCGCCCAGGTTGTACGCGGCGGCCGCGATCCCGGGGCTGTCATCCCGTGCCCGGGCCCGCCGGAGGGCACGCTCGAACTGATTGCCCGCGACCTCGACCTCGCCCCGGTCGAACGCCGCGCGGGCGAGGTCCATCTCGGCCGCGAACGCCTCGCCGGCCGGAGCGACGGGCGCGCTCGGCCGACCGGCGCACGCTGCGAACCCCACGGCCGCGCAAGCGGCCCCGAGCGCGAACGCACCGCGGAGGCGCGGACGCCAAGCCGCGCGGGCCGTCACTTGCCCCCTCCCACGCCGACGGCCTCAGGCGGGATCAGGCGTGAGCCGGCCCCGGCGGGGGCCGGAGGCCCCCCCCCCCCGCCAATCAGCCAGTTTCGCTGGAGCGACTCAGCGAGGCGCTGCACCTGCCGGAGCGTCTCCTGAGCCTGCAGAAGCAGGCCGGGGGCGATCTCGGTGGCTTGTTCGAGGTTGCGAGCGCTGGCGGGAAGATCGCTGGCGGCGATACTGACATTGTCGAGGGCCGAATCGAGCCGCCGCATGGTCTGGCGGGTCTCCTCGATCAGCGGGCCCAGCGCCCGGGCGGTCTCCTGCGCCTCGAGCACCAGCGGCCCGAGGGCCTTGACCTGCGCGCTCGTGCTTTGGGCCAGTTCGGGGAGCGTCTCGGTGGTCTTCTTGAGGTCGGCCATCAGCAGACGCAGGTCGTCGAGCGACGCGTTCAGGCGCGGGAGCAGCGCCGCGGCGTTGGCGGCGAGCTGCTCATCCTGCACCAGCTGCCCGAGCAGCCCGCGCCCGCCCTCGATATCCGTCAGCACGGCCCGGATCGCCACGAGCGACCGCTGCAGGTCGCCCTTGGGGTCGCGCAGCTGCTCCACCGCCAGGCGGGTCTCGGTGAGCGTGGCCCGCAGCTCCTGAATCGTCGGGATGACCTCGGCCCGCACCTGCGCGAGCACGTCTTCAGCGATCTTGGAGTAGTTCTCGTCCTGCGTCGCCACCAGGGCGTCGCTTTGTCCGAGCTTCTCCCCGCGCCCGCGGGTGATCTCGACGAACGCATCCCCCGCGATGCCCAGGGTCTTGGCGATCTTGACAACCGAGTCCTTGCGGATGATCTTGAGCGAGTCGGTCCGCACACGCAGCAGGGCCGACGGGGGCTTGTCCTCCGACCCGGGGTCCACCGCCGCCACCGAGCCGATCTCTAGGCCCAGCATCATGACATCGGCGCCCGCCTTCAGGCCCAGCGAACCTTCAGCCGGCAGCTTGAGGGTGACCAGCCGCGTGGACTCAAACCACTGGCGGGCCCGTCCCGCGGCGACGATGCTCGCCAGCAGCGCCAGGCCCGCGATGAGCACGAAGACGCCGACGATCGCGTTGGTGTGTCGAAATTTGAAGGGTTTGGCCATCGCAGCGGCTCGCGGATCGGTCAGCGGGTCAACCAGCGGAAAGAATACGGGCCCCGCTCATGATCATGCGGTGGCTGGCCCGGAGCGCCGGCTCCGCCCAGACCCGCCGGTCAGCGGTGATCCAGAGGACCGCCCCTCCCCGGGCCCGCACCCGCCGGCAGATGTTGATCAGGGGCGGCAGCACCTCGGTCCCCAGCTCGCGCATTGGCTCCTCCAGCAGCACCAGGCGCGGATCGCCCATGAACGCCCGCACCAGGGCCGCGCGACGAAGGTCCTGCCGCCGCATCCGCCACGAGCGGCCCCGGGGAAGGCCCGGAAGCCCGAACACCCGGGAGAGCTCCCCGGCCTCGGCCAACAGATCCGCCTGCGAACGCCCCGTGTGGTGCCGCTGGGTGAGAATGATGTTCTCATCAACATCGAGGTTGCTCACGAAGCCGTCGCGCAGAAACGCCCTCCCGACCCGCGCGCGGGACGCCCCCGCGTCGTGCACGCCCCGGCCAGCCCAGGGCCGGCCCTGGAAGGTCACCTCGCCCTCGGCCGGCTCGACCAGGCCGATGGCGATGTCGGCCAGCGGCGGAACCGGCGCCCACGGGTCGATCCGGAGGAGCAGCAGGTCTCCCGCGCCCAGCGAAAAGCTCGCGTCCCAGACGCCCGCTTCCGAAGCGTCCTCGGCCTCGACGCTCACGCGTTCAAAAACCAGGATGGGAGCTTGCGTGTTCACGGATGGGCCATTCACGAGTGCATTCACAGGTACGTCGCCGCCGAGACCAGGCCGCACACGGCAAACAGCATCACCACCGCGCTCTGCATGGCCTTCGAGGTCGCCTGGGGCACCTGAATGGGGGTAGGTTGTACGCTCAGCCCAGCCTCGCATGCGATGATCGCCCCGAGCATCGGGGGAACCACGCATTTGGCCAGCACGTTCACGAGATCAGAGATCGTCACCGCCCCGGCCAGGCGGTCAGCGAACTCAAGTGGAGAACCCGCCTTGACGCCGATCGCCACCGAAAACAGATACCCGGTGACGAGCGCCGACCCGACGAACCAGACCATCAAACCGCTCACCGCCACCACCCACGCCGCGACCCGAGGGAGCACCAGGTACCCCAGCGGATCCATGCCCTGGGCCTCCAGCGAGCGGACCTCGCCATTGATGGTCATGGTCGCCAACTCCGCGGCGGTCGCGTTGCCGCTGCGCCCGATCACGATCAGGTTCACCAGCAACGGCCCGACCTCGCGAACGATCACCGTGACCAGGATCGGCCCGAGATACTTGGACTGTCCGAGGGCGTCGAGCCAGATCTGCACCTGCAGCACGATGGCGACGCCGATCCAGAACGCCACAATGACCACAAAACGCACCGCCTCGACGCCCGTGAACAGCACCTGGCGGGCGAACACTTCGCGAACCGTCACCGGCCACGACCGATACGAAAACCCCATGCCCAGGAGGGTGCCTAGCAGCGCGGCAAGGTGCACAAGCCGCGCCACCCGGGCGATCGCACCGCCACCCAGGGCCTCCACCAGTCGATAGGGCATCAGCAGCAAGGGAGCAGGCAGGCGCACCCCCGCAGTCTACCAGCCCCCGCCGCCGGGAGGTCGGTCGGTGGGAAGACGGCGTTCCTGGCGGGCGGTCCGGTCGCGGAATCGTTCCCAAACCGACCCCGGAGAACGAGCCTCCGGGCGGGCCCGGAGGCGTGCGTTCGACCGCGCCGTGTCTCCGCGATTCGCGCCGCTGGTTGTCCTCGTTCCTAAGCTTAGTCTCGGGGGAGGTGGGGGCCGGAGAGGCCCCACAACCGCACCCGATCCGCCGCCGATCCGGCTGGCCTGCGCCCGGATCCGCCAGTCGTCCGACCACGCCACCCGCTCGATCTCCAGATCATCACCATGCCCACCTCCACCGCCGCGTCCGCCCAGCCCGCCAGCTCGAACGGGACCCGCCCGCCGGGCGGCTTGCCGTCGATCCTGGCCCCGTCGGACACCTTCGCCCACCGGCACATCGGCCCGAGCGAGGCGGACATCCAGGAGATGCTCGCAACCCTCGGGCACGCGAGCCTGGACGATCTCTGCGACGCGACGGTGCCGGAGGCGATCCGCCTGCGGCGGCCGCTGAATATCGACTCCGGCGGGCCGGTCCCCGGCGAGGCCCGCGGGGAGTTCGAGCTGCTGGCGCAGCTCAAGCGCATCGCAGGACAGAACCGCGTGCTGCGGTCCTGCATCGGCATGGGCTATCACGACTGCATCACCCCCCCGGTGATCCTGCGGAACATCCTGGAGAACCCGGGGTGGTATACCCAGTACACGCCCTATCAGGCCGAGATCGCCCAGGGGCGGCTCGAGGCGCTCCTCAACTTCCAGACCATGATCGCCGACCTCACCGGTCTGCCCCTGGCCGGCGCCAGCCTGCTGGATGAGGCGACCGCTGCGGCGGAGGCGATGGCCATGTGCTATGGCGTCGCGGGCGGCGCCGATGGGAGCCGCAAGACCTTCTTCGTGAGCACCGACTGCCACCCGCAGACCATCGGCGTGGTGCAGACCCGCGGCCGGACGCTGGGAGTCAGGATCGTCGTGGGCGATGTCGCGGCGATCAACTGGGCCGCCGACGGGCCCGGGCTGTGCGGAGTGCTGGTGCAGTACCCCTGCGGCGACGGCCGCATCAGCGAGTATGGCGCGGTCGCCTCGGCCGCGCATCAGGCCGGGGCGTTGCTGGTGGCCGCGGCCGATCTGCTGGCCCTGACGATCCTGCGTCCGCCGGGCGAGTGGGACGGTGGCGGGGCCGACATCTGCGTGGGCAGCGCCCAGCGGTTCGGCGTGCCGATGGGCTTCGGCGGCCCGCACGCGGCGTTCATCGCCACGCGGGCCGAGCACGCCCGCCGGATGCCGGGCCGGCTGATCGGCGTGTCGAAAGACGCGCAGGGGAACCCGGCGTACCGCATGGCGATCCAGACGCGCGAGCAGCACATCAAGCGCGAGAAGGCCACCAGCAACATCTGCACCGCCCAGGCCCTGCTGGCGATCATGGCGGGGATGTACGCCGTGTATCACGGCCCTGAGGGGCTCCGCCGCATCGCGCTGCGCGCCAACGCCTACGCCCGGGCTCTGGCGGCGATGCTCGCCGGCGCGGGGCACGCCATCGAGCACCACGATTACTTCGACGCCATCCGCGTCCGTCCCCGCGCCTCGCGCCCGGCGTCGGAGGTGCTCCTGGCCGCCCGCGATCTGGGGTACAACCTGCGCGACTTCGCCGACGGCACGATCGGCATCGCCCTTGACGAAACGACCACCCGCGACGACCTCGTCGCGATCGAAACGGCCTTCGCCGGCGGCGGCGGCGGCTCGCGGCGCGGCTCGATCGATCTGGCCGCGGGCGGAGCGGGAACGTCGATCCCCGAGTCGGCCCGCCGGCAGTCGAACTACCTGTCCCACCCGGTGTTCAACAGCCACCACGCCGAGCATGAGATGCTCCGGTACATCTTCAACCTGCAGGGGCGCGACCTGTCGCTGGCCTTCAGCATGATCCCGCTGGGCTCGTGCACCATGAAGCTCAACGCCACCAGCGAGATGCTGCCGGTGACGTGGCCGGAGTTCGGGCGGCTCCACCCCTTCGCCCCGGTCGATCAGACGCGCGGGTACGCCAGGCTGTTCAAGGACCTCGAGCTGTGGCTCGCGGAGATCACCGGCTTCGCCAGCGTGTCGCTCCAGCCCAATGCGGGCTCGCAGGGCGAGTACGCCGGGCTGGCGGTCATCCGGGCCTATCACGAGAGCCGCGGCGAGGCCCGCCGAAACGTCTGCCTGATCCCCGACTCAGCCCACGGCACCAACCCGGCCTCAGCGGTGATCGCCGGGTTCCGCGTCGTGGCCATCAAGAACAAGCCCAACGGCGACATCGACTTTGACGACCTGCGGACCAAGGCGGAGGCGCACCGCGACGAGCTCGGGGCCCTCATGGTCACCTATCCCTCGACCTACGGCGTGTTCGAGGAGCGCATCAAGGACATCTGCCGCGTCGTGCACGAGTGCGGCGGGCAGGTCTACATGGACGGCGCCAACATGAACGCCCAGGTCGGCCTCTGCCGCCCGGGCGACATCGGCGCCGATGTCTGCCACCTCAACCTGCACAAAACCTTCTGCATCCCGCACGGCGGCGGCGGCCCGGGCATGGGCCCCATCGGCGTCGCCACGCACCTGGCGCCGTTCCTGCCCGGCCACCCCGTCCGCAAGCCCGATGTCGCGGGCGCGCACGCGATCGGGCCGGTCTCCGCGGCGCCCTACGGCAGCCCGAGCATCCTGACCATCTCGTGGGTCTATATCGCCCTGATGGGCGGGGCCGGACTCAAGCGGGCGACGCAGACGGCGATCCTCTCGGCCAACTACATGGCCAGGCGGCTGGAGGAGCACTACCCGGTGCTCTTCCGTGGGAAGAACGGGCAGTGCGCCCACGAGTTCATCCTCGACTGCCGCCAGTTCGAAAAGTCGGCCGGGATCAAGGGCGAGGACATCGCCAAGCGGCTCATGGACTACGGCTTCCATGCTCCGACGATGAGCTTCCCCGTCGCCGGCACGCTCATGATCGAGCCCACCGAGAGCGAGTCGCGCGAGGAGCTCGACCGGTTCTGCGCCGCGATGATCGCCATCCGCGAGGAGATCCGCGCCATCGAGGAGGGCCGCATGGGCCGCGACGACAACCCGCTGCGCAACGCGCCCCACACCGCTGCGGTGGTGACGGCCGCGGAGTGGACCCACCCCTATAGCCGCGAGCAGGCCGCGTTCCCCGCCCCGTGGGTGAAGGCGCACAAGTTCTGGCCGGCGGTGGGCCGGATCGATAACCCGTACGGCGATCGCAACCTTGTGTGCACCTGCCCGCCGATGAGCGCCCACGCTTGAGCACGCGTTCTCGAATCGGTCACCGGCGCTGCCGCGCCGGCTCGCGAAACGACCGTGATTCGGCCGGCGCCTAATGCAGCGCAGGGCCCGACTTGGACCATCCCAAGCCCTACTGTTGGGGGTCGGGAAATCCTGCGTGGCGATGCGTGCTCGGTCGCCGCGCGGGCCTCTTGCCGAAAGGGATCATGACTACACGCCACTCCGCCGCTCAGCCCGCGAAGGAAGTCCACCCGCCCGTCAATGGGGCGGGGGGGGCGATGCCCGATGTGCAGGGCCTGGCCGACAAACGCCGGATCGCGATCGACAAGGTGGGCGTCAAGGACATCACCTACCCCATGCGGCTGCGCCAGAAGGATGGCGGCGAGCAGTCCACCGTGGCCTCCATCAGCATGTACGTCTCCCTCCCCCACTACCAGAAGGGGACGCACATGAGCCGATTCCTGGAAGTCCTCAACCAGCACGACGCGGCCATCACCCCCGACGACATCCCCGCCATCACCGAGGGGATCCGCCGCCGGCTCGACGCCGCCGACGCCCATTTCGAGGCGTCGTTCACCTACTTCATCCGCAAGCTCGCCCCCGTGACGCAGATGCCCGGGCTGATGGATTACCGCGTCAGCTTCGAGTGCTCCGTCAGCGAGGGCCGCACCGACTTCATCATGGGCGTCAAGGCCCCGGCCACAAGCCTGTGCCCGTGCTCCAAGGAGATCTCGCAGTACGGCGCGCACAACCAGCGCTGCCTGGTCGAGGCGCGCGTGCGGTTCGAAGGCATGCTCTGGGTCGAGGACCTGGTGACGACGCTCGAAAAGTCCGCCTCGATGGAGCTGTTCGCGGTCCTCAAGCGGCCCGACGAGAAGTACGTCACCGAGAAGGCCTACGAGAACCCCAAGTTCGTCGAGGACATCGTCCGCGATCTCGCCACCGCCCTCGAGCACGATGACCGCATCAAGTGGTACTCGATCAACTCCGAGAACTTCGAGTCGATCCACAACCACAATGCCTACGCCCTGATCACCCGCGACAAGCGGCAGGCCTGAAGGCCGCCCCCCCCACCCCCCCGGCAGCCGCCTCCGTCGGCGGCCGGGACAACTCCGGCTGACGAGGCGATCGGTCCGATAAAGTCCTGCACGGGCTCGGCGATCGGCACGTGTGAGCGGGCGGCCGACTCACCTTTCAAACCAGCGTCCGGCCGGCCGGCCGAGGGCCCCCGCGTTTACGGAGCGTCTCGCTGTCCCACCCGGTCACCAGCACGTTTCATGGCCGACTGCTGATCCTCGCCGGGCTGCTGACGCTGGCGCTGGCGCCGCCGGCGGTCCAGCTCGCGCGCCTGACGTTGATGCAGACAGCCGACCTTCGTGATCAGGCCGAGGGCCGCCTGCAAAGCCAGCGGTACATCCCGACCCAGCGGGGCCGCATTCTCGACCGCAAGGGGCGGGTGCTGGCGGCCGATCGGCCCAGCTATGACATCGCGGTGGACTACCCCGTGATCACGGGCCAGTGGGCCTTCGCCAAAGCCGCCCAGCTCGCCCGGCAGATCCACAAGGCCCGCTGGGGGGAGCTCAACCCCGCCCAGCGGGAAGCGCTGATCGAAGAACAACTACCCCAGTTCCAGGAGGCCCTCAGCCAGGGATGGGCCGCGATCGCCCGCACCGCCGGCGTAAGCGCCGAGGAGCTCGAGGAACGCCGCAATGAGATCATCGCCGGCGTGCATCGGGCCCAGGCCAATGTGCAGGAGAACGAACGGCAGCGGCTGGAGCGGGTGCGCCGCGAGGAAGCCATGCAGCGTGGCCAGGAGATCGCGGTGGAGGTCTCCAGCAGCGAGGTGAGCGTCAAGATCCGCGAGCAGGTGATCCCCCACGTGATCCTGCGCGGGCTGGCCGACGACGCGGCCTTCAAGTTCATCGCCATGGCCGAGGGCGCCGGATCGGGCCCGGCGATACCCGGCTTGCACGTGATCGATTCAGCCGGACGCGAGTACCCCAATGACCGGGCCTCGGTGGTGCTTGATCGCTCCCGCCTCCCGGGCCCCCTCCGCAGCGCGGGGCGCGAGACCATCGAGGTGACCGGGGTGGCCACCCATGTCGTCGGATGGATGCGGCCGACGGTGTACCCCGAAGATCTCGCGGCGCGGGGGCAGGCCCAGATCGACCGGCCCGCGCGCTCCGCCGACGGCTCGCCCGACCTGGGCTTCTACATGCTGGGGGACCGGGTTGGCGCGGCGGGCGTCGAGCGATCGTGCGAGATGACCATGCGCGGCCAGCGCGGCGTAGAGACCGAGCAGCTCGACACCGGTGAAATCCTGCGGGTCAACCACCGGGCGGGGGGCGACGTGCGCCTCACCCTCGACATCAGCCTTCAGGCCCGGATTCAGGCCCTGCTCGACCCGCGGGCGGGACTGGCGGTGGTGCAGCCGTGGCACACCAACAAGACCCTGGTCGCCAATCCGCACGCCCGCGGGGCCGACGACGCCCTGGTTCCGATCCCGCTGGGGACGCCGCTCGCCGCGGCGGCGGTGGTGCTGGACATCGACACCAGCGAGATCCTGGCGCTGGTGACGTCGCCAACGTTCAGCCGCGAAGAGTTGGGCGATCAGGTCGAGAAGAGCTTCGAGGATCAGGTGGCCGCGCCGTTCAAGAACCGGGCCATCGGCGAGGCCTACCCCCCCGGATCGATCGTGAAGCCGATCGTGTACGCCTCGGCTGTCGCGGCGGGGGTCATCGAGCCCAACCATCGGATCGCCTGTAACGGCTTCCTGTTTCAGGAGCACCCCGATCAGTTCCGCTGCTGGATCATGAAGCAGTTCAAGACCAGCCACTCAGCCCAGCTTGGTGGAGAACTCTCGGCCTCCGACGCCCTCATGGTGTCGTGCAACATCTACTTCTACACCATGGGCCGGATGATGGGTCCGGACCGGATGATGGAGTGGTACAACCGCTTCGGGCTGGGGCGATCCACCAAGGGGCAGCCGGTACTCCACCCTGAACTTGGGATTGGCATTCAGTACGACGGGGCCGCGGGCGACCCCAAGGGACGCGATCACACCAGCCTGGGTGAGGCGACGCTGATGGGCATCGGGCAGGGGCCCGTCGCGTGGACACCCCTGCACGCGGTCGACGCGTATGCCACGCTGGCCCGCGGCGGGGTGCGGATCCTGCCCAAGCTGCGGGCGGACCTGCCCACGGCCCAGGGTGCGGTGCAGGACCTGCACCTTGATCCGCGCACCATCCCGGTCTTGCTCGATGGGCTGCACCGGGCGATTGCTGACGAGCGCGGCTCGGGTCATCACATCACCTGGGCGGATGAAGCTGGCCAGCCGCAGCGCGAGGTGATTTTCGCTCCCCCACCCTCCCCGGCCTCCGCCGGGGTCATGGTGTGGGGCAAGTCGGGAACCGCCGATGCGCCGCGCACCGTGGCCCGCGATACCGACGAGGAAGGCGAGTCGTACGTCGTGCGCGACGCCGCAGGAAAACCCCGAGTGCTCAGGCAAGGCGACCACTCCTGGTTCGTGGGCATGGTGGGCCCGACTGACGGCACGCGGGAAGCCCGGCCCAGGTATGCCATTGCGGTGGTCGTTGAATACGGCGGGAGCGGCGGTAAGGTCTCGGGCCCCATCGCCAATCAAATCATCTACGCCCTGATGGACGAGGGGTATCTTCCCGAAGCGGCGCCCCCGCTCGCCCCGCCGCAGGTGAAGCCCGCGGCGGCCCCGCAGGCCGGTTCGTCCAGTCCGGGGGCCCGGCACTCGTGAAGCGCACGACGATCCAGCATCTGCTCGGCCCGCAGGCGACCCTGGCGCAGTGGGGGTGGCTGTGCGTGATCGCCGCGCTGGGGCTTTCCCTGCTGGGGGTGTACGCGATCGATGTGGCGACCTACGCCCGCCCGCTCGACCACTTCGGCGAGCTGGGTGGACGGGCCAGGGTGCAACTCATCTTCATGATCGCGGGAATCGTGGCGGCGCTGCTGGTGGCGCTGCCGGATCAGGTGATTGTGCGGCTGCTGGCCTGGCCCAGCCTCGCGGCGGTGTGCGGGCTGTTGATCTTCGTGCTGCTGCCGTTTGTGCCGACCTGGCTGGTGCGGCCCAGAAACGGCTGCCGAGGCTGGATTGACCTGGGTGCGTTCGATCTGCAGCCGTCGGAGCTGGCCAAGATCGCCTTCGTGCTGGCTCAGGCGGAGTACCTGCGGCATTCGCGCAACCACCGGACTGTCCTCGGGCTGCTGCCGCCGGCGCTGATCACGATGATCCCGATCGGTCTGATCATGCTGGAGCCCGACCTGGGGATGTCGCTGCTGTTCGTCCCCGCGCTCTTCGCCATGCTGCTGTGCGCCGGCGCCCGCCTGAAGCACCTGGCCGCGGTGGTGGTGATCGCGGCCCTGGCGGTGCCGATGGCCTTCCCGATCATGAAGCCGCACCAGCAGCAGCGGATCATCAGCCTCATCAGGCAGGTCCGGGGCGATGCGAGCGCCGCGAGCGATCCGGACCTCTTCCAGGCGACCACCGCCCGCATGCTGACCGGCGCCGGCGGGCTGACGGGTTACAGCGACGGCAAGACCCGCTCACTGGTTCACTTTTCGCGCCTTCCGGAACGGCACAACGACATGGTGTTCAGCGTGATCGTCGCGCGCTTCGGCCTGATTGGGGGCCTTATGGTGCTGGCCCTCTACGGGTTGTGGGCCCTGGGCGCGATAGGCGTCGCGGCGGCGTCGCGCGACGCCTTCGGGCGGCTTGTAATCGTGGGCTTCACCGCCATTTTGGGCGCGCAGGTAGTCATCAACGTCGGGATGAACGTGGGCGTGCTGCCGATCATCGGCCTGACGCTGCCGTTCGTCTCCTACGGCGGCTCGAGCATGCTGACGGTGTGGGTGATGACCGGTTTGGTGGTGGGCGTTGGACTCCGCCGCCCGCACCGGATGGCCCGCGATACGCTGCAGTTTGATGACTGATTCTGATTCTGGGCGGGGGCGACGCAATCTGGAGCCCGCTGGACGGCGGAACCGATAGAAGCTGACTATGGCTGCGCATTTGTCACGTCGGGAACTGATCGAAGGAGGCGCGGTCCTCAGCCTGCTGGCGCTGGCGGGGTGCCAGAGCACGCCGCCCGCCGCGATCCCGGAGCCGGTCCGGCCCGTGCCTGAGCCTTACCGGCCGCCGGCGCGGCCGCCCGCTCCGGTCACGCGGGCCCCCGTGCCCGGCTCGAACCCGCCCGCAGGGCCTGCTCCGAACGTCCTGGCTCGGGCGTCGTGGACGAATTCGGGCGTGGCCCGCCCCAGCGACATCAACCCCATGCTGCCGATCTCGCGGATCACCATCCACCACGACGGGATGGACGCGTTCACGTCGACAGGGCAGGGCGACGCGGCGGCCCGGCTGGAGCTGATCCGGCGAGCTCACACGGGGCAGCGGAAGTTCGCGGACATCGGATACCACTACATCGTGGACCCGGGCGGGCGGGTGTGGGAGGGGCGAAACGTGAGGTACCAGGGCGCCCATGTTGAGAACAACAACGAGGGCAACCTGGGCGTCATGTGCCTGGGGAACTTCGACCTGCATCGCCCCAGTTCGGCGCAGGTGACGTCGCTGGATCGCTTCGTGGCCTCGCAGATGAAGCGGTACAACGTGCCGGTCAACCGCGTCTACACGCACCAGGAAATCAACCCGACGGCCTGCCCGGGGCGGTACATGCAGCAGTACCTCATCGCGTCGCGCGGGCGGACGGGCAACCTCCGGCTGGCGCTGGCGGAGCTCGACGGGGCGGAGACTGCCTGGTCTGACGGCCGGCGCGAGGCCTGAACGGCCTTACGCGGCGAGCGATCGGAACAAATCAGGGCCGGCGCGATCGTCCATGAACCGCTCGGCGAGGTCGGTGGGCGTGCGCGGGAATGGCGCGAGCGCGTCTTCAGCGGGCGCCGAGGGGCCCACGCGGCTGGCGGGGACGCTGAGAAACACGCCTCGCTGGGGGGCTGCGGGAGCAACCCCGCTGTCGCCGGATTCGACCGAATCCGCCTGAGACGATGGTCGCCGGAGGGAGAGCCGTGAGCCAATATCGATGCGCACAGGCACGGCGGCGGACGAATCGGCCTGGCCGTCGGTGGCGACGATGCCGAAGGCCTCGACGCGGCCGGTCTGGTTCACCGGGGGGATCCAGATGAAGCTCTCGCCGGGACCGATGCTCGTCTGGCCGGCGACCACGGGGACATTCCCCTTGAAGAGGTAGCCGCCGGACACCGAGGCCACCTTGAAGCGGACGACATCGCCATCGGGATCGGCTTCGTTCGACGCCGCGGCGAGGAGTGCGTAGCTGATGCGGGCCGCGCGGTTGGGGCGGCCGCCGAAGAGCGTCGCGACCGAGTCGAGGGTTGGGGCGTGGTTGACCGGGGGCGGAGGCGTCGGGGTCGCGAGGTCGATGATCGCCTGACCAAGGGCCAGCACATCGACGCGCCGGTACGAGGCGCCGGTGTTGGCGACGTTGTCGTTCTCGTTGTCGCCATCGACGATGCTGGCGCCGGCGGCCAGGATGAGCGAGGAAAACTCGCTGGGTGAGAGCCGGCGGCCGAGGTAGGTCCCAGCGATCTGCTGAGCGAGGACGGCGACGCCAGCGATCTGGGGGGAGGCCTGGCTGGTGCCGTGCATGGTGACCACGCTGGTCCCCAAACCGGCGCCGGGGATGGGCGCCCCGGGCGCGAAGATCTCGGGGATCGAGGTCGATCGCTGTGTGAAGGGGGTCAGGACGTCGGCCCCGGAGGAGAACGCCTGGGCGCCGTCGCCATAGGTGAAGCCGCCGACATTGCCGGAGTACACCGCGCCGACAGCGAGGATGCTCGGGTCGGAGGCGGGGTAGGAGACGCCCATCGCCTGGTAGCGGTGGAAGGAGTTGCCGGCGGCGGCGACGACGATCACGTTCATGGCGGCGAGGGTGGCGAGTTCGTCGGCGATGCCGTAGCGGCCGCCCTGCAACTGGTAGTTGCCATCGTCACCCAGGGAGAGGTTCACTGAGGCGATGTTGTAGCGAGCGGCGTTGGTGATCGTCCACTGCAGGGCCCGCTCGACGCTGCCGAAGTTCCCGGCGCCGTTGTCGGAGAAGGCCTTGAGGGCGATGATGCCGGCGGCCGGGGCGACGCCGGGGTTGACAGCGTCGCTGGAGGCGACGATGCTGGCGACGTTGGAGCCGTGCCCGTCGCGGTCGGAGGCGTCGGCGTCATTGTCGGCGAAGTCGTACTGGTAGATGATGCGGTCGCTGAAGCCGTCGCCGTTGACGTCAGGCCCGAAGTAGCTGTGCGAGCGGTTGATCCCGGTGTCGATGACCACTGACGAGAAGCCCTGGCCGCGGACCTGGGTGAAGCGCGGGTCGGCGGCGAAGGCGTCGAGGCGCATCAGGCTGCGGGCGGGGGCGCTCGAGCTGGTGAAGATGGGGCCGCCGCCGCCATCGAGCAGCGAGGTCCCGCCCGAAGAACGGCCGAACGGCCCGCCAAACGCCTGCCGCCGGTCGGGGAGCGTGATGGCGGCGGTGGAGGCGGTGGTGGAGAGCGACGCGAGCAGCCCGGCGCCGGCGAGCAGCGAGTCGATCGAGAAGAGCTGGCGACTCTCAAGCGGAAGGAGGCTCTCAGCGTTCGCGGCGGCGCCGCGAAGCTGGTTGGGAACTGTTCTGCGAGTGTGAGTCACTCGCGATGCCACGCCGGAACCTCCTTCAGGTTCCGAGCATCGGCGGGGTCGCGAGGCGTCTGCGCGGATCTTGCGCGGCAGCGGGGGTTATGGGGTGGCGGATCGCGGCGCAGGCCTTCGAACTCGCCCCGCGCGAGAAGACGGCAAGGCTTGCCGAGACGGCCGCGGAGGTTTACTTGTTCTCGAAGCTCTTATCGGGCTTAGGGGGCGCCTTGGCGGGGGGAACGGGCTTCTCGGCCATGAGTTGTTTGAGGTAGGCGATGGCGGCGTCGAGCTGCGGGTCGGCCCCGAGGAACGCCCCGTGCGGGGGGTTGTCGATGACGATATCGGGCTCGACCCCGCGACCCTCGATCAGCCAGATGCCCTCGGGGCCCCAGACGCCGGTCTCGGCGGCGGAGGCGATGCCCTTGTCAACCAGAACGTTGCTGGAGGAGAGCCAGATCTCCCCTCCCCAGGTGCGCGTGCCGATGACCTTGCCCAAGCCCAGGCGGCGGAAGCCCTCAGCGAAGGCCTCGCCATCGGAGGCCGTCCGTTCGTTGCAGAGCACGACCATGTGGCCGCGGAAGGCGTACTGCATGTTCCAGGACGGGGGATCGCCGACGCGCTGCGACCAGTAGAACCAGGGGCGGCGGAGCAGCTTGCTGAGGATCCACGAGTCGATGTTGCCGCCGCGGTTGTGGCGGACGTCGATGATGAGCCCTTCGCGGTTGAACACCGGGTAAAAGCCCTTGACCCAGTCGGTGTAGTCGGACCCGCCCATGGCCCGCAGGTGCAGGTAGCCGATGCGCCCGTCGCCCAGCCGCTCCACCGTCTGGCGGCGGGAGTGCTCCCAGTCGGAGTAGCGCAGGTCGCCCTCCGCGGCGGGCGTCATCGGGGTGACGATGGCGTCGCGGGAGGCGTCGAAGCCCCCCGAAGGCAGCGCGGGGCGGAGGCGAATGAGCACCTGCCGCCCGGCCTTGGCCCGCAGCAGCGCGGCGTAGTCGGCCACCGAGAGGGTGGCGACTCCGTCGATCAGCTCGATCACGTCGCCGGGCTTGGCGCCGACTTCGGGGCGGGCCAGCGGGGCGACGCGCACGGTGTCGTCGGGCTCGGTGCGGTAGATGCGGGTGATGCGGTAGCCGCCGGCGGCCTCATCGCGGACGAACTCGCCGCCCAGCGCGGCGACGGCGATGCTGTCGGGGGCGGCGCGCAGGTCGCCGCCGCGGACGAAGTGGTGCAGGGCCGAGAGCTCGCCGACCATCTGGGCGATGAGGTCGTTGAGTTCGGCGCGGGTGGTGACGCGGTCGACGAGCGGGAGGTGGCGGTCGAGCATGGCCCGCCAGTTGACGCCGTGCATGGCGGGGTCGTAGAAGTAATCGCGCATCAGGCGCCATGAGTCGATGAACATCTGTCGCCACTGCTGGCGCGGGGTGAGCGACAGGGTCCAGCCGGCGAGGTTGACAGCCTTCTTGTCGAGGTCCGTCGCTGGGGCGGCGGCGGCATCGATGATCGAGAACACGTCCTTCTTGCGAACGAGGATCTTCTTGCCGTCGGCGGAAAGCTCGAAGGAGGAGATGTCAGCCAGCACGGTCTTGGCTTCGATGCCCGTGCCGTCGTTCTTGATCTCGAGGGCCTTGAGATCGTTCTTGCGATCAAAGCTTGAGGGCGTGGAGATGAAGAACAGGATCTTGTCGGTGGCGGCGAGGCCTTCGTAGTTGCCGGCGGGCAGCGGGACCTCGTAAATGCGCTCAGCGAGGCCCTCGAGGGTGATCTCGACGGGCTTGGGCGGCTTGGGGTCCTTGGGCTTGGCGTCTGCTTTGGTGTCTGGCTTGGGGTCTGGCTTGTCAGCGGGCTTGGCGTCGGGGGACGAGGTGTCCTTCTTCTCGTCGTCGGGTGGGGCGGCATCGCGGGCCTTGCCGTCGGGCTCCTTGGGCTTGTCCTTGTCTTTGTCCTTTGACTTGTCGGCGTCCTTGGCCGGCTGGAGCTCGTCCTTCGGGAGGAACGGCCAGCGCTGGCCCGGCTTGAGGGCGAGGGCGTAGATCTTGGTGGTCTCGTCCAGGAACGGGTCGGGCTGGTTGTTGCCCCAGGGGCTTGGGACGAGCGTCCGCAGGGTGCGGTCGGAGAGGAAGAAGAGCCAGGAGCCTTCGGCGCCTGCCCCCCCCCCACCCCCACCACCCCCGGCGGTCACCCACGCGGGGGCGTAGCTGTCATACCGATCGGTGGTCACCTGGGTGACCTTCCCGGTCTCGACGCTGAAGAGGCGCACGACGCGGAAGACGTTGGACGCCTTGCAGGAATATGCGAGCCAGCGCGAATCGGGCGACCAGGTCAGGCCGCTGAAATCATCGTCGACCGTGGTGTCGATCAGCACGCTCGACTTCTTCTCGACATCGAAGATCCAGAGTTGCTGGTTCTTGTCGTGATGGGCGATGAGCTTGCCGTCGGGCGACGGGACGGCCGCCCAGCGGAGCACGACTCCGTCGCGGGTGAGCTGTTCGGGCTGGCCCACGCCGTTGGCAGGGAGCTTCCAGAGCTCGATCTCGCCCGACTTGTCAGAGAGGGCGATCAGGCTCCGGCCGTCGGGCGTGAATCGGGCGTCGCGGTACCGGATCGAGTCCTCCCGGCAGACATCGACAAGCCGCCCCTGGCGGTGCGGGGCCACGAACACCCGCCCACGGGCGACCATCACCACGCGGTCGCCGTCGGGAGAGATGCGAGCGCTCGTGAGGTACTCGATGGGCTTGTCGACCCAGCGCTCGCGCATCTGATCGAGGTCGGTATCGAGGGTGATGGGGATGACGGCGGTCTGGCCCGAGGCGAGGTCGAGGGCGTGGATGTCGGCCCCGAGCTGGTAGACGATCCGGCCTTCAGAGAGCGAGCCGCCCTGAGCGTCGAAGCCTTTGTGGCGGGTCAGCTGCTGAAGGTCCTGCCCGTCGGGCTGCATCGACCAGATGTTCATGTGGCCGTCGCGGTCAGAGAGGAAGTACACCCGGCCGTTCCACCACATCGGGCGCTTCGACGTGCCGTCGAAGTCGAGCGTGAGCGGAACAGCCTCACCCCCCGGCTGGCCCGGCGTTTGGCCCGGCGTGAACCGCCAGAGTTGCTGGATCGTGCCGCCCTTGTATCGCTTGGTCATGGAGCCCTGGAAGGGCAGCCGGGTGAAGTACAGGTCCTTGCCGGATGGGTCAAAGCACCCGTCGGAGGCCTGGGCGAGCTCGATGCGGGCGCGGGCGCCGGTCTTGGGGTCGATGGTGACCAGTTCAAGATTCGGCAGCGTGGAGAGTCGGTCGGTGGAGGCGAGGATGCGGCCGTCGGGCGTCCAGCCCGCGACGCCGGCGCGGGCGCTGTCGAAGGTCAGGCGCGTGGGCAGCCCGCCGCGGAGCGGCATGACGTAAACCTCGGTGGGCCCTTCGTACTGGCCGGTGAAGGCCACCCAGGCGCCGTCGGGGGAAATGGCCGGAGAGGACTCATCGCCCGGGTGGCTCGTCAGGCGGGTGGCGACGCCGCCCTTGAGGGGGGCTTTCCAGAGGTCGCCCTCGGCGACAAAGACGAGCTGCTCATTGTGCAGCGCAGGCTGGCGGTAATAGCCCACGGGCGGCGAGCCTGGGGAGGGGGCGACCGGCCCAGCGACGGGCGTCGGGGCCGCCGGCGGAAGGACGGGCGCGAGGCTGGCGGGCGCCTGGGCGAGGGCCGGGAGGAGCGGGCCGGCCAGAAGGGCGGCGAACGCCGCCACGGCGAGACGCTGACTGTGCATGGCCGGAGTGTACTCGCCGGGCCGAACGTCGTTGGGGCCCGCGGCGTGGTCTTGACGGCTGGCGGGTGGCGAGGTTTGTAGAATCACCCAATGGAGCGGCCGGCGGGGATGAGCGAACTGGTGCTGATCGTGGGCGACGTGCCCAGGGCGGTTTCGTTCTACAGCGAGCTGGTGGGGCTTCGACTGGAGCGCCCCGCCGATGACCGCTGGGCCTGGTTTCGCCTCAGCGACGCCCCGGTGCAGCGGCTGGCGCTCACGCGTGGTCCCCTGATGTTCGAGGAATTCTCGCCCCTGGCGGCAGGACGTCGGTTTGGGCCGGTCCATTTCGCGTTCCAGGCCTCGCCCGACGTGGCCGGGGCGGCGGTGGGTCGCCTCGACGCGGCGGGGGTCAGGGTGCACGGCCCTGTGCGCATCGACTGGATGCGATCGGTCTCGCACTATTTCTTCGACCCTGACGGCAACCAGGTGGAACTGTGGACCCCGGACCCCGCGCCGGAGCCGAGCGCATGCTGAGCGTCGTGCAGCGGGTCGCCCGCGCGTCGGTCCGGGTCGATGGTCGCGTGACGGGGGCGATCGAGCGCGGGCTGCTGGCGCTTGTCGGCGTGCATCGCGACGACGGCGACGCCGACATCACCTGGATGGCCGAGCGGCTGATCGGCCTGCGGGTCTTCCCCGACGCGGAGGGGAAGATGAACCTCTCGGTTGGCCAGCCGGACCCAAGGGGAGGGCCGGCGGGGGGCGGCATTCTGCTGGCGCCGAACTTCACGCTGTGCGGCCAGACGGGCAAGGGGCATCGGCCGAGTTTCACCGGCGCGATGGCGCCGGAGCGAGCCAAGGACATGTTCGAGACGTTGTGCCTGAGAATTGCGGCGAGTGGGGTCACCACGGCGATGGGGGTCTTCGGGGCAGACATGCAGATCGAGCTGCTCAACGATGGGCCGGTGACGCTGATCCTGGACTCCGCCGGGGCGCGCCCGCGCGAAGTGACAAAGGACGCCTCATGAACCTTCGAGCTGTTCGCCAGCCCCTGCCCGTGTTACTGATGGCGTTGACCGTGCTGGGGGCGGGATGCCAACCGCTGGGCGGGCCCGCCGCCCAGCCGGCCGGTCAGCCCGATCGTTTGCCAGCCAGCGCGCCCGGCGGTGGAAGCGCCGCGGCGAGCAAGCTGCCGCCGCCTGAAACCACCCCACTTCCGCCGCCCACCCCCCCGCCTCCGCCCCCCCCGGCCCTCCCACCCCCCTCACCCCCCACACCCCCAGCCTCAGCGCAGCCGCACAGCGAGCGGGTCTTTCCCTCGACCAACCCGGCGCGGGCGGGGGCCCGGCACGCCCTCGCGGATGTGTACGTCTTCATGGCCTGCGCGAGCGCGAACAACCCCGGGGCCCGCTGGAGCGAGCCGCTGACCGTGGAGCGGGGGCTGGCGAGCCTCGTGCAGGGCCAGCTCATCCCGTTCTACCAGCAGGGGTGGCGGCGGTTCTACATCGACTCGCCGTTCGGCAAGGACACTGACGAGAAGGGCGACGCGAAGTTCACGTTCTTCGGCTGGAATAAGACAGCGCCAGACTCGCCCTGGCGGCGGGGCTTTGTCGATGCGTGGCGGCGGGCGACCCGGCTGGAGGGGGTGCGGATTATCGCGTACATGGGCAACCCGTACGCCGACAAGGAGTTTCGCGACGCCCTCGCGGGGCCGGGCGGTCGCGAGCGGGCGATGGCGATGCTGCGGGCCGCGGTGGCGCCGCTGGTCGACGCGGGGTTCCATGGGCTGGGGATCGACGCCTCGGCGGACATGCCCGAGGACAGCCCCGTGGCCGACCTCATGAAGGAGCTCCAGAACGGCGGCATGGAGATTTATGTTGAGTCGACGCCATTTGAGAAGCAGCGCTGGCTGACCCGCTTCGGAACGATCCGGACGTGCTGGTTCGCCCGCGGGGCGCCGAAGTTCAAGGGCGTGCTGGACGTCAGCGAGAGCCGGGGGGAGAAGATCCAGCTCTACGCGGGGACGGCGCCGTGGCCGGAAGGGGACAACAAGCCGCTGGAGGAGTGGGTCCCGCGCTGGGTGACGGAGTGCCTGGATCGCGGGGAGCGCCCGGCGATGGGGGTCTACTGGCTGAAGGACCCGCGCCGGCAGCTGAACCTGCGGTGAGATCGGGCCCGGGCGGGGAGGCGGCGGGGGCTGTACCATGCGGCATGGCCCGACGAGTGCTGCTGCTGCTCTCCCAATCAACCCACGACCTGACGAGCGGCGCCGCGATGTCGATGCGCGGGATCGCCCGCACGCTCGCCAACGCGGGCTTTTCGGTGCGGGCGCTGGCGACGACGGCGGTCGAGGGCCCGGCGGCCGTACCGGCGCTGCCGCTGCTGGGACGGATGGGCGTGCGGCCGGAGGTGGACCGGCGCGGAGCGGTGGGCAAGGGCCGACCGGTGCTGCGGTTTACGCAGCATGGCGTGAGCTACGCCCTGCTGGACACCGGCGCGGCGGCCTTGAAGGACTGGGATTTCGCGCACGGGCTTCAGTTCAACCGGCTGCTGATGAACGAGCTCGAGAAGCACCCGCCGGAGATCGTGCTGACGATGGGCGGGGCGCCGCCGGACCAGGCCCGCCGGCAGATGGCGCGGGCCAGCGGCGCCGCGGTGGTCTTCGGGCTGCGCAGCCTGGCGTATCTGCACCCGCTGGCGTTCGACAACGTGGATGCGGTGGTGACGCCGGGCGAGTTTGTGTCGGCCCGCTACCGGGAGGCGATCGGGCTGCGGAGCACGCCGATCCCACCGCCGCTGGACCCTGTCGAAACGGTCGCCCCGGCCCGCGAGGCGAAGTGGTTCACGTTCGTGAATCCCTCGCCGTCCAAGGGTGTGTACTTCTTCGCGACGCTGGTCGCGGAGCTGGCGCAGCGGCGGCCCGACATTCCGCTGCTGGTGCTGGAGACCCGCGGGCGGGGCGAGCACCTGCTGCAGGCCGGGCGCCAGGGCGGGTATGACCTCAGCCGCCATCCGAATCTGCGGATCGAGCCGACGCGGCTCCACCCGCGCGACGTGTTCGCCGACTGCCGGGCGCTGCTGTTGCCCTCGCTGTGGGAGGAGCCCTTCGGCCGGCTGGCGATGGAGGCGCTGCACAACGGCGTGCCGACGGTGCACTCCGGACGGGGCGGGCTGGGCGAGGCGGCCGGCGAAGGGGGGATCGAGGTCCCGATCCTCAAGGGCATCACGCCGCGGACCGATTCGCCGGTGACGCCCGGCGCCGTGGCCGAGTGGGCGGAGATGCTCATCCGCCTGCAGGACGACGCGGCGTTCTATGAGCAGGCGTGCGGACGGGCGCGGGCGAGCACCGCGAGGTACGACCCCGCAGAGATCGCGCGCCGGTATGTCGAGTTCTTCACCGGGTTGGCGCCGTCGGCCAGCCCGGTGGTGGTGCGGACCAATAGCGCGCCGGGCGCCACCCAGGTCAGCGGACGACCATGATCTGGTCGAGGGGCTTACGCCCGATGTCGGGGACCGAGCAGTCTGGCGCGGGGTAGCCGACAGGCAGCAGGAGGAACGGCCGCTCATGCTCCGGGCGGCCCAACACCTTGCCCAGAAAGCCCATTGGGCTCGGGGTGTGGGTGAGGGTGACCAGCCCGGCGTGGTGAATGGCCGCGATCAGCAGCCCAGTGGCGATGCCGACCGACTCGTTGACGTAATAGACCCCGCCGGCGGGTTCGTCGTCGTTCTTCATCAGCTTGAAGACGACAATGAGCCAGGGGGCGATCTCCAGGAATGGTTTGCTGGCGTCAGTTCCAAGGGGGGCGAGGTCGGCGAGCCACTCCGGGGTCGCCCGCCGCTCATAGAACTCCCGCTCCTCGGCCTCGGCGGCCACGCGGATCTCGTGTTTGACTTTGGGGTCCTGGACGCAGACAAACCGCCACGGCTGCTTGTTGGCGCCAGAGGGCGCCGAGCCGCCGGCCCGCACGAGCCACTGAATGGTTTCAAGCGATACGGGCGTATCAGCAAAGAACCGGACGCTGCGGCGCGTGGCGATCCGCTCGTAGAACGCGCGGGCCCCGACTTGCGGCGAGACCGGATGGACCGGGTGCTGGTACGGGATCATCGGTTGCATGGAATCGCTTCGGATTCCGGTCGGCGTGAGCGGTTTCAGGATCACCGACCCACCCGCACGGTCAGCAGTGGGCTACAAGTCAGTCAGTTGCCGCCGAACAACCCTGGAAGGCCCAGGGCCCTGCGCAGCGTGCTGACCTGCCCGGCGTGCCAGCCATCGTGCCAGGCGCACCGCTCGAGAACCGTCAGGCGGTCGTCGGCGAAGCCCTTGGCGGAGTCGTTGGCCGGCGGGAGGGTGAGGTCCTCGTCGGAGAGGGCCTCAGCGGCGCGCAGGAACCGCTTCCAGGCCTTGTCGCACAGGGCGTTGACATCGTCCATGGGTGGGTAGAGCGACGGATCGCCGATGGGCTTGGAGCTGGGTCCGAACAGCTTGCTGGCTGTCTCGCCCACCGCCGCGGGGCGGCCATCGAGCAGGCCGGCGAACCAGTCGTAGGCGGTGGCGAGGTGGCCGAGGGTCCAGAGGGGGTGGTTGTCGGCCGGTGAGGTCTGGAACGCGATCTTGTCGCCCGGGAAGCCGACGCAGGCGCGGACGGCGAAGTTGTGAGCGAAGATGACGGCCTGGAGGGCGTGAGCCTTGGGCGAGAGGGGCTGAGCGCCCCCGGCCCGGGCGGGCCTGCTCGACTTGGCCGGCCCGGTGGGCTTGGCCGGCCTGGTGGGCTTGGCCGGCCTGCTGGGCTTGGCCGGCCTGGTGGGCTTGGCCGGCCTCGCAGACTTGGCCGAGCGGGCCGACTTGCCCCTGCCGGCCCTGGTCGCGGGGCGGCTGGCGGGGCGGGGGGCGTCGGAACGCCTGGTCTTCTTGGCCACTGGGAACTCCTTTCGGGCGGAAGGGTGAATCAAGGCCCAGCATACTCGCCCGGCGGCGGCGCGGGCCGACCACGGTCGCGGCGCCGGATCGGAGCGCCGCACCGCGGGCCCGCGCCGATCGGTCAATCGGCCATACCCTTGCGGCCTGAGTTTCCTGGTCACTTCAAGGAGTTTCCCTGATGGCTTCTCTCCGCGTGGCGCTTGCTGAAGGCGATGGCATCGGTCCCGAGGTTGTCTCCGCCACGCTTGAACTGTTCAAGGCCGCGGGCGTGCTCGAGCACCTGGAGTTCGTGCCCGTTGAGATGGGGCGCAAGGTCTTTGAGGCCGGGAACTCCCGCGGGATGACCGACGCGGCGATCCGGGCCGTCGAGGAGTGCGGCCTGCTCTTCAAAGGCCCCATGGAGACGCCCAAGGGCAGCGGGGGCAAGAGCATCAACGTCACCGCCCGCAAGGTGTGGAACGCGTTCGCCAACCTGCGTCACTTTCAGACCCTGCCCGGCGTCCCGACGGTGTACAGCCAGGCGGGGATCCCGGTGAACTTCTACATCGTCCGCGAGAACATCGAGGACACCTACGGCGGGGTGGAGCACCGGCTTTCCAACGACATGATCCAGTGCAAGCGGCTGATCTCGGCGCCCGGGTGCGACATGGTCAGCCGGTTCGCCTTCCAGACGGCGCGGAAGCTGGGCATCAGCAAGGTGCATTGCGGGCACAAGGCCAACATCATGAAGATGACCGACGGCCTGTTCCTGGACCGGTTCAAGGTCGCCGCGCGGGACTTCCCGGAGATCGAGCACGGCGACGTGATCGTCGACGCCCTGTGCATGAACCTGGTCATGAAGCCGCAGCAGTACCAGATGGTGGTGCTCCCCAATCTCCAGGGCGACATCGTGAGCGACCTCGCGGCGGGGCTGATCGGCGGACTGGGCTTCGCCCCGTCGGCCAACATCGGCAAGCACATCTCGATCTTCGAGGCGGTGCACGGGACGGCCCCGGACATCGCCGGCCGGGGGATCGCCAACCCCACGGCGCTGATCCTGTCGGGGCTGATGATGCTCCGGCACCTCGGACTGCTGAAGCAGGCGGGCCAGATCGAGAACGCGCTGCTCTCGGCCCTCGAGGCCGGGGTGCGCACCGGCGATTTCGGCGACCACAGCAAGCCCGCCCTGGCCACCCGCGATTACGTCAAGCAGATCGCCGGTCGCCTGGGCGAGAAGCCCAAGACCGTGTCCCCGGCGCCGGAATCGACCCAGGCCGCCCCCACCTTCGCCCCGCCCGCCAAGCCGCTGCACCAGGAGGTCATCCGGACCTTCACGAGCGTCGTCAGCCAGGTGGTGGGGTGCGACATCTATCTTGACTCGCCGCTGTCGACCATCGCGGTGGCCGAGGAGATGATGCGGTGCAGCCAGGACACGCCCTTCAAGCTCACCCTCATCTCCAACCGCGGGACGCAGGTGTGGCCCACCGGGAGCATCTACACCGAGTGCGTCGACTATTACCGCGTGCGCTTTGAGCTGCGCGAGGGGATCGTGCCGGGCTCCTTCGGCCAGGCGCGGGGCGTGGCCCTGATGGACAAGATCGCCGAGAAGTTCATCGTGTGCAGCTACGAACTGCTCCGCAGCTTTGACGGCGTGAAGGGCTATTCGCTGGCTCAGGGCCAGTGAGGACTCGCGGCGCCCGACTCGCGGCGCCCGGGACCCGGGGCCGGCTCAGTCTGCTCAGGCCGGGCGGACGACCAGCGCGCTGTTCTTGGCGCCGAAGGCCAGGCAGTTGATCAGCGCCGCGCTCCCCGCCAGGCCCAGGAGCGGGGTCGGCGCCAGCGGCGTGTAGTCAAGGTCGCACTCAGGGTCGGGCGTGCGGAGATGCACCGTCGGCGGCAGAAAGCCCTCCGGCCCGCCGTCGGCGTTGGTCATGGCCCCCAGCGTGGCGACCACCGCCGCGGCGCCGCACGCGCCCTGCGGGTGGCCGATCGCCCCTTTGATCGAGTGACCCTTGAGACGCTGGGCATGCGGGCCGAAGGCTTTGCGGACTGCCCGCGTCTCGGCGGCGTCGTTGAGCCTGGTCGAGGTGCCGTGGTAGTGCACCACGCCGATCTCCTCGGGGCGGAGCCCGGCGTCGGCGATGGCCTCGTGCATGGCCCGCACGCACTCGGTCATGTCGGGATCGGGGCGGACGCGGTGGTAGGCGTCGCAGGTGGCGGCATAGCCGAGGAGCTCGCCGACAGCGCGCCCGTCGCGCCGGGCGAGCGGGTCGCCGCGCTCGAGCACGACAGCCCACGCGCCCTCACCCAGGACGAAGCCGTCGCGGGTCGCGTCGAAGGGGCGCGAGGCGGTGGTGGGTTCCTCGCCTGATGCTTGGAGGTTGCGGGTGCTGATCACCCGCAGCAGCTCCATGGTGTAAAGCGTCTCCCAGCGGACGTGGGCGTCAGCGCCGATCACGACCATGGCGTCCAGCAGCGGGCTGGCCCGCAGGGTCTGCAGGGCCAGGCCCATGGCGTCGCTGGCGGAGGCGCACCCGGTCGAGACGCACCAGCTCGGCCCGCGCAGGCCCAGGCGGATCGAGAGCTCCCCCGCAAGGTTGCCGTGCGTGGCGTTGGTGATGGTCCAGAGCGAGGCGTGCTTGCCGGCGTAGGCGCCGCTGTACTGATCGAGCGTGAAATCGATTCCGCCGCCGCCGGTGCCCAGGATCAACCCCACGCGGCGCGAGGTCTGCAGCGCGGGCCCGTCGGGCGGCGCGACCGCTCCCCCCGCGGGGAGCTCGACGGGCAGCCGCGCGTGCGCGATGGCTTCTCGGGCGGCGGCCAGGGCCATGGGGATCAGGCGCGGCAGGCGTTCGAGCTCTGCTGCGTCGATGACCGCTCGCGGGTCGAAGACCTCGGGCGGCACCGCCGCGGAGACCGTCGACTTGACGCGCTCGTGCGTCCAGCCGAGCGGGCGGAGGCCGGACCGGCCTTCACGCAAAGCTCGCACGAAGGTGGGCGCGCCCGCGCCCCACGGCGACACCGCGCCCAACCCGGTCACAAAAACGCGATTGAGTCGGGTCTGGCTGATGGAAAGGCTCGCTGACAGCTTCCAGCATAGCCCGGGCGCCCATCCGACCCGACCGTTTAGGTGGCGGGCGGGCAGCGCCGCGCGGTGGCGGAGGGGCGCCGCGCTGGTAGACTCGCGCCCGATGGGAGCCGCCGATGTCTGCTGACGACGCCCGCAAGAGCACGCATCCGCCGCCGACCTCAGCCTCGGGCGGCGAGTGGTTTGAACCGCCGCTTGCGCCAGGGGCCCGCGTGGGCCCGTACACGCTGCTGGAGGTGATCGGGCAGGGCGGCTTCGGCGTGGTCTACCTGGCGGAGCGGCGCGAACCCTTCGTGCAGCGCGTGGCCCTCAAGATCATCAAGCCCGGTATGGACACCGGTGAGGTGCTGGCCCGCTTCGAGCAGGAGCGCCAGGCCCTGGCGGTGATGAACCACCCCAACATCGCCCGGGTGCTCGACGGCGGGTCGACGCCCGCCGGGCGCCCTTACTTCGTGATGCAGCACGTCGCGGGGGAGCCGATCACCGCCTATTGCGATCGCCAGCGGCTCGACATCCGCCAGCGGCTGGCGCTGTTCATCCCGGTGTGCGAGGCGGTGCAGCACGCCCACACGAAGGGGCTGATCCACCGCGACCTGAAGCCCTCCAATATCCTGGTTGCGGCCCCGAGCGACGTCCCGACGCCGGTGGTGATCGACTTCGGCATCGCCAAGGCGGTGGCCCGCTCGCTGACCGAACGGACGATCTTCACCGAGACCGGCCGCCTGATCGGCACGCCGGAGTACATGAGCCCCGAACAGGCCGAGATGGGCGCCGTTGACGTTGACACCCGGACTGACGTCTACGCGCTGGGCGTCGTGCTTTATGAACTTCTCACCGGGGCGCTCCCCTTCGACGCCGAGACGCTGCGGCGCAAGGGGTATGACGAGATCCGCCGGATCATCCGCGACGAGGAGCCTCCCCGCCCCAGCACGCGGCTGTCGGGCCCGGGGACGGCGGGCTCCGACGCCGCGGGACGGCGGCGGACGGTGGCCCAGGATCTGGCCCGCCAGCTCCGCGATGAACTCGAGTGGATCCCCCTGATGGCGCTGCGGAAGGACCGCACGCAGCGGTATCGGTCCCCGGCCGATCTGGCTGACGACATCCGGCGTTACCTGGCGGGCGAGCCGCTCGAGGCGGGGCCGGAATCAGTGTGGTACCGGTCCCGCAAGTTCCTGTGGCGCCACGCGCTGCCAGCCTCGGCGGCGGGGGCGGTGGTGCTGGCCCTGGCGCTTGGGCTGTCGGCAGCCCTTTGGCAGGCGTCGCGGGCCACCAAGGCTGAGGCCCTCGCCAAAAAGGAGGCCGAGTCGGCCCGGGCCAGCGCCGAGCAGGCGACCCAGGCGGAGCAGCGGGCCCGCGGCGAGGCGGCTGCGGCGCTGGTCCTTAAGAAGGAGGCGGAAACGGCGCGGGAGCAAGCCGACGCCGCGGCGGCGCGCAGCGGCGCGGTGCTGGGTTTCCTCACTGGCGTGCTGGTCTCGGCCCGTCCCGACCAGCAGGGTCGCGACGCGACGGTCGCCTCGGCCCTGAGCGGCGCCGCGAGCCAGATCAGCGGGGCGTTCGCGAAGGATCCGCTCGCCGGGGCCGAGGTCTGCGAAACCATCGGCGTGACGCTGTGGGGCCTGCGGCGGTACGCGGCGGCCGAGGGACTGCTGCGCGACGCCCTCGCCAAGCGGCGGGAGAGTCTGGGGCCTGACGGGCTCAAGACCATCGACTCGATCCTGCAGTTGGGCGGGCTGCTGCGCGATCTGCAGAAGACCAGCGAGGCGGAGGCTCTGCTGCGCGAGGGGCTGGCGGCCTGCGAGCGGGTGCTGGGGCCGGAGGCCGAGAACACGCTCGTCGCCCGCCTGATGCTCGGGACGCTGCTGGAGCCCTCGCGCCCCGACGAGGCGCTGGAGCTGTTCAGGCGACTGGTCGAGCCCGCCCGGAGGGTTTTCGGGCCCGACAACCCCCAGACGCTGGCGATCATGCACAACCTGGGGATCATGCTCGTGAATCGCAAACAGCTCGAGGAAGCCGAGCCCCTGCTGCGCGACGTGGTGGCGGCCAACGAGCGGGCGGGCTCGGCCCCTGAGGCGGCGGCGGGCCTGGCGATGTCGCTCGACAGCCTGGGGAGGCTGCTCGAAGGCAAGGGCGATCTGGCGGGGGCGCTGGCCATCTACGAGCGGGCTCTGGTCGCCCGGACCACGGTCTTCGGGCCCGACAGCGACACGCCGATGCGCACCCGGGCGGCCATCGGCGACCTGCTCAGGCGGCTGAGGAGGTTTGACGAAGCCGAGGCGATGCTGGATCAGGCTGTCAGGGGGCTTGAGAAGAGCCTGAAGCCCGATCATCGGGAGACCTTGTCGGCGCAGGTCAGGCGGGCTCTGGTGCTGCGCGATCGCGGGGCCGGCGGGGAGGCCCGGCGCGCGCTCAGCGAGGTGCTGCGCGTCCAGAAGGAAGCCCTTGGTCCCACCGACCCAGACACCGTACGGACGAGCGAATTCCTCGCCGAGTTGGGCGGGTCGCCGTAAGGCCATCAGGCGAACTGTCGGTCGGCTCGCGGACTCAGCGCTTCGCGGCGGCGCCCGAACGCACGTGGATGTCGGCGCGCCGGGCCGCATCGCCCGAGGTCTGCACGCACGAGCGGATGGCCTGCTCGATGCCCGCAGCGTCGATCCCGGCCTGAGCCAGCTGCTTGGAGCGGCTGTCCTGGAAGATCCAGCGGTCGGGAAGGCCCAGGCGGCTGATGCCGGAGGTATCGAGCCCCAGGTCGCTGGCGGCCTCGAGCACCGCGGCGCCGAAGCCGCCGACGACGCTGTGGTCCTCGACGGTCACGATCGGCACATGGTGCTCGATGAGCCGGCGGAGCAGATCGCTGTCGATGGGCTTGGCGAAGCGGGCGTCGTAGACGCACACACGCAGGCTGTCGGCGAGCGAGGAGGCGGCGGTGAGGGCGTCGATGGCCGGCGAACCGAACGCCAGGACCGCGACATCAGGAACGCCCAGGCCGTTGTTCCCGCGCCCGCCGACATCGAAATCGGGCGTGAGGCAGCGGGCCTTGCCCAGGACGAAGGGCGGGCAGGCCTGGCCGGCGAGCTTGTCGGAGACCATGTCGCGGGGCCAGCGGCAGGAGGAAAGACCATCCTCGTAGGTGCGCATGAACTCGAGCGCGGCCTTCATGCTGGGCTCATCGATCGACGCGGTGATGGCCGCCTTGGGGAGGACGCGGAGCAGCGACACATCGCAGAAGCCGTGGTGCACGGCGCCATCGCCGCCAACAAGCCCCGCGCGGTCGAGGCAGAGCCGGACCGGCAGGCCCTGCAGGGCCGATTCCTGGAAAGCCTGATCGAAGGCCCGCTGCAGGAAGGTGCTGTAGACGGCGAAAAACGGCTTCCAGCCCGTCTTGGCCAGACCGGCCATCATGTCGAGGGCGTGGCTCTCGCAGATGCCGGTGTCGAAGGACCGCTGCGGGAACTTGGCCAGGGCCTTGCTCACGCCGGTGCCATCGGGCATCGCGGCGGTGCAGGCGACGATCCGCTCGTCGCGGGCCATCAGGTCGGTCAGGGCATCGCCGAACGCGGTGGTGAACGAGCGGCCCTCGCGCTTGAGCTCGACGCGGCAGCCTTCGTTTTCGAGCTTGGGGATGCTCGCCGAGTCGGGGTCGACGATCGGCGCGAACGCGGGGGGCGAGTGGAAGGTGGTCGAGTCGCCCTCGGCGAAGGTGTAGCCCTTGCCCTTGACGGTCTTGACGTGCAGCACCATGGGGCGGCTGAAGTTCCGCGCCTCGCGCAGGAGCGCGACGAGCTCGGGCAGGTTGTGGCCGTCGACGGGGCCGACGGTGACGAGGCCGAAGTGCTCGAACCAGCCGCCCTCGTTGATCATGGCCTTGAAGGCCTCCGACGAGCGGTGGTAGACATCGCGGAGCGTCTCGCCGCCGGGGAGGGTGTTGAGCCAGGCCTTGGCGTTCTTCTTGAAGCCGGTGTAGGTGGAGGACAGGCGGAACCGGTCGAAATAGCCCGCCATCGCGCCCTGGGGCTTGCTGATCGACATGCCGTTGTCGTTCAGGATGACCATGAACTGGCGGTCGAGAACGCCGGCCCCGTTGAGGCCCTCCATCGCGACGCCGTTGACGATCGACGCATCGCCGATGATGACCGCGACGCGCCGCCCGTCGGGGCGGGTCATGGGGTCGTAGCTCTCGTTGTTAAGCGTGTCGCCGCGGGCCATGCCGACGGCGGTGGAGATGCCCGTCCCGGCGTGGCCGACGGAGAAGAGGTCGTACTTGCTCTCGCGCGGCTCGGGGAAGCCGGCCATGCCTGCGGAGGTGCGCAGCCCGCCCAGCATGTGCTGCCGGCCAGTGAGGAGCTTGTGGGGGTAGCACTGGTGGCCCACATCGAACAGGAGCCGATCGTGGCCGAAATCAAAGACGTAGTGGAGCGCGATGGTCAGTTCGACCACGCCCAGATTGGGGGCGAGGTGGCCGCCGCTGCGGGCGACCTGATTGCAGATGGCCTCTCGGATCTCCTGGGCGAGCTGAGGGAGCTGCTCGATTGGGAGGCGCCGAAGATCGGCGGGCGAGGAGATGGTGGAGAGCAGAGACATCTTCGGAACAGACTCCTCTCTAACGGCGCGGGCGCAGAAACGATCAACCAGTGAGATTAGGGAAGACTAACCGTCCGGTTGGATGCCAAGAGCATAGGAGGGGAACAGGAAAGAAACGGCTTGCAGAGACATTCCCGGTCGGCCGGGCCCGCAGGGGCGATGGCGCTGGTGCACGCCCGCCAAAATCGCCAGCTCGGCCGCGGGGACTCGCTGAGGCTGGCTGCCAACGCAGGTTGAGGGCTACTTGGTCCGTACCGCCATGTACGAAGCCAAATCCGCCAGAGGTCGCGCGGGCGGGCCCAGTTCGCTCAGCGCCGCGAGCGCTCGCCCCAGAACCCGACCGACCTCAGCCTTCGCGCCCTCGAGACCGAGAACCGAGGGGTAGGTGAGCTTGCCGGCGAACTCGTCCTTTTGCGTCCGCTTGCCGGCATGCTCGGCGGACTGCTCGACGTCGATGATGTCGTCAACGATCTGGAACATCAGGCCGATGGCGTCGCCATAGGCGGTGACCGCCTGAAGCGTCGCTTCGGTGGCGCCCCCAGCCAGGGCCCCCATGCGGCAGGCCGCCCGGATGAGGGCGCCGGTCTTGTTCCGGTGCACGAGTGCAAGCATCTCCGGCCGCGTCAGGCGGGCGTCGAAACCACCCAGCGTGTCGTAGACCTGGCCGGTGATCATTCCGCTGGTGCCGATGGCCAGTTCCGTAACCAGCCGCTTGACCGTCACGGGGTCGGCCACGCGGTCCACCAGCACCTGGAACGCCATCGTCAGCATCGCGTCGCCGGCGAGGATCGCCATCGCCTCGCTGGTCGCCTTGTGCAGCGTCGGGCGCCCGCGGCGGAGGTCGTCGTTGTCCAGCCCGGGCAGGTCGTCATGCACCAGCGAGAAGGCGTGAATGAACTCCACCGCGGCGCCGGCAGGCAGACTCGCCTCCGCAGCGCCGCCCACCGCGACGCAGCAGTGCCAGGCCAGCAGCGGGCGCAGCCGCTTTCCGCCGCCCAGCAGGGCGTAGTGCACCGCCGAGCGGAGGGCGGGCGGCATGGGCGTCGACGACCCCGCAGTCAGGGCGCTGTCGACGCCGTCGACATAGTCCCGCATGTAGGCGTCGACGATCGGCGTGGGGGCGGTGAGGTGCGTCGGCGCCTCGCCATCGCCAGCACGCTCGTTTGCGGGCTGCGGCGGCGCCGGGTGGGGCTGGGGGTTCACAGCGACAGGGCCTCGGGATGTCGAAAGTGGTGTTGACACGGGTGTGGGCAGGCGGGCGAATGGGGACCGTCAAGATGAGCCGGGGCTCGCGAACCAGCCGGCGGAAGCGACCGCTCAGCGGCTCTCCTGGCTCCGGAGAAGCTCGAAGATCTCCTCGGCGCTCGTCGCGGCGTACATCTGCTCGCGGAAGCTCTCCATGATCATGTACCGGCTGACCTTGGCGAGGGCCTGGATGTGGTCGGCCGTGCGATCCGGAGGGCTGGCGAGCAGGATGACGAGCTTGACGGGCTTGGAGTCGATGGCGTGGAACTCGATGGGGTGGGCGGGCTTGCCGATCGCCATCGCGAGCGCGGTCACCCCGGCGCTCTTGCCGTGCGGGATGGCCAGGCCGTTGCCGATGCCGGTGGTGCGGGTCTGTTCGCGGGTCCACACGGCCTCCTTGAGGGCCGCGGGATCGGCGACGCGCTGCCCCAAGGCGAGCAGATCGACCAGTTCGTCAATGATCGCCCGCTTGTCGGTGGCGACCGTCGGCGCCTTGATGCTCTGGGGGGAGAG
Source organism: uncultured Phycisphaeraceae bacterium (assembly GCA_964611125.1). Classification (GTDB taxonomy): domain Bacteria; phylum Planctomycetota; class Phycisphaerae; order Phycisphaerales; family UBA1924; genus JAEUIX01. The sequence continues at coordinate 24,161 of CAZSZO010000004.1, read as the reverse complement.
GATGTCGAGGAGATTCATGCCGAAGCTCGAACGAAGACCTGACCGGCGCCGACGAGACGGCCTGGGACAGGCGGAGAGTCTAGCCGGGTTCGAGGCGGCGATGCGAAGCCCCGCCGATCACGGGCTTTGCCCCGCTTCACACCTTCGACCGACCCAGGACCACGCTATAGGAGCCATCCGCGTACTCGATGGACGGTCGCCCGGGTCCGCCTTTGGGCGCGCTCAGTCGCTCCCGGGAAGCCTCGAACCGGTGCCACTGGGCCGCCCAGGCGATGTGCTGAGCGTTCTCCGCCGCCTCCAGGCTGCAGGTGGAATACAGCATCACCCCGCCCTTGGGATGGCCGGGGCCCTTCTCCCGCAGCAGGGGGATCGCATCGGCGATGATCTGCCGCTGGATGCCGTTGAGCTCCTCGATCGAGGCCCGACCGAAACGGTACTTCGCCTCCGGCCGTCGGGCCAGCACGCCGGTGTTCGAGCACGGCACGTCGAGCAGCACAAGATCCGCCTGGCCGATGAACTCGTACAACCCGTCGCGGGTCGTGACCGTGACCCTCGGGTGGCCCCTGAAGACCTGCGCCAGCGTCTTGCGGCGTCGCTCATCGGTGTCGGTGGCGACGATGCGGGCCCGCGGGAAGGTCGCGGCGAGCTGGCGGGTCTTGGTCCCCTGGCCGGCGCAGACGTCGATAATGAGGCCCGCCGGGAGGTCGGCGATGGACTCGACGGCCAGCGATGATCCGGGGTCCTGGGCCCAGACGTCGTCGCGGGTGTCGAGCAGCGCCACGAGCGTGTCGCGCGGGCCGGAATACACGAAGAACCCCCGCCGCTCGTGCGGCGTGAGCTGCTCGGGACGCAGCGGCAGCCCGGGCGGGGGCGAACCGCCGGCGAACCGCAGCACCGTCGGCGGGTGGGTCAGCGAATGCTGGGCGAGACGACGGGCTTCGTCGGCCCCGAAGGCGCGGCTCCAGGACTCAAGCAACTGCGCGGGCACGCTCGCGGCGATGCTGAGCCGCTCCAGCGGATCATCGGGCAGCACCGGATGGAGCATCGCCAAGGCGCCCCCCGACTCCAGCGGCAGCTCATCGCGGGCCAGCGACCAGTGCGGGCGCAGGAGCGCCGCCCGGCCGGTCGCCGCCTCGGCGGCGCGATCCACTTCTTGGCCCCCCCGCCCATCCCCGCCAACAGCTTGAGGGTGGAGCGCGGGGCCCGGGGGGGTGACGAGTTCGGCGAGTCGGCGGAGCACGGCGTTGACCATGCCCCCGGCGCCGCGCCGGATGCGTCGCTTCGCCCATTCCACGGCGTGGTTGATGGCGGCATAGGCGGGTACGCGGTCCAGGAGCAGGATCTGGGCGGCGCCGCCGAGCATCGCGGCGCGCATGGGCGGCTCGAGGTCCTCGAAGGGCTGCGTCAGCCGCATCTGAATGAGGAATCGCAGGGTGAGCCAGCGGCGGGTGGCGGCGTCGACAATGGCGTGGGCGAGGGCCTGATCACGCGGGTCGGCCGACGGGGCTTCGAATGGCGCCAGCTCCAGGCGGGGGAACTTGGCGGCCTGGTCGGCGAGGTGCATGAACGCGGCGTCGCGGCAGTGGTCGGAGGTGCCGCGGTGGGGGTGCTCGGGGCGCGGGCGTGATCCCGGGGAGGGTGGGGGTGGTGGGGGCTTGGGCACGGGCCCAGCATAGGAACCGCCTGATACCCTCACGGCGGTGAAGCTGCCGGATCTCATTTCGAACGCCGGGGTTCGAGGCGCCTCCAACCTGCTGGCGGGGATGCGGGTTCGACGCAAGCTGATCGTGCTGCACACGTTCTTCTCGCTGCTCCTGGCGGGCGTGCTGGCCATGACGCTGTGGCCGGCGATCACGCGGATTCTCGAAGCGTCGGAGCTTGATGAGGCGAAGCTGGCCCTGTCGCTGGTGCAATCGCGGATCGAGCAGGCCCGGGCGGACGGGCGCGAGCCCGAGACGGTGATCGCCGAGGTCCGGCGCGACCTGCCGCCGGGCGTGCTGCTGGCCCGCGGAAAACTGGACGAATTCGGCTGGCCCTCGGCGCTCGGGAAGGTCCACGACGCCTCGATGGTGGCGGGCCGCGGCTGGGGGCGGCTGGCCGACGGCGCGATCGCGGCCTGGTACGTCGACCGGGCCGACAACTCGGGCGTGGTGGCCACCGCCCGCCTCGAGCCGGCCCGCGCGGCGGTGGGCCGCCTGTACGTGCTGGTGACCCTGGCGCTGCTGGTGGTGTACGGCCTGATCGCGGCGGCGCTCGAGCTCTTCATCCTGCCGCGGCACGTCTATGAGCCGATCCGTCAGTTGCTGCTGGCCGATCGGGCGGTGCAGGAGGGACGCGAGGACGAAGCCCTGGTGCCCACCGAGGCGATGCCGGCCGATGAGCTGGGCGAGATCATGCGGTCGCGTAACCGCACCATCCTGGCGCTGCGCAAGCACGAGCAGGAACTGGCCAAGGCCTTGGCCGAGCTGGCGACGACCGCCACCGATCTGAAACGCAAGAACCACCTGCTTGAGAATGCGCAGCGGAACCTCGCCGACGCCGACCGGCTCGCCAGCCTGGGCATGATGTCCGCCGGGCTTGCGCACGAGCTGAACACACCGCTGGCGGTGGCCAAGGGGCTGGTTGAGAAGATGATCAGCCGGGCGGACCGACAGCTCGAGGAGGCCGAGGCCGCGCTGCTGCTGCGGGTGGTGGGCCGCCTGGAGCGGCTCAGCGAGAGCCTGCTGGATTTTGCGCGGGTGCGGCCCCCGCGGACGGCCTCATGCTCGCTGGCGCCGCTGGTTGACGAAGCGTGGACGCTGGTCCGGCTTGACCGCGAATCCCGGCGCGTGGAGTTCTTGAACGCCGTGGCGCCGGAGCAACTCGTTTGCTGCGACGCCGACCGCATGGTTCAGGTGCTCGTCAACCTGCTGCGCAACGCGGTGGACGCAATCGACTCGGGAGGGCGGCCGGCGGGCGCTGGCGCCGCACCATCGCCCCCACAAACTTCGGGAGGATTCCCGAACGGGGCCCCGCCAAGGGGGACCATCCAGGTGGAGGCGAGCCAGGCCCAGCGCGAGGGACGCGAATGGGTTTCGATCACCATCACCGACGATGGGCCAGGCATGGACGCCGAGATCCTGGGGCGGCTGTTCGAGCCCTTCGCCACCACGCGCCTGGACTCACGAGGCACCGGGCTGGGGCTGGCGGTTTCGGACGGAATCGTCCGCGAGCACGGCGGCGTGCTGCTGGCCCGCAACCGCCGCTCCACGCGGGGTTCGGTCTTCGAGATCATGCTGCCCGTGGGCGACCAGGCTGGTGCGACGGCGCCAGCCGAACTCGCCAGCGCGCCGCAGCCGGGCGACGCTCTCGCCGCGGCCGGGCCCATCCCAGGAGCCGCGAGCCCGGGCTGACGCGTCTCTCGGGCTATCGTTTGCTCTCCCCCTCCGTCAGGAAGCCTGAACCTCCATGGCCGACCCCGCGACCCATGCCGCAGCCGCCCACCCGGTTGACTTCCCGCCGCTCAGCGTGGTGGCGCTCGACGACGACGCGGATTTCCGGCAGTACATCGAGGCCCTGCTGGAGGCCGAGGGGCACGATGTTCGGGCGTGCGGGGCGCCGGAGGAGTTCTTCGCCGCGTGCGAGAGCCGCCTGCCCGATGTGGTGCTGCTGGATATCAAGATGGGTCGGGCCACCGGCGAGGAGGTGCTGGCGGAAATCCGCAAGCGCTGGCCGAAGCTGTGCGTGGTGGTGGTGACGGGCTACCCCTCGCTCGACTCAATGCGGCAGACGTTCAAGCAGGACGTGTTCGATTACCTGGCCAAGCCGTTCTCGATCGAGGAGCTCAAGAAGACCCTCGCCCAGGCGGCGACGGCCCTGGGCCTCGGGCAGCGGCCGCAGGACCGGCTGCGGATGGAGATGGGCCGGCAGATCCGGCTGGCGCGCACGCAACGGGACTGGACGCTCAAGGATCTTTCGGAGGCGAGCGGCATCAGCGTCAGCCAACTGTCATCAGTCGAGCGGGGGGCCCACCTGCCGAGCATGGAAAGCCTGGTCGCCATCGCGACCGCCCTCGACAAGGCCCCCAGTGAGTGGTTCGCCGCGGCCGGGCTGTAGTCAGGGCCGTCCCGTCAGCCCGCCGTCTCACTCTTCGGCGTCGGAGCGCCAGTCCTCCATGCGGCGGCGCTGCTCGGCGATGTGGAGCCGCAGGCTGTCGATCTCGAGCTTGGCCTTCTCGACCATCAGCTCGTGGAATTCCTTACCCGCCGCCATGCGGTCGGACTCAAGGTCGCGATGGGCCACCTGGCGGTTGAGCAGTTCGAGTTCAGCCTGCAGCTTGGCCAGATGCAACTCGCCCATGCGGCGCTGCAGGTCGTCGCGATCGGGCTCCGGACGCGACTGGACCAGGACCTGCTGGGGCGGCTTGGCCCGCTCCGCCCGCAGGGCCTCGCGCAAGGCCTGACGGAGCTTCCACTCCCGCAGCAGAGCCACGGTCGCGCCGGCGATGACCAGCACCAGCGCGGTGATCAGCCAGGCGATGACATCGGTGCTGGTCGTGGTGGGCGAAGCAGCCAGAAGCATGCGGGAGGTTATGCCCCGGGGCTCGCCGGTGAAGCCGAGGCTGGCGGGCCCCATCTGCGGCCCGGCCAGCCCGTCGCGAAACGTTCATCAGCAGGCTCAGGCCAGCGTCGGAATCCACGCGGCGAGGATGTCACGGGCCGCCGTCAGGTCGCGCTTGTCGATCATCTCCGTCGTGGTGTGGATGTACCGCGTGCCCACGACGATTCCCACGGCGCGGGCGCCGCGCCCCGTCTGCTGGGCCGCGGCGCCATCCTGCCCGCCCCGCATGAGGATCGTTCGCTGGTGCGGGATGCGGTGCTTCCTGGCGCACGCCTCGATGTCATTGATCAGCCGGTGGTCGGCGATGAACGAGGAGTCCATCACGTGCAGGCCGAAACCCTTGCCTTGATCGGTGACCGACTCATCAACGGGCACGCCGGGCGTATCGCACGAAAGGGTCACGTCGATGCCGATGCCGATGTCGCAGTCCACGGTGTGGCTGCTGGTCTTGGCGCCGCGCAGGCCGACTTCCTCCTGGGTGGTGAAGGCGACGGTGATCTCGCAGGCGTGCTGGGCCCCTGACTCCTCGATCTTGCGGATCGCCTCGATCCCGAGCCAGCAGGCGACGCGGTTGTCCATGGCCTGGCAGACGCACTTCTCGCCGAGCTCCAGGAACGGGTCGGCGTAGACCAGATAGTCGCCGATCTTCACCTTCTTCTTCACCGTGTCGGCGGGCAGGCCGGTATCGACCACCAGGTCCTTCACCTCGGGGATCTTCTTCTTGTCTTCTTCGCTCGCCAGATGGATCGGTCGCCCGCCCGGGTTCATCACGCAGGGGAGGTCGCCCGACTCAGTGACCAGCGTCATGCGGCGAGAGAACAAGTTGCGCGTGTCGAAGCCGCCGGCGTTGTTGACGCGGATGAAGCCCTTGTCATCGATGTACCGGACCAGGAAGCCGATCTGGTCCATGTGGCAGAGCAGCAGGACGCGCAGGGGGCGCTCGCTCCCGGCCCCGGAGCCGCCGGACCCGGCCTTGCCCTTCTTCTTGCCCGAACGTGGGGAGCGGGTGCAGAGGAGGTTGCCCATGGGGTCGGTGGCCACCCGGTCGAAGAGCCCTTCGACTTCTTTTTCGATCAGCTCACGCACGCGCTCTTCGCGGCCGGGGACGCCGGGGGTTTCGCACAGACGCTTGAGCAGCTCGATGTTCATGGTGACTCCTGACAGCCCTGCGATCGATAAAAGCGGGGAAGAGGATAGCTCCCGGGCATACCGGCGGGCCACCCCCGCGCTGCACCCGCGCTCGGCCCGCGCCAGGGCATGTATGATGGTCCATGACCCGCCAAACCCCCCTGCTTTCGCAGCATCAGCAGGCTGAGGCTCTGCTGGAGACCTACGGCCCGTCCGAAGCAGGCATCCAGGTGGTGCAGACCTTCGGCGAGGTCGACCTGGAGTACGCCGCGCTGCGGCGCGGCTGCGGCCTGGTGGATCAGCCGCAGCGGGGCACGCTGGAGGTCACCGGGGCCGACCGCATCGAGTTCCTGGGGCGGATGCTGACGCAGGAGCTCAAGGATTTTCATCCGCACTCGGCCCGCCGGTCGTTCTGGCTGTCGCGCAAGGGGCGCATCGACGCCGATCTGCGGTTGCTGAATCTGCCCGGACGGGTGCTGGTGGATGTCGACGCCCACGCCGTGGAGCGCACCCGCGAGGGCCTGAGCGCCTATGTCATCACTGAGGACTGCACGATCGTCGACCAGACTCAGGCGTGGCACCGCCTGGCGCTGCACGGCCCCTCCGCGGCGGCCCTGATGGCCAGGGTGTCAACCCCCGTCGCCGGCGACCCCGTCGAGACGCTCGCGCCCGGCCGGATCAGCGTCATCCGCGTCGGAGGAGAGGGGGAGGCGGGCGGTGAGGTGATCGTCGATCGCGACGACTCAGCTGGCGAGATCGGCCTCGAACTGACGATGCCCACCGGCCTCGCGCGGCTCGTGTGGGACCAGCTCATGGAGGTCGGCTTCCCCGGGGCCGACCAGCCCAACGAGCACGGCCGCACGCTGACGAGCGCGCCGTATCACATGCGACCGATCGGATGGGCCGCGTACAACGTCGCCCGGATCGAGGCCGGCTCGCCGCTCTACTACCTGGATTTCGGCCCCGACTCGCTCCCCCACGAGAGCGGTGTGCTCGAGTCGCGCGTCAGCTTCACCAAGGGGTGCTATCTGGGGCAGGAGATCGTCGCCCGCATGCAGTCGCTGGGGAGCCCCAAGCAGCGGGTGGCGTGCGTGAAGCTGCCGGCCCCCACTTCCACCGCAGACCGGCCGATCGACCCCACAGGCGAGGCTGAGATCCAGCTGGCGCCCCAGCCCGTCACCGGGGGGGCGGTCTTCCAGCCGCCCGCCGCCGCGCTGGAGGGCGACCGCAAGCCGACCCCCTCCGACTGCGGCGAGGCGATCGGGGCGATCACGAGTTCGGCCATCAGCCCGATGCTGGGGGGCGCCCCGATCTGCTTCGCCATGCTCAAGACCAAGCACGCCGCGCCGGGTACGCCGGTGCTGGTGGAGTGCGAGGGCGCCCTGCTCAGGGCGACGGTGCAGGCGGAGCTTCGCTCGTGGCCGAGGCCGGCGGCCCGGTGAAGGCCGAGGCGACCAGGCGCGCCAGCAGCACCGCCCCCACGCCCGGAGCCAGCCACCACGTCTGGCGCTCGATGAAGCCCATCCAGTACATCGGGCCTGCGACCCCCACAGCAAACAGCCACGCCAGCACGCGCACCCGATCCGGCGGGCGGGCCCAGGCGTCGGGCGCATCGCCCCGGTGCGGGAGCATGCAGATGAAGACGTACGCCGGGAAGACCAGGCCGTAGAACGCCATGAACAGGCGGTAGACGATTTCCCGGGCATCGATCCCGCCGCGGCCGTCGGCGGCCATGGCGATGGCGACGATGGCGACAGTGGCCAGCACGCCCAGGGCCAGCAGCGCCCGCACCATCAGGCTCCAGCGGTCGACGGCCTCGGTCTCGAGCAGCCAGCGGGTGTGGAGGGCGATGGTGAACATCAACTGCGGCGCGATGTGCAGCATGAGCACCCAGCGCCCCACCTGGGCCAGATGACGGGCCTCATCGCCGGGCGGCAGCAGCATCCACGGCGCGTAGACCAGCGTCCCGAGGATCATCGCCAGGAAGAACACGCCGAAGCCCAGCACGAAGGCGAGCGTGCCCGAAGGCCCGGGGCAGCGTGCCCGGGCGAAGAGAAACGTCGCGTCGAGGTACGGGCAGCACATAAAGCCCAGCAGGCAGACCAGCCCCAGCGGGGCCAGCTGAGACGGCCCAAGCGCCGGCGGCGGCGCCGGCGGCCCGCTCAACCCTTGCGACAACGCCCACAGCAGCACCCCCGCCGAGAGGGCCCACAGGGCCGCGCTGCCCGCCAGCGGCAGCCGGCGCGACAGCAGCCAGATCGCCGCCCCGGCGCCGATCAGCCACGCCCCGACGAGCCCGTCGCCGCCAGGCACATCAGCGAAGGCCCGCGCCGGAAGGCCCTGAAGCAGCACCGGCAGCGCCATGAGCTGCTGCAGAACCGTGACGATCGAGAACGCGGCCACGACGGGGCGGTGCGCCTGCTGCAGGCGGGCGGCGCTCCCGGCGCTCCGCAGCACCCAGCCCATCGCCGCCGCGCCGATGACATTGGGCGCGGCGAAGACCGCGAACGACCAGGGCCCGAAGTCGCGCAGCAGCAGCACCGGCAGGAACATGCCGATGCACCATGTCCAAGAGCACGCCAGGAAGAACCCCCAGCCCAGGGTCCGCGACCACGCCGCCATCAGGTGCGGTCCTTCGCATCGCTCTGCTCGGCGGCCTTATCGCCGGCGTGCGCGGCCGAGCCCGCGGCCATCCGCGAGCGGCGGTGCTTGCGGGCTTCGTGGAGCGACTTGGGCGTCACGTGAAAGGTCGCGCGGCACTTGCCGACGCGGACCTCACGCCCAAGGCCGCGCGTCGGCACCGACTGCACGATGTCGAGCTCGATATCAAAGTTGAACTCGCCGCCCGAGAGCAGCAACTGGTCGAGATCCTGGAGCGGGCTGACGCGATAGATCGCCGGGCCGAAGCACGGACGCAGGAACTTGTACGTGAGCTCCTTGCACACCACGGTGAAGTCGCCGCCGCAGCGGCCGTAGATGTACATGCCGCCGGCGATCTCGCTGTTGGCCAGCAGCGACGCCCCGGCCATGGCGTTGTACCAGTTGCGGTTGAACTTCTTGAAGGGGAGCACCGCGGAGAAGGTCTTCTCGTCCTCCCGCTTGATCCGGATGCCGCTGCGGAATGCGTAGGGCAGCCAGATGAGCGACGCCAGCCGGTGCGCGAAGGTCGAGCGGCTGGTGAGCCGGCTCACGAACGCCTCCATGCGGTCGTAGAGCGATCGGCGCCGGGCCGGGACGATGGCCCCGCCGGAGCGGGCCGGGCCGGTGATCGCCACAGCAGCATCGACGACCGGGCCGCCGGCCGGTCCGGTCCGCGCGGGCTCGATGGCCTGTGGCGCGGGGATCGTCGGATTGGCGGACTCGGTGGTGGACACTGGGGTTCGTCTCGCGGGTCAACCCGAATGAAGCCAGAACGAGCGGGAGCCCGCATTGTAGTGCAGGCCGGGCCGGGCCCGTAGGCCTCCATTCAGCCCGTCATGACGCGTCCACGAGGTCGAACCACCCTTTGTCGTTGCGCCGGACGCCGCGCATCGGCGCCCCGGCCTCGTGATCCAGGCAGAGCGTCCACCCGCGCTCCGCAGCCTCGCCCAGGAACCAGCCGCGGCTGACCATGCTCGTGTACGGCTCAACGTCGTACGCCAGCGAATACGCCTGCCCGACGTGCCAGGCCGTCGGCAGCACGTCGGGCGTGAACACGATCGTCCGCCCCTGCGGATCCACGAACCGCACCGCCTGCTGCCCCCACGTGTGCCCGGGCACGCTAAAGACAAACACGCCCGGCAGCACCTCGGTCTCGCGGAACTCAAGGGCGATGGGCGGCGCGGCGTCGCGCTCCACCACGGCCCCTGGCGGGAAGGGCCTGAGCGACTCAACCAGCCGCATGTGATCGCGGCACGGGAGCAAGTGATCGGCGAAATATGTCCGCGTCATCACCGAGCGATTGGCCAGGGCGTCCTCCCACTCGCGGCGCTGGGCGAAGATCGCGGCCCCGGGGAATGTCAGCTTCACCCCGTGCTCCCCCCGAGAGCCGGCGAAGCACGATGCGGGCCCGGTCCAGTCCGGCTTCTCGCCCGGGCGGGCCAGGCGGGTCAGGCCTCCCGCGTGGTCGAAGTGCAGGTGCGATGGGACTACGGCCCCGATGTCCTCAGGCCGGCAGTCGACCTCATGCAACGCGTCCAGGATCGAGCGCGACTCAAGCGCGAAGATGTCCCGGCTCTTGTTGTCGAGCTTGTCCCCCGTGCCGGTCTCGATCAGCACCATTTTTGGGGCCGGGCGGTCGGTCCAGGCAGGGCCGGGTTCGCCCTGGCGCTCCAGCAGCAGGCAGTTGTGCTGCACGCCAATCCGGCCGCGGTCATCAGGGTCGCAGAATCGCGACCAGACGGCCCGCGGGATGAGGCCGAACATCGAGCCGCCATCGAGCCGGAACGCGCCGGCCCGCAGGAGCCGCCAGGAGTACGTGGTCATGGACGTCAGCGTAGCGAGGAGCCGCCGTCGGGCGCCAACCGCCGCGCCGGCGGGTTACAGGTCGCGGGAGTCGCGCGGCTTCCTCGGGGCGCCCGGAGCGCTCCCTCCACCCCCCCCACCCGCAGCCAATTCCCCCACCAGCTTGGCGAACTGCTCGACGCTGCGGCTCGTCATCAGCGCGGCCACGGCTTCGGGCGCAACCCCCGACTTCGCGAGCGCCTCGCCCGCCCGCTTCCAGAGCTTCTCCGCGGCCTTCGCCTCCGTCGCCACCGCAAGATCCGAGACCAGCTCGCTCAGCTTGGTCAGCGTGATCGAATCAAGGTGGTTGTAGTACCGCTTGACGATGCCCTGCTGATGGTGAGAAAGGTACTGTCCCTTGGCCATGAGTATTCTCCTCGCAGGCTGGAAACCCGCGGCGTGCGGCTGGCATCCAGAGGCTATCCCTGGTACGCCGAGAACTCCCTCTTTCCGACGTTTTCAGCACACCCTTTGGAGCCGATGATGCGCACCGCTGATGCCGCGAACTCCGTCCGATTCCCCATCATCGCGGTGCTCGCTGCGGGTCTGTTCGGCCTCGGGGGCGCCGGTCTGGCCGCCGGGACGTTCCTGCCGGCGCCCGACGCTCAGCCGGAGGCCAAGAGCCAGCCGGACCGGAAGCCCGCCGACGCCAAGCGGCCGGAGAAGCCCGGCGTTCCGCTAGGGACCAAAGTGGGCGAAGCGACGCTGATCGACGAGCAGTCCAAGGAGGTCAAGTTCTCCTCGCTCTTCAAGGACGGACCCGTCGTCGTCACCTTCTACCGCGGCGGCTGGTGCCCCTTCTGCACCAAGGCCCTCTCCGCCTGGAACCCCAAGCTCGATGAGCTCAAGGCTGCGGGCGCGACCTTCATCGCCATCACCCCGGAGACGCCCGAACTGCTGGTCAAGACCAAGGAGAAGTCCAAGGGCCGCTACCGCGTTCTCTGCGACCGCGACATGGAAGCCTCCAAGCTGCTCAAGGTCATTTTCCAGATGGACGAGGCCACCCAGCAGAAGTACCGCGGCTACGGCGTTGACCTCACCAAGAACAACGCCAATCACCAGTGGGAGCTGCCCGCCCCGGCCACCTTCGTGATCGACAAGGACGGAATCGTCCGCTGGTCGTTCGCCGACTGGGATTACACCAAGCGGGCCGAGCCCGACGAAGTCATCAAGGCCGTGAAGGCCCTCAGCCAGCCTGCGCCCAAGCCCGGGGCCCAGCCCGCTGAGAAGCCCGCGGCCGACAAGCCGACCAAGGGTCAGTAACACACCGCTGGGGGCGCGCGTATGCTGGGCCCGGCCCGTGGCGACCCTCCATCGCCGCTCGCCGCCCCTCATGACCGCCACCCCCGCGCAGGCCGATCAAGCCGAGGCTTCCCTTGCGACCCACGCGACCCGCTTCGCGTGGGTTCTGCCTGCGCACATCTTGGCCGTCGTGCTCATCCAGTCCACCGCCAGCGCGGTCATGTTCGTCATGCCCTACCTGGCCCGCAAGCACTTTGACGGCAACGTCTGGCAGGTGATGCTGATCACCGCGGCGCCCAACGTGCTCTACATCCTGTCGATCTTCTGGCAGCATCTCTCCCACCGATTCTCGCGCAGCACGTACTTCCTGATCTACTGGGCCGTCGCCTTCCTTCCCTGGGGGCTGGCGGGCTTCTCGCTCTCCTATTGGCACCTCGCCGCACTCCACATCATCGCCTCCGCAGGCGGCGCGGCGTGGAGCCCGATTTCGGGTGATCTGCTCCGGCGGCTCTACGCCGACGATCGGCGCGGCGCCGCGTACAGCTACCTCAACGGGGCCCAGCTGCTCTTCGGCGCCTGCGCGGCGGTGGGCCTGGGGGTGCTCCTCAGCAGCCGGCCCGACGCGTTCAGACTCGTCCTCCCCGGCGTGGCGGTCCTGCAGTTGATGGGCGTGCTCCTGCTGGTGGTCATCGACCGCGCCACCGCCAGCCACCTCCCCGCCCGCGTCCGGCCCGAGCGGGTCGGCGAGGGCGAGGGCCTCTTCGCCGCGATGATCGAGCCCGTGCTCCACATGAACCAGATCCTGCGCGAGGATCGGGTCTTTCTGCGCTACGAGGCCGCGTTCATGACCTACGGCGTGGGCTGGATGATCTGCGCCGCCCTGCTCCCGCAGATCGGCGACTCGCTGCACCTCAACTACTTGGGCTATTTGCAATCGACCCAGGCGCCGCTCTATATCGCCATGGTGCTCATCACGATCCCCTTCGGCCGGATCAACGACCGCTTCGGACCCGCACGCACGAGCGCACTCGCTTTCGGCCTGTACGCGTTCTTTCCGCTCAGCCTGATCTTCGTGCGCGGGGCCGATGATCTCACCGCCTCCTGCATGCTCTGGGGCATCTGTTTCGCCGGGGTCAACTTCGGCTGGATGCTCGGGCCCGTCTCCCTGGCGCCGACCCCCGCCAAGGCCGCCCAGTACGTCTCCATTCACGCCACCATGGTCGGCCTGCGCGGGGCCGCGTTTCAGTTCGTCGGGGTCGCCCTCTTTGAGCTCACCGGCTCGTTCACGGTCTCGCTCCTGATCGCCGCGGCGGGCTTCGCCTGGGCGGCGGTGCAGATGTGGCGGCTCAAGGACGACTTCGGGCGGGCCCGGCGGGCGTGAGCCCCCAAGACCCCCCCACCGCCCTCCACCCTCGGGCCCACCCCCACCCCCACCCCCACCCCACCCCCCTCAGCAACCGCCCCCCGTTGGCCCGGGCGGCCTTCCTGAGCGCCCTGCCCACCGGCCTGAATCGGTTATCATCGCGCCCAGCCGGGCGGATGACTCCGCCCGCTGGTTCTGGGCGAAGACACGCTGGTGGGGCTCTCCCGCCGCCGCCCCAGCCCGGTCCACGGCGTGATGGACGGTCCATCCCGCTCCCCTCAACGCCCCGCGTCCGCGTCCGCGTCCCTCCTGGAGTCCCTCATGCTGAAGCACCTCGTGATCGCCGCCGCGGCTGTCGGCCTTGCCGCCGCGACCCTCTTCGCCGCCGCCAGCCAGCAGCAGCCCAAGCCGGCCAAGAAGTCGTACACCATCGGCCTCATCGCCAAGAGCCAATCCAACCCCGTCTTCATCGCGGCCCACACCGGCGCCCTCGACGCGGCCAAGGACCTCGGCGGCAAGCTGGGCATCAAAATCGACATCCAGTGGCGCACCCCCGTTTCCGAGGACGCCCAGGCCCAGGCTCAGGCGATCGAGCAGCTTGTCGCCTCCGGCGCCGACGGCATCGCCGTCTCGGCCAGCGACGCCAAGGTGCTCAAGGGCGCCATCGATTCCGCCGTGGACAAGGGCATCCCCGTCGTGACCTTCGACTCCGACGTGCCTGATTCCAAGCGGTTCGCCTATTACGGCACCGACGACTTCGCCTGCGGCCAGCAGGTCGCCCGCGAGCTCGCCAAGGCCATGGGCAACAAGGGCGTGGTCGCCATCCTCGCCGGCAACCAGACCGCCCCGAACCTCCAGGCCCGCAAGCGCGGCGTTGAGGAGACCATCGCCAAGGAGTTCAAGGACATCAGCGTCTTCAAGACCATCTACCACAAGGAGACGCCCCAGGACGCCGTCGCCGCGCTCGAGCAGGCCCAGGCCGCCAACCCCCAGATCACCGGCTGGGCCATGGTCGGCGGCTGGCCGCTGTTCACTGAGAACGCCCTCGACAAGGTCGCCGGGAAGGCCAAGGTTGTCGCCGTCGATGCACTGCCCGCCCAGCTGAACTACGTCAAGAACGGCCAGGTCGAGGTGCTCCTGGGCCAGAAGGTCTACGAATGGGGGACCGAGTCGGTCACCATGCTCATGGACAAGCTCCTCAAGAACCAGTCGCCCAAGGAGGCGGTGGTGAAGGCCGATCTGGTGCCGGTCACCAAGGCCAACTTCGAGGAATACGGCAAGAACTGGAAGAAGTGGCTGGGCAAGTAAACCTCCCCCGATTGCAAAGTCCTGATCAGGCCCGCCGAGCCGTCTCGGCGGGCCTTTTTCGCGCCCGCGGAATCGCCCCATCCTGTCGGCGCGGGCCCGCGCCCGGCGGTGATAGACTCCACCCAATGGCCACCGAACGCCTGGTTTCGCCGCAGCAGCAGACAGCCGACGCGGCGCCGGAACAGCAGCCCAACTGGTCGCTCCGCCCCGGGCGGATCGAGGAGTATGTCGGTCAGCCCGACCTGATCCAGCGTCTGCGGATCACGATTCAGGCCGTGCGCGAGCGGAAGGAGCCCCTCGAGCACGTCCTGCTGCACGGGCCGCCCGGCCTGGGCAAGACCACGCTGGCGCACGTCATCGGCGCCGAGATGGGCGTGCGGGTGTACGTCACCAGCGGGCCGGCGCTGACCCGCCCGACCGACTTGGTCAGCGCCCTCACGCGCCTTGAGCAGGGGGACATCCTGTTCATCGACGAGATCCACCGCCTCCCCGTCGCGGTCGAGGAGTTCGTCTACCCCGCGATGGAGGATTTCCGCATCGATGTGCCTGTCGATTCGGGCCTGCACGCCCGCACGGTGCAGATCGCCCTCAAGCCCTTCACGCTGATCGGGGCCACTACGCGGGCCGGGCTGCTCTCGGCCCCCATGCGCTCCCGCTTCGGCATCAGCCACCACCTGCGGTACTACTCAGCCGAGGAGCTGCTGCTGATCCTGCGGCGCAGCGCCGGCCTGCTGGGCGTAGCGGTCCGCGCCGAGGCGAGCCCCGGCACGGGGCCGCTCGAGACGATCGCCGCCCGCTCGAGGGGAACGCCCCGTATCGCCAACCGCCTGCTGCGGCGGGTGCGCGACTTCGCCCAGGTGAAGAGCGACGGAGCCATCCGGCCCAAACTGGTCGAAGAAGCCCTGGCGCTCGAAGGCGTCGATCACCTCGGCCTCGACGAGCTCGACCGCTCCTATCTGCGGACCATCAGCGGCGTCTTCGGCGGCGGGCCCGTGGGCCTGGAGGCTTGCGCCGCCACCATGAACGAGGACGCCGGCACCCTCGAAGACGTTGTCGAGCCCTACCTGCTCCAGACCGGGCTCCTGGCCCGCACGCGCCGCGGGCGGATGCTCACCCGCGCCGCGACCGACCACCTCGGCCTCCCCCCACCGCCATCGCTCACCGAGAACGCGGGGCTGTTCGGCGATCAGGGCTGAATCAGGCGTCACACGGATCGAATGCGGGCTTGAACCAAGCAGGAGTGCTCGGCTGCGAGTGGTCCTTACGGCAGGGCCCGATCGCTATCATGTTTGCGCATGGAAGCGCCCCCACTGTCCACCGTGTTCGTGACAGGCGCGACGGGCTACACGGGCGGCCGTCTGGCGCCAAGGCTCATCGAGCGCGGCTATCGCGTCCGGTGTCTGGCCCGCAGTGCCGCAAAGTTGCGATCGCGCCCATGGGCCGGGCACGACCGGGTTGAAATCGTGGAGGGCGACGCGGCCGATCAGGCAGCGCTCGACGCCGCCATGCGGGGCTGCTTCGCCGCGTACTACCTGGTCCATTCGATGGACGCCGCGGGACCGGGGTATCGCCAGCGTGATTTGGCCCTCGCCGAGACGTTCGGGCGGGCCGCCCGGAACGCGGGCGTGTCAAGGATCATTTATCTGGGCGGTCTCGGGGAGACGGGCGAGGGGCTGAGCGAGCACCTTTCGTCGCGAAGGGAGGTCGAGATCGCGCTGGGGCGCGCCGGGACGCCGGTGACGGTGTTCCGGGCCGCCATGATCATTGGGTCGGGCTCGGCGTCGTTTGAGATCCTCCGCTACCTCGTCGAGCGGCTCCCGATCATGATCACGCCCCGCTGGGTGAGCACGCAGTCGCAGCCGATCGCCGTGCGCGATGTGCTGTTCTACCTGATCGCGGCGCTGGAGACGCCCGCGACGACCGGGAAAACGCTCGATATCGGCGGGCCGGACATCTGGTCCTACGACAAGCTGATGCGCGAAATGGCCGCGGCCTTGGGATTGCGGCGCCGGCTGGTGATCCCGGTGCCGGTCCTGACGCCGCGCCTGAGCTCGTTGTGGATCCATCTCGTCACGCCCCTGAACGCCCGCATTGCGCGTCCGCTCGCCGAGGGCCTCCGCAATCGCGTCGTGTGCCGGAACGATGAAGCCATCCGGCTCATGCCGCACCGGTGCTTGACCATCCACGGGGCGATGCACGCCGCGCTGGCCAAGGTGCAGGCCGGCGACGTCGAGACCTCCTGGTCGGATGCGGGGGTCATGCCGGGCGACCCGCCCTGGGCCGGCGGAACAGTGTTTGTGGATCGGCGTGAAGTGGTCGCGCCGGCAGGCGCCGCGGATGTTTGGACGGCCGTGTCGGCCCTGGGCGGACAGCACGGCTATTACGCGGTCGACTGGCTTTGGCGGCTGCGAGGCATCATGGATCGGCTCGCCGGCGGTCCAGGGCTGCGGCGCGGCCGGCGCAGCGCGGAAGCACTGCGACTGGGCGATGCCCTGGACTTCTGGCGCGTCACGGCGATCGACTCTCCCCGCCGGCTCGAGCTGACCGCCGAGATGAAGCTGCCGGGCGTGGCCACGCTCAGCTTCGACGTCGATCCGGCGACCGCCCCCGGGGCCGGAGCCGGCACGCGACTGGTGATGACGGCGAGGTTCCGCCCGCGCGGGTTGCTCGGGATCGCCTACTGGTGGTCGGTGCTCCCGCTCCACGGGATCGTGTTCCGCGGGATGCTCAAGGGACTGGTGCGGGCGGCATGCACAAAAGCGCAGGACGCTGACCAGCGAGCACGCCGCTGAACCGGGCGGAGCCGGAGACCAAGCCGCACCCCCACGTGGCGTCGCGTGCATCACGCCTTCCTGACGAACTCCGACTTGAGCTGCATCGAGCCGATGCCGTCGATCTTGCAGTCGATGTTGTGGTCGCCGTCGACCAGGCGGATGTTCTTCACCTTGGTTCCGCCCTTGACCACCAGCGACGAGCCCTTGACCTTCAGGTCCTTGATGACCAGGACCGAATCACCGGTCTGCAGCACGTTGCCGTTGGCGTCGCGAACGGCCTGATCTTCCTCGGCGGCCTCACCATCGTCTTCCGGCGATTCCGATCTGGGCTGAGTGGTTGTCCACTCGTGCGCGCAGGACGGGCAGACAAACAGGGCCCCATCGAGGTAGGTGAAATCGGCGTCGCACTTTGGACACTTCGGCAGGTCGCTCATGCAGCAAGGCTAGGAACTCTTGGCGACAGCCCGCCCGCCGGCGCGCGTGACCACCGGCGAGAGCGCCGGGGCCGCCTCAGCAGGCGGCCGCTCGAACTCGCCCCGCACGACGGCCCCGAGCGAGCGGGTCCGGGCCTTGATCACCGCGACGCGGGCCACCATGCGCAGCCCGTCGCGGATCGGATGAATCGTGCCGCCGTCGCAGTGCTTCCACTCAACGCCCACCTCCGCGACGCGCGCGCCGGCCAGGCGGGCGAGCGCCAGGTGCTCGATATCGAAGGCGAACCCATCCTCCACGCTGTTGCGCACGATCAATTCCGCAAAGTCGGCCCGGTAAAGCTTGAAGCCGCACTGGGTGTCCTGAGCCAGGCTCATGTCCATGGCCCACAGGGCCAGACGAAACACCCCGCCCGCCAGGCTGCGAAAGGCCTTGGCCTCCACCGCAGCGCCCGGCGCCACGCGGGAGCCGATCGCCATCGCCGCGCCGGTCCGCTCGACCTCGGCCAGCAGCTTGCCGACCTGATCCACCCGGCAGGAGTTGTCCGCGTCGGTCATGAGACGCCAGGCGCCGCGGGAGGCCGCGAGCCCGGTCCGGACCGCAGCGCCTTTACCGCGGTTGCGCTCATGGCTGACCAGGCGAACCGACTCGACGGCGCCGGCTGGCGCCAGATACGGCCGAACGACCTCGGCGGTGGCGTCGGTGCAGCCGTCATCGAGCAGCAGAACCTCCGACCGGAGCGGGCCCGCCGCGAGGGCGGGAATCAGATCGGCGAGTGTGGCGCCGATCCGCCTGGCCTCGTTGTACATCGGCACGATCACCGACAACTCGATGGCGCCTGCGGGGCGAGAGGCGGAGGGACGCGATGACGCTCGGTCGGCTTCGGGGGACGCCTGGAAGCTGCGGGCGTCCGCGCCGGACATGATGCGGTCTCCCGCAGGTGCGGAACGTGGGCCGCTCAGACTTCGGCCTCGGCTGCGTCCTTCTTGCCGCCTTTGCCCTTGCCCTTGGACGGGGCCTTGCCGCCCGGCTTGTGCAGGTCGAGCTCGGCGTCGGAGAAGAGAATGCACTGGCAGTTGGCGCAGCGGACCAGCGTGCCCTTGACGATGAAGTTGAGCGTCTCGACGGGCAGGGTCATCTGGCAGGCGGCGCAGGTGTACTCGTGGGCCCGCCGGTCGAGCACCTCGACCTGGGCCATGGCGTCGTCGCCCCGCGCCTTGACGAGCTCCTCGAAGATCCGCAGCGCGTCCTTGGGGACCTCCGCGGCGAGCTTGGCCCGCTGCATGGCCAGTTCGTCAAGGCGGCCCTGAATCTCCGCGGCCTTGGCCTCGCGGTCGGTGCGGGCCGTCTCGACGATCTTGGTGCGCTCGCCCCGCTGCGATGACAGCTCCTCGGCCTGCTTCTCGATGACCTGGAGCTTCTCCATCTGCTCCAGCTCGCGCTTCTCGATGGCGTCCTTCTGGGTCTTGAGGGAGTTGAGCTCGGTGAGGAACGCCGAGTACTCCTTGTTGGTGCGGGCCGAGTTCATCTGCTCGCGGAGCGAGGCCATGCGGGCGTCGATCGCCGCGGTCTCGCTCTCGTCAGAGCCGATCGAGGCCTTGGCCTGGCGCACCTGCGTGGTGAGCGAGGCGAAGCGGGTCTCGATATCCCTCTGCTGATCAAGCTGGATCTGCAGGAACCGCTCGGCGGCGTCGAGGCGGGTTCTTAGGCCTCGCAGTTGCTGGTCGACTCGGAAAAGGCTCAGCAACTTCGCTGTCACCGTCATTCTGTCGGCTCCGCACCGGCGACAAAACCGCGCGTCCTTCGCGGTCTCAACGCCGATGAACATCATAGGCCGCGGGGGACGTGCGGACGCAATCAGTGCCGGAAGGTGATCCGAGCCCGGGTCAGGTCGTACGGCGAGAGCTCCACCGTCACGCGGTCGCCCGGAAGGATTCGGATGTAGTTCATCCGCATCTTGCCCGAGACGTACCCCAATACGGTGAGGTTGTTGGGGAGCTTGACGCGGAACATCGCGTTGGGCAGCGCTTCCACCACTTCGGCCTCGAGCGTCAGCTTGTCGTCTTGCTTGGACATAGGCGATTCACGGTTCCTCGGCCGGCGAAAGCGGCGAAGCGGACTTGAACCCAGCGGCGGCGGGCGCATCGGGCTTGGTGGATGAAGGCTGCCGCTGGAGCGTAGGAGGCGTCAGTTCGAGCGGGCGCTCTGGATGCGCGGGCCGCTCCCGCCGTCGCCGCCCAGGAACCCCGCGTAGTTGCGCATCAGCAGGTTGGCCTCAACCCGCTGGATGAAATCGAGCACGACCGACACGACGATGAGCATGCCCGTGCCGCCCAGGAACTGCGTGATCGAGTAGTCGATCTTCAGCGCTTCGCTGATGGCCGTGGGCAGGACCGCGATCACCGCCAGCATCGAGGCCCCGACGAAGGTGATCCGCTCCATGACCGTTTCCAGGTACTCCGCGGTGCGCGGGCCGGGCCGCAGGCCAGGAATGAACGAGCCGTGATCGCGCAGCTGCTTGGCCATCTCCTCGGGGTTGAACTGCACGGTGATCCAGAAGTAGGCGAAGAAGTAGATCAGGATCCCCTCAGCGATCATGTACGGGAACTGACCGATGTGGAAGTTGTCCGAAAGCCAGCTGACCACCCGCGTCAGCCAGTGCTCGAGCCCCAGGCCCGATGAGGCCTGCTGCTGCAGCATGCCGAAGATCACCGACGGGAAGATCATCAGCGAGCTGGCGAAGACGATCGGCATGACGCCAGAGTGATTGACCCGCAGCGGCAGGTAGGACCGCTGCCCGCCGAAGACCTTCCGCCCGCGTGTGTGCTTGGCCTGCTGGACGGGAATCCGCCGCTGCGCGACCGTCATCACCACTGAGCCCGCCACCACCAGCACGAAGCCGCCCACAATGAAGAGCAGGCTGATCCAGCCCAGCTTGGTGTCGTCACCGGGACTGAACTGCTGCCACACCCGCAGGCAGGCGTCCGGGATACGGGCCACGATGCCCGCCATGATGATCATCGACACGCCGTTGCCGATGCCGAACTTGTCGATCTGCTCGCCCAGCCACATCAGGAAGACCGTCCCCGCCGTCAGGGCCGCGATCGCCATGATCCACCACAGGCCGTTCTGCGCCCACTCGGCGTACACCAAGGCCTGCGTCGTGTTCACCTTCAGCCAGCCGAACGCCTGCACCACGCACAACGCCAGCGTGATATACCGAGTCCACTCCATGATCTTCTGCCGCCCGGTCGCGCCCTCCTCCTGCAGCTTCTTCAGCTTGGGATAGATGGTCGTGAGCAGCTGAATGATGATCGACGCCGAGATGTAGGGCATGATGCCCAGGCCGAAGATCGTCGAGTGCGAGAAGGCCCCGCCCGAGAACATCGCGATGAAGTTCGCGGCCCGCTGCAGCGCGTTGCCGTCGGTGTTTGCGGTCTCAAAGAGCCTCGCCAGCTCCTCCTGGTTCACGCCTGGGAGCGGGATCCAGTACCCGATCCGATACACCGCCAGCAGACCCAGCGTGAAGAGGATCTTGTTGCGCAGCTCAGGGATGCGGAAGACGTTGATGAGGGCTTGCAGCATTCTTCAGCGGGTCCGGGCGCGCGCCCCGGGGCGGCGCGGCGAGCGATCAGGAAACGAACGGTCCCCATGGTAGGCGACCAGGAGGCGGCTCCCTCCAAAAACAGACCCGGCGCGGGGGCCGGGTCATGGGGCGATTCACGGTTCCAACCGGCCTGCGGGCGCCGGCCTGCGGGGGCCGGTGGGTGGGGGCCGGTGGCTTCAACTCTCGGTGTCGACCTTGGGCTTGTCGCCGGTCTTGCGGCCGCGCTTGAGCTTCTTGGTGAGGTTTTTGGGCTTGCGGTCCTCGCTGTTGCGGTCGACGCCGCGGACGAAGTCACGCCGCGTGCCGGACTCGGCCACCTCGCCGCCGGCGTCAATGATCGCCTTGCGGGCCACGGCCGACAGACGGCTGGCGGAGACATCGAGCTTGACCTTCAGGCCGCCCTCGGGCAGGCTGCCCAGGATCTTGAGGTCGCGAGAATCGTCACGCACCAGTCCGGCCTTGACCAGGCTGGCGACGTCGACCTTGCCGCCCTTGGCGAAGGCGGGGTGGTCGACGATGTCGCGGATGTTGACCACCCAGAACTCGGTGGCGAAGCGGGCGTTGGAGAAGCCGAACTTCCGCAGGCGGCGGAACAGCGGCATCTGACCGCCTTCAAAGCCCGGGCGGCGAGTGGTGCCTGAGCGCGATCCCGCGCCCTTCTGGCCGCGACCCGAGGTCTTGCCCAAGCCTGAGCCGCGGCCGCGGCCCACACGCTTGCGGGCGGGGTAGCTGCCAACCTTGGCGGTGATCTCGTGAATCATCATGGGAAGTTCTCAGCAGGGCGTACGGACGAAGGCGGAACTGAACGGGTCGCAGGGGACCGAAATGACTGAATCGGCGAGGAGCAGTTAAGGGGCCGGGGCGTCGACAGCCGGGGCCGGGGCCGCGATCGGACCGCCGCCGCCGCCGCCACCACCACCACCGCCGCGACCGCCGCGGCCACCACCACCACCGCCGCCGCGACCGCCGCGACCGCCCTTGCGATCGTTGCCGAGCGTGTTGACGGGGCCCTTGGGGCGATCGCTCTTGCTCTTGGTCGCCGGCATGAAGGCCTTACCGGCCTCGATCTTCTTTTCGATCTCGGTGGCGTCGAGCTTCTGGCCGCGGAGCTGAGCGATGGCCGCCGGGGAGCGGAGGCGATCGATAGCGTCAAAGACCGCCTTGAGGACGTTCTGAGGGTTGGTCGAGCCGTAGCACTTGGTCAGGCAGTCCTGCACGCCGGCGAGATCGAGCACGGCGCGGACAACGGTGCCCGCGACGACGCCGGTCCCGGGCGAGGCCGGGATGAGCCGCACCGTCGCCGAGGAGAACTTGCCCTGCACCTCGTGGTGGATCGTCGTGCCGACGCGCGGCATGTTGATCAGCTTCTTCTGGCCGTCCTTCTGGGCCTTCTCGATGGCGTTGGGCACTTCGTTGCCCTTGGCGTAGCCGAAGCCGACGCGCCCGTTGCGGTCGCCCACGACGACGATGGCGCCGAAGGAGAACCGGCGTCCGCCCTTCACCGTCGCCGACGTGCGGTAGACGCCGATGGTGGTCGACTCAATCGATGATTTCTCGTCAAGAAGCTCAGGCATGGGGGACTCGCAGGCGAGGTCGGGGGATCAGGTGACGAAGTCGGAAGCCGGGGCTGGAAGCAGGGGGAACCGGTGGGCGAGACGGGAGCGGGTCAGCGAATCAGAACTTCAGGCCTTCCTTGCGGGCGGCGTCGGCCAGCGCCTTGACGCGCCCATGGAAGCGGAAGCCGCCGCGGTCGAAGGCGACCAGCGAGACCCCCTTGGACTTGGCCCGCTGGGCGATCAGGGCGCCCACCGCGGCGGCCGCGGAAGAGTTGCCCGTCTTCTTCTCCAGCTTGCCCTTGATCTCGGGGTCCTGCGTCGACGCCGCGACGATCGTGGCGCCGGCGAGGTCGTCGATGACCTGGGCGTAGATGTGGTTGAGGGACTTGTAGACGCTCAGGCGCGGGCGGGCCGGCATGCCGACGATCCGCTTGCGGATGCCGATGTGCCGACGCTCGCGACGGACGACTTTGTTCTTGGCCTTGTCCATGGGTGACTCGAAAAACGGGGTTCAGATGGCGATGAGCGGCCGGGTGCGGGCGGCGCGGATCAGGCGGAGGCGCCGAAGGCCTTGCCGGCCTTCTTCTTGATGACTTCGGTGGTGTACTTCACGCCCTTGCCGTTGTACGGCTCGGGCTTGCGGGCCGCCCGGCACTCGGCGGCCAGCTGCCCGACCGACTGCTTGTTGGGCCCGGTGATGCGGATGATCTGCTTGTCAACGACGACCTTGCAGTCCTTGGGGATGTCGAGCATCACGGGATTGGCGAAGCCGACGACCAGCTTGAGCTTGCCGGCCACCACCGAAGCGGTCCAGCCCACGCCGACCACTTCCATGTCCTTGCCGTAGCCCTTGGTGACGCCGAGGATCGCCGAGGCGATCAGCGCGCGGGTGGTGCCCCACAGGGCGACCACTTCGCGGTTCTCATCGTCGGAGGGGTCGATGGCGACCTTGATCGACTTCTCGCTCTCGGTCCAGGTGACCTTCACCTGCGGCTTGAAGGGGATGTCGATCGCGCCGAGCGGGCCGCTGATGTTCACCACGCCGCCCTTGATGGCGACCTTCACGTTGGCGGGAACCGAGATGGGCTTGCGGCCGATGCGTGACATGGGAAGGCTCCGAAACGATCAAGAAGGGCGAAGGCGAGGCGAGGCGGTGCGGGAGGCGGCGTGGGCGTGGATGGCGGGATCAGTCGACGACGCAGAGCAGCTCACCGCCGACCCGCTCGGTGCGGGCCTTGCGGTCGGACATCACGCCCTTGGACGTGGAGACGATGGCGATGCCCAGGCCCTGCAGCGGCCGGGGAAGCTCCTCGACCGAGCGGTACACGCGCCGGCCGGGCTTCGACTCGCGATGCAGGGTGTTGAGGATCTTCTCCCCGCGCGGGCCGTAGCGCAGCTTGATGACGATCTTGCCGCTGCGGCCGTCGTCCTTGACCTCGTAGCTGTCGATGTAGCCCTCGTCGCGCAGCACGTCGGCGATGCCGCGGCAGACGCGCGAGTTGAGGCACTCGACGGTCTTGGCCTTGTTCCGCAGGGAGTTGCGGATCCGCGTCAGCATGTCGGAGATGGGGTCGTTGACGAACATGAGTGATTCCGTGAGGTCGGGAGCGGGACGGGGCGGCCAGAACGGAGACGGGACTGCGGCCAAACTGCGGGCGGATCGGCGGAGG